>JAUNCZ010000002.1 GCA_030526405.1 Lachnospiraceae bacterium | reverse complement strand
AAGACGCCGCCCTCTCACGGCGGAAACAGGGGTTCGATTCCCCTATCGACTGTTTCAGAACCGAAACTCTTGTTTCGGTTCTATTTTTTTACTATGATACAGATATACGGAATCAGAAGCATTTTCACCTTTTTAAGGAAAAGGCCGTGAAAACACTGCTTCTGCCGAATCCTCTGATCAAAGGAGAATATGCATGAACAAAAAAGAAATTCTGGAGATCCGCAAACTCCTCTCCAAGGATAACTGCCGGATCGACCGCATCTGCAGCTGCTATGTGGATGGTCATAAAGAAAAAAAGGCAACCATGAACCAGTCCTTCCTCACCATTCCGGATGAGGAAATGTTTAAATACTGTGACGTTTTCAAAAAAACCCTGTCCGGAACCCTGGGTAAAAACCTGATCAACCTCTCCTACTCTCTGGACGAGGAGCTTACAGGGGATCGGCAGAAGCTTCTGTTGGCTCTCCGGGACAGCGAGCTGAAGGACGAAGCACTTCTGGATGTGTTCTACGATAAGATGATCGATACCTATATCTACGCAGAAAACTATCTGATCATTCTTGTGCACGGTATGTACGATATTCCAAAGAAATCCAGCAACAATGAGGAGGAGTATGACGCCTCCGACTATGTTTACTCTTTCCTGCTGTGCAGCGTCTGCCCTGTCAATCTGTCAAAGGCAGGCCTGATGTACGACGGCACCTCCAACAGCTTTGTGGACAAGATCCAGGACTGGATGCTGTGTATGCCGGATTTCGGCTTCCTGTATCCTGCCTTCAACGACAGAAACACAGATATCCACAGTCTGCTGTATTACTCCAAAAATGCCGGTGCTCTTCACTCTGAGATTACCGACGAGTTTCTCGGAGTGGGCACACCTACTCCCGCCGCCGATCAGAAAGTGGGCTTCAATGTTCTGGTGGAGGAAACCTTCGGCGAGGACTGTACCTTCGAGGTGGTAAAAAACATCCACGAAAATCTTCTTACCATTATGGAGGAGAAAAAAGAGGATCCGGATCCTGCCACCCTGGACCAGAGAGATGTTCGCATTCTTCTGGAAAACAGCGGTGCAAAGGAGGAGCACATGGAAACCTTCGAGGAGGAATATGCCGCTTCCACAGGAGATCAGGAATCCATGATGGCCTCCAACCTTACCAACACAAGAAGCTTCGAGGTGAAAATGCCTGATATCACCGTAAAGGTGAGTCCGGACCGCACCGATCTCATCGAGACAAGAACACTGGAGGACGGCCGTGAATATCTGGTGATCCCCTTCGACGAGGAAATCGAGGTAAACGGAATCCGCATCCATCCGGCAAAACGCCAGTAATGCCAAAAGGGGGCTGCCGCAACAGTTGTTGCGACACCCCCTTGTTTCAGGTAAAGTCTGGTTAAGCGGACATTCGCAATCCACTTCTCTGCTTGCTCATGAACCACCATTGCCTTCGGCAGTTCATCAGCTCAGATATATGCCCATTTCTCATACTGCTCCATATATTTTCCCTGATACAGCTCCTTTTCCCCCTTCAGATAGCGGAAATAGTCGCAATCCAGAAGCTCCGGCCGGATGGAATAGGCATTTCTGGTGTGGGTATATGCCTCCTTCAGACCATGGGCCGTCAGAACCTGCTTCAGCTCCATGGCCAGAACGCGAAGGGTATTCTTATGACTCACATCCTTTTCATCATTTTCAAAGATGGCATGACAGATTTCATCAGCTGTGGCTGAAGCACCATTTTTGTCGATCAGGTAGGCAAACAGCTCCTTCGTCTTCTGTCTTCTGAAATGAACAGGCTTATCTTCATAGAATACCTCAAAATTTCCGAAGCAGCGAATCCGAAAGCCCTGTTCCTCCCCAGGCTGCTCCACTGCATAGCGAAGATGCTTCAGCTCATCCACGATGGCATCCACCTCTGCAGGTTTCAGAAGATACCCGCTGATATGCAGTCTGTTGGCCCGGGCTGCATAGTCATCATAGGCAGTTACATAGATCAGATTCAGATTCTCCCGCAGGGCTGTCAGCTCCTTACCAAGCTCCAGACCATTTTTTCCCGGCATACTGATATCCAGAAATGCCACATCGAAGCTGGTTACTGCAGCTGACTCCAGAGCTTCCTTCCAGCTGGTGGTGGCTGTGATCTCCCCCTGGGGCTGATGCAGGATCTTCAATGCCTGTAGTACACTGTAATGAAGATCCTCCAACGCCATTTTTTCATCGTCTACAATCAGAATTTTCATTGGCTACTCCCTCCTTTTGGAATCCGAATGATGGCTGCAGTTCCCTCTCCTATCACACTCTCGAACTCCAGCGTGCCGCCGCACATCTTCTGCAGGCGTTCCTTCACATTTGCCATTCCAATATGTTTTTTCGTGTCCACCGGGGCATTGACATCAACCCCCGTTCCGTTATCAGTGATCCGAATGATATACTGCTTCTCTTCCTCCGCAACCTCAAGAAGCACCATACCTCCCTCTTCCTTCTCCTCAATCCCGTGATGAACGGCATTCTCCAGAAGAGGCTCTATGGTGAGAGCCGGAATTTTGAACTCTACATCCTCAATATCTTCAATATACTCCAGGCGCTCTCCAAAGCGCATCTGCTCCAGAGTCATATAGGCCTCCACCAGATTCAGCTCCTGCTGGATGGAGATACACTCCTTCTCCTGCATCATATGCAGAGAACCTCTGAGAAATGCTGAAAAATAGCCCAGAGCATCTGCCGCCCGCTCCGGCTCCTCTCTGCACAGGCCCCGGATCATGGCGATGGTATTATACAGGAAATGAGGCTGAATCTGAGAGATCATCAGCTGCACCTCCATCTCCAGCATCTCTTTTTGCTGAATGGCCAGCATCTCCTTCTGCTGCATCAGTGTCTTGCTTCGCTTCATATAGTTGAAGCAGTACATCAGAAGAAGGGATAAAGTCACCGATATGGTAAGGGGCATCATCTTCTCATGTCTCACCTGGAAGGGATAGATCAGCAACGGCAGCACCAGATAGGAAAGGTGCACCAGCTTCCAGACCAGCCGCAGCTTCTGGACCAGGATCACAACACCACAGCAGAGCATCATGAAAAAGGGACAGATCCAGCACACAGGAAAATATACTCCCCTGTGGTAGTTGCCCATCTGGTCGATCCAGAACAGAAAGCCCTGTTTTCGATTGATGATAATAAGATTTACAGCCAGCAGCATGATGCTGTTCATCAGCGGATTCATGTATCGAAGCCGACTTATGTTCCCATTCTTTCCCTCGCTTTGCCCTCCGCTCTTCTCCTGGCGGATCTCTGTCATCAGATAATACCAGTAAAAATAGCACAAAAGGGAGGTACTGATATACAGGATACTCTCTGTCGCATACAAAACCTCAATCAGCCCATGGTACTCATCAAACAGATTGCTGACTATGGTTGTGACACACAGGATCATATTCAGCAGCACAAGGATTCTGTACCAGCAAGAAACCTCCTGCATCTTATCTCCGATGCAGGATATGCTGAGGATCAGAAGAATGGCAGCACAGAAAATGGCGGCAACGCATCCTACATAGGCTTCCCCTGTCTCATTATCCCCATAGATAAATAATAGCAGTAATGCGACAATAACTGCCAGAGAATTCACCAGCAGGAGCCATGTATCTTTTAAAAACTGTTTCCACATAACAATCCCCTCTTTTTTTCTTACTATAGCATGAACCCCCGGGTATCTCAAGTTGTCTCAATCCTCAAATAGTATACAGATTTGTACTCATTTTGGCAAATTATTGTATATTCCATCATACAATCCCATATATAACAATAAAATAGTTGTCCAAATATCCTATAATCAGTATAATTCTGGCTGTAAATATTTCTGCAGCCAGCCAATGTCTGCAGAATTTGTATGAGTGTATATTATATGTAATGAGGAGACAAGAAGCATGAGAGGTATCTATACTAACGTAAATGATATCCGCAAACGTGTATATGCGGAGATTGCAAAACTTTCCTACAACTATCAGCCGGGCGACCTGGCAAAAATGAGTCAGATTCCATACAATGTTATTCCCGGAGTAGTATCCACCTACCGTGAGAGTGCATTTCTGGAGAGAGCCATTGTGGAGGAGCGCGCTCGTCTTGCCATGGGTCTGAATGTACGTTCCCACGAGGAATACCACGATCCTGCCTTCGATGCCTATGAAGCCATCAAACCGGAAACCTACTATAAGGCACCACTGATCAATGTGATCAAATTTGCCTGCCATAAATGTCCGGATAATACCATGCTGGTAACAGAGGCCTGCCAGGGCTGTCTGGCACACCCATGCCGGGAGGTATGTCCAAAGGATGCCATTCAGATCGTCAACGGACGTTCTGTTATCGACAAGGAGAAATGTATCAAGTGTGGAAAATGTAAGGATGTATGTCCTTACGGTGCCATCCTGAAACAGGAGCGTCCATGTGCCAAAGCCTGCGGAATGAAAGCCATCACCAGCGATGCTGAGGGCTGCGCTGAGATCAATCAGGAGAAATGTGTATCCTGTGGCCAGTGTCTCACCAACTGCCCATTCGGTGCCATCGCCGATAAGGCTCAGATCTTCCAGACCATTCAGGCCATCAGAAGTGATGTGCCTGTATATGCAGCCATTGCACCTGCTGTAACAGGACAGTTTGGTCCTGATCTGGATCACACACAGATCCGCTCCGCCTTCAGGGCTCTGGGCTTTGAGGATGTGGTTGAGGTTGCCATCGGTGCAGACCTCTGTACCATCCAGGAGGCCAATGATTTCCTGAAAGAGGTACCGGAGGAGATGCCATTCATGGCTACTTCCTGCTGTCCTGCCTGGGCTATGATGGCAAAAAAACAGTTCCCGGAGCAGGCAAAATGCATCTCCATGGCACTGACACCAATGGTTCTTACAGGACGTATGATCAAAAACAAACATCCTGAGGCCAAGGTTGCCTTTATCGGACCATGTACAGCAAAGAAACTGGAGGCAATGCGCCGTTCCATCAGAAGTGATATTGACTTTGTTCTGACCTTCGAGGAGGTTCAGGGTATGTTCGAAGCAAAAAATATCGTCTTCAGTGATCTGGAGAAGACAGAGTCCATGCACGGTGCCAGCGCTGACGGTCGCGGTTTTGCCGTTGCCGGTGGTGTTGCCAAAGCTGTTGTAAACTATATCCAGCAGGAATATCCTGATAAGGAGATCAAAATTGCCAGCGCAGAGGGTCTGGATAACTGCCGTAAGCTTCTGACTCTTGCCAAGGCCGGAAAATACAACGGCTACCTTCTGGAGG
The DNA here is from genome assembly GCA_030526405.1 of Lachnospiraceae bacterium. Lineage (GTDB taxonomy): Bacteria > Bacillota > Clostridia > Lachnospirales > Lachnospiraceae > JAKSRN01. The sequence continues at coordinate 115,264 of JAUNCZ010000002.1, read as the reverse complement.
GAATGGCCTGCCCAGGCGGCTGTATTGCAGGCGCTTCCGCAAACCAGCCAGTTGCAAAAACAGCTAAGGCCATTGCAAATCATCAGAAGGTGTCCACCGCTCAGCATGCAAATGAGAGCAATTACAAAAATATCCTTGATATCCTCACTGAGGAAGACTGGACAGCTCCTGCAGAGGATTAAATCCAGAGGAGCAGCTCTCGTGCAAACACGGACTTTTGCTCGTTGCTGGCGTAACTAAAGAAGGACTGTGACAGCAGGCAACATCACTGCATCAGTGATTCCTGTCCTGCTGTCACAGTCCTTTTTACTCTTTAATAAGAAACAGTGCTGTATAGGTCACTGTATTTGGTCCATAATAATACTTCAGGTCATTCTGTTTGCATACATCGCTGACCAGAAGTCCATATCCCTCCATTGCAGAAAGGGCCTTTTCCGGAAATCTACAGGGTGCATCGGGGAAAGTACAGCTCTTACAGATGTCACAGCCTGCACTGCAGAGGGCCAATACATCGGGATAGATTTCACGAAGTGCCTTCAGCAGCTCCTTGCTGTGCTCCTTCTGATCATCCTGGGCCTCCATCATAGCCTCATAATCCATGGAATCCTCCAGCTCTGCAGTTGTCTGCACCAGAACCCCCCAGTCATACTGCTTCATTCTGGCATCACACTCCTCCAGGGTTCCGCAACCCGGCGGGCAGGTCCAGGTTCTGTTGTAGGCATGGCATTTGTCCACCGCACACATATCCCGAACCTCCTCCATTACCTTCAGGGTGGAAATCTCAGCCAGCCCTGCATGGGAAAATCCCAGTTCCAGCACATCCTGTGCAATTGTATCCTTTCCGTATTTCATCGTTCTCTCTTTCCTTCCGTTTTCTTTTCCTTATTCTTTTTTTCAGTTCCCCTGTCGGGTATTATCGATCCCTTACCGAACAAAGTGCCTTTTCCAGACTTCTGTTCACCTCCAGAGAATCCGCTCCTGCCTCTTCCCCGCAGAGATCCATCCCCAGCACAGTTCCCCTCTCAGAAAAAGCTTTTATCCACTGACAAAGTCTCTGCAGTGTCATGGTTCCCTGATCCCAGTTGGTGGACAGCACAGCCTCTGAAAGCACATCCTTATCCACAGACAGATACACAGGCAGTTCCGGATCAAAGTCCTTCAGAAGTTCTGAAATATTTCCCCCGTCAGCCTCCTGCTGTTCAATAAAGGTGACTCTGCTCCGATCCTCCGGATCCAGTTCCAGATAGGAGGTCTCCGGCGGACCGATCAGCCATGTTTTTTTCAGATTGGGATTCTGCTCCAGACTTTCCAGCAGCCAGTTACCACAGCTGGTCAGAGGCAGAAGAGCCGAGGGCTGCATATCGGTATGGTGGTCAAACATGGCCAGCTGAAAGGGCCCATGGATCTTCTCCAGCCAGAATTCTGACAGGTAATGATAATTGCCGGAATCCAGATAATGCACTGCCCTCTCCGGCAGGCAGGAGATCCGCCTTCTGATCTCCTCCTTGGCCTCCTCTGAGCAATAGCCGTCTGTGCCGCTTATATCCTTGAAGGAGATCACATTCTCTGATTCCATGCCATCATAGATCCCTGTGAAATTCATAACGATAATTCTGTATTCTTCCCTCTTCATATTCCTGTTCCTTTTACTATTACTGCTCCGGGCCTGATAGTCCCTTCCCTTTTACTATTACTGCTCCGGGCCTGACCTCAGTCTTCAGACTTTCTGTCCCTGGCATGGAGCCTCTGCTCATAGGGAATGGCTTTTGCCCGGATTTCCTCACTGTATTCCCTGTTTTTGATGGAATGAGAGACCCATTTCATGATTACATCATAATTCTCCGGAATGTGAGGATAGGTACAACCGGAGCAATCCTTGATGATCCGCCCCTCTTTATTCAGAAACACCGGGGCGCCGGGGCATCTTTCACTGATATAAAAGGGACAGAAGCAGAACAGACAGTTAAACTCCTCTATTCCGGTGTGACAGGGGTAGTATTTACAGGCAGTATTGCAAAAATAGCGATAGGAATTCTCCATACTCTGTTTCCTTTCTTCTCACTTTATTTCGATGTATATTTCCGTGCAGTTCTGTCAGAACTCCTCTGACAGAAGAATACTTCCTCCGCGAATGGTTTTTTCTTCTCCGTTCTCATAACGGATCAGCAGAGCACCTGTTTCGTCCACCGTCTCAGCCAGAACTCTCTCCTCCTGGTACAGCACTGTTTTCCCCAGCACCATGGAATGCTCCCTGTAAAAGGGCAGCTCCCTCTCCGGCTCCTGCCAGGGAGCTGACAGCAGCTCCTTCACCAGTTCTGCTATGAGAGCATTTCTGGGAACCTCTGTATCAACAGCGGTTGCGATCTGTTCCAGCTCCGGTGGAAATGCCTCTGTGGTAAGATTGATGCCGATTCCAATCACCAGAGCCTCTGTTTTTCCGCTTTCCAGATCGGTGATGGCCTCACTGAGGATTCCTCCTGCTTTTTTATTACCGATAAACAGGTCGTTGACCCATTTCAACTGCAGGCTCACTCCTGTTTTTCTCTCCAGCGCCCTGAGCACAGCACAGGCTGTAACAATAGTCAGAAGGGACAGCTGGTCTGTCATCTCATCCTCCTGAAGGATCAGAGAAAAGTACAGGCCCCCTCCCTCCGGAGAATAGAAGGATTTTCCCTTTCGTCCTCTGCCCATGGTCTGGGTCTTTGCTGCTATGAGGGCATTTCCCCCAAAGCCCGAAGCCAGCATCCGCTTCGCCTCATTGTTGGTGGAATCCACCTCCTCCAGAATCCTGATCTCCAACTGGGGGCAATCCCCCTTCAGTTCAGCCAGAATTCCCTCCTTTGAAAGAATATCAGAGCTGTTCTCCAGCAGATAACCTCTGTTTCTTGCCGAGCTGATCTGATAGCCCTCTTCCTTCAGACTGTTGATCACCTTCCAGACAGCATTTCTGGATACATGAAAATGATCCGCCAGCTCCTGTCCTGAAACAGGTGTCCCTCTGCGAGCCTCCAGCTCATACAAAATATCCTCCTTCAGCATCCAATATCCCTCCTTTCTCTCATTATACCAAACCCCAGGGAAATCCAAAGGGTTTTCTGTGATTTTTACCTTTCAACGGACAGATGTCAGCAAAGCTGACCCTGGTCTCCCTCCAGATACTCCAGAAAGAAAAAGAACCGCTTTCCGGCGGTTCTTTTCTCTTATGATCACTTACTGTTTTTTCTGCGATTCAACTTTGAGATTGCCATCAGTAATGCACAGGCAGGCAATAATACTGTAATCACAATTTTCTTCAAAAAATCTTTCATGCAAAATCCCTCCCATAAATGAACAGGTTTTTTACCCAGATCAACCGTTATCTTCAGATACTACCCATAGTAATAACACAATTGATTCTTTATTTCAATCAAAGAAAGGTACTATCATGTCCTAAATCAAATGCAATTTTACACAAAAACGACAGTATTTTACTTATCCCCTGCTTCAGACACCCTGATCCAGCTCCATCCAGAGTTCATGGATGGTACGGTTCAGCACAGGATGGCGGTACCATGGTGCAATCTGATCCATGGGTTTTAACACGAAATCCCTCTTCTGCATATCAATGTGGGGAATATGCAGATCCTTTGTATCCAGCACCAGCTGATCATAAAACAGAATATCCAGATCCAGGGTTCTAGGTCCCCAGTGGATCTCTCTGACACGATTGGCCTTCTGCTCAATACCATGAAGCACATCCAGCAGCTCCTCCGGCGAAAGCAGTGTCTCCACCTCCATCGCTCCGTTCAGGAAATCCTCCTGGTCCAGATAGCCGTAGGGTGCGGTGGTGATAAAGTCAGATACCTGCCCCATTCTGCACAGTGGATGGGCAGAGAGTTCCTCCACACCCATCTGAAGAAATGACTTTCTGTCCCCCATATTGGAGCCGCAGGCCACATAGGCTCTGTGCCAGCCTCTTGTAATCTCCACGGAAACGGTTTCCAGTGGCAGATGTACCGGTGCCCAGGGTTTTTTCACCTCCAGCGTCACCTGTTTCAAAAGGGGATAGGACAGCAACAGCTCCTGGGCCAGTTCCTCCAACAGACGCTCCAGCAGCATAAAGGTGTGCCCCTTCACAAACTCTGTGATTTTCGCACTGACCTCTCCGTAATTGATGGAGGCAGAAAGATCATCTGTTTTTCCCGCTTTTCTGGTATCTGTATACAGCACTGCTGAGATCACAAACTTCTGTCCCAGTGTATTTTCCTCCGGAAATACTCCATGATTGGCAAATATCTCCAGATTTTTAATCATTATCTTATCCATTTTCAATTCCTCTCCCACAAATCTGTCAGAATCGCATCAGTGCCTGTGTCATCTTAATGGCACGGGCATTCTCTTTGATATCGTGGACACGGATAAAGGCACAGCCCTTCTGTACACCATAAACGGTGGTTACCAGCGTTCCCTCCACTCTCTGATCGGAAGGAAGATCCAGTGTCAGACCCACAACAGATTTTCTTGATGTGGCCAGAAGCACAGGGAATCCCAGCTCCTTCAGCTGCTGTACCTGGGCAATGGCCTCCAGATTGTTCTCATAGGTTTTTCCAAAGCCCACACCCGGATCAATGATGATCTTATCATCTGCAACTCCTGCTGCCCTTGCAATGGCAATGGACTCCTGCAGCTCCTTTTTCATATCCTCCATGAAGTTTCCATACACTGCCTCTGCCTTATTGTGCATCAGACAGCAGGCAACTCCTGCCTCTGCAGTTACCCTTGCGATTTCAGGATCTGCCTTGAAGCCCCAGATGTCATTAACCAGATCTGCACCACTTTTGCAGGCTGCCGCAGCAACACCGCTTTTGTAGGTATCCACTGAGATCACTGTGTCAAGACGGGATTTTACCGCCTCGATCACAGGGCAGACCCTCTCGATCTCCTCCTGGTCAGAGATTCTTGTGTATCCGGGTCTTGTGGACTCTCCTCCGATATCAATGATGGCTGCACCGTCACGGATCATCTCCTCTGCATGGAACAGAGCAGCATCCAGTGTGTCAAACTTTCCTCCGTCTGAGAAGGAATCCGGTGTAACATTCAGGATACCCATAATGTAGGTTTCATGTTCAATATCAAAATTCTTATTTCCAATGATCATTGCTAAAATTCTCCTTTTACATACAGGATGACGGGACCGGATCGCCTCCTGTCCCGTCATTCTTATATCCGAAAATCGATCCACCGATCTCCAAAGTATCAGTCCTTTAAAAACATATTTTTCTTTTCTGAAGACCAGTTGCACTGCTTTTCAGCAGGACAGGCCAGACAGCTTCTGCAGGCCTTATCTGCTTTATAGAGATAGGCTGCCAGCTCTCCCTCTCTTCTTCTGTCTCCACTGCCTCTGTGTTCTCCGATGGCTGCACATACAGAATCTGTCTCCTGCTGAGAAAATCCGCATTCCGGAAGAATTCTTCCCGCCAGACTCACTCCCGCCTCATCGTGGGGAATCCCCTGGGTGTACTGCAGGCCTCTTCCGATATCATGAAGAAGAGCCGCTGCATAGATCAGCTCCTTTGAAAGCCCGGACTGCTCCTCCAGATTATAGATCCACATCAGTCTTCCCACCGACAGAAAATGCTCCAGGGAATGACCGCAGAACTCTCTTGTTTTCTCACACTCCTGCAGCAGCTGGTACTGCTGCTGATATACAGGATGTGTCCAGATCCGGTTGATCCTGTCGTCCTTCTGAAAGCTCATATCAGCCCTTCACCATATTCATAAATGACAGCTGCAGACTGAAATCCTCTGCAAAGACACCTCTTGTTACAGTGGTCACTGTCTTTGTTCCCGGTTTCTGTACTCCTCGCATGGTCATGCACATATGCTCTGCCTCGATCATAACCATTACACCTTTCGGATTCAGATACTTCTCCAGAGCATCCGCTACCTGAGCAGAAAGATTCTCCTGGATCTGTGGTCTTCTTGCATAAACCTCCACAGTTCTTGCCAGCTTGCTTAAGCCAGCCACTTTTCCGTTTGGAATATAGGCAATGTGTGCCTTTCCATAAAACGGCAGCAGGTGATGCTCACATGCTGAGTAAAAGGTAATATCCTTCTCCACCACCATATTGTTATCCTGACAGTTAAACTGCTTTGCAAGGTGCGCCTCCGGTGACTGCTCCAGTCCGCCAAAGATCTGGCTGCACATTCTTGCTACACGATTCGGTGTCTCCAGAAGACCTTCTCTTTCCGGATCCTCACCTATTCCCTCAAGAAAAAGACGAACCGCTGTTTCTACCTTTTTCTCATCAATCATACTCTCAATACCCTCCGTGAATAAAAATAGGAGCTCAACACATGCAAAATCTCTGTCGCGCCCCTGTAATACAGATGTGTATTCCAAATAGAGAATAAAAAACATCCTGTATCCCTTTAACAATACAAGATGCCTCACATCTGACATTGCAACGGGTGCAGATTTCATATCGTAAGACAAGCTTTTCGTTTCACGGCAACTCCCCATCCAATGAACACTTAACGCATGAAATCCTATTTTGCATTCTTTATAATACGCTTTCAGTATAGCACAGAATACAAAAACAGCAACCCTTTTTCCCTGCATTTTTGTCATCATTCCCATACATATCTGTATTTTCTTTTTCAGGGATCCATCCGCCCATCTGTGAGCAGGTCTGGCATCACGGCACCCCCTCTGTGATACACAAAAAGAGAGGCATCCATTGTTAAATACAATAGACACCTCTCGATCTGGGAAAGGACTTAGTGCGACAGCCCCTTCTGGAATCAGTTTATTCCTTCAGCTTCTTCAGCTGTTCTGCTGTCTCCGCCGAAATACCATCCAGCAGATAATTTTTCTCAGAAAGGACCTTCTTCTCCAGATAGGTCTCCTTCATTTCTTTAGATACTCTCTGGAGCTCCTGCAGCAGTCCCTGGGAGGACATACGGGAAGCTCCGCCGCCCAGGATGATCATCTGTTCCAGGGCATCGGAGGTGGCCACCGTTACCCGGTGCTTATGTCCGATCTCGTGGACGGTTTTTTCAATATACTGATCCGCTGTCTCCGCCTCCTTTGTGTACACAGCGTAAATATTGTGATAGCTCATCACATGCTCTCTTCCGCCCTTTACCTTATAGGCATCAAACACCACAATGAGGGTGCATTTCTTATAGCCCTGGTAATCGCACATCAGATCCAGAAGACGGTCCCTTGCAGCATCGATATTCTTTTCCGCCAGTTTTTTCAGATCCTCCCAGGAGAAAATGATGTTATAACCATCCACCAGAAGATACTCCTTCTCCTCCGGGTCTCTTTTTGCTGCTCTGGCAGCCTTTTCAGCCTTTGCTGCGGCCTTCTCCGCTGCCTTGAAGCCACTGTTAAGGGAACTCTGGGTATATTTCACACCGTCGGCGGTGATGGTTCTGGAACGTTTCCAGCCAGGTTTTCCCTGGAGGGATTCCCCTTCCCCTCTCTTGTAGGAGGAGCCGTAGGTCTTCTCAAAGATGGCCTCCAGCTCGGCCTCGCCCACGGAAATCCTGCGATCCCGCTCCTTCCAGCTCATCTCCTCCTCCGGATCCTTCTTTCTCACGGAATCCAGTGCATGCTCCTGGTAACCGAATTCATCCTGCTCTCCATTCTCTCTGTCCGGATTCTGCCAGCCACTGTCCAGATGACAGTATTCCGGCACCAGCTCCCAGGGCACATAGGTACCTGCTCCATGGGAGCAGAAGATGGAGCCGCTGGGATTATCCACATCCAGATCCGGATCATAGCCTCTGGCCGCCAGCACCTCCTCCGTATTATGACAGGGCTCATAGCCCTTCAGAGAACAGTAGATTCTGCCCTGACCTCTGGAATAGGATGTCAGCTCCTCCTGATAATTGGCCAGCAAGGCTGCAGGAGCAGAGCCTGTTACCACGCATTTGCTTCCGTCGGAATCCGGTGCCTCTGTACGTCCTCCCATAACGGATATATCGTTGAGGGCCCTGCCCAGATACTCCTGGGGCAGTTCAATACGAAAGTCATAGACAGGCTCCAGCAGTACAGATTTTGCCTGCATCAGACCCTGACGGATGGCACGGTAGGTGGACTGTCGGAAATCTCCTCCCTCGGTGTGCTTCTGGTGGGCTTTTCCTGTCAGGATGGTAATCTTCATATCTGTGATCTCAGATCCGGTGAGAACCCCCTTATGCTTCTTCTCCTCCAGATGGGTCATGATGAGACGCTGCCAGTTCTTGTCCAGCACATCCTCTCTGCAGATGCTGTCAAACACGAGACCGCTGCCCGGCTCCCCGGGCTCCAGCAAAAGATGTACCTCCGCATAATGGCGCAGAGGCTCAAAATGACCAATTCCCTCCACCGGAGACAGGATTGTTTCCTTATATACAATGGAGCCCGGACCGAATTTCACCTGAAGACCAAATCTCTCAGACAGCTGGTTTGTAAGGATCTCCATCTGCACCTGTCCCATGACAGATACAGAGATTTCTCCTGTGGCTTCCTCATAGCCCACATGGAGCATGGGTTCCTCCTCCTCAAGAATCCGGAAGATCTTCAGTGCCTTTGTGCGGTCCTCCCCCTCATCCAGAAGAACAGAATAATTCAGAACCGGCTCCAACAGCTCCTGTTCACCGTCGCACTCTGCTCCCAGCCCTTCTCCCGGCCAGGTGCAGGTCAGTCCTGTCAGAGCACAGATGCTTCCCGCCTCTGCGGTCTGTACCTGGGAAAAGCCCGCGCCGGAATAGATGCGGATCTGATCCACCTTCTCCTGCCAGCTCTCCCCTCGCCTCTGTCCGGACAGCATGCTCTTAACCTTCAGTGAGCCGCCTGTTACCTTGATCCAGGTGAGTCGTGTTCCTGCAGGATCTCTGGAAATCTTGAACACTCTGGCTCCAAACTGCTCCGGCAGCTGTTTTTCAGGAAGAAAACGGGAAAGCCCCTCCAGAAACTCCTGCACACCCTCCATTTTCAGGGCAGAGCCGAAATAAACAGGGAAAAGCTCTCTGCTTCCGATAAGGGAGCGGATCTGGGGATCCTCCACAGGATTTCCCTCCAGATACGCCTCCATCAGTTCTTCTCTGCACAGGGCAAGATTCTCCTGCATCTCCTCAGAGGTGAGATCCTCTGAAAAATCAAGACAGCGGCTGTCCAGCTCTCTCTGGAGTTCCTCCAGAAGAGCACCCTTGTCTGTGCCCTGCTGATCCATCTTGTTGACAAAGAGAAACACCGGAATCTGATAATGGTTCAGCAGCTTCCAGAGAATGCGCACCTGTCCCTGTACACCGTCTGCCCCGCTGATCACCAATACCGCCACGTCCAGCACCTGAAGTGCCCTCTCCATCTCCGGAGAAAAATCCACATGTCCCGGTGTATCCAGCAGTGTCATGGATACATCTCCCAGCATAAATTCCGCCTGCTTGGAATAGATGGTAATTCCCCTCTTTTTTTCCATATCAAAGGTGTCCAGAAAGGCGTCCCTGTTATCCACACGCCCCATTTTCCTGATGGCACCTGTTTTATACAAAATCCCTTCGGAAAGAGTTGTTTTTCCTGCATCTACATGGGCAAGAATTCCCATACAGCAGTGTCCTGCTTTTTTCTGTTCAGACATAAAAAAGCCCCCTTTCATAATATGACATAATCCTGTATATCATACCACGATAAGGGGGCTGCCGCATAGCATTATGCTTTTTTTATTATGTCAGCCAACGCTGACCAGAGTCCCGCGCCAGGTCTCCGCAAGGGTGGACCTGAACTACGAACTCTGTTATTTTCCGTCAATCAGAGCCTGAATTTCCTGCTGAGAAGGCATCACACGAAGGGCACCCTTCTTTGTGGTTACAATGGCTGCACCTGCATTGGCAAATGTCAGCATTTCCTTCAGCTCCTCCTCTGTGTAAGAACGAAGCTCATGCTCCAGAACATAGTGAAGAACACCTCCGAAGAAGGTATCTCCTGCCCCGGTTGTCTCGATGGTGTCCACAGTGAATCCACCGGCCTCTGCCATTGTCTCTCCTGAATAAGCACGGCTGCCATCTTTTCCCATGGAAAGAAGAATCAGGCGGATCTGTGGGAATCTCTCCTTAATCCAGTTGATTCCCTCATCGAAGTCCTCCAGACCTGTGAGCCACTGAATCTCATTGTCAGAGATTTTCAGGATATCACAGTGTGCCATTCCGTAAAGCACCTGCACCTTTGCATCCTCCAGAGTTTTCCACAGTGGTGGGCGAAGGTTTGGATCGAAGGAGCGCAGCACTCCGTTTTTCTCAGCCTCTTCGATGGCTGCGTAGGTAGCGCTTCTTACAGGCTCATCTGTCATGGACAGAGTACCGAAATGAAAGATTTTTGAATCTCTGATGAGATCCATCTTCACTTCCTCTTTTGTCAGCATCATATCAGCTCCCGGATTTCTGTAGAAGCTGAAATCGCGGTCACCGTCTGCGAAGGTATGCACAACAGCCAGAGTGGTGTGTACCTGATCGTCTCTGCCAAGTCCCTCTGTGGCAATACCTACTTCCTTCAGAGCATCCTCCAGCTGGTCGCCGAAGCCGTCTTTTCCAACTTTTCCGATAAATGCTGTGTTATGTCCCAGCTTTGTCAGAAGAGCCAGCACGTTGCAGGGAGCACCCCCTGGATTTGCCTCCAGCATAGGATTTCCCTGGGGACTCATCCCATTCTGGGTCAGATCGATCAGCAGTTCTCCAAGTGCGGTTACATCGTATTTTTTCATTTCGGATCTCCTCCTCAGATTTTTTTCAGCCAGAAGAAGCTGCGGGCAGGAATGGTAATCTCTGCTGCTGCCACTGCTTTTCCGGTCAGCATGTTTTCAAATTTGCCCATGGTTCCAAGACAGGAAACGGTCACCGGATCATTGCCGAAGTTGAAAAGTCCCGCCAGCAGCTCTCCGCGGAGATATCTTCCGATACCCAGTACAGAGGAATTGCCTGTATTCAGTGTCCATGCATCTGCATCACAGGAAAATGCATCCTCAGAGGAACGGATCTCCTCCAGCTGTGAAAGTGCAGTAAATACGCGGTTTTCCACGGTACCCTTCTTGTCTGCCAGGGCAGCCTTCTTCCAATCCATCTCTCCTCTGTGGAGATAACGGGAATCCTCCACCTTCTTCCAGTCCTTTTTATACTCGTTGTCATTAAGCTGTCCAATCTCATCTCCTGAATATAATACAGGAATTCCGGACTGCATAAACATATAGGCATGAAGCATGGTAATCGTCTCAATGGCAAGGTCAATCGCTGCCTGATCACCGGATTCCAGTGCCCCCTCAAGACCGCAGAGGGATGCAGTGGTACCGCAGAGACGTGCATCTCCTGTAACAGGATCCTCGTTGTACAGCTCGCCTCTGCTGTCACTTAAGCCTCTGAATCCGCGGAAATAATCATTCAGATAGGCTTTATGAGGACGCTCCTCGATTCCGAAGCGTTTCAGGGAATCGTAGTCCAGTCCCCAACCAATATCGTCATGGCAACGGAGATAATTCAGGAACACATACTGATTAGGAAGGGCAAATACAGTATCCAGCTGCTCCTTTAACAGTGTTGTATCTTTTGTTGCCAGTGTATGCCAGGTGGTTGCCATGGTTGTAACATTGTACAGCATATGGCATTCAGGTTTTTCCACAGTTCCAAAATATGGTACTACCTTGGATGGTTCCATTACTACCTCTCCAAGAAGAATCACGCTTGGACAGACGATCTCGCCGATCATTCGCATCATACGTACAATGGTGTGCACCTGTTTCAGGTTACGGCACGGAGTACCCAGCTCCTTCCAGATATATGGTACCGCATCAATTCGAATAATATCAATACCTTTATTGGCAAGGAACAGATAATTGGCCATCATTTCATTGAACACTCTTGGGTTGCCATAGTTCAGATCCCACTGATATGGATAGAAGGTGGTCATTACATGATGTCCGCACTCCGGAAGCCAGGTGAAGTTTCCAGGTGCTGTGGTTGGAAATACCTGTGGTACAGTTTTCTCAAACTCAGCAGGGATATCGTAGCTGTCATAGAAGAAGTAGCGGCTCATGTACTCACCCTCTCCGTTTCTTGCACGGACAGCCCACTCATGGTCCTCGCTGGTATGGTTCATTACAAAGTCCATGCAAACCTGGATTCCTCTGTCATGGCAGCTCTCTGTCAGCTCCTCAAGATCCTCCATGGTACCAAGATCCGGCTGTACCTTGCGGAAATCCTTTACTGCATAGCCTCCGTCGCTTCTTCCCGGAACGGTATCCAGGAATGGCATCAGATGAATATAGTTCACATTGCTCTTGCTGAGATAATCCAGTTTCTCCTTTACACCCTGCATGTTTCCACCGAAATTGTTGATGTAAAGCATCATTCCCAGAAGATCATTTTTTCTGTACCAGTTTGGATCCTTCTCTTTCTCTCTGTCGATGGATTTAAGACTATCCTTACGATCCACATAAAAGTTTCTGAGGATCTCCATCAGCTCATAGAACATGGAACCATTGTTGTACAGCTCCATATAAAGCCAACGAAGCTCATCATGATGTTTTGCAAGGCGCTGCTCAAATTCTTCAATTCTTTTTTTGCTCATATTACTGCTCTCCTGTTATCTCAGACAATCGTTTCATTCTCCCCTTACCTGAAAAATATCCCGTCCACTGTGGACGGGACACCTTTAGTGAAGAAGAAATGAGTTTTTTTATTCTCAATGCTCAGATTTGAGAATACGGGATAAACGATATGTAACGTTTCATCATCTAAATATATATCATTCAGAAAGACAGCTGTCAATCTGAAGAAAAGATGTTTTTTATCTTCGTAAAATGCAACAAAAACAGAGGGGTTAATTATTGCATAATGATGAAACGTTTCATGCAAATGGCATTTTCCCATGGTTTTCTATCTTATCTGGCGTTATTGTGCTATACTATTGTACAGGAATACAGTTCTGAAAGAGAGGTCAGCATATGAATTCGGGAAATGCACCTACAATGAAGGATGTGGCAAGGGAAGCCGGCGTTGCCCTTGGTACCGTATCAAAGGTCATAAACGGAAAACCGGTGGGAGAAGCCTACAGAAAAAAGGTGGAGGCCGCCGCAAAGAAGCTTGGATATCAGGTAAACAGCTATGCAAGGGGTTTGAAAACAAATAAGACCTACTGCGTAGCCCTTGTGATGCCCTCTCTGAAGAATCCCTTCTTTGCCGAACTGACCAATGCTCTGTCCCGCAGTCTGGCAGCCCACGGCTACAGAAGTGTACTGATGATCACCAACTTTGATTCTGATATTGAGAAAAAATGCTTTTCCCTGGCAGCACAGCACAAGATCGACGGAATCATCGCTCTTACCTACTGCCCGGATCCGGGAATGGTGGAGTCCGTCCCTGTGGTTACCATTGATCGCCATTTTTCCTCTGAGACCCCCTGTATCTCCTCAGATAATTATGAGGGCGGAAAGATGGCAGCCTCCAAGCTGATCTCCCTTGGCTGCAAAAATCTGCTGTTTTTTTCCACAAAAACAGAGGTATACAGTGAGGTAGAAAAACGAGGACTTGGCTTCCAGGAGGTCTGCAGAACAGAGGGAGTTGCTTTCCAGACCCTGGATCTGAAAAGCGGTGATTCAGAAGTCCCCTTTTACCGTTTTCTGGAGCAGCATATCCGGGATGGGGTACTGGAATTTGACGGAATCTTCTGCAATTCTGACAGGATTGCTGTCCGTGTACAGAAATTTCTGGAAAGCAAGGGAATCCGGATCCCGGAGGATGTGCAGATGATCGGTTACGACGGCATTGTGGATTTCTACACCTGCCAGCCTGTCTGCTCCACCATTGTGCAGCCCATTGCCAGAATGGCGGAAACAGCAGTTCAGGTTCTGCTGAATCAGACCGAATCCCCCTCCAATATAACCCTGCCGGTGTATTATCTGCCGGGAGGCACCACCAGAGACTGAAAAAACTATGCGAAACACGCTTTCCACGTAAAAAGATCAGAGACTGTCGATTTCTTCGACACCTCTGATCTTTTTCTTTATCTTTTATTCTCTCCTGTAATCCAGCTATACAGTTCCGGTCTTCTGTCCCGGAAGATGCCCCAGGAAAGTCGGTCCTCAAACAGCTGTTTTCTGTCATACTCTGCATACAGGATCTCTTCCTGATCTCTGGAGGCGGAGGCCACCAGCTCTCCTGTATTGTCGGTGAGGAAGGAGGATCCGTAGAAGGTCAGGGCAGATTTCTGTCCGCCGTTTTCCTCTGATGGCTCCACTGTCTCTGTACCGATTCTGTTGGCTGCAATCACCGGCATCAGGTTGGATCCGGCATGGCCCTGCATACATCGTCTCCAGTGGGGCATGCTGTCACAGGACAGGATGGGCTCACTGCCGATGGCTGTGGGGTAAAACAGGAATTCTGCCCCCTGCACTGCCATGCTTCTGGCACTCTCCGGGAACCACTGATCCCAGCAGATGCCCACACCGATGGTGCCGTATTTTGTCTCAAACACCTTGAAACCGGTATCTCCCGGCACAAAGTAGAATTTCTCCTGATAATAATGATCATCCGGGATATGGGTCTTTCTGTAGATGCCCAGGTTGGTACCATCTGCATCGATGATGGCCACTGTATTGAAGGTTCGGTAGCCGTCTCTCTCATAGAAGCTGATGGGCAGCACCACAGACAGCTCCTTTGCCAGTCTCATTCCCATCTGAACTGCTTTGTTCTCCTCCACAGGCTCAGCAAAATCATAATAATCGTAGCGTCGCTCCTGACAGAAATACTGTCTCTCAAACAGCTCCGGCAGCAGAATGATCTGAGCACCGTTGGCCGCAGCCTCCCGCACCATGCGCTCTGCTGTGGCCAGGCTTTCCTCCCTGTCTCTGCTGCACTGCATCTGAATAGCAGCAATCCGAACCTGACGATTTGTCATATAATCCATGTGTTTCCTCTTTTCAGTCATTTCTCTATTATTTTCCTGCAGGAATCTGCTGTGTGACGCAGTGAATATTTCCGCCTCCCACGATCAGGCTTCTTGCCTGAATGGGCACGATCTCACGATCCGGGAAGCATTCCTTCAGGGTTTCCACCGCCAGAGCATCATGCACATCCCCGAACTGTGGAAGAAGCACACAGCTGTTTCCGATGAAGAAGTTCACATAGCTGGCAGCAAGACGCTCGCCAACCTCTCTCTCGTCCTCTCCCTCTTCAGCCTCAAGGCCCTGCATCTCGTAGGCATTGATGCACACCGGCCTCTTTGGAATCAGCATTTTCCTGATCTTCAGCTTTCTGCCCCTGGCATCTGTCTCCTGCTCCAGAACCTGAAGATCCTCCAGAGACATCTGATACTGGGGATCCTCCTGATCCTCTGTCCAGGCCAGAACCACCTCTCCCGGTGCGGTAAATGCGCACACGTTGTCCACATGTTCATTGGTCTCATCCTGCCAGATTCCGTTGGGGATCCAGATTACCTTCTCAGCACCCAATGTCTCCTTCAGCTTCTCCGTAATCTCCTCCTTTGACATGGAAGGATTTCTTCCCGCTGAAAGGAGACAGGCCTCTGTCACCAGAATGGTTCCCTCGCCGTCTGAGTGGATGGAGCCACCCTCCAGCACAAATGGTGCCTCATCGTACCAGTCATAGCCTGTTTTTTCGCAGAAATCTGCTGCCAGAGCATCGTCCTTCTGCCAGTCTGCATAGAGGCCATCCACCTCTCCACCCCAGGCATTGAAGGTCCAGCTGATTCCCCTCACCTCTTTGCCGTTGGTCACAAAGGTAGGGGCTGTATCTCTGGCCCAGGCATCATTGTTGGGGATGGTAAGGATGTGGATCCTGCTTCTGATCTCCTCCAGGCTGCTGCCATCTGCTTTTTTCTGCCGGTCTGCTGCTTCCTCTGCTGCTTTCTCTTCCTGACTTTCACCGTAGTATTTCTTCTCAAGGGTATCAAAGATCTGCTGCTGTGCCTCCTGTACCTTCTCAGGATTTGCCAGCACAAATACTTCCTCCCCCTTTGCCAGATTCAGGATCAGCTCTGTGAAGGTTCCTCTGGCCTCCTTCGCCCCGTAGGGCCAGCTACCCGGTCTCTCCGGCCAGATCAGAATGCAGCCCCTCTGGGGTGCAAACTCAGCAGGCATATAGAACCCGTCTGCTTTTGGGTTTTTACTGTTCAGCTTCATACACTACTCCCTTCAGGCAAGACGGCCTTTAAAGTCTTCGTATTCGAAACGACGGATTACCTCTGCCTCTCCATTTTCATGGAGCACATCAATATCCGGCAGCGGAATTCCGTTGAAGGTGTTGTTCTTCACCATGGAATAGATGGCCATATCCTCAAATACCAGGCGGTCTCCCACACGGATCTCCTGATCAAAGGAATAATCCCCGATAAGATCTCCTGCCAGACAGGTGAAGGAGGACAGGCGGTAGGTACAGGCCTTCTCCCCTGGCTCACCACTGTTCTGAAGAGGTGGACGGTAGGGCATCTCCAGCACATCCGGCATATGGCAGGCTGCAGAGGCATCCAGAATCAGGGTGGTGATTCCTCCGTTTTCCACCAGATCCAGTACCTCTGTCACCAGATAGCCGGCATTTAATGCCACAGCCTCTCCCGGCTCCAGATAAATCTCAAGATCGTAGGTTTCCTTCATGTGGAGGATGCATTTTTTCAGGGTGTCCAGATCATAGTCCGCCCTTGTAATATGGTGTCCGCCACCGAAATTCAACCATTTCATCTGATGGAGATATCTGCCAAATCTCTCCTCCACCGCCTTCAGAGTGGTTTCCAGATCATCGGAATTCTGCTCGCAGAGGGTGTGAAAATGCAGACCCTCCAGGCCCTCCAGGGCCTCCGGATGCTGCTGCAGCAGATCTGATGTCACTCCGAATCTGGAGCCCGGTGTACAGGGGTCGTAGATGGCATGGTCTCCCTGGGTGGAGCACTCCGGATTCACACGGAGTCCGATGCTGACACCGGCCTGCAGACACTGCTGCTTATATTTTTCCAGCTGAGTCAGGGAATTGAACACGATATGGTCGCAGATCTGCACCAGCTCATCCATATCCTCCTGCTTGAAGGCAGGGGCAAAGACGTGATTTTCCTTGCCCATGCACTCCTTTCCCAGCCTTGCTTCAAAGATTCCGCTGCCCACGGTGCCGCTGATGTACTGTCCGATGAGAGGATATTCATAGAAGCAGGAGAAGCATTTCTGAGCCAGCAGAATATGGCAGCCGGTTTCCTCCTCCACCCTGTGAAGCACCTCCAGATTTTCCCGAAGTTTTTTCTCATCAATCACGTAGGCAGGTGTTTTAATTGTATCTTTCCACATAGTCCGTCAGTCTCCCGATCAGTCTACCAGAACAGGATTCTCTTCCACTACCCATGGCAGTCCCCATTTGTTCAGGGCCTCCATGTATGGATCCGGATCAAACTCATCTGTGGTGAATACGCCCGGTTTCTTCCACAGTCCGGAAGCAACAAGGGCAGTTCCGATCATGGCAGGAACACCTGTGGTGTAGGAGATGGCCTGGGAACCAACCTCACGGTAGCACTCCTGGTGATCGCATACATTGTAGATGTAGAGAGTTTTCTCTTTTCCGTCCTTCACTCCGGTGAAGATACAGCCGATGTTTGTTTTTCCAACAGTTCTTGGTCCTAAGGATGCTGGATCCGGCAGAAGAGCCTTCAGGAACTGGATCGGAACGATCTGCTGTCCCTCAAACTCAATCGGAGTGGTGGAAAGCATTCCCACGTTCTCCAGACAGTTCATGTGTGTCAGGTAGCTCTGTCCGAAGGTCATGAAGAAACGAATTCTCTTAACCTCAGGCATATTTCTTCCAAGGGCCTCGATCTCCTCATGGTGCAGCAGATACATATCCTTCATTCCTACCTCTGGGAAATCGTACTCTCTCTTGATGGACATGGCCGGGATCTCCACCCATTTTCCGTTCTCCATGTAGGAGCCTGGAGCAGAAACCTCGCGAAGGTTGATCTCTGGGTTAAAGTTTGTGGCAAATGGATAGCCGTGGTCTCCACCGTTGCAGTCCAGAATATCGATGGTATCGATTCTGTCAAAGTAGTGTTTTTTCGCATAGGCACAGAATACGCTGGTTACACCTGGGTCAAAGCCTGTTCCGCAAAGGGCTGTAAGACCTGCCTGCTCAAATTTCTCCTGGTATGCCCACTGCCATGAATAGTCAAAGTATGCAGAGAAGCCCAGCTCCTGACAGCGTTTCTCATAGATTGCTCTCCACTCAGGATCATCTGTATCCTCTGGCTCATAGTTTGCAGTATCTACATAATGCACACCGCACTCCAGGCAGGCATCCATGATGGTCAGATCCTGGTATGGCAGAGCTACGTTCAGTACCACCTCAGGTTTATAGCTGTTGATAAGAGCCACCAGCTCCTCCTTCTTGTCAGCATCCACCTGTGCTGTGGTGATCACTGTGGAAGTCTCCTTCTCCCATCTTGCCTTCACTGCATCACATTTCTCCTTGGTACGGCTGGCGATCATGATCTCAGTGAACACCTCGCTGTTCTGGCAGCATTTTGCAATGGCAACCTGTGCAACACCACCACATCCGATAATTAATACTCTGCTCATTTTTATTCCTCCTGTGTTTTCTTAATTCTGTATTGGTAAATATACTTCTGTTAAAGTAAAGCAGACATTTGTAATCCGCTTCGCTGCCTGCCCATAAACCACTGCTGTCCTGGACAGCTCATCAGCTTACTGACATCTTCCCTGACCGGTTCCGGCCTACCGGCCGTTTCTCTCCTCCTCCTCTTCCAGCATGTCTTCAACATATTTTGGAAGCATGAAGGATCCCTTGTGCAGGTTAGTTGTATAATACTTTGTCTTAATTTTCTTTTTCTTCCAGTCCCTGGCCTTCAGATCCTCCAGCGGATGGTATTTTCTGGAGGCAAAGCCAAACAGCCAGTAGCCGGAGGAGCAGGTGGGGATATGTGCCTGGTAGACACGACTCACCGGAAAGGCTCTGCAGGCCTTTCTGTGCATCTTCATGCACTCGATTCTGTCCTCCTCATAGAAGGGACTTCCGTGCTGATACACCATGATACCGTCCTCTGTCAGGGCGGTGTAGCAGCTGCCGTAAAACTCCTTGGTAAACAGTCCCTCTGTGTGACCGAAGGGGTCTGTGGCATCGTTGATGATGAGATCGTACTCCCCCACCTTATTTCTCAGGAAGCGAAGGCCGTCCTGATAGTAGATATTGACACGGGGATCCTCAAGACCGCTGGAAAGCTCAGGAAAATGCTCCTGGCATACCTCCACCAGCATCTCATCCGGCTCCACCACATCAATCTGTTCAATTCCTTCATATTTAATCAGCTCTGTGGCAACACCGCCGTCACCACCTCCGATGATCAGAACCTTTTTGATATCGGGATTCACCGCCATGGGCACGTGGGTCACCATCTCGTCGTAGATGAACTCATCCTTCTCCGAAAACAGGATCTCGCCGTCCAGCGCCATGAATTTTCCAAATTCCACAGACTGGCAGATATCGATTCTCTGACAGTCGCTGACTCCGGAAAACAGCTGCTTCACAATGCGAAGATCCAGCTTAACATTATCTGTGTAGTACTCAGAGTACCACATCTCCATCATATTTCCTGGAAGCTCCATATGCTCTCCTTTCTCCAGCAGAAACAGACCAGTCTTCTGTACCGTGTCACAAAAACTTCTGTTTCTCTATTCACTGACCTGACAGGCTGTTCTTATTTACACCAGCACCATCAGATTATCCACTGCCGGGTCCTCAGTACCCTGCATGGAGCAGCCCTTCACCTTGGCATATTCAATGTACTCCACAATTTCCGGAGTGATGCGCTCACCGGGAGCCAGAATCGGGATTCCCGGAGGATAACACATAACAAACTCACCGGAAATGCATCCTGCAGCCTCCCTGACAGGTACGGAGCGCTTCTGAGAATAAAAGGCATCCTGAGGTGAAGCAGCCACCTGGGGATTGATATATTCCATGGACAGAAGTCCTGTTTTGTCTCTCTTATACAGTCTGGCAATGTCCGCCAGGGCATTTACAAGGCGCTCCACATCCTGGGCTCTGTCTCCAATGGAAATATAGGCCAGAATATTGCTGATATCACCAAACTCAATCTGAATATCGTACTCATCACGGAGCAGATCATACACCTCAATACCTGCAAGACCGATGCCCAGGGTATACACAGACATTTTTGTTACATCATAGTCAAAAATGCTGGTTCCGTTGATGAGATCCCGGCCGTAGGCATAGTAGCCGCCGATCTTATTCACCTCGCCCCGCACATACTCAGACATGGCCGCCACCTTGGCAAATGACTCCTCACCGCGGAGGGCCAGATTTCTTCTTGAGATGTCCAGACTGGACAGTAGAAGGTAGGAGGCACTGGTGGTCTGGGTCAGGTTGATGATCTGACGGACATAATCTGCATTGACCCCCTTATTACACAGGAGAATGGAGCTCTGGGTAAGGCTTCCTCCTGATTTGTGCATGGAAACCGCTGCCATATCCGCCCCTGCATCCATGGCAGAAACAGGCAGATTCTTTCCGAAATACAGGTGAGTTCCATGGGCCTCATCAGCCAGCACCATCATGCCGTGCTCATGGGCGATCTTTACGATGCTTCTGATATCAGAACAGATTCCGTAATAGGTGGGGTTATTCACAAGAACCGCCTTTGCATCCGGATTCTCCTGAATGGTCTTCTTCAGCACCTCCACCTCCATGCCCAGGGATATACCCAGCATGGGATTTGTCTCCGGATTCACATATACGGGAATAGCACCGCAGAGCACCAGAGCGTTGATGGCACTTTTATGTACATTTCTGGGAAGAATGATCTTATCTCCCCTCTTGCAGACACTTAAGATCATGCTCTGCACCGCCGAGGTGGTACCTCCCACCATCAGAAATGCATTCTCCGCATGGAACGCATCTGCAGCCAGCTGTTCTGCATCCCTGATTACAGAAACAGGGTGACAGAGATTATCCAGCGGCTTCATGGAATTCACATCTATCCCTACACATTTTTCTCCCAGAAGCTGTACCAGCTCCGGATTTCCTCTGCCTCGTTTATGTCCCGGCACATCAAAGGGTACCACCCTCTGGCGACGGAAACGCTGCAGGGCTTCATAGATCGGAGCTCTCTCCTGCTCTTCTCTGTTCATATTCTATTCCCTCCATTTCCTGGGTAACCCAAAAAGAGGATGATTGCCATGCAATCATCCTCTGAATGTGTGATCTATCCTATTCAATACAGAAAACCATGAAAAGTAATCTCTCTGGCTCAGATCTCAAAAAATGTCCTTCCGACGTCTTTACTGAAACGAAAAAGGAAGAAAAGCCTTCCCTTTTCCTGACCAGACGAGTTTTCTGCTAAATATTGTGTCCTTCTGAGTATCGCCGCATGTTCCAGCTGCAAATATGTTTCCTCTTATTGACCGTTTCACAAGATGATGTGCAGTAAGCACAAAAAGTAACTTCAACTTATAAAATTTGCCCCGGGCTGATCCTTTCCATCAGCCAAGCAATCAATAACGTGGGCTCTTCCCACACGGCAAACCGACCCGCCTGTCCGTTAGGCTACCTCCTGTTCCACAGGAAAAGGAGTGGTCCTTCTATTTGCATGAAAATGCAATGACGCCTTCATACGGAACATATCTTAACACAGTACGATAAGAACTGTCAAATTGTTTCGAAGAATCAGACAAACGGAGCAGAAGGCTCATCTGTGCAAGCACAATCGCCTGTGTTTCTTTAACAGTTCACACGCCCCCGCTTTTCGATTCGCACTTCCCGTGCTCACGCACTCTACTGTCTGCTTTCGCAGACTGAAGTGCTCACCTGCGGGCGCTCCCTGAATAAAAACGGAGCAGAAGGCTCATCTGTGCAAGCACAATCGCCTTCTGCTCCGTTTTTATTCGTGAACTGTTATTAGATGTACTCTTCAGCCAGCTTCTCCAGCGCACCTGGATTAGCAGCTCTCCATGCCTTGTAATTCATTCCTGTGTCAGCGATCATCTTTCCAAGACGAACCAGGAACTCTGGGATCTTTGTATCCTGAATAGTGCCCAGCTCCTCACCGAAGCGCTCCTGACCCTGACGGGACTCTCCGCCCACAAAGAGAACAAAAGCTGCCGCTGTCTCACCGTTTACCTTCTTTGCAGCGCCGCGGAAACCGATCTCACCTGTCTGATGGGTTCCACAGGAGGAAGGACATCCGGAGATGTGGATCACAGGCAGTGCTCCATCCGGGATTCCGGCCTCATTTACAGCTTTTACACAGTCAGCCAGAAGCTGCTGGGAATCTCTTACACCTACCTGGCAGATGCTTGCTCCGATACAGCTTACAGAGAACTCGAACTCAGATCTTGCGTGATCCGGTGTGGCTGCAATCACCTCCAGAGCCTCAGAAGCGGTAAGGTTTACAATGTAGGCACTCTCATTTGGATCCAGATGAACCTCTGCTGCCTCCATTTTCTGAATGCACTCATTCAGTGCCAGAAGGCTGTCCATAGCCGGCTGTCCACCCAGAGGATGCCATACAACAGTATACAGACCCTCCTGTTTCTGCTCAAGAATACGAGGATTTGCAGCCGGAACAGTTCCATCACCCTTCTTTGTGATCTCCGGGATCTCAACAGTCAGATCCAGATCCTCACCGGAAGCAAATACCTCCTGCAGTTTCTCATTGTATGCAGCCACATACTGCTCAGGAGAACCGCAGATTTCCTGCATATAGCGGGTACGTGCCTTTCCTCTGTTCTCGTAGTTTCCGTAGGTACGGAAGGTGATCCACATAGCCTTGATGTAGTACAGTACCTTCTCAGGAGCCACAGCCTCTGCCACCTTCACACCAAGACGGGCATTGTTTCCAAGTCCACCGGCACTGTATACATCAAACAGTCCGTCCTCCCTTGCCACAAAGCCCAGGTCACGGTAGGTTGCGTGAGGAACATTCTCAGGAGAGCTGGAGAAGCAGATTTTCAGCTTTCTTGGCATCTTCTCCGCTTTGATAAAGTTCATGCAGTACTCACCTGCAGCCAGTGCGTAAGGACGAACATCGAAATACTCATCCTTCTGAGTACCGGAAAGAGGGGTACACATGGTATTTCTCGGGAAATCTCCGCCGCCTCCCATGATCACGATGCCGGTATCCAGGGCCTCCTCCATCAGTGGATACAGCTGCTCTCTTGTAAGGTCATGAAGCTGTACAGCCTGACAGGTGGTGAAATGCACCTTTTTTACTCCATGGTTTTTGATGGCATTGGCAATATAAGCCATCTTTGCCTTTGTAATCTGTCCGGTTGGCATACGCAGACGCAGCATGCTTGCCTTGCCACCCTTCTGAGCATAGCTTCCGTAGAGACCGGAAAAGCCCTTGTAAGCATTTTTATCTAATTCACCGTTGTAAAACAGATCAGTTTTCTCAATAAAAGCAGGAAGATCAGCCTTCCAGGATTTTGGATCAATTGTATGCATGTTTGTTCTCCTTCTTTTTTTGGTGTTGATGATCTCCGCAGATCAAATGTTTCTTTTTCTGTCATTATACTATGCTTTTCCAGGAATACCAGTAGTTCAGCGCATCATTCCATTTTTTCATTGAAGGATTCCTGAGAATTATACTTAATAATTTTATGTTCAGAAAAAAGAAGTCCGAATTTTCATCCGGACTTCCTTTTTGAAGAAGAAACAAGTTACTGCTTAATTCTTAACCACGATTTGCATCGTATGTACGGAAAGCATCAACTTTTGGCTGAGAGGAACAACCATCCACAAATTCGTTAGTGAGGAAAATCTTTGTAAATAATTCTCTCTCTTTTGCGCCTGTTGTAAATGCTCCCATACATGCAATGTTTGCATCATTGGACAATCTTGCCCTTTCTGCAGAGTAAGCATCTGTAAGAAGTGCTGCGTAGGCACCATTTACTTTATTTGCAGCAATTGATACTCCAAGACCAGTTCCACAAATCAGAATACCTCTGTCAAACTCACCTGAAGCAACCACTTCACCTACTTTGATAGCAACATTTGCATAAATTGGATCTTCACTTCCAAAATCTGTTACTTCACCTAACCCATTTTTCTGGATATAAGCAATCAGATCTTCTTTTTCTTTCTGAGCATTTGGATCACATCCGATAGCAATCTTCATAATGAACCCCTCCAGTATTATTTCAGAACTTCTTTAATTCCATCTGCCATTGCACACAGAATGATACAACAAGAAGTTGCACCAGCATCAAGAACACCTCTTGATCTTTCACCAAGACGACTGGAGCGTCCGAATTTCGCAACAAGATCCTTTGTTGAATCCCGTCCTGTTTCAGCTGCTGCCTTCATTTTATCAAGAGCCGCTGCATAATCCTCACCGGCAGCTGCAGATGCCTTAATACTGTCTACAGCCGGTGACAGAGTATCAACCAGTGTTTTGTCACCTACTTTTGCATCTACAATATCCTGAAGATCTGCCAGGCCCTTTGCAAGAAGATCACCGAGATCAGCAAGTGTAATCTCTTCCATATCCTCTCCTGCCTCAGCCATTCCCATCAGAATTGAACCATAGATAGGTCCCATGGATCCACCGATCTCGTTAAACAGAATCATTCCCAGATCATCAAGCCCCTCTGTAAAAGAAAACTCCTCATCGCCAAAACGATCTGCAAAGAGTGTAAAACCCTTATTCATGTTCATTCCATGATCCCCATCTCCAATGAGACCATCAACTTCTCCAAGATATGCTTTATTCTCCTGAATTCCTTTTACCATACGAAGCAGAATTGGTTTTCCATCTGCATTCATGAATTTGCTCATTTTCCATTTCCTCCAAGAATTATACCTGTGTCAGACCCATACTTGTTACAGGAAGATCAATCAACTCTTTAAGCTCATCATCCAGTTTCATCACTGTCAGAGTTGCACCCATCATCTCAAGAGATGTGAAATAGTTTCCTACATATGTTTTATAGATCTTGATTCCCTTCTCTGTCAGGATCTTATCAATCTCATCATAGAGAACATACAACTCCATAACAGGAGTAGCACCCAGGCCGGATACCAGAACAACAACCTCATCACCACTCTCAAATGGATAATCAGGAAGAACAACATCTGTCATTCTCTTTGCCATCTGAGCTGCTGTCTCAAGCTCTGTTACATAGATTCCCGGCTCACCGTGATGTCCGATACCCACCTCCATTGTTCCTTCTTTGATCTCAAAGTTCGGATGTCCTACTGCCGGAAGTGTACATGGTGTAAGTCCAATACCTACAGAACGTGTATGGTCAATCGCTTTCTGTGCAGCAGCAATTACTTCATCAAGAGTTCCGCCAAGTGCTGCCTTTGCACCACCTGCTTTCCACATCAGGATTTCACCTGCTACTCCACGACGTTTCTCTGGCTGATCCTTAGGAGCTGATGCAACATCGTCGTTTGCAACTACAGTTTTAACTGTAATTCCAGCCTTCTTGGCCATTTTTACAGCCATTTTTACGTTCATGTTGTCACCAGAATAGTTTCCATACAGACAAGCAACACCTTTTCCCTGATCTGCTTCCTTCGCAGCATCCAGGAATGCAGCGGCTGTTGGTGAAGAGCAGATCTCTCCAACAGCAACAGCATCACACAGGTTTTTACCACAATATCCGATAAATGCCGGCTTATGTCCTGAACCACCACCTGTGATTACTCCTACTTTGCCTTCAGGAATATTTTTCGCTTTTACAACTCGTGGATTCAGCTCTGAACCCTCTACAATATCAGAATGTGTTTTGAGGAAGCCCTTGAGCATCTCATCTACAATATCATCTGGATTATTTAAAATTCTCTGCATTTTCCTGTACGTTCCTTTCTGATTACTGAATAGTAAATCCACCATCTACCAGCAGATTGTGTCCTGTGATCATTCCTGCACCTTTGCTGCAAAGGAATGCGATAACTGCCGCAATCTCTTCTGGCTCTGCAAAGCGCTCAGATGGCATTGTTGCTTTAAATGCATCACCTACAGGACCATCCCATGCCTTATGTCCTAATGCTGTTAGCACTACAGTTGGAGATACAGCATTTACGCGGATTCCATATTTGCCCCACTCTTTTGCCATTACTTTTGTCATAGCAATGATTCCGCCCTTAGCTGCGCAATAAGCAACATGTTTATCAAGAGCAATAACACCCGCCTGAGAAGCCATGTTTACGATACTTCCATTTACTTTGTTATCAATCATATATTTGCCAACTGCCTGTGCCATAAAGAAGCATGCAGACAGATTGATGTCAATCGTACGATTCCAGTCACCCTCGCTGATGGTCTCTGCATTCTCAAGAGCTACGATACCTGCACAGTTAACCAGAATATCAATTTTTCCAAATTTTTCCACACCAGCTTCAATTACCTGTGCTGGATAAGTTCTGTCACAAACATTTCCTACTACAGCAATGGCATTCTCAAATCCTGCTGCCAGTTCCACTGCCTTTGGACTCAGATCTGCAAGAATCAGGTTTACTCCTTTTTTAGCCAGGAATTCTGCTGTCGCATAACCGATTCCGGCAGCACCTCCTGTAATAATGGCTGTTTTTCCTTCCAGAGAATATTCGGTATCGACGCCTTCGTATGCTAACATAAAAAAGTCTCCTTTCTGTTTCCCGCTATTTTTACTTAAATTGGTTACATATTATTTTGCATTAGTATCTAAATCATTGGTTTTATTCTTCCCTGACCTTTCGCCAGGAAAGATCAGGGAAGACTATTTTCTGTTTATGAGAATCGTTATCTCAAAAATCAATTAATATCTGTCAACATACTCTGTGTAATTGTCAGGTGTGATCATCTGGAATGGAATCCATTTCTCTTTCTCAACATCGTTTCCATCTGCTGCTGAAAGTGCCAGCTCAAGAGCACCAATAATCTGTCCCTCTGCATCCTGGAAGTCAGAAGCAATCATAGAACCATTTCCTACAGCAGTTACTGCATCAGTAATTCCATCAATACCGATACATGGGATATCCAGAGACAGCTCATCAATAGCAACACGTGCACCCAGTGCCATCTCATCATTTTCTGCAACAACTGCATCAATCTCATCTCCATGCTCGTTCAGCCATGTCTCCATAAGACTCTGAGCTTCGGATCTGGACCAGTTTGCAGTGTTGTAAGCAAGAATTTTGATTTTTGGATACTCTGCAAGAACATTGTTGATTCCTTCCCAACGCTGTAACTGAGCAGACTGTCCCATTGGTCCCTCGAGAACCACAATATTGAACTCATCTTTGCCCATGTAATCGATCATGTACTGCATAATCTCCTCACCGGCACCAACATCCTGAGATCCAACATAACCGGTCAGATTCTCATTGTTTACCATTGTGTTTACTCCAACAATCGGGATACCAGCTTCAACAGCAACATCAACACAAGCTGAACATGCATCTGCATCCTGTGGATTAAGAACGATAGCATCAACACCCTGAGCGATCATGGTCTCTACCTGCTCCAGCTGTTTTGCCGCATCATTGTTTCCATCATAACCTGTGTAAGTTACACCATTCTCCTCTGCCCATTTCTTAGCAGCATTGTCCATTCTCATACAAAACTCTGTCTGAAGAGTGTAATATGTGGCACCTACTGTTTTT
Organism: Lachnospiraceae bacterium; assembly: GCA_030526405.1. Taxonomy (GTDB): domain Bacteria; phylum Bacillota; class Clostridia; order Lachnospirales; family Lachnospiraceae; genus JAKSRN01. The sequence continues at coordinate 87,634 of JAUNCZ010000002.1, read as the reverse complement.
CCACCTTTTTTCTCTCCGGCAGCAGTTTCCTCTTTTGTTTCCTCTGCTGCCTCAGATTTTGCAGTTGAACCTGATGCAGACTCCTCTTTACTTCCACAACCAGCAAACATTGAAACCGCCATCGCTGCTGTCAGGAGCATTGCTACACTTTTCTTTTTCATTCTTTTTTCCTCCTAAATGAATTTTTATTTTTGCCCGCAGGCTGAAAATCAAAACAAGTTATTGTGATCAATCTGCACTCAGACCATCTAACATTACCGTACCGATTACTACAAATCCTTTTACAACCAGCTGAATATAAGCATTAACACCTACCATATCCAGACCGTTTGAAAGAATATGCATGATCAGAATACCTACAATTGTTCCCCAGAGCCTTCCACGACCTCCTGCTAAGGAAGTACCACCAATTACAACAGCTGCAATTGCATCTGTTTCGTAGCCATCACCTGTGGATGTAACACCTGAAGTAACACGAGCGGATGTAATAACACCTGCCAATGCTGAAAGCACACCTGAAATGATATAAACTGTACACATGATCTGTTTTGTATTAATACCGGAAACACGTGCACCATTCAGATTCCCTCCAACAGCATAAATGTAGCGACCATATTTGGTTTTATACAGAAGGAAGAAACAGATCACCAGGATCAGAATCATAAATACACATGGAATCGGGATAGGACCAAGATATCCTCCACCTAAAAACTTAAAGCTATCAGATAAGTTCGGAATTGGTTTTGCATCTGTCAAAAGGAAGGTAAGTCCCTTTGCAATACTCATAGATCCAAGTGTTCCTACAAAAGAAGGCACTTTAAAATAAGCAACGCACACACCATTGAAAACACCGAATCCAAGACCTACCAATGCACCCACAGCTACAGCCATAATTGTCGGATATCCCATGGAGGCCTGAGCAAAATATGCTGCATACATGGAAGCGCATCCCATTACAGCACCTACTGAAAGGTCAATTCCTCCAGTCAATACTACAAATGTCATTCCAATTGCCAACAGACCATCAATTGAAGAAATTCTCAGGACGTTTCTTACATTACCAAAGCTAACAAATCTCGGTCTCAAGATAGCAAAAATAACAAACAGAACAACCAGACCAATCAGCGATCCATACTGGGCCACAAACTGTTTTCCAGTCATTTTATTTTTCTTAACTGCTGTTTTCTGACTCATTATTATCTCCCTCCTTATTCAGTTGCATTCATAAATCTGAACTGCAGCTGTGCCAGTTTCTCTTCATCAAACTCGTCCCTTGCAACCTCTCCGCTCATCTTATGATTACTGAGAACAATAATACGATCGGACATTCCCATTGCTTCTGGCATCTCTGATGAAACCATGATGATGGCATTTCCCTGCGCAGCATATTCGCACATAATCTTATAAATCTCTGCCTTTGCACCTACATCAATACCTCTTGTAGGCTCATCGAAAATCAATACTTCCGGTTTTGTAATCATCCATTTTGCAAGAACAACCTTCTGCTGATTTCCACCTGAAAGAGCTTTTACAGGCATTGTGGTACGAGCAACCTTGATTCTGAGGTTTTTTACCTGCTCCTCAATGACCTTCTCTTCGGATGATTTCTGAAGAACAAAGTTTTTCTCAAAATCCTTCAATGAAGAAAGTGTGATATTCTTCCCAACACTCATTGGAAGAATCAGGCCTTCTCCTTTTCTGTCCTCCGTAACATATCCAATGTTAGTGCTTCATTATGACTGTAGAACAGAATGGCCAGACCTTTCTCTGCAACAGTTCTCACAAATGCAGCATATTCAACAAGCTCCTGATCATCTAATGTTTCACACTCATCCTCCAATATCAGTACTTTCATACCCGAATGCAGAGCTTTAACCAGTTCAACCTGACGTCTCTGGAGCTCATTCAAATGCTTTAGTCTTGTTCCAGCATCAAGAATGATTCCCCATTCATCCAGTTCTTTCTGAATCTGTTCTTTGAGAAGTCGCACTTTTGATCCTATCATTAAGAATGGGGCATTCCTCATTGCAATGTATTCTGCTACCGTCCAATTATCTAAAGACTTATTTCTGAGTTTTCTGGTTTGAATATAATAAACGCATTCCGCTCTTGAAGAGTCATTAAGAAGTCGTTTTCCCTCCAGATATATATGATTCTGGTAATAATCAGGTTGAATTCTTCCACTTATTACATGTACAAGAGTATCTTTTCCTCCTCCATTTGGACCTAAAAGCCCTGATACATGCCCCTGGGTAAGATGCAGAGATACATGAGACAATCCTGACCTTAACTCAGATTTTATATTCAGATCACGTATCTTCAACACTGTCTTGCTCACTCTGTTTTATCCTCATTCCATACATTTATTGCTTATATCTTCCTTCCAGGAAGAACCAGTTCAACTTTAGTACCAAAAGAGGGAACACTGTAAATACTGACACCATATTCCTCTCCGTACATCAGGCGAATTCGTTCATTCACATTTGTAAGAGCAATTCCGCCGTGTTTCTGTTTCGATCCAGAATAACCCTGTTGTTCTTCACCAGGATTATGTATCCGTTTTTTCAGCTTTTCCAATTCTTCCTCATTCATACCACGTCCATTGTCTGATACAGTAATAATCAAATCATCCTCATGCTGCACTTCAATGGTGATCAGGCCATTTCTGTATTTATCTTTCAACCCATGAACAATCGCATTTTCCACAATTGGCTGAAGAATCAACCGCGGGACAGGTAATTCTGGCAACTCCTGATCCTTTTTATCCATATATATCTCCAGCGAAAAACGATCCTGAAACCGATATTGCTGTATTCTCATATAGTTGTTTACATTTTCCAATTCATCCCTTAACGTTACACTGCTATGGGTACGACTGATACTGTATCTGAAAAATGTCGATAAGTTTTCAACCATTTTTGCTACTTCGTCAGCATCATCAATCAAAGCCTGTCCTCTGATCGTGTCAAGGATGTTATAAAGAAAATGCGGATTTATCTGCGCCTGAAGTGCATCATAAGCAGCCTGCGTATCCATTGAATCCTCTCTGATCTTCCTTGTTTCCAATGAACTGAGAAGATAACTAACATATCGCAATTCATCCAGTAAAGAAGAAAACTCCCCGTTTAACTGACTGATTTCATCCATAGGATAGTTTTTGTCAATGCATCTCTGCCTGATCTCTGCTTTTAATGTATCCATAGCTCTGAAAACGTCAACTTCCTGTAAAACATGTAAAGCAATACCCACGCACAGCATAATACACCCGATAAAAGAAGCAGTTCTTGTACCAAAGGTAAGTATCATAATAAAAAATGAAATCAACTCTAAACAACAACACACTCTTGTAATTCTTTTCAAAAGAATCATGCATGCAACCTCCTGTAAGTAGCAGGGCGCATTCCTGTCGCCTTCAGAAACACCTTTGCAAAATATCGTGAATCCGAATATCCTACCATGCCTGCAATAGCAGCGGTAGTTTCATTTGTCTCTACCAATAATTTCTTTGCCTGTTCAATACGTACATTTTGAAGAAAAGCGCTGATATTCTCACCGGTTTCTCTTTTGAATACTGTACTGAAATATACCGGATTCATATCTACTAATTCAGCAATGCTGTCCAGCGTAATATGTTGGTTATAGTATGATTCCATATATTCTTTTGCAATCCTAACCGGCTTAGTGTACTGTGATTCTGCAGCTGCACGCATACTATTAAGGATATTGCTGAGATGATGTTTCACCACCCAATGAAATTCCTGTAATGTGCGGGAATTATGAAGAAGCAATCTGTATTCCATCATTTCCTTCTCATCAGGTGCCCAGTTCTTCCTGTCAGTCTCCATTATTATTCTTTCCAGCGTATCAGCCACTTCAATTAAGCAGGACAGATCTGTCTCTGTTTTATTTTCCAACACAGCAAACAATTCATCTACTAAAGCAAACAGCCCTGGAACACTGTAATTCTCTTTTGTTGAACGAATTTCATGATAGCGATTGTTCATTATTTCGTTTAATTCACTGGATGAAATCTTTTCTTTTCCAATAATAGAATAGGGAATTAATCTTCCCGTTCCGTATTTTATTCGATTCACCACTGCACGTTTTGCCTCATCCAGAGACTCCAGAACCAATTCCAGAGAATCTTTTTCCTCACCAATACCTATTGTAACATCCTGTAAATCAAAGCCCCTGAGATATTCCTTTATCTGTAACAGAATACGACTGATCATCAAAAAGATATAATCTGCCTTTCCATCTGCATAGCCAACCAGACAAAAAAATCGATCCTCCCATGGATAAATGATGACATCTGAAGAATCTTTCAAACACTCTCTGATCATTTTCTGAACCTGCTCGGTAGAAGTATCTTTGTACTTTTCATCTTCATTCAGGCTGTCCTGAGAATTGACATAATCTAACTTAACAATGAAAAAAAGAAATCTCTCTCCATCTATGTGTTTTTTCATTGTTGCAGAATTTGACAGGCCATTGCCTTCCACCAGATTTTTCATTATCACCTGTCGTATTATGGTATGGCTTTCTGTAAGAGACTGCTGTATCTCATTATCCTGTCGCAACATCTGGACTCTTCCAATTATTTTTTCAGTTGTTTTCTGAAGTGTTTCATTTAATTTTTCTTCAATAATTGGTTTTAGAAGATAACTGTCTACTCCATATTCCATGGCACGATGAGCATAATCAAATTCACGATATCCACTGATGATAATAAAATGAGGATTCAGATTCTCTGCCTGAGAAATCCGAATCATCTCCAGACCATCGATTACAGGCATACATATATCAGTAATAACAATATCCGGATGATGTGTCCGAATCATATCAAGTGCAATTTCCCCGTTATCAACAATTCCAAGGCACTCAAGATTCAATTCTTCCCAGTGAATTAACTTTTTTACCAGTATTCCGATATTCCGCTCATCATCTGCTATTAAAACGGATATTTTTCTCTGCATATTAATCTCTCCTTTTAGCATGTACCATTATTCGATACATTCATACAGCGACATATGACCATAGTTACCGCATGATAATACTGCTGTACAGTCTACCATACTTAGGGTAGTATTATAAGAATATTCAGCCATTTCTAAAGATTATCGCAGTAAATCTAAATATTTTACCACTTTGTATTTGTTTTCACGCATAACCAAGTGTATTTCAACGCCCTCCGCAGCCAAATGACAGATAAAACGCAGCTTTGTTCTTCGCGCGTAACAAAGTGCAGCTGCGCATCAGTGTTTTTGTTTACCAGAAAATTGCGTCAATTTCCTGGTAAACAAAAAGGTCCCGACAGATTAATTATCTGTCAGGACTTTTCTGTAACTCAATGTCTGTTTCAGGGCAGATTCCTTGTCCACCCCTGCCAGCCGCAGCTTGTGGGCATAGGCAAGTAGCTCACTGAAATTCTTATCCGGCTTCAATCCCGCCTGAATCAGGTCCCTTCCCATCACATAGGGGCGGGCCATCATTTCCTGGAATACGGAAAAATGCTCCCTTAAAAAGGCTCTGTTCCCTGTAAAATCTCTTGTTCCTTCTCTTCCCCGGAAATCCGCCTCCGCCAACAGGATCAGATCCTCCGGACAGATGCTGTCATCATACAGGTGGTTCATTGCCTTCTGGGAGGAACCATCTGCCACCATTCTGTTGGGCCTCATATGGAGCTCCGCCATGTTCAGCACATATTTGATCAGGGCGTTCTCATTGGTGATTCTCTTCACTGCCTTTTTGATAAGAGGAAGTCCCTCTGTTTCATGACCATAGGCATGGAAGAAGCCCTCCTTCTCCTCTGTGCAGACAGTCTTGCCCAGATCGTGGAACAGAGCTGCCAGCATAAAATACAGTGGCTCCTTTGCCTGGATTCGAAGCTCAGCAGCCACATCCAGCACCAGCATGGTGTGGGTCCATCCATCCCCCTCCGGGTGATGGATCTGATGCTGAGGAACCCCCATCATGGCCTCCAGCTCCGGGAACCAATAGCTCAGCTGTCCCATCTCTCTCATCTGTTCAAAGAAGATGGAGGGACGCTGGGCCTTCAGAAGAGCCTTTTCCAGTTCTCCCATGATACGCTCCGGCGCCAGGGTGGACAGATCCACGCCAGAGGACAGCTGCTGTGTATCCTCTGCAATTACAAAATCAAATCTGGCAGCAAACTGAGCGCCTCTGAGAACCCGGAGAGGGTCCTCCACAAAGGTATCCGGATTCACATGACGCAGAACCCCTTTTTTCAGGTCCTCCACTCCTCCAAAATGATCCACGATCTCCCCGGTCAGTACATCCTGCATCAGGGCATTCATGGTAAAATCTCTTCGGATGGCTGCTTTCTCAGTGCCAAGATAAGGGTCCACATCCACCTTAAAATCCTTGTGCCCCCTGCCGATGGCCTCCTCTTTTCTTGGCATGGCAATATCCAGATCATAGCCTTTCAGACCAAACACCCCAAAGCTGGCTCCCATCTCTGTGAGATAACCCACACTTTTCAGGATTTCCTCCAGCTTCTCCACAGAAACACCATGTACCTCTATATCAATATCCTTATTCTCCCGTTTCATCAACAGATCTCTGACAAAGCCGCCCACATAAAACACACGGCCCCCGGCCTGATCCACCAGACGGGCGATTCTCTCAGCCATGGCCAGATCCCTGGAATAGGAGTCCTGCTTTCCACTACTATGTTTTTCTGATCTAATATCCTGCTTTTCTTCCATATAATATCACTCCTTTATCTGTCACCCATCATACAGGAAAAACAGGTTTTTGTGAACCTTCCTTTACTTTTCTTTATGAACTGTAGTACACTGAAACAAACTAGGGTTATTATCATGTGATAAACAAATCTGTAATAATCCCAGAAAGGAACAGCTATAATGGTTAAGTATTATAAAACAGACAACGGACAGCTTTCTTTGCTGGAGGGACCTGCAAGTCCGGGAATGTGGATTAAGATGACGAATCCTACCAGAACAGAAGCCCGTGTACTGGCTGATTCACTGGCTGTGGATTTTGCTGATATCTATGCTGCACAGGACCATGATGAGAGTTCACGTATTGAGCTTCAGGATGGTTATACTCTGATTCTTGTGGATATTCCGGTTCAGGAAACACGGCAGGAGTCCACCTACTATACCACCATTCCTCTGGGTATCATTCTTACCCAGGATCTGATCATCACCGTCTGCAGCACGGAAACACCCATTCTGGATTATTTTGAAAAAAACCTGGCAAGAGAGTTCTCCACCAAGAAAAAGCTTCGTTTTGTATACCAGATCCTCTTCCGCTCTGCCATGCAGTATCAGGCCTGCCTTCGGGTCATTGACAGAACAAGAACTGAGATTGAGGAACGAATCGACAAGGAGACAAAGGAGTCCGATCTGATTGCCCTGCATCAGCTGGAATCCAACCTGGTATACTTTGCCACCTCTCTTGGTGCAAACAAGAATGTCATCGACCGACTGACCCGATATAAACGTCTGAAACAGTATCCGGAGGATCAGGAGCTGCTGGACGACGTAATTGTCGAAAACAATCAGGCCATCGAGATGACCGGCATCTATCGTGATATCATCAACGGTACCCGCGAGCTCATGTCCACCGTCATCGACAACCGTCTGAATAACGTAATGAAGATCCTTACCTCCGTAACTCTTGTTATGGCCATCCCCACCATCATCTCCGGTCTCTATGGAATGAACGTGAACCCGGACAGCATGCCCCTGGCCTACCATCCCTTTGGCTTTGGCATCATCTGTCTGATCACAACGGTGGTGTGTATCGTAATCATGTGGATTCTTCACAGGAAAAAGATGCTGTAGTGCAGAATCCAGGGCATCACTGATGCAACCTGGATTCGTCAGTCTGCTCACACTTTATTTCAGCTCAAAAATGGCTGCCGCAGTTGCGACAGCCATTTTCTATTTAAGGACAGCTTTCCCCGGCCTTCCCTATAGAATCCTTGTAATCTCTTACTATTTATATGCAAAACCGCTGTTCTCCCCGATGGGCTGCTCCAGCAGTTCCGGATGCTCAAAGATATGAAGGATCAGCTTCAGACTTCTGGCAAAATAGAAGCCGTCGGCGATTCTCTCATCCAGAGTTGCTCCGATATCCACCACATCACGGATTTCCTTTGTTCCATCCGGCATCAGCATTTCCTCCTTATGAATGGTTCCAATGGTGAGCATAATACTGTTGGTACCGTAGTTATTCAGATGGTGGTATACAGCAGGGCATTTGATACTGCCCAGATTACTCATAAGAACAGTGGTATAGTTGGGATCTCCATCAGTCAGAGCCTTTGGCACCTTTCCCCAGTAATCCAGGATCCGGATGATCTTTATGATGGGAACCAGCAGAGGTCTTGGAATCTTTGCAAAGCTATCCAGCACCTGGTCAATGCCCCCTGTGGAGGTCTCACTTTTCCTTGCCTCCCGCACATCACCGATGATCTTTCTGCTGATGGTATCCACCGTATCCTCATCCCTGGCTGTGAGCACCATCAGGGTTTCCTCCGAATGATCGGTAAATCTCCGTTTTGCCACAAAGGACAGCGTGATCTCATCCCTCTCATAGGTTCTTGCTCCCTGTACAAAGCGATTCATCAGAGGACGCTCTCTGATCATCCTTGCCACCGCTGTTACCGCACAGTGAAACATGGTCATCTTCTCCTCTGTTTTCCCTTCATTTTTCTTTTCCAGATATTTCAGCAGTTCTGTGCAGTCGATGGTCTGGTGCAGATACACCTCACAGTCTGCTCTGTTGGGCATCAGCACCGACATCACAGACTGCAGTCCCGGTGTTTTTACCCAGCGCCCATCTCTGCGGTCTCCTCTTTTTCTGTTTTTCTTATCAGCCATATCTGTTCATATCCTTCCTTATTATAGAAACATCCTTTTATTATCGTGAACGATCCCGGCAATTTCCGGGTCTGTCTCACCCTTCCCTCTTCTGGTCAGTCTGTTCCTCAGCCTCCTGATTTGCCTCATCCTCCAGCTGTCGGAACGCCACCTTTCCCACCAGAGTTCTCGGAAGGGTATCTCTGAAAATGATCTCTTTTGGAATAGCATAGGCAGCCAGCTGCTTTTTCAGCCGTCCCAGCAGCTCCATTTTCAGTTCCTCTGTTCCCTCTACCCCGTCCGCCAGCACCACATAGGCTCTGACTCTCTGCATCCTTCTGGGGTCCTTCACACCGATGACACAGCTGTAGGCCACCTCAGGATTGGCATCAAGATCCCCGGTATAGAGCCAGGTGCGGCCATCAGCCAGGGTCTTCAGTGTTTTGGCAGTTTCCTCCGGATTGTCCAGATAACCCAGCATCACGGAGGGACCGGTAAGAATGATTTTCCCCCTCAATAACAAAGCGTGTCTGTGATTTTGTTTAATCAGAAATGTAACGCAATTTCCCACAAAGATTACAGTGTCAAAAGGTCAGAGCCACCGGTGCTTGCACGTACGGTGGTGATAGACCTTGTGACACGCCCCAAAGATGAGGATGTAAGTGGGGCGCAAGCACCACGATATCCGAATCTTGGGGAGGATTGTGGGAGTACGAAGTACGAAACAATCCGTGTAATCTGTTTTTGGGGGCTTTTGACACCCGAATCCCACAAAACAAAATCCTTATAGTACAAAACTTCTGTTGTCGTAATCTAGCAATTACCGTAGTCATTGTACTATAAGGATTTTTTATTTACAACTTTCAGAAACAGGTGACATCTGCATCCTTCAGCCACCGATCTGGTTCATAAACCGACCGGCTCTGGAACGATGCACTGCATCCAGTTCTCCATGCCACCCCGGCTTTGCCAGAATCGCCTTTTCCAGCACCTCTCGCATTCCCTCAAGAGAAAGTCCCTTCAGGGAATACTCATCAGAAGAATGAAGACAGGGCTTGATCTTTCCGTCTGCGGTCAGCCTGATTCTGTTGCAGTCCCCACAGAAATGGGCACTGACAGGACTGATCAGTCCAATATTTCCCTTTGCCCCCGGCAGTCTGTACAGCTTTGCCACACTGTGATCATAGGGAACCGGCTCTGCCTCTTTCATCTCCTCCAGCACACGGCTGTAGGGGATAAATGCCTCCGCCCCGAATTCTCTGCTGCCTGCCATGGGCATCAATTCAATAAATCGCACATCCACCGGATATTTCAGTGTCAGCTCTGACAGTTCTCTGATCTCCGTATCATTGAAACCGCCAATCAGCACGGTATTCAGCTTGATCTTACGGAATCCTGCCTCCAGTGCTGCATTGAAGCCCTTCCAGAACTGCTCCAGACTTCCTCTCCTGGTAATATATCCGAATTTTTCCGGATCCAGTGTATCCAGACTCAGATTGACCCGCTGCACCCCTGCCTCCACCAAAGGTCCTGCCAGTTCAGGCAGAAGAAGTCCGTTTGTGGTAACACAGACTTCCTGAATCCCTTCAATTTCGGAAATATTCCGACAAATAGATACAATATTGTTTTTGATCAGGGGCTCTCCCCCTGTGATCCGCACCTTGCTGATGCCAAGAGAGGCTGCTGCCTGTACTGCTGTAACCATCTCCTCCTCCGAAAGCATCTGCTGGTGCTCCTTTTTGCATATCCCCTCCTCCGGCATACAGTATCTGCAGCGCAGATTGCAGAGATCTGTAACAGAGATCCTCAAATAGGAAATAGATCTCCCAAATCTGTCTATCATATTTTTCTCCTCTTCCGCTTTCCTTTTTGTTTTTCGTTTTTCATCTGATGAAGAACACTGCCGAATCCCTCCTGTACGGCATTCACCTATGTTCCCCTGTCAGCTCTCGATGAGAATCTTCAGTGTTCCGCCGCACACCATTCCCTCTTCTGCAGCCACATCACCGTTCATATCAAAACGGCATACCCTGTAGGTGCCGCTTCCCACCATTTCCTTTGCCAGTCGGATGGCAGTTGCCTCGCCGAGACCACCGCCCACACTGCCACGAATTCTGCCCTGGGCATCCACCGTCATCTTTGAACCAGCTTTTCTCGGTGTGGAACCCTGGGATGTAAGGATTGTAACCACAGCCTTTGGACTGTCATCCTCCGCAATATACTCCAACACATCCAGTGTGAGATCTGAATCATTGCAGATACGGTCCCTTGTAACCTCTGGTTTTCTCTTATAGGTGATCAGCTCTGCCAGAATAGAGATGGCGATCTCTGCAGGAATATCTGCTCCGATGGGAAGACCTATAGGGGTGCACACCCGCTGAATCCGGTCTTTGTCATATCCCTCCTCCCGAAGCTGCTCCAGCACCTTTGCCACTCTGCTTCTGCTGCCGATCATACCGGTATAGGCAGGCTCGGATCCTGCAAGCACATGTCGGAGACACTCCCTGTCGCAGGCGTGTCCTCTGGTAACGATCACTACAAAATCAAAGGGTGTCAGCTTCAGCTCCCGAATGCACTCACCAAAGGGGGCGCAGAGCACCTGCTTTGCCCATGGAAAACGCTGCTCATTGGCAAACTCCGGTCTTTCATCGCAGACGATCACATGGAAATCACATTTTGCGGCAAATTCTGCCACCTGAAGAGCCACATGACCGCCACCGCAGATGATCAGACGCTCTCTTGGAAGCACCGGCTCCAGAAGAACCCCATTCCCCTGGTCATCCTCCTGATACCGGACAGAGGCATACTTCCTTCCCTGATGATCCATTACCGGCTCCAGGGGTACAAGACTGGTAACCAGTCCCTCCTCTGTTTTTCCTGCTTTTCCTTTAATCTCCGTTTTTATAGAAAACAGCCTGTTTTCCTCCACTGCCTGAAGAAGCTCTTTTAACAATCCCTTATCCATACCTGTTTCCTCCCTTTCTTTCTCTCTATTGTGGACACTGCTGTAACAGCGATTATATTCGTTTTCAGGAATACATAAAAACGCAGACCTGCTCTGTACTGTGAAGCAGGATCTGCGCCTTAATCTACATCTGCAATGATCCCAGGTCCCTCTCTTACATGATACCCGGACCACTGCTGTGCTGCCTGAGAAGCCTGATTCTCAGGATTCATTTGATCTGAGAAGCATCACCGATTCCGGTTTGATACCCAGTCCGTATGGAATGCTGTTCTCCGGCGAATGCTGATGGATCTCCTTGGAGCATTTCCACCAGATTCCCTGTTTCAGCGTAATATACCATTCAAATGGCAATTCAGTAATAATCGGATCCAATACAGGAATCACTGTACTGTTTCCTCTTTTTCTTTCTTCGGAATACTCCCCTTCGGAAAGAGGATAAAAATCATGGGCACGGATACCGATGTGCGTGATATCCTCCCCTACAGTCTCCTCTGTAACAACCTCAAGCTCCTGCCAGTCCAGGGCCTTAACTCGGTTTGGACCCAGTCGCTGGATTCTTGAAATGTTTTTGCAGCCTGTGAGTCTTGCAGCCTGCACATTTCCCGGGGACTCAAAAATCTCCCTTGTGGACCCTGCCCCGATTACCTTGCCGTTGTCCATCAGCAGCAATCTGTCACAGAGCTGATAGGCCTCGTCTCTGTCATGGGTAACCAGCACAGAAAATCCGTCGTATTCTCTGAGAAGATGGGACATCTCCATGCGGAGCCTCTCCTTCAGAGAACCATCCAGTGCGGAAAACGGTTCATCCAGAAGCAATGCTCTGGGTTCCGTTACAAGAATCCTGGCCAGAGCCACCCTCTGCTGCTGCCCACCGGAAAGATTTCCCGGCAGCCGGTCCTCCAGATTCTCCAATCCGAAGCGCTCCAGCATCTCCCCCACTTTTTTCTTTTTTTCTTCCTTGCTGCAGCGCAATCCCGCAGCAATGTTTTTTTCCACAGTCATTGTGGGAAACAGGGCATAATTCTGAAACAGATAGCCCACCCGTCTCATCTGGGTTTTCAGATTGATCCTTTTTGCAGAATCAAACAACACCTGTCCGTCCAGATCAATGAGTCCCCGATCCGGGGTTTCAATTCCCGCAATGGCCTTTAATGTCATACTCTTTCCGCACCCTGATGCTCCCAGGATGCCTGTTACCTTTCGGTCTCCCTCATACTGTACCTGAAGATGAAACTCTCCCAGCCGTTTTTCAATATCAAGATGAATACTCATAATCCCCTCAGCTACCAGCGTTTGATATGCTTCATATTTTTCCCTGAAATCAGGTTCATCAGAAAGATGATCACAAATGCAATCAGAATCACAATTGCGGTCCATATTCCTGCTGTCACATAATCTCCGTCCTGAATGACCATGGCAATTCTCTGGGAGATTGTTGCTGTTTTTTTCGGAATATTTCCTGCCAGCATGCTGGTGGCACCGTACTCACCCAGTGCTCTGGCAAAGGTCAGGATGGTTCCCGATACGATTCCGGGACCCGCTGCAGGAATCACCACCTGCAGAAAGATCTGCAGATCGGACATACCAAGTGTCCGACCTGCATAGATCAGATTTACATCCACCTGTTCAAAGGCAGCCCGTGCATTTCTGTACATCAGTGGAAAGGCGATCACAGTGGCGGCAATAATGCAGCCCAGCCAGGACTGTACCACCTTAATATCAAAACGTTCAAACAGAAACATTCCGAAGGGGCGCCGTTTACTGAAGATCAGAAGCAGGAAGAAGCCTGCAACTGTGGGAGGAAGCACCATAGGCAGTGTCAGAAAGCCATCGATCACCGCCTTTTTTACCGGTGAGGCCTTCATCACCCTCTGGGCAGTAAAAATACCAAGAAAGAAGGAGATCACAGTGGCAACAATTCCGGTCTTTACGGAAATCCACAGAGGACTCCAGTCCAGACCTGCCAGTATTTCTGCTAAATCACCCATAGCATCCTCATTTTCCGGCTGGATCAGCCAATATTTGTATCAAAGTAGTAGGAATCAAACAGAGCCTTTGCAGTGTCAGAGGTAATGAATTTTACGAAATCTGCTGCTGCTGCCTTCTCTGCCTCATCTGCCTCATCATTTACAACCTGACATACAGGATAGATAACGTTGCCTGTGAGATCGTAGCTTACCTTCTCGATGATATCGATCTTATCCTCATATCCGTAGGTGTCAGAATAGTAGGTTGTTCCTACCTCGCAGGAGCCCTCTGCCACAGCTGTAAGAACCTGAGAAACATTTCCCTGCTCAGAGATTTCTACTCCACCAAGGGCCTCAGAAACATCTGCTGTTGTATAAGTGGAAACATCCTCTGACTCAGCCAGAATGCCCAGTGCCATCAAAGCCTGACGGGTATATTTTCCAACAGGAACAGATCCGTCTGCCAGAGCAATGCTGCCTGCTTTTCCGATGGTGTCAAGTCCTGTAACCTCTGTGTCTGTGTCTTTCAGCTTGATTACACATACCTGATTGTTCACAACGTCAGCACGGGTGCCCTCAACAACAAGACCGTCCTCCTCCAGAGCATTCATCTGTTTCTGAGCTGCGGAGAAGAATACATCGCAGGCATATCCCTCCTGAATCTGTGTAAGAAGTTTTCCTGAAGAATCAGCATTGAATACGATGGAAACCTCCGGATGCTCTTCATTATAAGCTGCTGCCACCTCCTGCATTACTGTGTTCAGGGATGCGGCAATAAATACCTGCAGCTCCACTGCCTCAGCCTCAGCTGTCTCTTCCGCAGCTTCTGCCTCCTGCTCTGGCTCCTCTGCCTTTTCTTCAGTCTCTGCTGCCTCAGATTTTGATTCTGCTGCAGGCTCCTCTGCCTTGCTGCCACAGCCTGCAAATGCAGACGCTGTCATTGCTGCCATAAGGATCATACTAAGTACTCGCTTTTTCATAATTATTCCACCTTTTATATAATGTTTTATTTATAAAAACGTTTTCCTTTATAATCCCGGGCTTATATATCAGGTTAAACGAATCTATATCTTCCAAATTCTTCTTTTTCAGAAAACAGGATCCGCTTCTGACAGCCTCTCCTGTCGAAGTTTAATTGTTATTTTCCCTTTCCGAAACCGCAGTTCGGGAAAGTACATCTGTCACAGTTCAGACAGAGTCCGCCCTCACCAAGGGCAGCCAGCTCCTCTGCTGTCACAGGATCATCCGCCATTACTCTTGGCAGTACCAGATCAAAAATGGTCCTCTTTGCATACATAACGCAGCCAGGCAGACCCATAATAGCCACCGTTCTTGGATTTGGTCCCTCCTTCACCTCATAGTAGGCCAGAAGGAACATGGCTCCCGGAAGAACCGGAGCCCCATAGGATACGATGCGTGCTCCTGTGTTCTTAATGGCAAGAGGAGTCTTGTCATCAGGATCCACACTCATACCTCCTGTGCAGCATACAATATCTGCACCCTTTTCGATCATCTCAAGGATAGAAGCAGTGACCTTCTTATCGTCATCATTCCAGATTACATGATCCACAACCTCTGCATTGTACTCAGCAAATTTTGCCTTGATAACAGGAGTGAATGTATCCTGGATTCTTCCATAATACACTTCATTGCCGGTGGTTACAATCCCAACCTTCTTATCCTGGAAGGGAAGCAGTTTCAGAACCGGCTCTCCATTGGTGGCCTCCATGCAGGCTTTCTCTGCGGAAAGCATCTTTTCCTCTTCGATCACAAGAGGGATAATTCTTGTTCCAGCCAGCTTGTCTCCCTTCTTCACCGGGAAATCTCCATGGCGAGATGCGATCATCATCTGCCCGAATCCATTCACAGCCTTGATTCCGGCGCTGTTTACCTTTAACAGTCCGTCACAGGCTGCACTGAGCTCGATTTTTCCTTCCTTTGTGTCAGAAGTATTCATATTGTCTGACCTGCACATACGGCAGAGGATCTCTGCAGCCTCATCCTCATGAAGCATGCCCTCTTCCTTCTCCCATACATACAGGGTATCTTTTCCCACGGAAAGGAGTACAGGGATATCTTCCTTTGTAACAATATGTCCCTTGCGGAATACAGCATCCTTTGTAACTCCCTTTATAATCTGTGTAATATCATGACACAGAACCGCTCCTTCTGCGTCAACTGTATTGATCAGTTTCATAATGATATTCCTCCATTATCTTCTCTACTGATCCGAATCAGATGTTTCTTCGACTTACCTTTCCAGTCAAAAAAACTTGCGACTCTTATTCTAGATCCTGTCTTCCTTCCATCGGATCAGTTCACGATATTCATCCTGGGTATCCACATCCCAGTTTACGCCTCTGTCATCCACGTACAGATCCGTAATGAGAAAACCAGAATGTTCCATGGCTCCCCGAAGTCCACCTTCTCCTTCATAAGAACAAAGTTCCTCTGCAATACAGGAACGAAGAAGAATCGGATGTCCTGGTCTGCCACCGTACATGGTTCTGACCATATCCGAATCAATTGCAAGAACCTGCTGAAATGTCTTTTCACAGATTCCAGGGGTATCAACAGGAAGCAACAGAATCCTGTCACATGCAGAAACCACAGCGGAAATACCCAGCTTAACAGAATCAAACATCTGTGTATCCCCATACTGCTCATTCCTTACAAACAGAATTCCGGTGTCTGCCAGATGAGCTTCCAGCTCCTCTGCTCTGTAACCGGTTACCATAACCACAGGATCTGCCCCTGAATTTCTCACAAGCCGGACAACATGCCGTGCAATAGTTGTCCCTCCATATGCCATCAATGGCTTGAAGTCTCCCATTCTGGAGGACAGACCAGCTGCCACAATCACTGCTCCTGTTTTCAAAAACAATCCCCCTTTATAATACCGTACTTTGATTTTATCCTACCTTTTGTAAACAGTCAATAAAATACAGTCGTTTTCGTTGCTGTTTTTGGTTAATATCGATAAATTCAACCTAATCTATCGCCTGTCTGCTCCGAAGTTTTTTTTCAATATGCAAGGCTGCATTTTTTCGCTTTTCATGCATATACCGTCCTGTCTCATCCTTGATTCGGGACCGACTCATGGCAAACCGTTCCTCCACAGATACAATCAGATCCTCCTTCACCCTTTTATCTGCGTAGTAAAGAAGCTCCTCCTCAGAAAGCGGCTGTCCCTCTCTCAGAATGGCAGGATCATTATGTCTCCGAACCAGCTCTGCCAGACGACCATATCCCCGCTCTTCCAGCCACTGACCTCCCAGTTCTTCATGATTTCTTCCAAGGGAGCGTTTCAGATCATGGAGAAGACATCCATAATAAATATTGTACAGATTCAGTTCTGTATCTCCCCATTGAACCACAGGCTTGGAAAAATGCCCACGTTCACTGCAATTCAACAATTCCATGGCAAATGCAGCGGTTTTTCTCATATGACATCTCTGCCGCTCCGTGGTCCCACAGATATCCCAGAACTCCTTCACCCTTGCCTCAGTCATGGTCTCCGAGGGAAAGCTTCCCACACTCTCCGTTCTCCAGTCTGTTCCATCAAAAGAAAGCTCTGTAACACTGCCATAAGGAACGGAAAATGAGAACATCTCATCTTCCTGCTTTCCCTGTATTATGCACAAAAAGGAACGAATCACCCCTGCATGGGCCATTACCAGCAGATTCCCCTCTGTTTCTATCAGAAGTTTTTTCATTCCTTCAAAAAAACGAAGCCCCGCCTGTCTGGGGGATTCTCCTGCCGGAAACACATAGCTGCCAGGATGCAGCCCCCTTTTCTCATATTCCTCCGGATATTTTTGTCTGATTTCAGCAAAACTGCAGCCATCCCAGAGTCCTGTATCAATTTCCTGAAATTCCTGCATAGTCAGGATGTGGGAAATCTTGGTATCCACTTCCGGTTTCCGGGCCGATATACTCTCCATCCCCTCCCAAACCAGCTCTGCACTCTGCCTGCATCGAAGCAAAGGACTGGACACCAGATGGTGTATCCCCTTTCTGTGAAAAAACTGTCCCAGAAGCAGAAAATGCTCCCTGTCAGACCACAGCAACGGGACATCCTTTCTTCCTAAATACACCTTTCCTTCTTTTTCCCCAAGATCCGGTTTTCCATGACGGACCAGATATACTTTTCTTTCCATATTTCCCCCATTCAAGTCGACGCTTGCGGAGACTTGGCGCGCGATTCTGGTCAGCTTTAGCTGACATCTTCCTATCAGAATCGCTGCGCATCCTCGCGGAGCGTTTTATCTCAGTCGGAGATTGGACTCCCACTGAGACTAATTTGTCAGTGCTCACCACCTGTAGAGGTGGGAGTCTTCTCCACTGAGATAAATCCTGTCTGTTCCATCTGTTTATATTGCAATAGTACCAAATCCACTCTACACTAGCTATATAATACTGCATCATACAAGGAGTACTTATGAATACCATACACACCAGCAAAAAAATACTGATTGCAGGTGCCGGCCAGTTCGGCCGCTCTGCTGCCACACTTCTCAATACGGAAGAATTGCAGATCATTGGTCTGTCCGACAACAATCCTGCTCTCTGGAACACCTGCTTTCACCATCCCATCCAGGGCTCTGTTCCCATCCTTTCTCCCCAACAGGCACTGGAACTGAATCCGGATCTGGTTCTCACCGGCGTAATCGACGAAGAAAGAACAGAAGAGCTGATCCTGCAGTTTCGCTCTCTGGGGTATACAGGGGAATTCCTCACCCTCCGCTCCCTGTACCTGCATCTGGATATCAGAAGCTCTGTGCTGCTTCGACTGGCAACACGCATTCATGACCTGAAGATACAGGGAGTAGTGGCTGAACTGGGTGTTTACAAAGGTGATCTTGCAAGAAAGCTTAACGCTCTCTTTCCTGACAGAGACCTGTACCTCTTTGATACCTTTGAAGGCTTTTCCTGCAATGATATTGATATTGAAACAGAAAAAGACTGTTCCAAAGCAGCTGAGGGGGATTTTTCAGACACAAGTGTAGAATTGGTCCGTTCCAGAATGCCCCACCCTCAGCAGGTTGTGTTCAGAAAAGGCTATTTTCCGGATACTGCAGTGGGACTGGAGGATACAACCTTCGCTCTTGTCAGTCTGGATGCCGATCTCTACGCTCCGATCCTTGCCGGCCTTCGCTTCTTCTGGCCCCGTCTCAGTAAAGGAGGTATGATCCTGCTTCATGATTACGGAAATCAGAGATTCCATGGTGCCAGACAGGCTGTAGAAGCTTTCGAGAATGAAAACGGAACAATTGCTCTTGTTCCCCTGTGCGATCTTCATGGATCTGCGGTCCTGATCAAAGGCTGAACCCTTCTTTTTGCAGCATACAGGGGTCTGTCCCCCTCCTGTGCCTCTCTGATTCTCACCTGCAGGGGGACATCCTTTTTAAGAGCACTCCAGATGTTCCGGATTTTCTGTTCTGTCTCTGCCATCCCAGGCACAGACACAAGAGCCTCCAGAACTGCCGTCTCAGCAGACCCAGTAACCTTCCATGTGAGGGAATAGTCCACCAGCTCCGGAACAGCAAACAGACTGTTATCCAGAGTTCGCATCTCCCCTGTGACACCGATTCTGGATACCTCATCCAGCCGCTTCACACAGCTGCCGCAGGAACATCTTCCAGGAAGAATCCTGGTCCTGTCCCCGGTACGATACCGGATCAGAGGCTGGGCTTCCATACCGATGGTAGTGATCACCAGCTCACCAAAGACTCCATCCGGTACAGTATTTCCATTCTCATCCACAATCTCCGGGATCACATGGTTTTCCCTCAGATGCATCCCCTCATGGGCAGCACAGCAGATGGCTCCTCCCAGGCCCATCTCCCGGGAACCATAGTGGGGCCAGAGTCGGCTTCCCAGCAGCTTCTCGATCTCACGGATCACTGTATCAGGACAGGCATCCCCTGATACCAGTGCTCTTTCAAGGCTTCCCTTCCCATACAGCCGAAGAAGAGAGAGCAATACCACCGGCATTCCCACAAAGGTATCCGGCTGATGAGTATCCATCAGTCCCTTTAATTCTCCGTAGGTTTTCCCGACTCCTGCCTCAATGGGCTCTGCACCCAGATTCCGGATGGCCATGGAGATCAGCTCTCCCAGACCAAAGGGACCGGAATAGGGCATACACACCAGTGTCCTGCTGCCCGGAAAAATAAACTCTCCCAGACCAGCCTCAAAGAGCTGTACCGTATGCATACAGTCCTGCTCCGTGTAATAGACTCTTTTCCCGGCTCCGGTGGTGCCGCTGGTGTGCTCAGAGATCACCTTCGATATCTCTGACTGGGACAGAAGCACCATTCTGTTACCCTTGCTGACCAGATCCTCCTCCCTGGTAAAGGGAAGACTTTTCAGCTCAGACAGAGAGGACAGAGAAGAGGGCAGATTTTTATAAAATCCGCCCCTCTCTGTCTCTCTTTTCAGCAGCTGATTCAGTTTTTTCAGCTGGAAGTCCTCAATCTCCTCTCTGGAAGAGGGAGTGAAGCCCTCCAGCTCCTTAATCATCCTGTCAATTCTTGATATCTGCATCAAAGTTCAACAATTCCTTTTTCTGTTAATATTTCCATAATCTTCTGGTAGGATTCTGCGATAAGCTCGTCACAGCGCTCGTACATGTTATTCCAGTCATCACTGATAATGTCCCTGCAGAGCCAGCCGCCATATTTTTCTGTATTGACGGTCTTAAACCACTCCATATACTCATCCAGTGCTTCCTTGTGACGAAGATCTTCTTTTTCATCGCCCCCGGCCTTTCCTGTAAAATAGCTGATGGCACAGCAGCCCCCTGTCATACAGCCGCAGGTATGCTTTGTAAGAGCAACGCCACCGCCCAGACCATACAGAGACCGAATCAGCTCCTTATTCTCAATACCCAGGGTTTCCAGTGTAAACATTGCCACCATCTGAGAGCACATCATTCCCTGTGTGGCGCAATCTGCGATTCTTTCCATTAAATCCATACAAGTCCCTCAACTTTCTTTAAAAAAATGCCGCCAGAAGCAATACTTCTGACCACTCTCACTACTGTTTCCGGACCAGAACATTATCCTTCGGAGACTACTTATCCTCCAGCGCCTTTTCCACAGAGAGAACCTTCCCCAGTGCCAGTTCCTCCGGCACATAGACAAAGCCGCACACAGGACATACTGGCATCTCCACAGGAAATCCGTTGTCCAGATAGAGAAATTTTGCCTTTCCCTTCACAAGGGGCACCTTACATTTCATGCATTTGATCTTTCCCTCAGGATCGATGGAATAATAATTCTTCTCTGCCATTACTGTCCCGCCCTTTTCACGATGTTCATTCGATGGCTGTAGGCACGATGCACCAGACAGCCGGTTTCAGTTTCTGTATAGCGTACCCAGAAGGTCACATTGCCCAGACGGCTTCTGCAGAGATACTGTCCCGATGGCTCGTCCAGAATAATCTCTCCGGTCTCGCGGCTCTCTGCCAGCACCTTCACCACATCACTTTTCAGGATCATGCGGTCATCCATCATAGCCAGTGCGTCCTCTGTATACTCGATTGTAAATCCCGGATCCTCCAAAACCAGATCCTCCTTCCAGATATTTTTCAGCATATTCTGTACCAGAGACAGTCGGTTGTACCGCTTCTCACTGATATCAGGAGGTGCTCCCGCATCTGTGCCGTAAACCAGCTCCAGAATATGCCGGGATTCCCTTCCTTCCCGCACAAACCTGTCTCTGCAGGCCATGCAATAAGTAATATAGGGAAGTTCTGTGCGGTCCAGACAGCTTTCCGTCATCTTTTTGGCCAGATCTCTGTTAGCATAGGAGGTAAGGCCTCCGTAGCCGCAGCAAGAGGAAAAATCACCTGAATAAGGGGTTTCCACAACAGTTCCCCCCATTTTTTCCACCAGTTCTCTCACTGCCCTCTGCACCTCTTTATTTCCCCTTGCACCGCAGGAATCATGGATAGCGGCAGGAGCATGGACAGCAGAAGCACTGGAAGGCAAACCGATTTCCTGAAGAATCTGCCAGATTCCTGTCACCTCTATTCCGTAAGCTGCAAGCTGCTTCATACAGCTTGGACAGCCGGCGATCACCACAGGACTGCCCATCTTTGCCAGCTCTGTTTTCAGCTTCTCCTTTGTGTCCTCCAGCATCTCCTGTCTTCCTGCCCAGTCAGCAATGGCTCCACAGCAGCCCAGTAGCAATCCCACACCGCCGCCCAGTCGTTCTGAGAGATCCTGATAAGCTGCCTCCACTGTTCCAGGGGCAATAGCCGCTGCCTGACAGCCGGGGAAGAACACATACTCCACCGTGTCAAAACCTGGCTGTTTTCTTGCCAGCCAGGCCTCCCCATTGGAAAACAGCATATCCATCAGGGCAAACTCATGGGCTGCCAGAGGCATCTTGTCGGTGGATACCATATTTTCCCTGGCGGAACGGCAGACATTCCCCATGTCAAAGCCATTTGGACAGGTCACTGTACACTGTCCGCAGAGGGAACAGGAATTCATGGGCTTGTTCATCTGATGATCCCCCATGATGATCTGGGTGTTATTGTAGATTTCCCTTGCCAGAAGACCTGGATGCTTCTTATACTCCCGCAAATAAGCGCAGCCCTTGAAACATTCTTCACAGTGACACTGGATACAGCGCCCTGCTTCCCGGATGGCTTCTTCACTGGTGTAGCCATTTTCTCCCATGGGGATGCACTCTGAATGGGGGATTCCCTCCAGATTGGTAATAAGCCGGGTAGCCACAGCCCCCTCCTTGCCTCTGTTGGCAGCCGGGGAGAGTTTCTGTGCCAGTCGATCCACGGAAAGAGCTGCCCTCTTGGCACCAAGAGCTGCCTCCATCACCGTACTGCAACTTCCCGTCACCATGTTCAGTTCCTGCACCAGCATCAGTTCCTCATCAATACTGCAATCCGGCAGGAGAACACGGGCTGTCTCAGCTGAACCGCAGAAAATGTCAGCTTCATCCCTTTTTTCTTCTATGAACTCCTTTGTGAGAGAACAGCCAAATTCAAAACTCAGATCCAGACTCTTCAGTCTTGCCAGTTCCACAGTGTGCTCTTCCTCAGAGAGGAAGGGAGCGCAGGTTTTTAAATAATCAGAGCAGTCCTTCTCCTGACAGAAGATGGTGGTGGGATACATTTTCCTCTCCAGCTCCCCTGCCAGGAAAAGAGGAAAAAGTCCGCTGCCGAAGATTGCTGCCTTTTTCTTTTTCCTCATGCGGAAAACACCGCTGGATTTTGTTCTCTCTCCATACTTGGCAATTGCCCTCTCCACCTCTCTGATGGCTATGCCCTCTCCCCTCTCCTTCAGCTTACAGGCCTTCTGACAGGGTGCCTCACAGCCAGCCGACAGGATCACCGGAAATGGAGTGATCTTTTCATAGAGACTCAGAGCCTTCTTCAGGTTGCCGGCAGCTGCTGCCGAAAGCACGGCCCTGGTATCCAGCTTCATGGGGCATTCCGCCACACAGTAGGCCGGCTCCTCGTAAATACATCTGTTGATCATGCTATCCATCTCTTCCTTGGACATTCGGTTCACATGATAGATGTGTGTCGATTCTCGTTCCTTGATATATGCCATAAATAACTCCCTGTAAAGGTACTCCTTTATCATCTGCAGATATTTGAAAACAGGGAGGTGGATGATCCACCTCCCTGTCATTTTACCACATTTCACAACCAGACTGTGAATGTATCCTCTGAATTATCAGATTATTTTTTAAATTGTCTGTTCTGCATAGCCTTCCGGATTATTTCTCCAGAGCCTTCAGAGCCTCCAGCACTCTCTCAGGACGTGCCGGGATGCGGGTGATGCGGGCACCTGTTGCGTTGTAGATTGCATTCAGGATTGCAGGATGAGGAGCATCCAGTGGAGCCTCACCACAACCAGCAGCACCGTAAGGGCCGGATGGACGGTAGGTCTCATTGAAGTGCAGCTCGATATCGTCCGGAGCATCCTTCGGATATGGGATACCACATTTCAGCAGAGATGTGTCATGATCAAGATCCTCAAAGTCCTCAGAAAGAGCAAGTCCGATACCCTGTACAAGACCGCCGTAGAAGTTTCCTTCAACAAGGAGTCTGTTCATGATGGTTCCTACATCTGCCACACAGGTGAATTTCTCAACCTTAACCTTACCGGTCTCTGTATCAACAGCTACCTCAGGAAGGAAGATGGAATACATATAAGTTGCAAATGGATCACCCTGAGCGGTATCCTGATCGATTGGATGATCAGCACAGAAGGTAGTTACCCAGTTGCCCTCATATTTAGTAGCCAGACCCTCATCCACCATCTCCTGGTAGGTACGATAGGTTCCGTCTTCTTTCTTCATAGCTGCCACCAGGTTCTCTGCCGCCAGACGGCATGCATTTCCTGACATAACCTGTGAACGGGATCCGCCTGCAGGTCCAGCATTCGGACAGGTCTTGGTATCGTTCATAACAAGTCTGATCTGCTCAGGTTTAATTCCTGCCTGACGAAGGGTCTCATGTGAAGAAACAACAACACCCATGTCAGCACCCTGTCCATGATCCTCCCATGCAGCATACATGGTAACTGTTCCGTCCGGATTCAGTTCTGCATATGCAGAAGAGGTATCAACACCGTCAAGACCACAGCCGTAAACACCAAGAGCTACACCAATACCGTATTTGATCTTTCCGTCAGATGCAGCATTCTTCTCAGCAACACGTTTCTTACCTGCCTCATACAGAGGACGTGCTTTCTTGAACAGATCCTCCTCACAGTAAACCTCCGGTGGATATCCGGTAGGAATTGTGCTACCCTCAGACTCTTTGTAGCAGTTCATCTCACGGATATCGAATGGATCGATTCCCATCTTAGCTGCCAGACAGTCGATGGCAATCTCAGAACCCATGAAGGACTGTGGTGAACCGTAAGCACGGAATGCAGAGCCCCATGCATGGTTGGTGAATACTGTAGTACTCTTGTTTCTGATGGAATTGATGCCGTATCCAGCTCCTGTAAACTGAGACAGACGCATGGTCAGCAGATCACCGAACTCTGAATAAGGACCGTGGTCAACCTTGTTGTCGCCCCACAGAGCAAGGAGTTTACCTTTCTCATCTGCAGCCAGCTTAATGTGCATAAATGCAGGAGAACGTTTTCCTGTATAAGTAATATTCTGATACTGATTGAATACCAGAGAAACCGGGCGCTGCAGAATCTTGGCAGCTGCACCGATCAGAGCCTCATTAGTTGGAGAGAACTTGTATCCGAAGGTTCCTCCTGCATGGTTCTGAACAAGACGAAGCTTATCCATTGGAACGCCGATACCATCAGCGATCATAGGCATGTGGAGATGGATACCGATGGATTTTGAATGTACGGTTACAAGACCGTCCTCATCGATGTAGCCATAGCCACAGTCAGGCTCCAGATGAAGATGTGGCTGACGTGAGCAGTAGCTCTCGATCTCGATCTGCTGTGAATCCGGAACGCTGTCCCAATCAAACTCCGGTCCCTTGATACAGTTGGTCTCAAAGAACTCATTCGGTGTTCCAGGATGGATCTCCATAGCATCTGGTGCAATGGCATCCAGTGCATTCATATATGCAGGAAGCTCTTCGATATCAACTTTAACTGCCTCAGCTGCTGCACGGGCATGAGCCTCTGTATCAGCTGCTACGATGGCAATGGCATCACCAAACTGGAAGATTTTCTCATCACAGAGTACAGGACGCTCAAATCCATCGGTTTTGTTATGTTTAGGAAGCATGACAAGACCGTTGATCTTATTGGTTCCGCCTGCTGCCTTAATGTCTTTTGCAGTGATTACCTTGTATACACCAGGCATCTTCTCAGCCTCTGAGGTATCAATGCCAAGGATATTTGCATGGGAAACCTTAGCCTGTGTAAGAGCAAGGCGAAGTGTTCCCTCAGGCATCTTCAGTGCATCGTCAGCACCAAAGTCCCAGGTACCAGTTACCTTCTGAGCTGCTGATGGACGGATATAATTGGTACCAACGATGGAATCGCCTGTTGGTTTAAATACCAGATCCTCTTTTGTCATCTCACCACGCATAACTGCCGCTGCTGCCATGGTAGCATCAATGAGAGGTTTATATCCTGTACAACGGCACAGGTTACGCTGTTTGTTGAACCAGTCTCTTACTTCCTGTCTTGTTGGACTTGGATTATTGTCCAGCAGTACTTTTGCAGAAATGATAAATCCAGATGAACAGAATCCACACTGTGCACAGCCGTAAGCCATCCATGCAACCTGGATCGGATGCATATCAGAAAGTGTTCCCACACCCTCGATGGTAGTAATCTCAGCACCGTCTTTGATCTTACTCATCTTATACAGACAGGATCTTACAACTTTTCCGTCCATAATAACGTTGCAGGCACCACAATGTCCCTCGCCGCAGCCGATCTTACATCCAGTAAGAAGAAGACGCTCACGAAGAACAGTTGCCAGAGTAGTATCCTGATCCAGAATAAGGATTCTCTCTACGCCATTGATCTTCAGTGTTTTTTTAATCATATCATCACGCTCCTTATAGGTATTTACCGATGTGTACCGCAGGGATCATGATCAGGACCCTTTCCTGTCAGATCTTTTACCCGCTCAATTCCTCTCATGGAATAAAAAACGATAGAGGATAAACTGCCATCTAAATTTTCCCCGGTCAGTTTCAGAAAATTCGCATTCTCATAAAAATCGATGGGCAGTGTCCTTTTGTAGGTAACTCCTGTCTTTGCGTCCCGCACCTCTATGGTTACCTCACTGGCTGTAATTTCAAATACTTTCTCCTCTTCCGTAATCTCATCCCCTTTCAGAATAAACATCTTTTATAGCTTTATTATACCTTTTTGACTATATCGGCACCAACTTTCAAATAATTTGTATTCGCATAAATAAAGTGCTATAATTTGTGCATAAATAGTATTCTTTTATCCGAAAACATTATTTTTTTATCTATATTATACGAAGTTTTAATACCAGATTAGTATATATTTTTATCTCAGTGGAGAAGACTCCCACCTCTATAGGTGGTGAGTATTGACAAATTAGTCTCAGTGGGAGTCCAATCTCCGACTGAGATAAAACGCTCCGCGAGGATGCGCAGCGATTCTGATAGGAAGATGTCAGCTAAAGCTGACCAGAATCGCGCGCCAAGTCTCCGCAAGCGTCGACTTGAATTTCTCTGTAAAGGAGGCGCACGCTATGAAAATCGGCGCATTGATCGCGGCTGCAGGTCTTCCTGAAAGCAACAGCACCTGTGGCCCTCTGGATAATATAGGGACCATCACTGCCATAGAAAGGATCGTGGCTACTCTGAGAAATGCAGGGATCTCCAGGATCGTAGCTGTCACAGGCCATAACAGTGACGAGCTGGAGAGACTTCTCACCTCCAGTCATGTGATTTTTATCAAAAATGAAAACTACGAAACAACAGATATGCTGGAGTCTGTAAAACACGGGCTTCGCTACCTGCAGGGAAAATGCGACAGAATCCTGTTTACCCCTGCAGATCTGCCTCTGTTTACCAGCAATACCATTCAAAGTCTTCTGCTCTCCAACAGCCCCATTGCGGTGCCTGTCTGCAAGGGAGTTCCCGGCCACCCGGTGCTGTTCTCAGCGGATTATATCGAAGATATCCTGTCTTACCGGGGAGACGGCGGACTCCAGGAAGCCTTCCGATGGGCCGGCGGAACCACCGATTACGTGGAGGTGGATGACAGGGGAATTCTGGTGGATGAGATTCCCGGAAGCTCCGATGAGTATCAGAAGCTGTTGAATCTTCACAACAGAAATCTTGTCCGGGTCAATCTGCGGATCGGTCTTGCCAGAGAAAAGATATTTTTTGATGAGCAGGTTTTTACACTGCTGATGCTGATCGATGAAACTGGCAATGTCAGAGAAGCCTGCAACCGCATGCATATTTCCTACACCACCAGCTGGAATCTGATCCAGCGGCTGGAGAACGAACTCCACTGCCCTCTGGTGGCCAGAACCAAGGGCGGACTGAAGGGAAGCCACAGCGAGCTGACTGCCCAGGGAAAGGAATTTCTGGAGCTCTACGCCCGCTTCACAGAGGAACTGAGAACAGAAGCTTCTGCCCTGTTCAGGAAACGCTTCCGGGATTTTTTTAAGATGGATCAGCCGGAACAGGGTTGTTCAGAATAAGAAGACTCTGTTCAGCATCTGTTCAGGATCTGTTCCCGGATTTGTTCAGGATGTGTCTTGGAAATGGTACCTGCCCCTGTATTACAATAGGGATGTGAGGAAAAAGGGTTCATTTCTATTGCAAACGTCTTCAGACTATAATCTGAACTTCCATCCTGTCCGGAGACGTCATTTTAAACAGACACATCTTTCACACACCACATCAAACTAAGGGGCCATCGCAACAACCGTTGCGATGGCCCCTTCTCTTCCTTCTGACCCAGGAGAGGACGATGTCAGCAAAAGCTGGCCAGAATCCCGCGCCATATCTCCACTTGATTCGCCAGTATTACTCCAGTATTCTGAAAGGATTGCCGTACTCTGCTGCGTAGGCTTCAGCCGTGGAACCCTGATACCCCACCAGAAGCACGGTTCTGTCAATAAAGGCCTCCTGAAGTTCACAGTCGGGATTGTATACAATGCAGGTATCATAGCCACAACCGTAAAAACAGCCCACACCCACTGTTTCCACACTGACGGGAATGCGAAGAGTCCCTTTCAGATTCATGCAGTCATGGAAGCAGCCATTTCCCAGCTGCTTCAGATTACCGGATTTTGCAAAATACAATGCGGACAGAGAGTAGCAGCCGTCAAAAGCTCCATCCTCGATACAGCGTATATTCCCCGGCAGATACAGATCTCCCTGAAGGGAGGTACACTGGAAAAATGCTCCCTCCCGGATTACGGTCAGCTCCGACAGTTCCTCCATATTTCTTATCTCCTTCAGACCGCTGCACATTAAGAAGCAGGCAGTGGAAATCTCCCTGATTCTCCTTGGCAGTCGGAGAGAACCGGACAGCCCGGTACAGCTTAAAAAAGCTCCGTCTCCGATCCTGATACAGGTATCCGGAAGATCAAGACCGCCGGTGAGACCGGAACAGCCGTAAAAGGCTCCGTCTCCAATGCTTCTGAGGGAACCGGAAAACTGAAGGGTTCCAGTAATACGGCCACAGTGGTAGAAAGCCTGATCCCCAATCCTTTTCAGAGATGCAGGTAGCTTCAGCTCCCCTGAAAGATCGGTCCTTCCACGGAAAGCCTCCTGTTCAATCTTCTCTGTAAAGGGCGAAAAGTAGATCCGGCTGCCCTGCTGTTCCTCCGTCTGCTCCTCCTCCCGGGACAATTCTTCAAAACGGCGTGAAGGCTGCAGCCGCGCACAGTTGTAAAAGGGAGTTCTGCCCACATGCATCAGAGAATCGGGACACTGCACCTCTCCCTCCAGCTGAGCGCAGAAACAGAAGGCCATCTCCCCCAGAATCTCCAGTCCCTCCGGCAGATTCAGTTGCCCCTGCAGACTGGTGCAGTGACAAAAGGCCAGCCCGCTGATGACTCTCAGCTTCTCTGGCAGCTCCAGTGGCCCGGACAGGGCTGTACAGCCGTGAAAGGCACCCTTCCCAATGATCTTCAGGGATTCCGGCAGCTCCAGCGGTCCCTGAAAACCCTTACAGTTGTCGAAGGCCCAGTCTCCGATCCTGCGGATTCCTTCCGG
This sequence comes from Lachnospiraceae bacterium, assembly GCA_030526405.1. Taxonomy (GTDB): domain Bacteria; phylum Bacillota; class Clostridia; order Lachnospirales; family Lachnospiraceae; genus JAKSRN01. Next base: position 58,159 of record JAUNCZ010000002.1, on the reverse strand, counting down.
AAAACTAATACGAAAGCTTCTCCTGCAATGGCGCATAAAAATATCAGGAATCTCTCTCAGAGGATGTCCACAGATACCTGCTGAAAGGTCTATATCCATCCCCTGTTCATCCGGAGCAGCCCCCTCATAGAAGAACAGCAGTTGCACCTCAGTGTCGGAATCCAGCTGCAGACAGGTGGTTTCAGAGCAATCACCTCTTTCAGACCGGAAATATCGACCACTCTTCCCCCGCCGGGAAAGATCCAGCAGAATTTCCTGTTCTCCCGTTTTCATATTCTGCATACCGAATACCCTGCCATTTTCTGTGTTCCAACAGGCCAGGATCCGTGGATCCTGATTCTCCTCCAGGAACTCCCTCAGATAACAGCCGCAGCGCTTTCTGTTATAAAAGCTGTAGAAAAGAATACGAAGCACCGGATCGATACTCTGGATTTCTCTGAACACAGCCACCGCAACATGCATATATTCCCGGAGGGTGTTCTGCTCCAGCAGCAGGATATGCTCCAGAACATGGGAATAAAAGGCATCCCGCTTTTCCTGACTGAATAATACAGGGGTCTCTGTCTCCATAAGAGTACCGGAGCGGAGTAATTCACAGAGAAGCGGATGCATATAGATTCTTTCCTTCTCTGTCTGGAGCAGCGACAGTCCGATGAGCCTCTCAATGACAGACTCCATCATCCACTGCTCATCATTATCTCCCAGAATCTCACTGACCAGAGAGCAGGACATGGGCTCTGCCGGAAACAGCATCATCAGATGCAGTACCTGCAGCTCCTCATCCCCGAAAAGCCGTATACAGTCCAGCTCCTCCCGGAGGATGATCCTCAGCACCTCCTCCGGACGCAGCAGAAGGTGCTCCGGCTCATCCTTCCTGAAATCCAGTCTGGAATATCTGGGAAATGCCTCCAGAAGGCCGTTTTTCATCAGCTTTCTATTGAATTCTCCTATGGTGATCCTGCTGCTGTGTTCCCGCAAAAAACCGGCGATCATGGCAGTAAAAAGAGGATTCAGATACACTCTTCTGCAGATTTCCTTTACTGCCGCCCCTTCCCTTGCGGGAATCAGCTTCCTTCCTGCCATCTGCTTTTTTTCATAGTTTTTTCGAAACACCTCTTCACAGAATGTCTCCTGATCCTCCGAACAGACCTGCAGAGCATTTCTGGAATCAAAGCCTGACAGATTGCTGAGCCGGCTGGTGATCAGAACAGTGGCCTCCCCTGTATGATAATACAGCTCATTGATCAGGCTGGTAATCTCCACATTGCAGTTGTCCACCACCAGAAGAATATCCGGGGTGGCAGAGGCCAGGACAGCCAGGATATCCTGCTCCCTGTTCTCTGTGGCACAGTTCCTGCACAGATCTGAGAGAGTGAAGCGTTCTGTCTCCGGGCAGGTGAGCCAGAACTGCTTCCTGTATCTCTCTCCTGCGGTCTCACTGGCATAGGCTCTGGCAAGTTCAGATTTTCCATTTCCCGGTGGGCCATACAGCAGAAGAAATCTCTTTTCACCGTTCCTCTCCAGTTTGCCAAGCTTTTTCTCTGTCTGTTCCAGCAGATCCCCCCTGCGCACATAGGTGCGATCCGTTTTCAGCTCCGACAGGGGCAGGATTCTTCCCCTTTTCTTCAGGAAAATCCCTCCCTCTCTGAGCTGGGCAGCTCCGGATGAGGCCTCCTGATAGGTACTCTTCTCATTGAGATACCCCCTCACCTTCCAGCAGATCCCCACCGAGCTGTAGTAATCCTGAAAAACAGCTGCCAGCAGAAGGATCATGATCCTGACAGCGTCCTCCCTGTGCCGTGCCAGAATCAGATCCGCCTCCGCCTCCTGATCGATGCTCCAGTTCATCTCCTTCATGTAGGAATAGATTTCTTCAAAATCCGGATGGGACAGAGCAGGATTACTGATCCGTCCCCTGATGGTATCCACCACAGACTGCATCACCTGCAGGGTGAGCCCTCTGCACAGCTCCTTACATTTATCCTGGGATACAGATCGGCGGCCCTTTGAATTGGGATTCAGAAAAAAACGGGACGAAGAGTCCTCAATCTGAAGAATAAAATAGGTTTCAAAGGTACTCCCCTCCTGATAAATCCTGATATTCAGAAACTGTTCTCCCAGATAGGAGCCTATGGTCATCTCTGTACATTTACTCCGTCTGATCCCGCAACACTGCAGGAACTTTTTTGGAGTAAGAAAACTTTTTTCCTCCATACACAATCCCCCCATAGTCTTCGCATATTTCCAAACGCCTCAGGCGTACTGAACAGATGTCAGATTTGCCGACATCCTCCCGTTAATTATAGCAACATCAGAAACAAATGTGAAACATGTCGTAAAATTGTGTTTAATTTGTTCGGTATTTGTTCAAATAAGCAGATATTTCGAATGGGTATATCTAAATTTTTAATAAAGCATTTTCCCAACTGTTGTTTTCTCAATGGAATACAGATTGTATAATAGCGGAACAGAGCTTTTTCCGAAAGGGAATGCTTAATCTATGAATCGGGGGAAATTACTATGAATCAAACACAAAAAAAGGGGAATCCCGCTGCGCTTCTGCCCATCGGTGTATTTCTCGTCATCTATCTGGGACTGGGCCTGCTTTTTGAATACGGCCTGCATATGGAAATGGGCTTCTATCAGATTCCTGTGGTGGTTGTATTTCTGATTGCTCTTCTTGTGGCCTGCCTGCAGAACAGAAAGGTGGATTTTGAGGAAAAGCTGTCCATTATGGCCCAGGGCGTGGGTGACAAAAACATCTTTATCATGATCCTGATCTTTCTTGAAGCCGGCATCTTTGTGGGAGTGGTGGGCCGTGACAGTGCCCCAAGCGTAGCCTATTTCATGCTTTCTGTAATTCCGCACAAATATGCTGTGGCAGTCCTGTTTCTTGTGGCCTGTCTGGTATCCGTCTCCATGGGAACCTCTGTGGGAACCATCACCCTCATTGTGCCCATCGGTGTTGCGGTGGCCCAGACCTCCGGCTTTTCACTGCCGCTGTGTGTGGCCTCTGTAATGGGTGGTGCCATGTTTGGAGATAACCTTTCCTTCATCTCTGATACCACCATCGCCGCCTGCAAGGGCCAGGGTGTGGCCATGAAGGATAAGTTCCGGGAAAATGCTGCCATCGCCTTTCCGGCAGCAGCTGTTTCCGTTGTTCTGATTCTGATTCTGTCTCTGAGATCAGCGTCAGGATCTCTGGAGATTCCGGATTACAGCCTGATCCACATCCTTCCCTATGTGATCGTTCTTGTGGGTGGTATCATCGGTATCAATGTCTTTGTGGTGCTGCTGCTGGGAATTCTGTCCGGCTCTTTCATCATGCTGGCAACTGGAGCGATCAGTGCCACAGCCCTGCTTTCCTCCATGGGAAATGGTGCTTCCGGCATGTTCGAGACTGCAATGGTGGCTATTCTTGTATCTGCCATCTGTGCTCTGGTGCGGGTATACGGAGGCTTTGATGCTCTGCTGAACAGCCTGTATTCTGTATTCCACGGCTACAGAGGAGGCCTTCTGGGCATGGGCGTTCTGGTGTTGTTGCTGGATATCGCCACCGCCAACAACACCGTTGCCATCGTAATGGCCAATCCCATTGCCAGAGAAATGTCTGAAACCTATCAGATCACACCGAGAAAAACTGCCTCCATACTGGATACCTTCTCCTGCATCTCCCAGGGGATCATCCCCTACGGAGCCCAGATGCTGGTGGCACTGTCTGCAGTGAAGGAACTGGGTGGATCCACATCAGCATTCCAGATCATTCCGCTGATGTTCTATCCATTTATGCTGCTGATCAGCTCACTGATCTTTATTCTTCTGGCAAGAAAAAAAGTCTGAATCGGAACATTCATACCTTTACAGAAAAACAGGGCCATCGCATTTTGGCGATGGCCCTGTTTTTTTGTCTGAAAGAATCTGTTGCCAGGAATATTATCCCTGCAGACAGGATTCTGTTCTGTATTCCTTTCCCTCCTTCATAACAAAGGCACAGTCCAGCAACGCCTTCGGATCCTTCATGAGATCCCTCTTCCACGCAGCGATATCTGCCACCTTGCCCTTCTGAATGGTTCCGATCTGGTCCCCCAGACCAAGAATTCCCGCATTTACAGAGGTGGCTGCCATGAGAGTACGGAAGGGATCCATGCCGCTGTTCATCCAGGCCTCGTACTCATATCCGCTCTCATAGTTCTGATGATTTGCCACAAAATCTGTTCCGTAGCCCAGACGGATCTTACTCTTGCAGATTACCTGACGTCCCGCCTGGAGCACATCCTTATACAGTTCCAGCTTTCTTCTGAATTCCGGCTGTTTCAGCTTAATAGCCTCCGGATCATAATGCACAGCCTCCTCATAGGGACAGAAGGTGGGCACCAGATAGAGATTTTTCTCCTCAAACATAGCCGCTGTCTCTTCATTCATCAAAGCACCGTGCTCCATACCGTCAATGCCAAAGCGGATCAGCTTCTGCATCAGCTCATTGGTGTACACATGGGCAGTTACGGTACGTCCCAGCTCATGGGCAGTGGTGATGATGGCCTCCAGCTCCTCATCATTCAGCTGCTGCTGGATGGGTGTATCATTGGGAGTAAAAAAACCCCCTGTTGCCATGATCTTCAGAAAATCAGAGCCATACTTCACCTGCTCCCGAACGGCATTTACAAAGAAATCCTTTCCAGACCCCAGTGTGGTTCTGTGACTCTGCAGCACAGCGGACAGCTCCGGATTTCCTGCAAAGCCCTGGGAAAGATCTCCATGACTGCCTGCAGAGCAGAGAAACAGAGGAGCCGCCACAATGCGGGCTCCCTCGAGATAACCCCTTTCAATGGCTCTTTTCACATCCAGAATTCCATATCCCTTGCTGGTGATGCCACCGGTATGGCGAACAGTGGTAAATCCCCTTTCCAGGCATTTTTTCGCTGTGCGGGCTGCAGCCAGTGTTTTTGCCTCTTCACTGGTGGTATACACCTCTTCCCTAACCGTGTGCCAGTCAATATAGTCCATATGCATATGCGCATCGATCATACCCGGAGTAACCTGGGCATCCGTAAGATCGACAATCCGTGCCCCCTCTGGCTCCGGGATTTCTCTGCCCACCTCTGCAATGCGGTCATTCTCCACCAGAATGCTGAAGCCCTCCTTCCACTCGGGAGTGATACCGTCAAAAAGCTTGCCGCATCTGATGATTGTATAGGTTCTGTTCATATAGTGTCCTTTCCTTTCCTAATTCTGAGCCATGGTAACAGGGTCAAATGCCTCTCCTGTCAGCTCTTCTATTCTTCTGATAAATGTGCCTGTAGTATGGGGAACATCGTAGGCGGTACGGAAAAACAGTTCTCTGTCCTCAGGTGCAAAACAATCATAGGCATAGGTCATGATCCATCTTCCGTAGTAATATGAGGGATAATACAGAGAATTCAGCGGATGTGAGAAATACCGGAACACCCTCTCCGCCACAGTCTGTTCAAACCAGCCGTCCCCTGTCAGTTCCTGGATTACCTGCTCTCTGGAAGCACCCTCCACATGATAATGGTAGCAGGCATTGATCTCCAGGATTCTGGTACACTGAATGATCATTCTTGCCAATGTGATCTTATGCTTTAATTCACTGTCCATCCCCTCTGTTTCCACCTGTGGATCATCGATGCCCAGAAAATGCACGCCGCTTTCCGGCATTCCCTCGAAGAGAAGATCCTCCGCACTGCCAATTCCAAGAACAGAAGCCTCCAGCGGCACCTGATCCTGATAAAACAGCTGTTCTCGCCTGGTATACCAGGTGTGATGTCCCGGATACAGCTCGTGGGCCACTGTATCAATGAAATTTGGGCGCTTCCATACACTTTCCCTGTTCATCAGCATATTGGTGATATAATGGCCCTGGTAATCACTGAAGGCCCCCCAGGATACCCCCTCTGTCAGTTCCAGCTTTCCCCAGCCCTCCTCTTCCGGAAGGGGAATGATCCGCCTTGTTTCTCTCTGGAGAAGGGCCAGCACAGAGAGGGCAGTGTCTGAGAGTTCCTCCGGCTGCAGCAGATTATCCTCAAACCACTGCTTCACCTTCTGCCCTGTGGTGCTCTGGTGATAGCCGTCCTCCTCCAGCATCCGGTCCACCTCATGGCTGACGCGGATGAACCTCTCCTCTGATACCTCCCGCATCTCAAATCCAAGGATCCGTCTCACCGCCTCCTGATAGGGGATTTTTTCCCCACAGGTAAGGGCAAGCAGGGTCTCCACTCCACGGAGCATATCCCGCAGATATTCTCCCCTGTGTCCCGAAATACCGGAAAATGCCATGTTCAGCTGTTCTGCTGCCCGCTTCATCTCCTCCTCTGTTTTCATCACCGGCTTCTGTCCTGTGATGTTGAAGAATTCCACAAAGGATCCGGTCTGTTCTGCTGCCCTGTGGATCACACTTACATACAGCTCCACAAAAAGCTTTGCAGAGCCTTCATCTGACCAGTAAAGCATCTGTTTTTCCTCCCTTTCTTAATCTGCCGCCCTCTGAAACAGAAGAAACCGGCACTGCTTCTGACACAAGGAAAAGGGCTGTCAGATGACAACCCCTTTTCCTGTCAAAAGCATTTTTCAACTTTACTCCTGAACCTTTACGTGCTTGAAGTTATAGATATCGTTGGCGCGAAGCTCAAAATTCTCCACCTTTGCAGTTGTACCCACAACACTGCTGCGGCAAACAAGTGGACGGTAGATGGAATTCTCAGTGAGGATCTCCTCCACCTCTTTGTATGCTGCCATACGAACCTCCTGATCAGAAGTGCTTCTTGCCTCATCCAGCTTCTCATCCAGACCTGGGAACAGATCAGGAGTCATCATGTTTCCGTAGATTCCATACTGGGAAGAATGGAACTGTGCGTAGTAGGTAAAGTCTGCATCAACAGTACCTGTGGACCAGGTCATCAGACAGAGATCATGCTCACCTGATCCGATCTTGTCAAGGAAAGTACCAAACTCAAGAGTTTTCACCTCACAGTCAATACCCACTTCCTTCAGCTGAGCCTGGATGATCTGACAGATCTCCACAGACTGCTGGTTGTCATTGGTATAGATATTGGTGCTGAAACCATTTCCGTAGCCTGCTGCTGCCAGAAGCTCTTTTGCCTTCTCAGGATTATACTCGATCTCAGCTGCATCCTCCTGATAACCGAAGGCTGCAAAAGGAATAATGGTATTATCCGGCTCTGCTGCACCATAATATACAGCATCCACAATGCTCTGAGAGTCAATGGCAAGACGAATCGCCTCACGGACATCCTTGTTGTCAATTCCCGCCTTCTCATAGTTCATACATACAAATGCGGTGGAAAGAGCAGGTGCCATCAGAAGATTCATGGTTGGATCCTCATCGATTCTGGAGATGTCGTTGGACTGAACACCGTAGGCACAGTCGATCTCACCGGTTTCCAGAGCGATGGTTCTCTGAGATGCCTCAGGAATAACCTTCATGATTACATTCTTTGTGGTAACCTCTCCGTCCCAGTAGTCCTCATTTGCCTCCATGGTCACGGAGCTTCCCTGTTTCCACTCAACAAATTTGTATGCACCGGTTCCCACAGGAGCAGTGGTAATGATATCCTCACCATTCTCCTCCATATAGCTCTGGGGAAGGATAGCAGCTGCTGTGTTTGCCAGGTTATTCAGGAAGGTTGGTGCGGGCTGTGATAATGTAAACTTCACAGTATAATCATCCACAGCTTCTGCATCCTCCAGAGCCGACATAAGAGAAGCATTTTTTGCACTGACAGCAAGACGTTTGATGGAATATACAACGTCCTCTGCAGTCATAGGATCTCCGTTATGGAATACAACATCATCACGGAGTTTGAATGTGTAATGCAGTTCATCCTCCTGATCCCACTCTGTTGCCAGACAGGGAACCACATTCATATCTGCATCAAAGGTAACCAGGGAATCATAGATTCCACAGAGCACATCCAGTGTAGGGATGGCAGCTGTATCAGCCGGATCCAGTGTTACAATGTCTGCCGCCTGCGAGAAGGTAAAGGTGTCCTTGTAGGATACCTCTGCAGCCTCTGAGGAAGCAGAATCACCGGAACTGCCTCCACAGGCAGTCAGTGAAAAGGCCATGGCAGCAGCAAGCACTGCGCAGGCAGTTTTCTTCATTAGATTTTTTTTCATAACTCTTTTCTCCTTTACATATATTATCAACAGTCAAACTGCTCTTCCCCACAGATCAGGTTCAGAGGAGTTCATCTGTGGATTTTTAAAATCACATATCTCAGCTGCGGATCTCCGCCAGTCTTGCACAGGCCACAAAGTGTCCTGGTGTCACCTCGTCAAGAGGTACATCAGCAGCAAGACATTTTTCAGTGGCATAGATACATCGTTTGGCGAAACGACAGCCCTTACCGGGATTAACAGGGGATGTAAGCTCTCCCTGCAGAATGATTCGCTCCATCTTCACATCCGGATCCGGAACAGGGATTGCGGAAAGCAGTGCCTCTGTATAAGGATGCAGCGGATGAGCAAAAATCTCTGCTGCCGGCGCCTTCTCCACCATCTGTCCCAGATACATTACCGCGATATCGTTGGAAAAATGCTTCACAACAGACAGATCGTGGGTGATGAACAGATAGGTAAGACCCAGTTCCTCCTGAAGGTCCTGCATCAGATTCAGCACCTGGGCCTGAATGGATACATCCAGAGCGGAAACCGGCTCATCGCACACAATAAACTTTGGATTCAAAGCCAGGGCACGGGCAATCCCGATTCGCTGGCGGCGTCCTCCGTCCAGCTCATGGGGATAGGCATTGATCAGTCTCTGGGAGAGACCTACCATATCCATAATCTGACGAACCCGGGCATTGATCTCCTCTGTCTGATTCTTTTTGAATATTCCATGGATCAGCATGGGCTCCAGAATGGTTTCTTTTACTGTCATTCTGGGATTCAGTGAGGAATAGGGATCCTGGAAAATGATCTGCATCTCCTGGCGGAGCTTCTTCATCTTTGCCTTATTATAGGAAAGGATATCCTCTCCCTCAAAGAAAACTTTTCCTGCTGTAGGCTCATGGAGACGCAGGATGGCACGTCCCATGGTGGATTTGCCGCAGCCGGACTCTCCTACGATTCCAAGGGTCTCTCCTCTGTTCAGAGTGAAGTTTACGTCGTCCACCGCATGGAGTTTTCCCTTGGGAGTATCAAAATATTTCTTCAGTTCCTCTACGCGAAGGATCTCCTGATTTTTTTCTGCCATCAGTTCTCCTCCTTTACTAATCTCCAGCAGGAAGCACAGTGTGTATCAGAAAGCTGTGTCACTGCCGGTGCCTGGGTACGGCATCTATCATCTGCATATTTGCATCTGGGGCTGAATTTGCAGCCCTCTGGCAGGTTCATGGGATCCGGCATCAGACCCTCAATGGGGCTCAGACGCTTCACATCGGCGGTAAGGCTTGGAATGGAACCGAACAGTCCCTCTGTATATGGGTGGGCAGTGGCCTTGAAAACATCTCTCAGCGTACCGTATTCCACGATCTCACCAGCATACATGATGGCCACATTGTCACAGATCTGAGCCACCACACCCAGATCATGGGTGATCAGCAGCATGGAGGTATTCATCTGATTTTTCAGATTGGTCATCATCTCCAGCACCTGGGCCTGAATAGTAACATCCAGGGCGGTGGTGGGCTCATCCGCAATCAGCAGCTGTGGGTTGCAGGCCAGGGCAATGGCGATTACCACCCTCTGCTTCATACCGCCGGAAAACTGATGGGGATATTCCACAGAGCGGTCTGCAGGGATTCCTACCATCTCCAGCATCTCCTTCGCCTTCATATCAGCCTCTTTTTTATTCAGATTCTGATGAATGGCGATTACCTCGGCAATCTGATCCCCAACGGTCATAACAGGGTTCAGACTTGTCATGGGATCCTGGAAGATCATGGAGATTTCATTTCCCCTGATACTTCTCATGGATGCCCAGTCTTTTTTCAGAAGGTCCTCCCCCTGAAAAAAGATTTCTCCTCCTCTCACCTTTCCCGGAGGATTTGGCACGATGCCCATAATTCCCTTGGCAACGGTGGTTTTTCCCGCACCGGTCTCGCCAACAAGTCCAAGAGTGCGTCCCTTCTCAATGGAGAGATTCACACCATTTACAGCATGGACCACGCCGTCGCTGGTCTCATATTTAATAACGAGATCTTTGATCTCAAGCAGTTTTTCACTTTTCATCCTTCGATCTCCTCTTTAGTTTTTCAGTTTTGGATCCAGGGCGTCACGAAGGGCATCACCCACCAGATTCAGAGAAAGAATTGTCAGCATAATGGCCAGTCCCGGAAATGCTGTAATGTGCCATGCATCACGCATGTACTGACGTGCATTGGACAGCATTCCACCCCACTCCGGCACCGGTGGCTGGATACCCAGTCCCAGGAAGGAAAGACCGGCAATGGACAGGATACAGCCTGCAATTCCCAGGGTAGCCTGTACAATGATGGGGGCCAGGGCATTTGGAATAATATGGCGGATGATAATTCTTGGATCCGCTGCACCCACGGCCCTTGAGGCCTCAATATACTCCATACTCTTCTGCTCCATAATGGCAGCACGGACAATTCGCGCATACTGAGGAATATAGGAGATGGCGATGGCCAGCATAACGTTAAACATGCTGGTTCCAAGAGCCGCTACAATAGCAATGGAAAGCAGAATGGACGGAATGGACAGAAGAATATCCATCAGTCGCATCAGCAGGTTGTCCAGATGTTTTCCGTAGAATCCTGCCACAGCACCTACCGCACCTCCGAGAATGGCAGCCATGATGGTGGCTCCCACACCCAGCAGCAGAGAATATCTTGTTCCCCAGATAATTCTCAGGAACACATCACGGCCAAATTCATCCTGACCAAAGATATGACCTGCTCCAGGCCCCTTCAGCTTCTGTGTCAGTTCCTGCTTGATCACATAGTTATTGTAGAAAGACTCCTTAGTCACAATGTCGATGATAAAAGTGGAAAGGGACACCACCACAAGAAGCACCAGGAAAAACATGCCCACCAGGGCTACTTTGTTCTTGCAAAGGCGGGTCCATACATCCATCCAGAGGCCGCGCTCTTCAGGAGCATCAGGCTCACCGGTAAAAGATTTCTTTGTATCTTCTTTCATAACCCTCACTCCTTTTCTTATTTCAGTTTGTACTGTGATTTGATTCGCGGATCAACAAAGGCATACAGGATATCGATCAGCAGATTCACCACTGAGAACATTACAGAAAGGAAGATTACACAGCCCAGCACAGTAGGTGTGTCCTTCATCTTAATGGACTCAACAACAAATCGCCCGATTCCAGGCCATGCAAACACAGTTTCTGTAATGATGGAACCACCCAGAAGATTTCCGAAAGAAATTCCCACAACAGTGATGATCGGAATCAGGGCATTGCTCAGCATATGACGGAAGGTAACTACTCTCTCTGATACGCCCTTTGCTCTGGCTGTATCAATGTAGTCCTTTCTCATAACCTCCAGCATGGAGGATCTGGTCATTCGGGTAATAGTTGCCATGGAATTTACACTGAGAACGATTCCCGGCAGCACCAGACTGCGCAGAGCCGCACCCAGCGAACTGGTATCAAAGCCTGAAGAGGGCAGGATTCTTAAGTTAACAGCAAAAATGATAACCAGCAGAAGTCCCAGCCAGAATACAGGCATGGATATGCCCGTCAGGGCAAATATCATGGATATCCTGTCCAGTATGGTATTCTGGTGCTTTGCCGATATGATTCCCACCGGAACTCCCACCAGCATTGCAATCAGGATGGCTGTCAGAGCCAGGATAGCTGTGTTAGGGAAACGCTCCATAATCTGGTCAGCCACATCCAGATTGTTCTTATAGGATTTTCCCATATCTCCCTTCAGAAGCCCTACCATATAGTCTGCATAGCGTTTCAGTAAAGGCTGATTCAGTCCAAGCTCTTCTCTGAGTTCTTCTTTGCTCTGCTCAGTGGCCTGATCACCAAGAATAATGGTGACAGGATCACCCGGAGTAAGAGCAAGAATAAAGTACACGATAAAGGTGACACCGATCAGAACAGGGATCAGCATCAGGATTCTTTTGAAAATATACTTGATCATATTTCTCCTCCCACATAGTATTTGACCGCCCTGAAAACACATTTGTTTCGCCCGGCGAAGCATAAATGACCGCAGTCACTTTATAATTATACATTGATACTATACTGCAGTCAATAAAAACGGGGGAATGTTGCCAGATTCTACAAATAGTCTGCCAGGGAATCCTCAGGATACCATTGCAATTATCCTGCCAGGGAATCCTCAGGATACCATGGCAAATACCTTGCCAGAGCATCCTCAGTATGCTATCGTTAGCTTGTTAGATATTCAAAGGAGATAACCAAATTATGACAAAGGGTGAAAAAACAAAAAAACACCTGTACCAGTGTTCTCTGGAATTATTCCGTGAAAAGGGATATGACAATGTTTCTGTAAATGAGATCGTGGAAAAAGCAGGAACTGCCAAGGGAACCTTCTACGTTCACTTCTCCTCCAAAGCAGCGGTGATCTCAGAGATGTTCCATGAGTATGATGCCTATTACAAAACCCTGGAGGAACAGATGGATCCCGAAGCATCGGTGACAGAACGGCTGGAGGAATTTATCCGTGCCTCCTGCAACTTTACAGAGAAAAAGATCGGTCTGGATCTGATTCGTGTTCTTTATATTCATCAGCTGACAGAGGGTACCATTGAGCAGGATGCTCTCCGCAGCGATCGTGAACTGTACCGCATCATCAAAACCTTTCTCCTGCACGGACAGACCAAGGGGGAGCTGCGGGCAGATTTTGATATCCAGCAGATTACAGATTACCTGATCCGCAGTATCAGGGGAACCTTTTATGAATGGGCCATGAAGGAGGGAGCATTTTCCCTTACCGAGGAATGTGTTTCCTATATAAGGGTCTTTCTTTCAGGTCTTATAATCAGATAACGTAATAAAAAAGGAAAGGCCCGATGCCTTTCCTTTTTTCTGTATTCAGTTCTGTCTTACATCTCATGTCCCATATTTTCAGGGAGCACAAGACTCAGGATCAGGGATACCACAAACACACCTGCTACCATATTGGAAGCGAAGATATCACCTACGATGGAAGGAAGTCCAGAGAAGAAGCCCTCCACCTCAGTTACACCTACACCTACACACAGAGATGTGGCAACAATGATCATATTTCTGTGACTGAAGCCAACCTTGGCAATCATCTCAAAACCTGCAACCACGATGGAACCGAACATGATCACGGTACATCCGCCCAGCACACAGTCAGGAAGTGTGGAAAGGAACGCACCGATCGGTGGGAACAGACCACCCAGGATCATAAGCAGGGCACCAAACATGATGGTGAATCGGTTTACCACTCGTGTCATCTTCAGCAGACCTACGTTCTGGCTGAAGGATGTGATGGGAGAAACACCGAAAACGCCGCCGGCAACAGCAGAGATAAAGCCATCTACCGCAAGAGATCCACTGACCTCTTTGTCTGTGATATCTCTTCCAAGAGCACCGGTACATGCAGCTGTTGTATCACCGATGGTCTCCACTGCGGAAACAAGGAATACGATGACGAAGGATGCGATGATTCCCACATCAAATTTTGGTGTATAGGCAAACAGTCTTGGGAAGGAAAATACTCCCAGCTGATCCACAATCCCCTTCAGATTGGAGAAATCTACCATTCCGAAGCCAATGGATACAATATAGCCAACAATCAGTCCGAAGAGAACGTTCAGCTGTCTCCAGAAGCCTCTGGCAAATACATTGAATGCCAGACAGCAGGCAAGGGTGATGGTTCCCACCAGAAGGTTCTGCCATGCACCTGTTTCATATTTTCCGGAGCTGGCAAAAGAGCTTACACCTACATTCAGGATACTGAGACCGATGGCAGTTACAACACAGCCTGCAACGATAGGCTGAATCAGCTTTCTCCAGTATTTTGCAGTAAGACCCAGCACTCCTTCAATACATCCGCCAACGATGATTCCGCCCACCATAAGGCCGTAATCCTGGGATGCTGCGGTAAGGCAGGCTGCCAGGAAGGTAAAACTCAATCCCATGACAATGGGCAATCCCGAACCGATCCTCCAGATCGGATACAGCTGGATCAGAGTACCAACACCGGCGATCAGCATACAGTTCTGGATCAGCTGCGCTGTCTCGAGACCTGTAAATGCCTGTCCGTTATAAATGGCAGCTCCCGCAATAATGATCAGCGGAGTTACATTGGCAACAAACATGGCCAGAACGTGCTGGAAGCCGAATGGAATAGCCTTGGCAACCGGCACACGTCCTTCCAGACGATAGATATTATCTACGCTGGCTGTTTTTTTCTGATTTGACATGTTAAAATCCCCTCATTTGTTTCAAAACTCATTTCTTCTAAGAAAGAAAAGGGCTGCCAGAATTGGCAGCCCTCCTGCTTTCATATGATTTCCAATTTAAAACCTTACGGTATTAATTAGAATTTTCCCTCACGTGCAGCCTCTTCTACAGCTACAGCTACAGATACAGTCATACCAACCATTGGGTTGTTTCCTGCACCGATAAGTCCCATCATCTCTACGTGAGCTGGTACGGAAGAAGATCCAGCGAACTGTGCATCACTGTGCATACGTCCCATAGTATCTGTCATACCGTAGGAAGCTGGGCCTGCTGCCATGTTGTCTGGGTGAAGTGTACGTCCTGTACCACCACCGGAAGCAACGGAGAAGTATTTTTTACCCTGCTCGATACACTCTTTTTTGTATGTACCAGCTGTTGGATGCTGGAAACGAGTTGGGTTTGTGGAGTTACCAGTGATGGAAACACCTACGTTCTCATGGTGCATGATAGCTACACCCTCCTGAACGTCGTCAGATCCGTAGCATTTTACAGAAGCACGAAGTCCTGTAGAGTATGCTTTCTCGTATACGATGTTCAGTTTAGCCTCTTTGTAATCATATTTTGTCTCAACGTATGTAAATCCGTTGATACGAGCGATGATCTGAGCAGCATCTTTTCCAAGTCCGTTCAGGATAACGCGAAGTGGTTTCTGACGTACTTTGTTTGCTTTCTCAGCGATACCGATAGCACCCTCAGCTGCTGCGAAGGACTCATGTCCAGCCAGGAAGCAGAAGCACTCTGTCTCCTCCTCAAGGAGCATCTTTCCAAGGTTTCCATGTCCCAGACCTACTTTACGATGATCTGCTACAGAACCTGGGATACAGAATGCCTGGATACCCTCACCGATTGCAGCTGCAGCCTCAGAAGCTTTGCGGCAGCCTTTTTTGATTGCGATTGCAGCACCTACGATGTAAGCCCAGCAAGCGTTCTCGAAACAGATTGGCTGAATACCTTTAATCTGATTGTAAACATCAAGACCAGCATCTTTTGTGATTTTCTCAGCCTCTTCAATGGAGCTGATTCCGTAGCTGTTCAGGACAGCGTTGATCTGGTCAATTCTTCTCTCATAAGACTCAAATAATGCCATGTTCGTTGCTCTCCTTTCTATTACTCAGCACGTGGGTCAATGATCTTAGCAGCATCAGCTACGCGGCCGTACTGACCTTTAGCTTTCTCCCATGCTGTGTTAGGATCGTCGCCTTTTTTGATGAAATCAGTCATCTTTCCAAGAGAAACGAACTGATATCCGATAACCTCGTCATTCTCGTCCAGAGCGATTCCTGTAACGTATCCCTCTGCCATCTCCAGGTAACGAACACCTTTCTCTTTTGTTGCGTACATTGTACCAACCTGAGAACGAAGTCCTTTACCAAGATCCTCCAGTCCAGCACCGATTGCAAGTCCGTCATCAGAGAATGCACTCTGAGTACGTCCGTAAACGATCTGAAGGAAGAGCTCTCTCATAGCAGTATTGATTGCATCACATACAAGGTCAGTGTTCAGTGCCTCAAGGATTGTTTTTCCCTGAAGGATCTCAGCTGCCATAGCTGCAGAATGAGTCATTCCGGAACATCCGATAGTCTCAACAAGAGCCTCCTCGATAACGCCCTCTTTTACATTCAGGGACAGTTTGCAGGCACCCTGCTGTGGTGCACACCAACCGATACCGTGTGTAAATCCGGAAATGTCACTGATCTGTTTTGCATGGACCCATTTTCCCTCTTCTGGGATTGGAGCTGGATCATGCTTTGCGCCCTTAGCTACAGGACACATGTTCTGAACTTCTTTTGTGTAAATCATTTTTACAATCTCCTTTCAAAAGATAAATTACTGCCGCACGTTTCGGTATAGAAACAGTACTCTACACTCGGGATTATTTTCGCATAAATTTCACAATAAGTAAAGAAGTAATTCTCCAGTTCCTGCAATATGCAGAAAAACTGCACTTTTTCAGAGAAAAAGTGCAGTTTTTGCCAAAAAAGTTTTACAGAATTACTGTTTTTTTACCACATTTCCTGTGCCTTTCCAGATAGAATGGGCAGGAACCACCCCTCTTACACTGGAAAGCGGATATACATTGGAATGCTCTCCAATGACAGTTCCGGGATTCAGCACACTGTTGCAGCCGATCTCTGCATAATTTCCCAGCATGGCACCGAATTTCTTCAGCCCTGTGGCAATCTGCTCATCCTGACCCTTTACCACCACCAGAGTCTTGTCTGCCTTCACATTGGATGTGATGGAGCCGGCTCCCATGTGAGCCTTATGTCCCAGAATAGAATCTCCCACATAGTTGTAATGGGGAACCTGCACCCCGTTAAAGAGGATCACATTCTTCAGCTCAGTGGAATTTCCTACCACGCAGCCCTCTCCCACGATGACGCTGCCTCTGATAAATGCTCCCGGACGGACCTCTGTGCCCTTTCCGATGATACAGGGACCTGTGATGGAGGCTGTAGGTGCCACAGATACCCCCTTGGCGATCCAGACATTCTCTCCCACCTGGTCATATTCCTCTGCCGGCAGAGACTGCCCCAGCTTCACTGTGAACTCCTTGATGAGAGGCAGCACCTCCCATGGATAGGTTTTCCCCTCAAACAGCTCTGCTGCCATTGTCTGGGACAGATCGTATAATTCAGAGATTGTTGCGTATTTCATATCGTACTCCTTTCAAAAATGCGCTACTGGGCGGTTTCCTGTTTTTTTCTTGCTGTGGTTTTCCGCGCTGCAGTTGATTTTTTCTTATAAAACCCTGCAATATGGTCAAACTGGCGGTTCAGAATGGCCTGATTGTTCAGCTGCTTCACATTGTTGGTGTGTTTCCCCACAAAGGTCTCCAGCTTCTTCATGTACTCCTCTGTGGTGATGGATCCCTCCGCCACATAGGTGAGGCCCTTCTCCCAGCTGGCTGTCAGCTCCGGATTCAGCAGGGCACGGATGGAGCAGTACACCACATCGTGGATCATCTCTCCCATCTGGGTGGGGGTGATCACCTGGGTTTTCTTGTTCAGTTCCAGATATTTGATATTCACCAGCTTCTTCAGGATCTCTGCACGGGTGGCAGAGGTTCCGATGCCGCTTCCCTTGATCTGGGCACGGAGCTCCTCATCCTCAATGAGCTGGCCGGCATTTTCCATGGCCAGGATCATGGAGCCTGAGGTGTAGCGTTTTGGTGGTGAGGTTTCTCCCTCCTTGATCTCATAGCCCGTCACCGGCAGAAGCTGTCCCTTTTTCAGGCTCATAAGCAGGGGCAGGGAATTCTTATCCCAGACAATCTCCTCCTCCTGCTCCTTTTTGGAGATGCCTGCCACCTTCAGATAGCCCTCCTGCTCCAGAATCCGGAAGCTGGAGAAAAACCTCTCCCCCTCGGTCACGGTGGTGAGACTGATCTTCTGGTAGATGGCCGGTGGATAGAAGATGCTTAAAAATCTGCGGACAATGCAATCATATACCTTTGCTGACAGCTCTGACAGTCTGTTCAGATTGGCGATACCCTGTCCTGTTGGGATGATGGCATAGTGATCTGTGATCTGCTTGTCGTTGGTGTATCTTGTTTTTGCTATATTTTTATAGGAGCCGCTCTCCAGCACCTCCCCTGCAAAGTCAGCGCAGGCAGGATAGCCGGTGAGCCCCTTAATATTTCGATAAATCTCCTTTGCCACGGCGGTGGACAGCACTCGGGCATCGGTTCTTGGGTAGGTACAGAGTTTTTTCTCGTACAGCTCCTGCACAATGGACAGGGTCTGGTCAGGACTGATCTTAAATCGTCTGGAACAGTCATTCTGCAGCTCCGCCAGATTGTACAGAAGCGGAGGATTTTTCGTCTCTTTTTTCTTCTCCAGCTTCTCCACCAATACCTGCTGCTGCCCCTCCTCCGTTCTTGGATTGTGGGAAATGGGCTGAGCAGGGACATTCACCTCCGGGGTTTCTCTCTCCAGCTCCCGGATCAGACGCTCTGCATCAGGACGCTTTTTGAAACCATTTTCCTTATAGAGAAGGGGACTCTGGAAATAGCGGCTTCCCTCCACCGCCTTCCACTCTCCTGAAAAGTCACGACCCTCCAGGGAAAGTGACACAAGCACACGATAAAATGGTGTCTTGTCAAAGGATCTGATTTCCCTCTCTCTGCGCACCACCATACCCAGGACGCAGGTCATGACACGTCCCACCGCAATGGCCTGGTATTTGCCCCCCAGATAACTGGTGACAGCGTTGCTGTATTTCAGGGACAGGGCTCTTGAAAAGTTGATGCCCATGAGATAATCCTCTTTTGCCCTGAGATAGGCGGAATCTGACAGGGCATCATACTCGGAAAGGTCCTTTGCCTCTCTGATTCCGCGTAGGATCTCCTCCTCTGTCTGGGAATCGATCCACACACGGCGCTGCTGCTTGTCCTTCACCCCTGCCATCTGGGCCACAAGGCGGTAGATATACTCTCCCTCCCGTCCGGAGTCGGTACACACATAGATGGTTTCCACATCCTGTCGGTTCAGCAGTTCCTTCACAATGGCAAACTGCTTTTTTACGGCAGGAATAATCTCGTACCGGAACTCCTTCGGCAGAAAAGGAATGGTCTCAAAGGACCAGCGCTTCAGGGCAGGATCATAGGCCTCGGGATAGCTCATGGTCACAAGATGTCCCACGCACCAGGTTACCACCGAGTGTTCTCCCTCAAGGTATCCATCCTTCCGGCTCATATTCTCCTTCAGCGCCCTGGCAAACTCCTGAGCAACGCTTGGCTTCTCAGCAATATATAATGATTTTGACATAGTTATACTTCCTTTTCCTCAGCTATGCTCTTTGCCTCAGCTCCCGGAAAGCAGATATTCGTAATCCGCTTTTCTTCCTTCTCATGAACCACTGCTGCTCAGATAGCTGTAAACCTCCTGCTCAGTGGCCAGGATGGTATCCAGATCCGGATTCTCGATAACAGAGTGACGGCTCATGCAGTCCTGGATTCTGTCGTAAATATCCAAAAATCCAATTTCTCCTCTCAAAAATGCTGCATTGGCCCACTCGTTGGCTGCATTGAATACCACCGGCATGGAGCCTCCTGTTTTTCCTGCCTGGATAGCCATAGGCAGTCCCCGGAATGTGTCATTGTCCGGCACCTCGAAAAGGATTTCCCGCAGCTGGGTAAAATCCAGGTGGGGCAGCTCCATATCACAGTGCTCCGGATATTTCAGAGCATACTGAATGGCCATGCGCATGTCAGGGGGAGCCAGCTGTGCAAGGACCGCTCCGTCCTTGTACTCCACCATGGAGTGAATGATGGATTTTGGCTGGATCACCACCTGAATATCATCCAGATCCACATCAAAAAGCCATCTGGCCTCCATCACCTCAAGACCCTTGTTCACCATGGTGGCGGAGTCGATGGTGATCTTCGCTCCCATGGCCCAGTTGGGATGAGCCAGAGCCTGCTGCACTGTTACCTTTGCAAGATCCTCTGTTTTCTTTCCTCTGAAGGGACCTCCGGAGGCGGTGATCAGCAGCTTATGGATATCTCTGTGGGCAGCACCCTGAAGACACTGGAAGATGGCACAGTGCTCACTGTCCACCGGCAGGATCTGTACCCCCTTCTCCCTGGCAAGAGGCATCACCAGATGACCGGCTGTAACCAGAGTCTCCTTGTTGGCAAGGGCAATATCCTTTCCTGCCCGGATGGCTTCCAGTGTGGGACGAATTCCGATCATTCCCACAATGGCGGTAACCACAATGTCTGCCGCTTCATGAACAGCCACCTGGATCATACCCTCCATTCCGGACACAACGGTGATGTTCAGATCAGCCAGCTTCACCCTCAGGTCTGCTGCCGCCTCCTCATCCCAGATGGCCACCAGATCAGGATGAAATTCCCTGGCCTGCTGCTCCAGAAGGGCTGCATTTCTTCCGGCACTGAGGGCCACCACCTGAAGATCCTCATGGTGTCGAACCACATCAAGGGACTGGGTTCCAATGGAACCGGTGGAGCCTAAAATCGCTACTTTTTTCATATGAAAGATCCTCCTTTCAGAAGGCAAAACTATTCCTGTTGTCAGTTAGACCATCATACACTATTTGTCACAGAATCACAAGCACAGACCTGTGACAGAAAATGAACAAATGTGGAACAGAACCAGTCCATAATCGGGCATCCGTACTTTGTACCCTGGAAAAATGCCACAATTCCCCTGTCATACGAAAAAGGATATCTGACATCCCGAGACATCAGATACCCTTTTTCTTCCATACCATAACAGCCAGCAAACAGCTGCTCTGGACTACCTTTTTTATTATTATTTTGCTGTGATGAACTTCTTAGCAACCAGTGTCTCTGCACAGAGAACAGCTCCGCCTGCAGCTCCACGTACTGTGTTGTGAGCCAGACCAACGAATTTCCAGTCGTATACGGAATCCTCACGGATACGTCCGATGGATACGCCCATTCCGTTCTCGTAATCCACATCCAGCTTAACCTGTGGACGATTGTCTTCCTCAAGGTACTGAATGAACTGCTTTGGTGCGCTTGGCAGGTTCAGCTCCTGTGGAGCACCCTTGAAGTTTACAAGTCTGTCGATAAGCTGCTCTTTTGTAGGCTGTTTTCTGAACTTAACGAATACAGCTGCTGTATGTCCGTTGAGAACAGGTACACGGATGCACTGGCAGGTGATCTTTGGCTCCTCAGCTTTTACGATCACACCATCCTCGATTTTACCCCAGATACGAAGTGGCTCCTGCTCGGATTTCTCCTCCTCGCCACCGATGTATGGGATGATGTTCTCTACCATCTCTGGCCAGTCTTTGAAGGTTTTTCCTGCTCCGGAGATAGCCTGGTATGTGGTAGCTACTACCTCGTATGGCTCAAACTCTTTCCATGCTGTCAGAGCTGGTGCGTAAGCCTGGATAGAGCAGTTTGGTTTAACTGCGATGAATCCTCTTGTGGTTCCCAGACGTTTTTTCTGGAACTCGATTACATCAAAGTGCTCCGGGTTGATCTCCGGCACTACCATTGGTACGTCCGGTGTCCAGCGATGTGCACTGTTGTTGGAAACAACAGGTGTCTCTGTTTTTGCGTACTCCTCCTCAATGGCACGGATCTCATCCTTTGTCATATCTACTGCGGAGAATACGAAGTCAACTGTTGCTGCAACCTTCTCCACCTCATTTACGTTCATTACCACCAGGTTTTTAACAGCCTCTGGCATTGGTGTTGTCATCTTCCAACGTCCGCCTACGGCCTCCTCATAGGTTTTTCCAGCACTTCTTGGAGAAGCTGCCAGTGTAACAACCTCAAACCATGGGTGATTGTCCAGCAGGGAGATAAATCTCTGTCCTACCATTCCTGTTGCGCCAAGAATTCCAACTCTCAGTTTCTTATCCATAATAGTTCTCCTCATTTTTCAAGTTTTGTTCTTCCAGTGCGTACATTTGTACGTCACATGTAGTATACTACTACCATCTCCGGAAAAATGCAACAAATATTTTTTATTTTTTGTAACTGTTTACCGTATTAAAGTAAACAGCCGCTGCGGGATGTACCGGCAAACCCCAGCAGTCTTCCAGTTACCTTGCCAGATATGCATCATTTGCAGCGATCACCTGCTCCATTACAGCAGATCCCGGTGCACCGATGGTCATACGCTTCTCAACACAGGTCTCCATGCTGATGGCCTCGTAGATATCCTGGTCAAACACCTCACTGAACTGTTTGAACTCCTCCACTGTCAGATCATCCAGTGCGCAGTCCTTGTCGATGCAGTACAGTACAAGACGGCCGATGATGCCATGGGCATCACGGAAAGGAACACCCTTCACCACAAGGTAGTCTGCTGCATCTGTTGCGTTGGTGAAACCGTTCTTTGCAGATGCCTCCATTACCTCGTTGCGGAATTTCATGGTATCGATCATGCCTGTAAACAGGGCAAGGCATCCCTTTACGGTGTCAATGGCATCGAAGGTAAGCTCCTTATCCTCCTGCATATCCTTGTTGTAAGCCAGAGGCAGACCCTTCATGGTTGTAAGGATGGAAACCAGTGCTCCGTATACACGGCCTGTTTTTCCACGAACCAGCTCTGCGATATCCGGATTCTTTTTCTGAGGCATGATGGAGCTTCCTGTACTGTAAGCGTCATCAATCTCCACAAAACGGTACTCGTTTGTGTTCCAGGTGATAATCTCCTCACAGAAGCGGCTCAGATGCATCATGATGGTGGACAGGGCTGACAGCAGCTCAATGAGGTAATCTCTGTCAGATACGGAATCCATGCTGTTGTTTGTTGGGCCTGCAAAATCCAGCAGCTCTGCTGTGTAGGCACGATCCAGCGGATAGGTGGTTCCTGCCAGGGCACCGGAGCCAAGTGGACACCAGTTCATTCGCTCATGGATATCCTGCAGACGTCCTCTGTCTCTTCTGAACATCTCGAAATATGCTCCGAAATGGTGTGCCAGTGTCAGAGGCTGTGCCTTCTGCAGATGGGTAAATCCTGGCATATAGGTATGCACATTCTCTTTCATGATGCGGTTGATCACCACCAGCAGCTCTTTCACCAGCTCATCGATGGCCTCCACCTCATCTCTTGTGTACAGCTTCATATCCAGGGCAACCTGGTCATTTCTGCTGCGTCCTGTGTGAAGCTTCTTTCCTGCATCTCCGATGCGGTCAATAAGATTTGCCTCCACAAAGCTGTGGATATCCTCATATTCACTGGTGATCTCCAGGGTTCCGTTCTCCACATCACGGAGAATTCCCTCAAGACCTGCAATGATCTGCTCTCTCTCCTCCTCTGTAAGGATTCCCTGCTTTTCCAGCATTTTTACATGGGCAATGCTGCCGCGGATATCCTGACGATAAAATTTCTGATCAAAGCTGATGGATGCGTTGAAATTGTATACCAGCTTATCTGTTTCCTTTGTGAATCTTCCTCCCCAAAGCTGTGCCATAATATATTACTTCCTTTCTCTGGCCTGTGCCTCTCTTTTTGAGAAGACACAGCCGCAATAATTCTGTCTGTAGAGCCCGTATTCCTCCGACAGCTCCACGGATCGCCTGTATCCGTTTTTCTTTTTAAAATCTGAGACCAGCCATCTGGGTCCCTTTTCTTCCGCCCCGATCATTTCACCCAGTTCATTGAGCTTCCGGGCATTCTTCAGGGGACTGATGGTGAGGGTGGTGGTAAAGAAATCTGCTCCCACCTGCTGTGCCGCCTTCATGGCTTCACGAAGCCGCAGCTCAAAGCAGCGGTGACACCGCTCTCCCCCCTCCGGTATCTGTTCCAGACCCCTGGCCATCTCATAAAAGCGTTCCGGATCGTAGTTTCCCTCCAGAAAATGCACCGGATGTTCAGCGCAGAGTTCCCGGATCAGCCTCTGCTGTTCCTCCACTCTCAGTCTGTATTCCTCCTCCGGCGCAATATTGGGATTGTAATAGAACACTGTGATTTCAAAAAACTGCTGCAGATACTCCAGGCAGTAGCTGCTGCAGGGAGCGCAGCAGCTGTGCAGCAGGAGATGGGGGGTCTTCCCCTCTGCCTGCAGCTTTTTCAGAATCTGTTCCAGTTCCTTCTGATAATTTCTCTTCTGATCCATACTACCATCTGTTTTCCCGGGGATGGGCTCCAGGTTCTCTGCCAGGGCCCTCTTTCCTGTTACAGTAACGCCCGAACCTGTTTTGGCTTATAGCCAGCCTGCTCCAGGGCATTGATGATCTGCTGCTTATGCTCTGCTCCGAAAGCCTCCATGGTCACCTTCAGCTCTACGGTGTCATTTCTGTTTACACTGTAGAAGGCATTATGCTCTGTTTTTACAATATTTCCCTGATTCTCAGAAATCAGAGAAGCAACCTTCACCAGGGAACCTGGCTTATCAGGCAGCAGCACAGACAGGGTAAAGATTCTGTTGCGGGCGATCAGGCCGTTCTGAACAACGGAGGACATGGTGATCACGTCCATATTTCCGCCACTTAATACAGAAACCACTTTCTTACCCTTCACATCCAGATGCTTCAGAGCTGCCACAGTGAGAAGTCCTGAGTTTTCCACGATCATCTTGTGATTCTCCACCATATCCAGGAAGGCAACAATCAGCTCCTCATCCTGAACAGTGATGATTTCATCCAGATTCTGCTGGAGATATGGGAATATCTTCTCTCCCGGACGTTTTACAGCGGTACCGTCTGCAATGGTATTCACCTTAGGCAGGGTGGTTACCTCTCCCTTCTGAAGGGAAACCTGCATACAGTTGGCATTGGCAGGCTCCACACCGATGACCTTGATTTTTGGATTCAGCTGTTTTGCCAGTGTGGACACACCGGTGGCCAGTCCGCCGCCGCCGATGGGAACAAGAATATAATCCACAAGAGGAAGCTCCTTGAAGATCTCCATGGCGATGGTTCCCTGTCCTGTGGCAACCGCCAGATCGTCGAATGGATGGATAAAGGTGTATCCATGCTCCTCCGCCAGCTCCAGAGCTTTCTCACAGGCCTCATCGTACACATCTCCGTGGAGGATTACTTCTGCGCCATAGCTCTTTGTTCTGTTCACCTTGATCAGAGGTGTGGAGGTTGGCATTACGATCACTGCCTTTGCTCCAAATGCCTTTGCCGCATAGGCAACACCCTGGGCGTGATTTCCTGCAGATGCAGTGATCAGACCTCTGCCCCTCTCCTCATCGGTAAGGGTACTGATCTTATAGTAGGCACCACGTAATTTGTAGGCACCTGTGTACTGCATATTTTCAGGCTTCAGATAGACCTTGTTGCCTGTCTGAGAGCTGAAATGCTCACTGAACACAAGATTGGTGTCGCGAGCAACCTTTTTTACGATTTCAGAAGCCTCCTCAAAGGTTTCCAGAGTCAGCATTTCTTCCATGTTATTCTTCTCCTCCCACATTGAACAGTGCATTGACGAAGGCATCCGGATCAAATTTCTGCAGATCCTCAATATGCTCGCCCACACCGATATATTTTACAGGAATGTCCATCTCGGACTGGATTGCCACAGCGATTCCGCCCTTGGCAGTTCCATCCAGCTTGGTAAGAACAAGTCCTGTGATCTTTGCAGCCTCATTGAACTGACGGGCCTGTACCAGGGCATTCTGTCCTGTAGTTCCGTCCAGAACTACCAGAGTCTCCAGATGTGCTTCCGGATACTCTTTTTCAATGATACGGTAGATCTTTTTCAGCTCTTCCATGAGATTCTTTTTATTATGAAGACGTCCCGCTGTATCACAGAGCAGCACATCCACATTTCTTGCCTTTGCGGCCTGAACCGCGTCGTAAATTACAGAGGCAGGATCCGCACCGTCCTGTCCACCGATGAGTTCCACGCCGGCACGATTTGCCCACATCTGCAGCTGTTCTCCGGCAGCCGCACGGAAGGTATCCGCTGCAGCCATCATAACCTTACGGCCCTGTCCCTTCAGATTAGCCGCCAGCTTTCCGATGGAGGTGGTCTTGCCCACTCCGTTTACACCAATCACAAGGATTACAGATTTTTTGTGCTCAAATTCATAGGCGGTATCTCCCACCTGCATCTGCTCCTTGATACTGTCGATGAGGAGCTGTTTACACTGAACCGGCTCCTTGATATGCTGCTGGGCAACCTTCTCCTTCAGATCCTCAATGATCTTTTCCGTGGTGGCAACACCAATATCACCCATCACCAGGATTTCCTCGATTTCCTCATAAAAGTCATCGTCAATGTTGGAAAATCCGTTGAAAATCGCATCAAAGCCTGACACGATACTGTTTCTGGTTTTAGTCAGTCCGTTTACAAGACGTTTAAAAAATCCCATTTTTTCTTCAGCCATGTTTTACCTCATTTCTTATTTCAGGCATCCAGTTCATTTTCGATCAGATTTACGGAAACAAGGGTGGATACGCCCTTCTCCTGCATGGTAATACCGTACAGTCGGTCGGCGGTTGCCATGGTTCCGCGTCTATGGGTAATGATAATGAACTGGGTATTCTTTGTCAACTTATGGAGATAGCTGGCAAACCGGTCCACATTGGATTCATCCAGTGCCGCCTCAATCTCATCCAGCAGACAGAAGGGGGATGGTTTCAGATTCTGGATGGCAAACAGCAGAGCAATGGCTGTCAGGGATTTCTCTCCTCCTGACATCTGCATCATATTCTGCAGCTTTTTACCCGGCGGCTGTGAGATAATGCGGATACCTGCCTCCAGAATATCCACACCCTCCATCAGCTCCAGCGTTCCCCTTCCTCCTCCAAACAATATCTTGAAGGTTTTGTCAAATTCCACCCGGATCTGCTGGAATTTCTCCTCAAACTGGCGGCGCATACCCTCCTCCAGTTCTGCAACGATCTTCTTCAGTGTGTCCGTTGCTGTAACCAGATCGTTGTACTGGTCAGAAAGGAACTCATAGCGCTCCTTCACCTCTTTGTACTCGTCAATGGCATTGATATTGACATTTCCCAGGGCCTTCATCTCATTTTTCAGTTCCACAATGGCCTTCTTTATAGATGAAAGATCCGTATCCTCTGCCAGTTCTCTGCCTAACACCTGATCAGGAGTGATCTCATACTCATTCCAGAGATAATTGATCAGCCCCTCCCGTCTTTCCTCCAGCTTCTCCAGCTGGGCTGTAAAACGGAAGCACTCCTTGTCCATTCTGCTTTTATATTCAGAAAGCTCATCTCTTTTACTGAAAAAGCTTCTGTGAATTTTGCTCCGCTCCTCCTTCTCTGCAGCCGCCAGGCGAAGCTGCTCCTCCAGATCAGAGGATGCATGTTTCTCCTGCAGGATCTGATCCTGCACTGCCTGGATTTCCTTTTCCTTCTCCTGGATCTCGGATCCCTGACTGTCCAGGCTTTCCCGGATCTCCCGCTCCTCCTTCTCAAGGCGGCGAATCTCCTCATTTACCTCATTGACAGAGGCCTTCAGGAAGGAAGTCTGCTGTTCCAGAGAGGCAAAGCTCAGTCTGGCATTTTCCTGCTGCTCCAGGGCTGCCTGCTCCTTCTCACGAAGCTGTTCCAGAGAGTTTTCTGCTTTTTCCACCGTCTGTTCAAACAGAAGCTCCTGTTCCTGGGACTCTTCCAGCTCCCGGCGGATCTGCTCTCTGTTTTCAGTGATCTCACTGATCTGGCCTTCAATCTCCCTGCTCTCATTCTGAAGCTCCAGATAATCGTTCTTCAGAGCTCCGGCCTTTTCTCTGGCAGAGTCGTAGTTGATCTTAGCAGTATTCTGTTCCAGATACAGACGCTGCAGATCCTCATTGAGGCTGCCCATAGTCCTGCGAAGCTCTCCTCTTGCCTGACGCACCTGCTCCAGAGTCTCAGTGGCCCCCTGCATATCCTGCTTCAGAGTCCGCACCTGTTTCTCCAGATCTTCAATCTCACGTTTTCTTCCCAGCAGGTTGCTGTTGTTGCGGAAAGAACCTCCGGTCATGGAACCACCGGGACTTAACAGTTCTCCCTCCAGGGTAACCATTCGTACCGAATGGCTGTATTTTCTTCCTATTGCAATGGCGTGATCGATGGTATCCACCACCACAGTCTTGCCAAGAAGACGTTTCACCAGATTGCGATACATGTCCTGGCAGGTCACCAGTGTATCTGCAGATCCCAACACACCTGGCTCCGCCAGAATATTCTTCTGGATAAAGGAGCGATCCTCCTTCATGCTGGTGAGAGGAAGAAAGGTGGCACGGCCAAAATGCCCTCTTTTCAGGAACTCAATGAGATATTTTGCCGTGCTCTCATTGTCTGTTACGATATTCTGCATGGCACCGCCCAGAGCAGTCTCCACTGCAGTTTCATATTTCTTACCGGTCTGGATCAGATCAGCCACAACTCCGTGTATACCCGGATTTCTGTCCTTCTGTTCCATAACCTTCTTTATACTGTTTCCATAGCCGTCATAGCGCTCTGCCATGTTCCGCAGGGACTCAAGACGGGAGGACTGTCTGTGATACTCTCTCTGGGATACTTCCAGCTTCTGACTGGCCTCCTCCATGGTCTTTCCCTGGTTCTCCAGCTGAAGCTGCAGCTCCTTCATACGGTCCCGCTTCTCCCGGACTCTTCCTGAGAGGGCTTCAAATGCTTCCCTCTGCTGCTGCAGACCATCCAACTGACTGCGCTCCTCGGTTTTCAGGCTCATGACACGGGAGAGCAGTTCCGATTTCCGGATGGTAATCTGCTCCAGCATGGTGTCATAGCGCTGAAGCTTACCTTTTACAGTGGAACGGGTATTCAACAGGTCGATCATCCCTGTTCTGGCCTGATTTGCCTCCTCATTCAGAACAACGATCCTGTTCTGAATGTCCTCCACTGCCATCTCCTTCATGCGCTTTTCCTTGCCCGCCTTGTCAAAGTTCTCCAGAAGCATTCGTCCTTCGTTCTGACGCTCTGTACGAACCCGCTCTCTTCTGATCTTTTCCTGGGCAATGGCCTCGAGACGCTCCTGATAGTGCTCCGCCGTCTGCTCAATGGCACGGATCTGTTCCTTCAGAATGGCGATCTGACTGTCCATCTGCTGCTGACGCAGCACACTTCCGGAGGAATTCTCCCGAAGCTTCAGGATTCTGTCATCCAGCTCCTGGATCTCCTGTTCCAGAGAATCATACTCCTTCTTCGTCTCCTCCAGCTCCCTGCAGATGCCCGCCAGTTCCTCCTCCGCAGCAGACTTTTTCTCTTCGATATCAGTTCTCTGACTGCGGATATTCCGTGAATCCACACAGAACAGATCCAGATCCAGCTCCTTCAGTTCATCTCTCTTTTTCAGATACACCCGGGCCTTCTCCGCCTGCTTCTCAAGGGGGCCCACCTGTCTGGACAGCTCAGAAAGAATGTCCGTAACACGGACCAGATTGGACTGCTCCTCCTCCAGCTTCTTAATGGTGGCAGCCTTTCTTCGCTTGAATTTCACGATACCGGCAGCCTCGTCAAACAGCTCTCTCCTGTCCTCCGGCTTACCGCTGAGGATTTTTTCGATCTGGCCCTGACCAATGATGGAATAGCCCTCTTTACCGATACCGGTATCATAAAACAGCTCATTGATATCCTTGAGACGGCAGTTTTTCCCGTTCAGCAGGTACTCACTCTCACCGGATCTGTACAGACGTCTTGTGACAGTAACCTCATCGTATTCGATATTCAGCTGATGATCTGAGTTGTCCAGTGTAATGGCAACAGAGGCAAAGCCCAGAGGCTTTCTGGTCTCCGTACCGGAAAAGATTACATCCTGCATATTTCCGCCTCGGAGCTGTTTTGCGCTCTGCTCACCCAGCACCCAGCGCACCGCATCGCCAACATTGCTCTTTCCGCTGCCGTTGGGGCCAACAATTCCTGTAATTCCGTCATGGAATTCAAGAGTAATCTTGTTTGCAAAGGATTTAAACCCATGCATCTCAATACTTTTTAAATACATAAACTGTTACTTCCTGATCTTCAGCAGTGCCTGGTACGCAGCCTGCTGTTCTGCCGCTTTTTTTGTACGTCCCTTTCCCTGACCAATCACCTTGCCATTCAGTGTGACCTCTGCAGAAAAGCATTTGTCATGATCCGGTCCCTGCTCATCCACAATGGCATATTCCAGCACATCGCCGATATTTTTCTGGATCATTTCCTGAAGGATGGTCTTGCTGTCATGGAACAGCTGCTTATGCTCCACATCATTCAGAATGAAGCGCAGGATAAAGTCTCTGGCAGGCTCCAGACCTCCGTCCTTGTAGATTGCACCGATGGTGGCCTCCACAGCATCGGAAACGATGGAATCCCTCAGTCTTCCTCCGGTACGCTCCTCGCCCTTTCCCAGCAACAGGTATTTCCCCAGCTCCAGCTCCTTTGCATCAAAGGCCAGAGTAGGTTCACACACAAGGCTGGCTCTCATCTTGCTGAGCTGGCCCTCGGTCATCTCCGGATATCGGTCATACAGATACTCACTGGAAATCATCTCCAGCACTGCATCACCTAAAAATTCCAGACGCTCATTGCAGGCAAGACGATCCATATGATGCTCGTTGGTGTAGGAGCTGTGGCGCATTGCTCTGTGCAGCCAGTTAAAATCCCGGAAGGTGTAGCCCATCCGTCCCTCCAGCTCCTTCAGAAGTTTTTTCTCATTCTCATTCATATGTATGCTCCAAAGGAGGGTATATTTCCTGTGATTTGGGTGAAATGCGCGCACTGCCGGGGGGTACGAAACACTGTCTTTCCGTAACTCTCCCCAGATTAGCTGACATATTGAGCGCAGTTCACCTAAAGCACAGAATCCTCCGCATGCTATGATACAAGAAAAAATGCAACCTGTCAAAATAAAACGAGAGGCACCCATTATACAACAGATACCTCTCGATTCTGAACAGGTTAAATAACCTTCCTTATTCTGCTTTTTTCTCCTTAGGCTGCAGATTTGCGCTGATCATACCAGGCAGATCCTGCTCAGTGAATTTTACACACTGGAGAATAGAGTTTTTGATTTCCAGAGATTTGGAACTTCCGTGGGTTTTTACCACCAGTCCGCGAAGACCCAGGAGAGGTGCTCCGCCGTACTCAGCAGAATCGAAGCTCTTCATGGTCTTTTTCAGTGCAGGCTTGATGAGGATTCCACCAATTTTACTGCGCAGTGTGGACATGAGACCCTGTTTGATCTTTTTGATCAGAGTATTGGCAAGACCCTCGTACAGCTTCAGGATTACATTTCCTGTAAATGCCTCTGTAACGATAATGTCCGCTTTTCCTGCCGGGATATCTCTGGCCTCCACATTTCCGATGAAATTGATTCCCTCTGTCTCCTTCAGCAGCTGGAAGGTCTCCTTGGAAAGGGCATTTCCCTTCTCCTCCTCAGCACCGATATTTACAAGACCAACAGTAGGATTCTCAATGCCGATCACATATTTCATATAGATGGTTCCAATGATGGCAAACTGCACCAGATGAGAAGATCTTGCATCCACGTTTGCGCCACAGTCAATGAGAAGAGAAAAGCCCTTCTCAGTTGGGATAAGGGGTGCCAGAGGTGCTCTCTCCACACCGGGAACCTTACGTACAATCACCTGACCGCCTACCAGGACTGCTCCTGTGCTGCCGGCAGAAACAAAGGCATCTGCTTTTCCCTCACGAACCATCTTCAGTCCCTTAACAAGGGAAGAATCCTTCTTGGACTGGATTGCCTTTACCGGCGATTCCCCTGTCTCAATGATCTCGGAAGCATGTACCACCTCAATGCGATCCTGCGGATAGGTATATTTCTGAAGTTCCTTTTTCAGAACCTCCTCCTGTCCTGTCAGATACACAAAGATCTTATCGCTCTCCTTCACCGCTTCCACAGCAGCCTTTACAGGCTCAACAGGAGCATAATCACCACCCATTGCGTCAAGTACTACTTTAATCAACTCGCTCATTTTTCTATCCTTTCAATGAAATGTCTCACGGAAAAGTACAACCCGTCACTGTTCTGCTGGCTGTTCTGTCGGCTGTTCTGCCGGCTGCTCCACAGGATGAACCACACCATTCTCATCAACCAGCTCACCGTTAGGACCGGTTGTGTTTTTCTGGAGATATCCCTCATCACTGAAATAGTAGGTCTTTCCTTCAATTTCAACAAGACCGGTGGAACGGGCTCCATCCTCTTTCACATAACAGAAATTTCCGTCAATCTGGAACCAGGTGTTCTTCGGATAAGTTCCGTCGATCATCATATAACGAACCTTACCATCTTCACCCTCCAGCCAGCTTCCGATATCCCATACCACCACCTCAATGGTTCCGCTGGTGTTTTTGTTGATCTTTCCATCCACCTCGTTGGTGGCAACCACATAGAAAAACTTGTGACTTGGAGCGGAAGTGTCCACATAGAGATGATCCTCTGTGGCATTCTCCACCGGTGTTCCACCTCCGTTGGAATCCACATTGTTGGAATACCACTGGTAGGTAACAGTTCCCTCTGACACCTCAGCAGGAGATAAAATACCGAAGTTTGATCCCATGGTAAGCTGGACGGTTCCGTCCAGAATTCCGGTAAACTCAGGTTTCTCCACAGATTCATCTACTGCCTTTCCTGATTTCTCGATCTTATCCTCTTTCTTCTCGGAGGTAACTTCCTCTGTCTTTCCAAACAGAGAATGTGTAGTCTCCACAACAGTTGTCTTAATCTCCTGGAAGGAGCATCCTGTCAGCATAGCTGCCGAACAGATCCCCACTGCCAGAAGGGCACCTAATCTTTTCATCTTCATATATATCACCTCAAATGATGGATTTTTGTTCGTTCTGCTCAGAACGCTTCCTCTGCCTGTCAGGTGATTCAAAGGGAACTTTCCCCACCGGATAAAAAACCTGCAACAGAGCAATTAGGAATATTATACCAGAACACCCGGGGTTTTACAACGTACTCTGGTGGCAAAAAAAAGAGCCGCCTAAAAGGCAGCTCTTTTCTTTGTTTCATTCAGCACTTAATTAGTCTGCAATCTCAACAACCTGTTTTTTGTTGTATGTTCCACAAGCCTTGCAAACTCTGTGTGGCATCATCAGCTCGCCGCATTTGCTGCATTTTACCAGAGTAGGAGCAGACATTTTCCAGTTAGCTCTTCTCTTATCTCTTCTAGCTTTTGATGATTTATTTTTTGGACAGATGGACATTTTTACACCTCCTTAAATTTACTGAATATATCCTGTATTGCAGCCATTCTAGGGTCCTTTGGCTCCTGATCACAGTTACAGGATGATGTGTTCAGGTTCGCACCGCAACGGCTGCAGATTCCTTTACAGTCATCTTTACACAGCACCCGAATAGGCCAATTGACAAGGATCTCATTATATAAGAGAACCTCAGGATCAAGCTGTTCTCCGACGAAAAAGCACTTCTCCTCCAGAACCTCTTCCAGTTCCTCCTCAGAAAGCTTCATATCAGCAGTACGCTCCAGCTCCAGGGGCATGGTATAGCGGACAGGCTGAAGACATCTTCCACAGGGGATCTCAAAAACCAGTTCTGTAGTACCGGTAATGCTGACATTCTTATCACCCAGATGAACGATCTTCAGCTCCAGAGGTTTTTTCTCCAGCAGCTTAAATCTTCCCATCCGGAAATTGATTTCCTGCAGCTCCGGTTCAACGGAACATTCTAATGTTTTTCCATCTTCTAACAACAATTTCGCAAGATTCAGTAACATAATGGTCTCCCTAATCACACTTCTACAAGTATACAGAGCAGGTATATGTTTGTCAAGTAATAAATGTTTACAAAAACATTTTTTTCTCTCCCCTGCCCTTTGGTACATTCAGATGTTGCCGCGGCAGTCGCCAAGGTCTCCTGCAAGCAGGGACTTTGGCTCGTTGCTCGCGCATGTAAAAGACCACACCACCCGAAGATGATGTGGTCCTGATTCTTATTCTTTTCTGACCGCATCCACAGGCGACCCCTTATTTTCCTCTGAAAGGGAGGGGCTCACCGGATACCGGTGTGAAACCTGAGGGTTTCATCACACTTATTTTGCCAGAGCAACAGTCTCACGGCAGATTGCCAGCTCCTCGTTGGTAGGAATTACACATACAGCAACTTTGGAGTCCTCTGTGGAAATCTTCATGTTCTCGCCGCGAAGTTTGTTCTTCTCAGCATCCAGAGTGATTCCAAGGTATCCAAGGTTCTCAACGATTTTCTCGCGAACAGTTGCTGCATTCTCGCCGATACCAGCTGTAAATGCGATGGCATCTACTCCGTTCAGAGCTGCTACGTAAGCACCTACAGTTTTTACTACATTGTAGCAGAATACATCCAGAGCGATCTGAGCTTTCTTGTTTCCTGCATTAGCGCCCTCCTCCAGATCACGGAAATCACTGGAAAGTCCGCCGGAAAGTCCGAATACACCGGATTTCTTGTTCATAACTGCCATTGTCTCTGCCAGAGTCATGCCACGTTTGTTAGCAACGAACTCGATGATAGCAGGATCAATGTCACCACAACGTGTTCCCATTACAAGCCCAGCCAGTGGTGTAAGTCCCATGGAGGTATCTACACATTTGCCGTTGTTTACAGCAGAGATGGAAGCACCGTTTCCAAGGTGACATACGATGATCTTGGAGTTGTTGATATCCATTCCCAGGAACTCAGCGATCTCTTTGGATACGAAGCTGTGAGATGTTCCGTGGAATCCGTATCTTCTTACTTTGTCCTCCTCATAGTACTCGTATGGAAGACCGTACATATAAGCTTTCTCAGGCATTGTCTGATGGAATGCTGTATCAAATACTGCAACGTTTGGAAGACCTGGCATAAGCTCAGCACAAACATTGATTCCGATCAGGTTTGCAGGGTTGTGAAGAGGTGCCAGATCAGAGCACTCCTCGATTGCTTTCAGAACCTCATCGTTGATGAGAACAGAGCTTGCGAATTTCTCGCCGCCGTGTACTACACGATGACCAACTGCGTCGATCTCTTTCAGAGATGCAACAGCACCTGTTTTCTCATTTGTAAGAGCATCCAGAACCATCTGAATAGCCTCTTTATGTGTTGGCATTGGTGCCTCTGTGATCTCTTTGTCACATCCGTCTTTCTGGTATACCAGTCTTCCGTCAATTCCGATACGCTCGCAGAGACCTTTTGCCAGTACTGCCTCTGTATCAGAGTCGATCAGCTGATATTTCAGAGATGAGCTTCCGCAGTTGATTACTAAAACTTTCATCGATTTTTTCCTCCAAAAAATGATTAATCTCTTCTATATAATGTATAGTTTCGCCTCAAAACAGCATCTTCTGAGCCTGATTATTTAGCAGCCAGCTGAGCCTGAACAGCTGTGATTGCTACTGTACCAACGATATCCTCAGCGAAGCATCCGCGGGACAGATCGTTTACAGGCATGGACAGACCCTGAAGAACAGGACCGTAAGCGTTAGCTTTTGCAAGTCTCTGAACCAGTTTGTAGCCGATGTTTCCAGCCTCAAGGGATGGGAATACCAGTGTGTTAGCATATCCTGCAACTGGAGATCCTGGTGATTTCAGCTGTCCTACCTCTGGAACAAGAGCAGCGTCAAGCTGAAGCTCTCCATCCAGGCACAGCTCTGGGAATCTCTCGTGAGCGATTGCCACTGCGTCAGATACTTTTGTTACATCGTCATGTTTTGCAGATCCTTTTGTGGAGTAGGAAAGCATAGCAACTTTTGGCTCTGCTCCTGTCAGCATCTTGAAGGACTCAGCAGACAGACCAGCGATCTCAGCCAGTTTGTTAGCATCGAAATCAGTGTTAACTGCACAGTCAGCGAATACGAACAGTCCGTTCTCGCCGCAATCACAGTTTGGAACCTCCATAAGGAAGAATCCGGATACAGAGCTGATGCCTGGTTTTGTTTTCAGCAGCTGAAGAGCTGGACGGATTGTATTTCCTGTAGAGTGGCAAGCACCGGATACAGCACCATCAGCATCTCCGCATTTGCACATCAGACATGCGTAGAACATGTAATCTTTCTCCATCTGCTCCTGAGCTTTCTCTGGAGTCATGCCTTTTTTCGCACGCAGCTCAACAAATTTGTCGATGTATTTCTGTTTGTTAGGATCATTGAATGGATCAATGATAGTTGCGCCTGTGATATCGTATCCTGCACCGTACTCTGCAATCTCCTCTGGAGTTCCGATGATTACGATATTAGCCAGATCCTCTTTGATGATCTGCTCAGCTGCAGCAAATGTTCTCTTGTCCATAGACTCTGGTAAAACAATTGTTTTCTTGTCAGCTCTGGCTTTAGCCTTAATTACGTCAATAAATCCCATTTTGAATAATCTCCTTTCATTTTGTGTATCTTCCTGTTTCCTGTCAGAATATACACTTAGTTATAAAAAATTATATCCCTAATAAAACAGGATTACAAGGCTTTCTTACAGTTTGAACTGTACAAAAAAGAGGACAGAGCAATATTGCTCCGTCCTCCTGTTCATCTTTCACTATTCGGCCAGACAGTTTTCCTCTGTACATTTCTTCCCCGGCTGAATCTGCCCTTCTCCTGCTGCGCAGTTCAGTTCAGTTTGTTCTGTGGCTGTCCCTGCAGGTATCCCTTCAGATTATTCACTGCAATGTCCATCAGTCTGGCTCTGCACTCCTTAGCCGCCCAGGCAATGTGAGGAGTCATATAGGCATTTTCACAGGCCAGCAGTGGATTATCACTGTGAACAGGCTCCACAGAAACCACGTCGCAGCCGTAGGCTGTTAGTTTTCCGCTGTTCAGAGCGGCTGCCACATCCGCCTCCACCACAAGGGGTCCTCTTCCTGTATTCAGAAGAATGGCTCCATCTTTCATAAGAGCGATGCTGTCCTCGTTGATCATCCCCTCTGTGTCAGACTTCAGAGGACAGTGCAGGGAAACCACATCCGCCTGACGCAGCAGATCCTCTCTGGACACATAGGCATCCACATTTCTGTCATTCCAGTCCGGATGACCGGATGATACCAGAACCTTCATTCCAAAGGCCTTGGCCACCCGGGCAACGGCATGACCGATCTGCCCGTAGCCGCAGATTCCGAAGGTTTTGCCCGCCAGCTCCACAAGGGGAGTCAGACAGTAACTGAAATCCGGGCAGGCAGCCCAGTCGCCCTGCTTTACAGATGCATTATGACGTCCCACCTGCTGAGTGATCTCCAGCAGCAGGGCAAATGTCATCTGGGCCACTGCAGCTGTGCTGTAATTTGGGATATTGGTTACAGTGATACCCCTTCTTCTGCAGTCCTCCAGATCCACCACATTGTAACCTGTGGCCAGCACACCGATATATTTCAGATCCGGGCAGACATCCAGAATCTCCCCTGTGATCACAGTTTTATTGGTAAGAGCAATCTCCGCTCCCTTAAGTCTTTCTGCAGTGTCCTCCGGTGATGTTCTGTCATACACCGTCACCTCACCGAATTCCTCAAAACCGCCCCAGCTTAAATCACCTGGATTCTCTGTATAGCCATCCAGAATCACGATTTTTCTGATATTTTCAGTCTTTTTCTCTGAAGCAGAATCTGCCTCTCCAGGGAAGCAGGCAGCATCTGTATTTTCCAACGGATCTGCTCCTGCACAACAACATGCATCGATCTTTTCAGAAGAATCCGCCTCAGTACAACTCTCCTCTTCTTTGCTGCAGACCTCAGAGCCACATGTTCCATCTACAGAACCGTTCTCTGTCTCTTTCTGCTCCTGCCCTGCATATTCCTGACACTGACATGCAGCAACATCCTTCTCATCTGCTCCAGCAGCAAAGGCCGGAAGTACCTGGTGCTCATATACATCTGCCGGAACCCAGATCTCACCCTGTCCGGCTTTCACATTCACAGAAATCTGTCCGTTATTCACAGATACCCGCTGACCGGAGATGCAGCCCACATATTCAGCCGCAGGACCACAGTTGACAGTCATCACATAGTCTGACTCATCGTTGTTCACTGTACACACAGCCTGCACATCTCCAAGAACCCTTGCATAGGCATACTGCTTTGTGGTCAGAAACAGCTCCCGGTAGTCACCGTAGGACAGAGCCGGTACCGCTCTTCTGATCCGTCCCAGCTTTGACAGCAGAACAGTGGCAGGATTTTCTGTATAGGCAGATGCAAAGTCCTCCAGATTCAGAGCCGGACGAATAGCATCGTCAGAGCCGCCTCTGTGCTTTTCACCGTCGATAGCAAACTCAGAGCCATAATAAATAGAAGGAACTCCCGGAAGGGTGTATTCCATCACATGCACTGCATGGAAATGCTCTTTATTCTGCAGCTTTGTATGAATCCTCTCCACATCGTGGTTATCAGTAAAGTTATACAGCTTCAGTCCATCCGGTCTGTTTCCGCCCATTCCGTAGAGACGTTTCACTGTATGGGCGATCTCAAAGAAGTTGTGATCGTTGCAGCCGGAGTAAAGGGCCTTGTGGAGATGATAGTTGGTTACAGAATGCAGAGTTCCCTCGTTGACCCAGCGGTTGTACTCCCCGTGGATCACCTCACCCATCAGCCAGAACTCAGGTTTGATACTGTCAGCCAGCACTCTCAGATCCTTCATCATATCAAAATGAAGCACATCCGCCGCATCCAGTCTGAGACCGTCGATATCAAATTCACTGACCCAGAAGCGAACCACATCAAGAATGTAGTTTCTCACCTCCTGATTCCAGTGGTTCAGCTTCACCAGAAGATTGTAGCCACCCCAGTTTCCATAGGAGAAGCCATCGTTATATTCGTTATTCCCCCAGAAATTCACATCACAGAACCAGTCTCTGTAGCGAGATCCCTCTCTGTACTGCTGAAGATCCTTAAAGGCAAAGAAGTCCCTTCCCACATGGTTGAACACGCCGTCCAGGATCACACGGATCCCTTTATCGTGGCAGGTCTTCACAAAATTCTTCAGATCCTCATTGGTTCCCAGTCTGGAATCCAGCTTTCTGTAATCTGTGGTCTCATAGCCGTGACCTACCGATTCAAATAAAGGACCGATGTAGATGGCATTGCAGCCAATCTTCTGAATATGATCGATCCAGGGAAGCAGGGTGTTCAGTCTGTGAACAGGCTCCCCATAGTCATTGAGTTTCGGTGCCCCTGTCAGTCCCAGGGGATAAATATGATAAAAAACAGCCTCATCGTACCAAGCCATAATAGTGCCTCCTTAAGCAAGTATTCTGAAAGCCTCTCACCGGCAGTGTTCTTATAGTAAGCCGGAATCATTTTTTTCACGAAAGACTTCAGTCTGACAGCACCGGAAAATACTGCATTGAAATCATATATACCTTTCCTTCCTGCATATAAAAATTCAAAAACTCAGGACGATCGGGCATCAGGGCAACTGTATCCTCTGTAAACTGATAGCAGAGAATCTCTTCTGTCTGGGTGACAGGCTCACCGTAGACGCCCTTCACCTCTTCCTCAGTGGCCCCAAAGGTGATTCCTGTATTCATCTCAAGGGATACTCCCAGATCCTGCTTCACGTAAAGATATCCCAGTCGGAATTCTCCCAGTGTCTTTGGCTGGTTGGAATCCGAATAGAGTCCCATCATCACCTGATAGGTTTCCCCTTCAATGGTCTTATACAGATTAAAATCAGGAGTTTCAATGGCATCGAACTTCGTGCCCTTTGCCACAGCCTCATTGAGAGTTACCACCTCTGTACCGTCCATAGTCACATTGTCATCAGAAAACTCCCATCCGTTATCCAGCAGCATCTGAACAGGGCAGGAAAGGTAATATTCCTCTTCCCCCAGTGTAAATCCATACACCTTCTCATAGGCAGACAGATCCACACCTTCATTGCTTCCGAGATTTTCTTTTTTCAGAGCCTCTTTCTGACTCTCCTGGGCTGCCTCAATGGCGCTCTCAAGAGCCTCCTCTGTATTCTCTGCTCTGTTTTTCTCCGTCTCCTTCTGCGCTCCGCAGCCGGTAACTGAAAGGGTTAATGCCAGCAGCATGGCTGCAGGCAGTGCTTTGAATCTTCTCATCTTTCCACACTTTCCTGATTCCGGTTTGTAATACTGTCCGTTGTCTGTTATATATATGACAACGCCTTTTAATTATACTAATTTAATAGGAAAAGCGCAAGTTTTCAGAATTATTTTTACAATTCAACTTTAAAAACAGCATCTCAAGTCCGGGATCATTTTTCTTACAATTCTATTCATCTATGAGAAACAGGCTCTGCCAGGTTCTCAAGCTGTCTCGGCAATGGTCAGTATCCCGTGGAGACACGGACTTTGGCTCATTGCTGGGATAAATGGAAAAAGAGCCTGCGACAGCTGCCGCAGACTCTCTATTATCAATGTTCAGTAAGGCATCACCTTGAATCAGTTCACTGATCACACTTTCTTTGTGTTCTTTCTCATATCCAGAGCTACGGATACGATGATGATGAGACCTTTGATGATATTGGTGTAGTTGTCATTTACACCCAGCATTACAAGACCATTGTTTACAACACCCAGGATCAGGATACCTGCTAATACACCTGTGATACGGCAAACACCACCGGTATGGGATGTACCACCTACAGTTGCAGCTGCAATTGCATCCAGCTCGTAGTTCAGTCCGTATGTGGATGGATCTGCAGATCCTGTACGTCCGGCAAGAAGAACACCGCCAAGAGCTGCACAGAAGGAACACCATACATACACAAGAATCAGAGTTTTCTCAACGTTGATTCCGGCAACGCGGGCAGCCTGATCATTTCCACCTACCGCAAATACAGCTTTACCCCAACGGGTCTGGGTCAGCAGGATTGCAGAAACGATATACATGATGATAAATACTACCACGATCATAGGAATCGGTCCCAGTTTTGCTTTTCCAAGGAAACGGAAGCCATCAGACAGGTTGGAAACCGGTGCTGTGGTGATGATCTTGGAAGCGGCACGGCACATGAGCTGTGCACCCAGAGTCGCAATGAAGGCTGGCATCTTTGTATAGGCGATGATGGAACCGAAGATTCCTCCTGAGATACATCCGATTGCCAGACAGATCACGATTGCAACGATTGCAGGCATTGGTTTTCCACCGTTTTTAATAATGGAAGCGGTGGTCTCATTCATGGTACACATGGAAGCACCGATTACTGCAACCAGAGCAGCCATGGAACCTGGGTTCAGGTCAATACCTTTGGAAAGGATTGCGAACATTACACCGAATGCCATGATACCTTTGATGGATTCATTTGTGAACAGAGTTTCGATATTAGCAATTTTGATAAATTTTCCGCCAGTCAGGATTGTTACCAGAACAACAAGTACGATAAGTACGCCCCAAATACCATTCTGACTGATAAACTGTTTCTGTTTTGCGCTCATTCTATTGACTCCTTCCTTATTTCTCACCGTGAGCCAGTGCCATGATTCTCTCACTGTTAAAATCGGCACGGTCAACGATACCTGTTA
Source organism: Lachnospiraceae bacterium (assembly GCA_030526405.1). GTDB lineage: Bacteria > Bacillota > Clostridia > Lachnospirales > Lachnospiraceae > JAKSRN01. The sequence continues at coordinate 16,930 of JAUNCZ010000002.1, read as the reverse complement.
CTTCACCCTCATACATACAGACAATTCTGTCGGACATTCCCATAACCTCAGGAAGCTCAGAGGAGATCATAACAATTGCCTTGCCCTCCCCTGCCAGTTTTGTCAGGATTGCATGAATCTCAGATTTAGCACCTACGTCAATACCACGGGTTGGCTCATCTACAATGAGTACATCCGGATTTGTCTTCAGCCAGCGTCCCACCAGCACCTTCTGCTGGTTACCACCGGAAAGGTTTTTGATAGGAGTATTTGTGCTAGGTGTTTTGGTACGCATCATATCAATATAGAATCTGGTATCCTCTTCCATTTTCTTGTGATTCAGTGGGAATCCATACTCAGGAAGAGACGCAATACAGGTATTATCCTTAATACTTAACAGTCCGATGATACCATTGCCTCGACGATCCTCGGTCAGCATACCGATCTTGTTCTTAATGGCATCCTCCGGGCTCTTGCAGGACAGCTCTTTTCCATTCATGTATACATGGCCGCCTGTTTTCGGACGCATACCAAAGATGGTTTCAAAGGTCTCTGTACGTCCGGCACCTACCAGGCCGGCAAAGCCCAGGATTTCTCCCTTGCGAAGTTCAAAGGATACATTCTTTACCTGGCGTCCGCTGCAGAGTCCCTCCACTTTCATAATCACCTCACCGATGGGACAGTCCACCTTCGGGAACATAGCTTCCACGGAACGTCCAACCATCATCTGGATCAGTTTGTCAACGGTAAGATTCTCAGCAAGATCTGTTCCAACGTACTCACCGTCACGGAATACAGTGATGTCATCGGAAATCTGGAAGATCTCATCCATCTTGTGGGAAATATATACGATAGCAACGTTCTTTGCTTTTAATTCAGCGATAATCTTAAACAGATGCGCTACCTCACCCTCTGTCAGGGAGGAAGTAGGTTCATCCATGATCACAACCTTGGAATCATAGGAAACTGCCTTTGCAATCTCCACCATCTGCATCTGGGCTACAGTCAGATTTCCCATCTTTTCAGTGGGATCCAGCTCCAGACCCAGCTTCTCAAACAGCTTCTTTGATTCTGCGATCATCTTCTTATGATCAACAAGAAAGCCTCTTTTCGGCTCTCTGCCCAGCCAGAGATTCTCAGCCACAGAACGCTCCGGTACAGGGGACAGCTCCTGATGGATCATGGAGATACCATCAGCCATAGCCTCAATAACGTTTTTGTAATGTACTTCTTTTCCATCTACGATAATGCGTCCTGATGTGGCAGGATGAATACCGATCAGACATTTCATCAGAGTGGATTTTCCTGCTCCGTTCTCTCCCATCAGAGTATGAACTTTGCCAGGACGAAGCTTCAGCTGTACGCCTTTTAATGCACGAACACCCGGAAACTCCTTGACGATATCAATCATCTCAACAACATATTCACTCACGAGTTTCTCACCTCTTCTTCTTTCCAGTATCGCATTCACACAACTGATTTATCAAAAAGGAGCCATTGCCGGAGCAATGGCTCCCCAGTCATCGTTTTACGATACAAGGTTTACCGACAGTTACCAGGTAAAATGATCTTTCGAAAAAATCTGATTATCTGTTGTCGTAATCAGCAACATTGTCAGGAGTTACAGGCTCGAATGGAACCCATACGATTGCTGGATTCTCTGCTGCGATCTCAAAGGAAGATCCCTCATTCAGAGCTTTACCCTCAATCATGTTAACTGCTGCAAGGATTGCTCCTTTACCCTGTCCGTTTGGATCCTGGAATACAGACATAGCAAGTTTTCCGTCCTTGATTGCCTGACGTCCGTCAGCTGTTGCATCGATACCAACGATTGGTGTCTCAGAAGGGTCGATTCCTTTCTGCTCCATAGCCTCGATTACACCCAGAGCCATGGCATCGTTGTTGGAGATAACACAGTCAAAGTCAACCTCACCGGTGGAGATCAGTGGAGAGAATACCTCGATTGCTGTTGCACGATCGTACTCACCAGCCAGCTCAGCACCCTTCAGTGTGGCATTCAGTCCGCCATCCTTCAGAGCCTGGATTGCAGATGCTGTACGGTTTGTTGTGGATGTCTGTCCCAGAGTACCCTGGATCATTACATAAGTGATATCCTTCTGGCCTTTCTCATTGAAGTAGTCACAGAGGAACTCACCCTGGAATTTTCCGGAGGTCATCTCGTCAGATCCTACGTATACACATTTCTCAGGATCCAGAATAGAATCATCTGTTGGATATCTGTTTACGAATACTACAGGAACATCTCCTGCAGACTCAAGCATGGATGCTGCAGATGCTGGATCAACCAGGTTGATGATGATTGCATCGTTCTCTGCATTTCTTGCGGACTCAATCATCTGCTGCTGTTTTGCCGCATCATTCTGAGCATCCTGAGTTGTCAGTTTTACATTGTCAGGGCAGTTATCCTGAGCACCCTTCTCAAGAGCTGACAGGAACTCATCACGGAGAGACAGGATAAATGTGATCTCATACTGATCTCCTGCTGTCTCAGCAGCTGCTGAAGAAGTAGCTGTAGGCTCTTCTTTTTTCTCTTCACTTCCACATCCAGCAAACATTGTTGCTGCCATTGCAGATGCCAGTGCCAGTGCCACGAGTTTGTTGCGTTTCTTCATACTTTCTTACCTCATTCCTTTCTTAGTTTCTGTGATGAGTATCCGAATACCAACAGAATTTCCAATCCGCCAGAGTCATTCTGATCCATTCGTGTGTGTGCGTCCATATCACCAACGACCGATGATACTGCCCCAAATATATTTTAATGCACTATCACGTCTGTTTTAACTGAAATAACTCATGTGAATCAGTATTCCTTTTTTTCTCGCTCATCAAGAACTGTCTTAATGATTACATAGATTTTGCCCAAAATCAATCCCCATTCTTTGATTTCGTCGTTATCGATAATTTCATATTGTTCATTTGTGCAATATGTCCGTCTCATTCCATTTCTTTATTCCTTTCTCTTTAAATATTTTGTGCACATTATATGCTTTTTCCCTCTCTATATATCCATTTTTACTATATGTGTTCGAGCACGCATTTATACAAACAAACATCCCCTGTCATACTGATCAACCAGCATTTTTCCTATTTTTAATACATATGTGGAATTTTCAAGTCCATATATATCATCCTGTATTTGACTTTGCCAAAATGTTCATTATTTTTGCTCTATTATAGTCAAATAATTAACAGTGTTGTATTCGCTCACGCAAGTCGCAAACCTATGTCGCATTTATACTATAAAAACAGGAGTATTTTTGTTAGATATTGTCCATTTATACATCTTTTCAAATAGTTATATCCTATTTTATCCTTTTCCCCGTCATTGCAATTCCTGCAGTCTGTCTCACCGCCCCATCTATTGACAGTATATTTTCCCCTCCCGTATAATAATCCCATCCCGGTCAGAACACCGGACAGCAGGGCCCCAAAAGGAAAGGACGTGCGTAATATGACAGCAACAGCAACCAACAAAAAATACGAGAATGCAAATGGTAACTCAAACAACAATCCGCCTGAGAAGGAGTGTGTAAACAGCAACAGTAATCCAGAGGAGAACACCCCGGAAACCGCTATCACCCACCCGGAACAGGACACTCAGGAAGATACTGACACAGAACTCTGCCAGGAAGAGGAAAGGAAAATTCTGTTTCTGAAGGCAGCCCAGGGCTACGGTATGATCTTCGGCTTTGGCGGCGGTTATATCCTCTCCGGTATCCTGTCAGAGCTGGGGCTTCAGGCCGGCAAGTTCGAGTGCGTGATCCTGTGTATGTTTGCAGGAATCGCAATAGGAACCCTTCTCAGCAACAAAAAATCATAACGGGAAATTCTTCCCTTTTCTCAGCAGCAAAAAGAGGCCGTTGCAACAACCGTTGCAACAGCCTCTTTTATATTTACGCGAACATTGAGCCAAAGTCCGTGCTTGCACGAGACCTTGGCGACTGCCGCGATAACCTGAGAACCTGGCAAAGCGCGTTTCTCATAGTTGTGACAGCAGAAGCTGTCCAGAATCGCCCACCTGTTTTCACGCGGGATCCACTTGAATGATTCCAGTCAGGGCACCAGACAATCGTAGCGAATCGCCTTTCCATTAATGGAATAGGAGGGCTTTATCCCTGCCAGATACGGACCCTTGGCCGGTCTCTTGATCACGATGCGCTTTGGATGCACCTTCAGAGCTGCCTGAAGCAGCAGTTCCTCATCGGAACAGGGACGCTCCAGCTGCTGGAGAAGCTGAAATTTCTTCTTGATCAGACCACTTTTCTGTCTTGCCGGAAACATGGGATCCAGATATACAAGATCCGCCTGCAATTCTCCCGATTCCATAGCCCCAATGCTGTCATTTCCTGCCAGCTGCATTCTTCCAGCAATATCAGCAAGCTCAGAAGTTCCCTTTGCCCTCTCCAGAGTATCTGCAAGAAGGGCATGGATCACAGGATCCTTCTCAAACAGCAGCACCTGATAGCCGGCAGCTGCCAGCAGAAGGGAATCCTCTCCCATTCCGGCGGTGGCATCAATGACCACAGGGGTATACTCCAGCCCCTTCAGCTTTGCCGCCTTCACCAGCATCTCTCCCTGCAGCTTTCCCTGCTTCAGTCTGGGAAGCATCTGCAGAAAATCTCCCCGCATTTTCATTCCATCCCCATTCAGAGACAGGCCCTCCTGATCCAGTGCCAGAAACAGAGGGGTCTCCTGCCCTTCTCTCAACTCTCTCACCATGGGAATATCCAGCTTTTCCGCAATAGCCGCTCCCTTTTCCTGATTCCCATCAGGATATACCAACAAAAACAGTTCACTCATCTTTCAAATCCTCTATCAGGTATTTTTCCTTCATGCCTCTGGCAATAAACTGCAGTTCTCCGGAAAGAGAATCCAACAGATGCCAGGCATTATCCTTCTCCCTTTTCTGGGGCTCTGTCAGCTGTTCATAGGGAACATACATGGGATGATGCTTCCGCAGCACATCCCTTTCCCTTCCGTAATGCCAGTTATTGTAGGCATAAAACCGAAGCCACCGCAGATGCTCCAGCCTTCTGTACTCCTCCAGAGCCAGGGGATGGCGACACAGCTGCAGATAACGCCAATAGGCCTTGGCACAGAGCTCCGGACTGATGGCATTGATGGAATTATCCTCCAGTAGAAGCCGCATCTTCATCAACACATGATCCGCCTGGGCAATCTTGGATTCCTTCAGAAAATCATCCAGCTCCCGCCACTCCAGGGTTTTCCCCTTTGCAGTTTTTCTGTACAGCTCATTTACCGCAATGGCAGCCTCATTCAGCGTGGTACGGAGAATCTCCCTGGCTGTAAAGATCTGCTCATCTGTACCAAAATAGGCCACTCCCGCAGCCTTTCTGCTTGTACGGAGATACAGAGTACCCGTCAATACATAGTAGCGTTTCAATTGCCAGTAGATATGCCACCCCTCATCCATGGAATCATCGCAGACGATCACCCGGTCTGCCCTCTCCAGCACCTCATGACTTTCCGCCCAGGAATTTTCATGAAAAATCAGAGAATCCCTGGTATCCGACTCCTGATTTACCGAAAACACATCCTTCAGATGGGAGTGCACCTGCTGAAAATTCACAGAATCACCAAAAATATGGTAAGTCACATGTTGCGAAGAGCAAAGCACATTCATCATGATAGCTCTTTTCAGCAGGGCTCTGCCATAATTCCCGAAACCGATCAGTACAATCTGCTGCTCCTGCAAAAGCAGGGGATGATCCCTCCAGAAATGCCTTGCACAGCAGTCATAGGTATGAAAAAAATTGATATTTCCCGGCAGGGAATCCTGACCGCTCTGGGTTCTGGCATACACCACCACCGGCAGAGAGTGCAGATCCACAGCATGGGGATTTCGCCCGATGTCATTTTCCTGCATCAGAAATACACGTACCCGTCTACCCTGTCCTCTCTTTTTCTCCACAATAAATTTGGGAGAGGTATTCAGGAAGATACAGGGATAATCCGGCTCCTCACTTTTTTCAGATCGTTTTTCACCAAAAATGATGATGGCATCCTCATCCTCCCGGATAATATCCCTTGCCAGAGTATTGGACTCACTTCCAAAGTCAGCAAAATAGTACCAGTCCCTCTTCCTATTCAGCCCCAGATAGATCAGGGGAATCGCTTCACTGGTAAACACAGACACCGCCGTTCCGATCAGGGTAAGATAGATTCCCATGGAGAGAATCAGGAAAATCATACCGACAATTCTTCCCATATGTGTCACCGGTGTGATATCTCCATATCCCACCGTAGAAAGAGTCACAATAGAATACCAGAAGGCATCCGCCATGGAATGGATCCCGGAGTCAGCAGAGGCCGCCTCCGCTGACAACAGGAGCAGAAGAAGAACAACGTACACACAGACCCCGATTCCCAGGGCTCCAAACAGCAATCTATGCCTTCTTTTAAACATCTCCTGTCCTTCCTTCTCTCAAAGCATCGCTGCTGCTTATTCAGCCACGCGGATCACAGAAGCAATCTCTGTAATAACCTCCAGATGACTGATTGCCTCCAGAGATGCTCTCATATGTTTGTCCTTAACAGCCTCTGTCACCACAACCAGCTCCGCAGTATTCTCGGTCTTTCTCTTCTGAATCATCTGCTCAATGCTTACCTTATGACAGCCAAAAATGCTGGTGACAGCCGCAAGCACACCAAAACGATCCTCACACTTCAGACGGATATAATACTTATTGGACACCTCTTTTGCATCCTTGATAGCAAGATTCTTATAGCAGGTGCAGCCGATTCTTCCTGTACAGTCCCAGTTAATGTTTCGAACCACATCAAAGATATCACCTACAATAGCACTTCCTGTAGGCAGTTCTCCTGCTCCACGACCGTAGAACATGGCATCATCCACCGCGTCACCATGGACGAACACCGCATTAAAGGAATCATTGACAGAAGCCAGTGGATGCTGCTCCGGCACAAGCATCGGATATACTGCCGCCTCTACCCCCTCAGGAGTATCCTTGGCCACACCAAGGAGCTTGATACGGCAGCCCATCTCCTTGGCATAACGGATATCCTTGGCTGTAATCTTTGTAATTCCCTCTGTATATACATCATCAAAGGTTACCTTGGTATGGAATGCAAGAGAGGACATGATGGCCACCTTTCTGGCTGCATCCAGTCCCTCGATGTCAGCAGTAGGATCTGCCTCGGCGTATCCCAGTTCCTGTGCCAGAGCCAGTGCTTCCCCGAATTCCATTCCCTCAAAGGTCATCTTTGTAAGGATAAAGTTTGTGGTTCCGTTGACAATTCCCATCACTGTCTCAATATGATTTCCCTGGAGACACTGCTTCAGAGGACGAATCAGCGGAATTCCACCTGCCACAGCAGCCTCAAACATCAGGTCTTTTTTCAGTTCTCCGGCAATCTGCAGAAGTTCATGACCCTCTGCAGCAATCAGATCCTTGTTGGCAGTGACCACATTTTTTCCCGCCTGCAGTGCTTCTCTGATGTAGGTTCCGGCAGGATTCAGGCCTCCCATCACCTCCACAACAATGTCAATATCCGGATCATTCACAATTGAATTCCAGTCATTAGTGAGAACGGATGGATCCTCCACTTTCTTTGCCGCCTTCTCAATATTCCTTACCAGGATCTTTTTTACCTGAACAGTGCATCCCAGCTTCGGAATCATATCCTCCTTCTGCATCTGCAGGATTTTGTATACACCTGTACCAACAGTACCAAGGCCCAGAAGGGCCACATTAATCTGTTCTTTCATACGTATTTTCTCCATATAACCATTGTTTTTAGTTTAATATCTATCATTATAAAGGGTTTCCAAAGAAATGCAACGAAAAACCGGATGAGGCCCTGGCCCCATCCGGCACTTTTCAACGAATCACTCTGTTCCGTTGGTTCTTTTCATCATCTGCAGTCTGATACTGCATTCTCCATCTCTTCGGGAAGTATTATTTTCCTGCAAAGAATGGATTGTGGAGCAGGTGATGCTCTCTGTTCTTCAGGAATCCATCGTACAGGGACTGTACGGTTGGGTTCTCATCACAGTTCTTAACAACAGATACTCCATCAGCACGATAGATACCATCTGTTCTGTCATCCACAAACTTGATATGCTCAAGATATGGCTGTCCACCACCGTTTACACAACCGCGACGGCATGCCATAACCTCGATGAGATGATACTCTTTCTCACCGCTCTTAACAGCATCCATAACCTTGCGGGCATTGCCCAGTCCACTGACAACGCAGATCTTAACATCCAGTCCATTGTAAGGTACTGTAAACTCACGGATAAACTCATTCTCACCGTCAGTTCCACGAACACCGCAGTTAGCTACAGCATCCATAGTAGCCTTGTCATGTCCATCCACCAGATGACGGATAACAGCCTCAGTAACACCACCGGTTACACCGAAGATCACACCGCCGCCGGAACCAAAGCCAAACGGAACATCAGAAGCCTCACCCTCAAGACCGGCAAAATCAACACCTGTCATCTTGATCATCTGAACAACCTCTGTTGTTGTAAGAACGAAATCTGTATCCTTCTCACCATCTGTGAAGCTGTTAGGACGATTCGCCTCCATCTTCTTAGCTGTACATGGCATGATGGAAACAACCACTGTATTCTTTCCACCCGGATTATTCTCCGGTTTGCGGAAATACTCTTTTACAAGAGCTGACATCATTCCCTGAGGAGAACGGCAGGTGGAAACATTCTCTCTGAAATCAGGATACTGATCATCAACAAATTTCACCCATGCAGGACAGCAGGATGTAAGAAGTGGCAGTTTTCCACCGTTCTGTACACGATTCAGGAACTCAGCTGTCTCCTCAACGATGGTAAGGTCAGCAGAGAAGGTTGTATCATAAACCTCATCAAATCCCATTCTGTGAAGAGCAGCAACCAGTTTACCCATTACGCTCTTGCCGTTTGTCAGTCCGAACTCTTTGCCGATGGCAACACGAACTGCAGGAGCAACCTGAGCGATCACGCGGGTATTTGGATCAGCGATTGCCTGCCATACGTCCTCACGATTGTGTTTAATGGTAATAGCAGCTGTTGGACATACAAGACGACACTGTCCACAGTTTACACAGTCTGTTTCACCGATCGGTTTGTCAAATGCAGGTGAAACGGTAGCCTCGGAACCACGGTTTACAAAGCCGAGAACACCGATGCCCTGGATCTCAGCACACTCACGAACACAGTTTCCGCAAAGGATACATTTGTTCGGATCGCGCACGATGGATGGAGAACTGAAATCAAGAGGAAGTGGCTCTTTGTAGTTTTTGAAACGTACATCTGTGATACCATATCTTCTTGCAAGATTCTGAAGTGTACAGCTGCCGCTCTCCTGGCAGGTAGTACAATCTCTGTCATGAGCTGCCAGAAGGAGCTCAATAATCAGTTTTCTGTATTTTCTGAGGCGCTCGGTATTGGTTTTGATCACCATTCCGTCTCTAGGCTCCTCAGAACATGATGCAAACATCTTTCCGCTGGCGTCCTCAACTGTACACAGACGACATGCTCCAAAGATGGAAAGCTCCGGTTTCATACACAGGGTCGGAACGTCAATGTTTGCTTTACGAATAACTGACAGTACATTTTTTTCATTGGTAAACTCAACCTGTCTGCCATCAATTGTCATAAATCCCATAACGTCACCTCCTTAATCTTCAATGTAAATCGCATCAAAGGCACAATTCTCTTTACATGCGCCACAATGGATACAAACATTAGGATCAATGGTGAATGGTTTCTTCACAACACCTGAAATCGCATTAACAGGACAGTTCTTAGCACACTTGCTACAGCCCTTACATACTTCCGGATTAATAACGAATTTCTTCATCGCCTCGCAGACTTTCGCTTTACACTTATGATCTACGATATGCTCAATGTACTCCTCACGGAACATCTTCAGTGTACTGAGTACAGGAAGTGGTGCAGATTTTCCAAGACCACAGAGAGCTGTGCTCTTGATCATTGTTGCCAGCTCCTCAAGACGGTCCAGATCCTCCATCTCGCCCTTGCCTGCAACGATTCTCTCCATGATCTCAAGCATACGTTTTGTACCCTCACGACAAGGAACACACTTACCGCAGGACTCACGCTGTGTGAAGCTCATGAAGAAACGGGCAACCTCAACCATACAGGTATTGTCATCCATAACAACGAGACCACCGGAACCAATGATGGCACCGTATTTTTTAACGGACTCAAAATCAAGTGGAACATCCAGCTCAGTCTCAGTGAGACAGCCACCGGAAGGTCCGCCGATCTGAACAGCTTTGAAGGTACCGCCGTCCTTCAGACCGCCACCGATGTCAAAGATGATCTCACGGAGAGTTGTACCCATTGGAACCTCGATCAGACCTGTGTTCTGAATAGAGCCTGTCAGAGAGAAGGTCTTACATCCGGAGGATGACTCTGTTCCGATGGAACGGAACCACTCAGATCCCTGAAGAATAATTCTTGGTACGTTTGCATAGGTCTCAACATTGTTCAGAACAGTTGGTTTCTCCCAGAGACCCTTCTCAACGGTACGAGGTGGTTTTACTCGAGGCATACCACGATTTCCCTCGATGGATGCTGTAAGAGCAGAACCCTCACCACATACGAAAGCACCTGCACCTCTGTTGATATGCATATAGAAGTTAAAGCCGGTTCCGAGAATATTCTCACCCAGCAGATTTCTTGACTCAAGCTCAGCAATGGCATGACGGAGTCTTGCAACGGACATAGGATACTCAGCACGAACATAGATGTATCCATTCTCGGCACCGCAGGCATAGCCGGCGATCATCATACCCTCGATCAGTTTATAAGGATCACCCTCCATAACGGAGCCATCCATAAATGCTCCCGGATCACCCTCATCACCATTACATACAACGTAACGGCAGGTTTCTTTCTGTCTTGCAACCTGTTTCCATTTTCTTCCGGTTGGGAAGCCACCGCCGCCGCGTCCGCGAAGTCCGGATTTGTCAACCTCGTCAACTACCTCAGCAGGTGTCATCTCAAAGAGAGCTTTCTGAAGAGCAGAGAAGCCGCCGCCTGCCAGATACTCATCAAAGGACTCTGCATCATATTTTCCACAGTTCTCAAGAACGATTCTTGTCTGTTTTGCGATAAACGGAATCTCATCCGGTGCCTTGTAGGAGATGCCGCTCTGTTTGTACAGCAATGCCTCGATCACTTCATCACCGAGAACGGTCTGCTCAAAAATCTTCTGGCAGTCTGCAATCTGCACCTTTGTATACTGAACAACCTGATCACCCTTCTGAATACGTACCAGAGGACCAAGCTCACACACGCCCTGACATCCAGTCTTCTTGACACCGAGCTTCTTCTCGCCGTCATGAGGTTCAAATGTCAGTGTAACGCCAGGTGTTTCTCCAACGATCTTAACGAACTCTTCGTATACCTTCTCTGATCCGGATGCAATACATCCAGTACCGGAACAAACAAGGATTCTGCAGTCATACTGTTTGATCTGCTCCTTTGCACTTGCAACAGCAGCAGTTAATTCTTCTCTATTATTGATCATACGCTGTCACCCCGCAATCTCTGGATCAGTTCCTGAGCTTTCTCAGGAGTCATCTTCGGATATACATCTTCATTCACCATAACTGTTGGTGCAAGTCCGCAGGCACCCAGACAGGATACTGTCTCAACTGTGAACAGCATATCATCTGTAGTATGTTTCTTTTTGCTGAGTCCCAGCTCTTTTGTAAATGTGTCAAGGATCGGAGCTGACTTTCTTACATGACAAGCTGTTCCATCGCATACTTTTATCACATATTTTCCTTTTGGCTCAAAGGAAAAGTTCTCATAGAAAGTTGCCACACTGTAGGCTTTTGCTTCTGTGATTCCGATCTGCGCTGCAACGTAAGTCAGCAACTCACCAGGCAGATAGCGATACACTCCCTGAATGTCCTGCATGATCGGAATCAGAGACGCCGGTTTTTTTCCATATACGGCAATGATCTCATCTGTCTTTGTGTAATAAGACTGATCTAACATATTTCTTCGCCTCCTTCAAAGATTGTTGATTTTTTATATTTCCGTGCTACACATTTGTAATTATTCTATACGCTTTTTACATCTTTTACAAGTCATTTTCACAATCTAATGAATATTTTTCACACAGAACCCCCGTTTTCATGGCATTTATTTTATTAAATACTGGCAATTCACAGAATTAACCAGATAACCCAGGACTTATTATAAAAATAATTATATGGTTATAACATATAATTCCCAGACTTTCCCACTCCGCCCGGACTGCAAAATTCATTTTTCCCAAAAACGAAAAAAAGAAGCCCTGGGGCTTCTCTTTTTTAACAGGGATCCGGAGCAGCAAATCAGCTGCTCATCAGCCCCTTTCCATATTATTTTTTCACAAGGACATCTACAATATGTCCTCCTGCACCAAGAAGATCCGGCCGCTCCGCCACACTCATCTGGTAGCTGATGAATGCCGCGAACTCCTCCTCCGATAGTCTGTTCAGCTCTCTTCTCATATGGTTTGCGGGGCCATCCGGGGAAAAGATGCAGATTCGTTCCATTCCCGCTTCCCGGTTCAGTCTCTCCACATCCTCAAGACGGACATAATCGTACAGATCCTCCTCATCCGGCCGTACCCGCCAGGTGTGGTCCACCCTCCCCTGCTCCTTAAGTTCCAGGATATGCTGCTCCTTAAAACCGTAGGTAAGAACGCTGTACTCATTCATCACATAGGCCACCAGCACAAGTCCCCCTGTTTTTGTGACTCTCTTCGCCTCCCTCAGGGCCTGAAGCTTGTCTGCATCATCCACAAGATGGTACATGGGGCCGAACAGCAGCACCAGATCAAAGGATTCATCCGGAAAGCGTTTCAGCTTTCTTGCATCCCCCTTAAAGGCCGGCAGCTCCGGTTTCTTCGCCTTGAGCCTGCCCAGATTGTGCTGTACCGGCTCCACAGCTGTCACATCATACCCCTCCTCAAACAGAGGGATGCTGTATCTTCCAGTGGCAGCTCCCACATCCAGAATCCTGTCACCGGGCTTCAGATACTGATGGATGTATTTCATGGAAACCTGAAATTCCACCTGGCCATGGCGGGAATTCAGTCTTTTTTCCTCATTGAACTTATTATAATAGGCGTCCAGCTTTGTACTCATGGCTGTATCTCCTCCATAAGCAGAGTCAGAAGTCCATCTGGCTCAGGGCGATTGATATTGCTCTCCTCCTGTCCATGGCAGATCAGCTTCTGTTTCTCCTTTGTGAGTACCCCCACCTTGCTGCAGAGGATTCCCTGCTGCTCCAGACTTCTCAGGATAGGAGCATCGTGCTCCGCTGCAAAGAGAAAGCTTCTTCCCGTAAACAGTTCCCAGGGATGGACACGGAAAAACTCCGTAAACTCAATGGTAATCTGACGAATGGGCACCCTTCTCGAATTGATACGGAATCCCAGACCGGTTTCCTTGCCCAGACGATAGAGGGTCTTCATAAGACCGCCCTCTCCAACAGGAGCGATCCAGGAAGCCCCCTGTGCCAGAAATGCTGCCGGCTGAAAATATGGATTCCCGGAATCATTTCCCCGGTAATTATCAAAAACCTCTCTGTCCCAGGCTGTATGTACAAAAGCCGCCGGAAATCTTGTGCACAACTGCTCTTTTTTCCAGTCTGCCAGAAGCAGTGTTCCCGCTGCTCCCACCCAGCCTGTCATAAACAGCTCCTGTCCCGGCGCGGGCATCAGCTGCCCTTTCTCAGAAAGCTCCTCCAGACAGCTGTCACACTGTTCCTCCCAGAAAAGTTCCGGGACAAGTCCTTCTGCTGCTGTATCGGGATATCTTTTTCTAAATGCAGATAATTTCCGGATCTTTTTCTCTGCCGGGTCCTTTTTCTGCTTTTCTCTGTAATTCATCGCTTCCTCCTGCTGTTTTCGGTAATATCCCGTCTATTATAATGCAAGACAGCGGTTTTGAAAACCGTTGCCTTATTCATTCACCACAACCCGCACATCGAAGGAGCGGATCAGTTTTGCTGTGGCATCATTGTAATCCAGTCCAAAGGCAGCAATTCCCCGCACCGAAGTCTCTGCCTCCTCCAGCAGTGTCAGACAGGTGGTGATGGTGGCTGCGGTCTCAATCCAGTTGTCCACCAGCAGGATCTTCTGTCCCTTCTGAACCGCATCCTTTCTCACCTTCATGGAACGTACAGAGTTTCTGTGATCCAGATAGGAAGAACGGATGTACTCCTCCGCATCCTGCTCCTCTGCATTTCCACCTTTAATAATAGGAATAAACGGAACCTTCAGTTCTCTGGCCAGCATACTGCCCAGAATGTAGCCCGCAGTGGCAGGAGCAGCAACTGCCTCCACTTTTCCCCGGAAAGCTCCAGCCAGATAATCAATAACACTGTCCAGACATTCCATATCCTGATAGATGGTTCCGATAAAACGTTTGCTGCTATCCTGTCTCACATGCTGAAGAACCATCTGTTTCATCTGTTCTGTTGAATATACCCTCATATCGTTCTCTCCTTATCACTGTATGATCAGCCAATCCTGGCACACTCCCCGGCAAGGATTCCCTTTCACCTCTTTTTATTATCATATCATAGGCACCGGCAAATTGTCAGCATAAGCATGATTTCAAAACTTTTTTTCTGACTATTTGACATTTTCTGTTTTTTCTGTGCTATACTTTTTTCGGGCTGAGTTTTTTTACATACAGGAGGAGCTTTCAATGAAATACCAGACGAACAATCCGATCATGCAGCTTACAGACAATCTTTCGGACCGTCTTTTTGACGAAAACAGACTCTACTCCCTTCTGGAAGAATATTTGGAGAGCAACGGACTTTCACAATCCCTTGCTCTGTTACCCTATATGAAAGAGAAACACCAGGGGCAGGTACGACAAGGGAAAGATAAAGTTCCCTACTACAGCCATCCCCTTCAGGTGGCCTGCCACGCCATCGCCCTGGGCTTCATTGAGGATGACCTTATCTCTGCGGCACTGCTCCATGACATCTGTGAGGACTGCGCCATTCCTCCCGGGGAGCTGCCCGCCTCCAAAGAAACCCAACTGGCAGTTTCTGTTCTCACTAAGCAGAAACTGAAAAAGCCGGAGAAGCATGCAGGTACAGAAAAATGGATGTTGTATCACGAGCAGGAACGGCTGCGTAACCACAGCTATTATGAAGGAATCCGAAGCAACCGGATTGCTGCCATAGTGAAGCTTCTGGATCGCTGCAACAACCTTTCCTGTATGTGTACCGCCTGGAAGCCGGAAAAGCTGGCAGAATATATTATAGAAACAGAGGAATTCATCCTTCCCCTCCTGCAGTCTCTTCAGAGGGACTATCCCGAATACACCAGTCAATGTTTTCTGATTCAATACCACATGCAGAGCGTGATGGAGTCTGTGAGACACCTGATCCTGCCCCAGGACAGAATTCTGTCTCCCTGTTCCGGAATCTGACTATAACTATGAGAAACACGCTTCGTCAGGGTTCCGTGCAAGCACGGACTTTGGCTCGTTGCTCACGCAAAGCAAAAAGGGGCCATCGCAACAACTGTTGCGACAGCCCCTTTTTCAAGGGATTATCAGTAATACAAGGATTTATTCCCAGCAGTAATATTGACATCAGAACCCTCTTCAAAAGAAGATCAATCCCAGTATTTAGCCACATGTGCCTTTGTGATCTCAGCAGATTTAGCCACATTCTCCTCCTGAGACATCTCCCAGTACTCAGGACGGAAGATCTCGATGATGCAGTTGTCATTGCTGAAACCGATTTTCTTAAAGGTATCTGCCATTCTCTTGTGATCCAGGCAATCCTTCTCATCATCCGGCCACAGACGTACAGCATCTGTATTGTAGGAAGCACCAAATGGTACATTCTCGCATCCGTTCAGGTGCCATACAAAGATCTTGTCTCCGTCAGCCTTCTCCAGAGCCTCCCATGTGGATCCCATATTGCGGAAATGATACTCATCAACAGTCAGTCCTACCAGAGGATGATTTACCTCTTTGATGATATCATATGCCTCGTCAAAACGGTTGATTGTCATGGTTGGTGCTGCAACGAACTCGATGGAAAGCTTGATTCCTTCTGGCTCGACGATTGGCAGCATGGATTTGATCACCTCAACAGTGTCCTTTTTGATCTCATCGATGGTTGCAGGTACTTTGATGTCCATGGAAGGAACTACTACTACCATACCACAGCCAAGGATTTTACAACGACGAACGATTTCTCTGAGCTGATCGAGAACTGCATCCTTCTCCTCCTGAGTAGGTTTCATATTGAAGAAGCAAAGGGCATTGTAGGAAGCCATTTTCAGATGATGTGTTGCAAAGAACTCTCCCATCTCTTCAAGAGTAACCTTTCCAGCCTCCAGATCTCTGTCCAGACACTCAGACTGAATATCAATCAGATCAAAGCCGTATTTCTCACACAGCTCCATATCCTTCATTACAGAATGATCCTTACATCCCTTGCTGTTTGCTTCATTAAAGCCGATTCTCATATCATTTCTCCTTTACAATACAGTTGTTATACTATTCAAACGTCCGCAGAGCCTCTGTCCAACATTCAGACAGACACTCCGTGAACAGTTATTTCGGAACAAAACAGATTATCCCTCAATCTCCTCCAGTTTAACAGGACGTCCCTCAAGAAGAGATTTTTTAGCTGCGATGGCAATACGCACTGGCTCCAGACCATCTTTTCCATTTACAGGAGTCTCTTTGTCATTCACGATGGCGTCAACAAAGGCATTTACCTCTGCTACGAAAGCATCGTTGTATCTCTCCAGGAAGAAATAGGTTGGTTTTGCAGAGCATACGCCCTCAGCTGTGCTTACAAATGCTACGTTCTCCAGATTGTTGTTATCCTGAACAGCACCCTTCTCGCAGTGAACCTCTACTCTCTGGTCGT
>JAUNCZ010000091.1 GCA_030526405.1 Lachnospiraceae bacterium | reverse complement strand
CATTTCGGTAAAATCATGCGAAATGAAGTGGTCCTTTTCTTTCAGTTGTTGTTTACAGACGGAATCATCAGCATGGTGGTGGATGTATTTAAGGTGATCAGTATCCTTGGAGTGTTATATTCCATGAGCCTGGGCATCGGCATCATTATTACCGCTGTGATTCCTGTGCTGTTTATCCTTACCAGAGTTTTTCAGAAGCGTATGCTGGCGGCTCATGTGAAGAACAGGCGGGCCATCGGCAAGGTTAATAACCATATTCCCGAGACCATCGCCAATATCCGTATGATCCACGGCTTCCACAGGGAGCAGTATATGGAGGAGAAATACGATACCTATGTATCGGAGAGCTATGAGAGCATCGATCAGTCCAATTTCTATGATGCGGTGTATTCCCCCATCATCGTGTTCCTTGCCAGCGTGATGACCGCCCTTCTCATGACATTTGCCGCCAGCTCCGGAGCATTAAATCTGTACTTTGGCATCAGCGTGGGCAGTGCCGTGGCCATTATCACCTATATTTCAAAGGTGTTTGGTCCTCTGGAGAGCATCGGCATGGAGATTCAGAATGTCCAATCTGCCATAGCCGGAGTAAAGAGAATACAGAACTTTTTCAAAGAGAAGGAGATGGAGAGAGAAAACAGCCTGCCAGGCTTTCAGAGAAATAGCCTGTCCAGCCTTCCTGAATCTTCCTGTGCAATAGAATTCGACACCGTCACCTTCGCCTATGAACAGGGAAAGGATATCCTGAAAAACACTTCTTTTCAGGTAAATGACGGCGAGAGCGTCACCCTGATCGGCAGGACCGGTGCGGGAAAAAGCACTGCTTTTAAGCTGATTTTGGGACTGTATCCTGTCCAGGGCGGAAAGGTGAAGGTCTACGGCAAGGAGGCATTTTCCCTTACCGATGAGGAGAGAAGACGGATATTTGGCTATGTGGAGCAGCAGTTCGTTCCCTGCATGGGCACTGTGGCAGACCAGATTTCCCTTCGTCGAAGTGATGTTACGCTTGATATGGTTAAAAAGGCTGCTGCTCTGGTGGGCATCAACGATGTAATAGAGGCTTTGCCAAAGGGCTACGACACAGTCTATGAGGAAAATGCCTTCAGCATGGGACAGAAACAGCTTCTCTCTATCGCAAGAGCGGTATGTCTGGAACCGAAAATCCTGCTGCTGGATGAGATTACTGCCAATCTGGATTCTGCTACAGAAGAGCAAGTGCTGCAGGCGCTGATTTCTGCATCCAGGGGAAGAACCGTGCTGTCAATCTCCCACAGATTATATGAAAAAAGCAAAAGTGGAAGGTTGATTGAGTTTCAGTCTGCAAATAATGAATGAATTCATGAGCAAGTCGCAAAGTTCCATAGTGACGGAGTTCTGTGAGACATACAAGAGGTAAAGGAGACAGAACAAGCAGGGGTACGTTGCAAGGGTTAGAGGTGAAAGGGTGAGCAGGTGTAAATACATGTTGAAAAATATAATAATAGTGGCACTGCTGATCATTGGTGCTTATCTCATCATTCAGGCAGTACGTTGCAAAAAGGCAATTCAGGCTGGCTTTCATCGGCTGGCCAATTACCAGGCAGAAAACATTGAACTTAGCTACGGCAACATGAGTTATGTGGATCAGGGAGAAGGGGACGTAATCCTATCTGTCCATGGCATTTTTGGCGGATATGATCAGGCCTTTGATACATGTGCTGATTTTGTATCGAATTACAGGATCCTTGCCCCTTCCAGATTTGGATACCTGGGAAGCTCTGTTTATGGCGACGGTACCCCGGAAAAACAGGCAGAAGCATATGTGGAATTACTGGACAGACTGGGGATTGAGCAGGTGTATGTTCTGTCCACATCCGCCGGCGGCAGTGTTGCAATCCGTTTTGCCCTTGATTATCCGGAACGGACAAAGGGACTGATTTTTTCCTGATCATACATTTATCTCTTTCGAGGATGGTGGTCATCTTATGGCAGGGCACGGACAGGAAGTAAGGGAAGCGGTTATAGATTTTATACAGAGCAACAGGTAGTTGAAAGAAGATTTAGAAGTTATGGGGGGGAACACATGACAATGAAAGATTTAAGAACAGGACCAGATTGGATTGTCTGGGTGGTATTTGTGATTCTTGTTGCCATCAGTGCAACATTATTATCAGGCCATGGAGCGAATCTGATCGCCGGATACAATACGGCACCTAAGGAAATGAAAGAAAAGTACGATGAGAAGAAGCTTGGCCGTGTCATCGGTGGTGGTCTGCTGGCTATTGCATTTCTCCTTCCCTTTGCGGTACTTGGACAGTCTCTGCTGCCGGCATGGGTGGCACATGCATTTCTGGGATTCATACTTGTGGATTGTTTTGTTATGATTATTCTGGCAAACACAATTTGCAAAAAAAAATATATATAACTTGAGAAACTAGCGAAGCGAGTTTCTCATAGTTTCTCTTACAAAACATCCTTATTCCGATAATACAATGCTCCTGCGGCAGCAGCGCAGCCTCCGATGCAAAACCCAAGGGCGATCAGTTTCAGATCCAGGCTGCTGGTCACAATATCTGCCCCTTCCGCATATCCAAAAGGTGACAGAAATTTCCGGATACAGCAGGACGCACATGACCATGAAAGCAGCGATGGCCAGGGTCCAGATAATCCAGTTTTTACGTGCCTGTTTTAATTCGTGAATGTAGAGTGTCATAGGAACCCCTCCTATTCGTAGTAATCGATTAACTGAAGAAATTGTGAAGTAACTCTACTATCCGTAGGTACCATTTCATATGGCAAGCCAGTAGAATAATTGCATGGAGGTAATATGCTATGAATCAATACGTAACAGGTGCAATTATTAAAGAATTAAGAGAAGAGAAAAACCTTACACAGGCAGAGCTGGCTGACAAGATCGGTGTTTCAGACAAAACGATTTCAAAATGGGAAAATGGCAGAGGATATCCTGATATTTCTTTATTAGAGCCAATCGCCGCTGTCTTTAACATCTCAATTGCAGAATTAATCTCTGGAAATGCCATCACAAACATGAACGTGTCCGCCAACATGCTCCGTTCCAAGTTCTATGTGTGCCCGGTCTGCGGGAATGTACTTCACAGTACTGGAGAACTGTCCGTCAGCTGTCACGGAATTCAGCTTGTTCCGGAGATTGCGGAAGATGCTGATGAAGGGCATCAGATCAGCATTGAAAGAATGGAAGACGAATACTATATTCAGATTAAACACGATATGAAGAAGAATCACTATATTTCTTTTGTGGCAGCCATTTCTTCTGATGGAATTCAGATGGTGAAGCTCTATCCGGAGGGAAATCCGGAGGTCCGGGTAAAGGTGAGAGGTGTGAAACAGATTTTCTTCTACTGCAACAAGGATGGTCTGTTCTGTATCAATAATCCCAGGAAATTGACATGCTGACGGGAAGAATACATGAAAAACATATATGCAGAACTCATTGATAATGATAAAATATGGTAACGATAATGAGCTGGTGGCCGATGGCTGCCAGTTCTTCTTTTAAGAGCTCTTTTGTGAGAACTAGGAAGATGTCAGCTTAAGCTGACCAGAATCGCGCGCCAAGTCTCCGCAAGCGTCGACTTGAATCTGATCTGTAACTAAGTAAGATACTAAATAAGCAACAGAATTTGGAGGTGTATATTGTGAGCAGGGCTACAACAAAAATTGCCATAGCATTTGCTTTCAAGGAATTACTATTGGAGAAACCCCTGGACAAGATTACGGTAAATGACATTACAGATAAATGTGGGATTAATCGTCAGACATTCTATTATCATTTTCATGATATCCTGCAGCTGACAGAATGGATCTGTGAAGAGGATGCTGATCGTGCAATCCAGGCCAATAAAACCTATGATACCTGGCAGGAGGGATTTCTGGCTCTGTTTAACATGATAAAAAGAGACAGGGCATTCATTGTGAATATATATCGTAATACTCCCAGGGATTACCTGTATCGATATCTTTATAAGGTTACCTACCAGCTTCTGTTTGAGGTTCTTGAAGAACAGGCTGAAGGTATGGTGGTTCGTATGGAAGATAAGGCATTCATTGCCAATTTTTATAAGTATGGTTTTGTGGGCCTTGTATTGGAATGGATTGATGGAGGGATGAAGGAGGAACCTAAAATCATCATTGAACGTCTGAATTCTCTTATTCAGGGCTCTTTCAAACATGCCCTGGAAAATGCAAAAGTGAATAAACTATAAAAAATACGACAATCCAGACTATTTGTCGTATTTTTCACCAATCCCGGGGGACTGTCGTAGTATTGGACAGTTCCCTGTTTTTGTTCATATCGAAATACTTCTTTTCTGTGTATAGTATGCCCATAGAAACAAAGGAGCATCACGAATCATAAGTGATTGAAATGAGTTTTCATGATATGAGTTTTCATACTCCATCGAACTGCTCCTTTGTTACAGCTATTCAAGCAACAAAAGAGAAAAGAGGTATGACTTATGTATTATTCAGCAGGAACATATGAAGCATTTGCAAAACCAGAAAAACCGGAAGGCGCAGGTAAAAAATCAGCATATATCATTGGAACCGGTCTTGCAGGTTTATCTGCAGCATTTTACCTTGTGAGAGATGGACAGGTGAAGGGTGAAAGAATTCATCTTCTGGAGAAGCTTGACCTTGCAGGTGGAAGCTGCGATGGACGTAAAGATGTTACCAAGGGATTTTATATGCGAGGGGGCAGAGAGATGGATAACCACTTTGAATGTATGTGGGATATGTTCAGGGATGTGCCATCCATCGAAACACCAGGTATCTCAGTGCTGGATGAATATTATTGGCTCAACAAACACGATCCGAATTATTCCCTCTGCCGGGCTTCTGAAAAATGCGGCCAGGATGCTCATACTGATAAATTATTTAATCTGGATAAGGAGTCAGCAATGGCCCTTTCAAAACTGTTTATGACTCCGGAAAAAGATCTGGAGGATAAGAAAATCAGTGATGTGCTTCCGGATACCTTCTGGAACACCAATTTCTGGCTCTACTGGCAGACCATGTTTGCCTTCCAGAGATGGTCCTCTGCACTTGAAATGAAGAGATATCTGTGTAGATATTGTCATCATATCGATGGACTCCCTGATTTCACAGCCCTCCGTTTTACTAAGTATAATCAGTACGAAAGCATGATCTTGCCACTTGTTAAATATCTTGAAAGTCATGGTGTATCCGTAGAATATGGAATGGATGTAAAGAATGTAATGATCAGTGATACAGATGGGAAAAAAGTAGCTACACAGATCGTATATGAGAAGGATGGAGTGCGGAACACCATTGATCTGGTTGAGGATGATCTTGTATTTATCACAAATGGTTGCTGCACGGATACTTCCTGCTACGGTGATCAGAATACCGCACCGGATATCAGCAATGTCAGAAACGGTGTTGGCGAATCCTGGGATCTCTGGAAAAATATAGCCGTTCAGGCAAAACATGGTGAATATGGTAATCCCGATAAGTTCTGCAGCGACTTCGAGGCAACAAACTGGATGAGTGCAACTGTAGAAACAAAAGATGAAGAGATTATCCAGAAAATCATCGGAGTATGCAAGCGTGATCCAAGAGAGGGCAAGGTTACAACCGGCGGTATTGTTACTGTTAAGGACAGTACAGAAAACTGGTACCTTTCATGGACAATCAATCGACAGCCCCAGTTTAAATCCCAGGATAAGGATTCCGTACTGATCTGGGTATATGCTTTAAATACAAATAAGCCAGGCAATTTTGTTCAGAAAGCAATGCGGGATTGCACTGGAGAAGAGGTTTGTCGAGAGTGGTTGTACCATATCGGCGTGCCTGCCAACAAGATTGAAGACTGGGCAAAGAATCGTTGTAATACCACCACCTGTTTCATGCCTTATATCAATGCTTTTTTCCAGCCAAGAAAGGAAAAGGACAGACCACTTGTAGTTCCGGAGGGAGCAGTGAACTTTGCATTCCTTGGCCAGTTTGCCGAGACACCCAGGGATACCATTTTCACTACAGAATATTCCATTCGTACCGGTATGGAGGCCGTGTATACGCTGATGAATGTGGACCGCGGTGTGCCTGAGGTATGGGGTTCTCAGTATGACGTCAGAGAATTGCTTCGGGCAGCATATTATGCCCTGGATAAGAAATCATTTGACGAGATTCCACTCTCATTTAAAGAAAAGGTATTAGTAAAAAAGGCACTTAAGGCAATAAAAGGTACAGATGTGGAACTGTTATTAAAAGACAGTGGTCTCTTAAAATAAGAACAGATTGCAACTGGTACGATTAACCTTGAAATAATGGGGTAATGATGATGAGCTGGCAGCCGAGGCTGCCAGCTTTTATCTTATTGGTGGTTTGTTTCTTAAAATGTATATCGGAATTATTACAGGATTATTCGGAAATTATCGGAAAAACAGCGGAAATCTAACGGAAACAAATTGTCGAAATTTCCGTCAAGCGGTATAATAATTCTGAAAGAGGTG
>JAUNCZ010000090.1 GCA_030526405.1 Lachnospiraceae bacterium | reverse complement strand
TGTTCAAGATTGCGTCATTAGACGTGTTACCGTATTATATCAGGTAGTGACACCTAAGTGCTGATACCGGTATTCATAAACATGTCGGTGCTCATCTGAATGATGGCATCCAGCCAATCATTTTCCAGAATATATCTACGAATTTCAGAAGGACCGCTGCCGGCATCGCCAGTGAACAGCGGAGAACCATTCTGAATGATTGCCATTTTTCCGTTTGTTGCAAGCTTAGACAAGCCATTCAGCACAAACAGCTGCTGACCATCAGAAATCTTTGGTAGACCAGGAGCAAATCGTCCCAACTCACCCTTCTTTGCCTCAGCTTCGACCGCTTTCTGTTCGCGCTTCCAATCAATGCCAAATGGTGGATTAGAAATAATGTACTGGAACTGATAACCGGAGAACTGATCTTCAGACAAGGTATCACCGAATTTCATATTATTCGGATCTCCGCCACGGATCATCATATCGGCTTTTGCAATGGCAAAAGTAGACGGGTTGAATTCCTGTCCAAAGCAGGTAACATCAATATCCGCATTCAACTCATGAACACGTTCCTCCATGCAGGAAAGCATCTGGCTTGTGCCCATGGCCATATCATAAACAGTAACATTGCCACCCTTACTCAGATCCGCATCGCTGAGCAGGATATCTGTCATAAGGTAAATGACATCACGGCTAGTGAAATGTGCTCCGGCTTCTTCGCCAAAGCTCTCAGAGAATCGCTTAACCAGATCCTCAAAGATGTAACCGCAATCAACCGCACTAATCTTGTCCGGACCTAGATATCCCTTTGGAGAATTGTATTCCTTGATAACAAGGTACAAAGTATTGCTCTCTACCATACGCTTAATGATGTTGTCAAAATCAAATTTAGAGAGAACATCCTGCACATTTGCGGAGAAACCGTTCAGGTAATCCTTGAAGTTATCCTCAATATTCTCCGGATCAGCAAGCAGTGAATCAAAGGTGAATTTGCTTGTGTTGTAGAACTGATATCCGGACGCTTTTGTAAGGAAGCCATCGACCACAGCGAATTTCTTCACTTTCTCCCAGGTATCAAGCACAGCCTGATGGGTAGGGAGGAGGCAGTCGTGAAAGCGCTTCACAACTGTCATAGGAAGAATAACCAGACCATACTCATGTGGCTTGAACGGACCGCGCAGCATGTCTGCCACGTTCCAGATCATCGTCGCTTTTTCTGCTATATTCGTACCGACTACGGTAAATTTATCATTTGCCATTAGAGTGTTCCCCCTCATCAGGTAAAATTTCAATTATATCTTCAATTTTACAATTTAATGCTTCGCAAATTTTACATAACACTTCTGTAGATACATTTTCATCTCTTCCAAGCTTAGCGATTACATTTGTGGTAAGATGTGCCCTCTCGCGTAAATCTTTCTTTATCATTTTTCTATCAATTAATAGCTTCCAAAGCCTATTATAACTAACAAACATTAGCAACCTCCCAAAACCATAATCACAGAACGCTAAAAGACCACATGCTCGTAACTATGAAGACTGACTCTAGATTCCTCTGGATCCATTTCAATAAATTCCAAATATTTTACTGCTTGATCTTCACTATCAAATAATCGTGCATTTCCACAATGATCCAAGATAAAATTATTGTCTTTATCATATATACAATATTTCATTCTTCCTTTCCTTGGTGCATATTTAAAAGGAGTCGCACCGGACCATATAGGATATCCGCAAATTGGACAATTAATAAATTTATTCTCCCTATCCGCAGTAGAATACTTGCCACCACACTTTTCGCATTTATAAATGTATACTATTTCACCTTCTTTATCACCAGAAAGGAGTATCTCTTTTATACGTTCTAACTCTTCTTCATATGCTGACATTTAATAGTTCTCCTCTTCATAAGTTTAAATCCTCTTGTTACTGTTTAACCACTTTTAATCATTTAGTAAACATTTAAACTATTGTATCATTGGTATTAATAATAACATATCATCACCAAAATATCAATTCTCGCTTGAGATTCTCAACTTTTCCAGTTCGACACGTTTTACACTTTCACGCTTTGTATTCTATTCTATTGGCAGATACCTAATACAACAATTACTTCATTTCATTTTTTCGCATATTGAACATACCCCCATGTTTTGATATAATAATATTTATTTCAAGCATAAGAAAAGGCCCCCAACAGGAGATGATAAATCATGGTAGCATCTGGAACATTTTCGAGAATTCCCAATTTACCATTTGACGAAATGAATGATATAGCGGATGCACTGTATAGCGGTGATGCATTCATGACCGATTCTGACGGGGTTATTAATTTAGATTCGATTTTTAATAATGTTGTCATTGGAGACCGTGTTATTCTAGGTTCATAATATACAGGTCATAACGGATCGAAAAAGAATCTGGAATGGGATGTACTGCAAGTGCTTCAAAAGAAGCCGTATCGGAAACACCGTAGAAATGTGATATACTTTCTGAAACTATCCAGGGAGGTATATTACCATGACAAATATTGATAAATGGCGTCAGCTGATTGCTGACAGGGAAACCAGCGGCCTTACGGTAAAAGAATGGTGTGCCCGGAATCCCATATCCAAAGACAGCTACTATTACTGGTTCAAAAAAGTTAGAAATGCCGACAGTGGTAAAGCAGATGGTCAGATCCTGTTTGCAGAGATTCAGAAAGAAACTCCTGTGTCTTCACGCTCTCTGATCCACGGAAATCTGCGGGTCTCGTGGAACGGGCTTGAAATGCAGATATCGGATTCCAATGATGCCAGGCTTGCTGCTGAACTCTTTGGTCATCTCCGAACCTTATGCTGAAACGATTTCTCCAGGATGCAGACCACATCTTTATTGCATGCGGGGCAACGGATTTCCGGAAAGGCGCACAGGGCCTGTCAGCCCTGATCAGCCTGAAATACCAGCTGGATCCTTATGAGGAAAGCTGTGTATTTATTTTCTGCAACCGAAGGAAAACCGCCGTCAAAGTCCTGCGTTATGACCGGAACGGTTTTATCCTGGCATCGAAAAAACTGCTTGACCAGATGAAGTTCCAGTGGCCGAAAACCCCGGAAGAAGCAAAAGAAATCTCCTTCCAGCAGGTGGAATGGCTGCTTGCCGGACTGGAGATGGAACAGGTGAAAGCCCACCATGCAGTGGAAGTCAGCCGAAATAACAGCTGTTTCTGAGCCGGGACAGATGCAGCGGGTTTTGTAAAATAAGTAGAAATTAAAAAAATGTCGTTTTCTAAAGAGAAGAGGCAGTACAGTGGTTATCCACCAATCAGCAGCAGAGGGCAGGGTTTCCGGTGAAAACTGTCCTCCCAATGCCAGAAACTGTGGACAGCCTGCTTCCGGCCGGCTGATCTCATCGGAAGAAGCCGTGCTCTTCCTGCAGTTATCCACCGTCAAAATGACGAACCGCTGTATAGACGCTGGTTGCGATTTTACCGGAATTCCGGTAAAATAGGGAGCAGAATCAAAAGAAACGGTGGTGCGGGATATGACAGAGCAGGAAGAACTGCAGATGCTCAGGGAGCCGGTGAAAAAACAGCAGGAGGAACTGGAAAAGAAGGATCAGATCATAGAAAAACAGCGGATCCAGATCGATAACATGGTGCAGGCCCTGCTCCATGCACGGAAGAAACTGTATGGACCTTCCTCGGAAGCCACCGGCCAGTGCAGAGGGCAGATGAGCCTGTTTGAAAACATGCCGGAACTGGCAAAAGAACTCCTGAGGGAACAGAAAAAGATCACAGTCCGACCTTATAAACGGACTGCACGTCAGCCGGGAATCCGGGAAGAAATGCTGCAGGGCCTGCCCCGGGAGGTTGAGGAATATATCATCAACCCGGAAGATACCTGTACCGAATGCGGCGGGGAACTGAAGGTGATCGGACGTGAGATCGTACGCACAGAAGTGGAATACCAGCCCGCGAAACTGATCGTAAAGCAGATCATCCGCCAGGTTGCAAAGTGTACGCAGTGCGGAAAAGGGGACAGTCCCCACGAAAAAGAACATTTCCAGAAAGCTGCGGTCCCGCATGCAGTCCTGTCCCATTCACTGGCAACCCCATCCCTTGCCGCGCAGGTCATGTACCAGAAGTTTATGATGGGTGTGCCGTTTAACCGGCAGGAGAAAGACTGGTACCGCCTGGGCCTTGTCCTTCCCCGCAGCAACATGGCCAACTGGACCATCCGCTGCAGCGAAGAGTGGCTGAAGCCGGTCTATGACCGCATCCACCAGATCCAGATGGAATGCCGGTACTTGCACATGGATGAGACCCGGATCCAGTGCAATAAAGAAGCAGGTAAAAAAGCCAGCAGTGAATCCTTCATCTGGGTGATCCGCAGCGGCGGCAGCGAAGAATTCCAGAGTGTGTACTTCTATTATTCCCAGACACGGAACGGGGATATTGCCCGCAGCCTGCTGGAAGAGTTCCACGGATACCTGACAACCGATGCCTATGCCGGTTACGAAAAGGTGGAAGGCATCATAAGGAACCTGTGCTGGGCCCATGTACGCAGATACATGATCGACAGCATCCCCCTGGACAATAACGGGAAGGAACTGAAAGGTTCCAAAGGGGCGGAAGGACGGGAATATATCAACCTGCTGTTCCGTCTGGAAGAAGAGATGGCAGGCATGTCCGCCGAAGAAAGACAGGAGAAGCGTCAGACAGCATCCCGCATGCTGCTTGATGTTTTTTGGACGTGGGTGGAAAAGACATCACAGATGCATACCACAAATGAAAAACTGACGGAAGCACTGAATTATGCCTCCAACCAGAAAAAGTATCTGGAAACGTTTCTGGAAGACGGAAACCTCCCCATCAGCAACAACCTCTGCGAAGCAAGCATACGCCCCTTCGCCACAGGACGCCGTGCATGGCTGTTTGCTGACACACCCAAAGGAGCCCAGGCCAATGCAATCCTGTATACCATGGTCGAAAATGCCCGGATCAATGAACTGGATGCCTATGAATATCTGAAGTATCTGCTGTCAGAAATGCCCAATATTGATTTTCACAACCATCCGGATCTGATAGACCGGTATCTTCCCTGGTCAAAGGAACTGCCGGATCAATGCAGGCTGAAACGGAAGCATACAAAACTTCTGTAATCAGTTAAAGGCATTCTATCACAATCTTAGCCATTGTGATAGACGCCTTCTTTTGAAGCACTTGCCATTTACCGCTTACGGACTTTGTTGTGTCAGGCCAGCAATGTGGATAGACATCTCAGTAATGGAGCAACTAAAGCACCTTTAATCTCAGAAGCCAAAAGGCAAAACTGGAATATAGTCGGAGGTCTGCCCCATTCTTCCAAGTTTTGCCTTTAATTCAATATTTATTGTTTAACTATGTTGTTATCAGTGATTTCAGATACTTTTTATAGCGTCATTAAATCTTATAATATAATCCATCTATTTTAACCAACAATCCGTTATCACACAAATGCTTAAGGTGACGCCACGCGTGTTTTGGCTTAAGATATATTTTTCTTGAAACAGCCGCACAGTTGGCAGGGGTTTGCAAGATCTCCAGTATCTGCTCATACCGTTGAATTCGCTTCTTTGCAGTTTTTCCCTTGCGTCTTATTCCATACACATCGCACTTTTCTTCAAATGATAGATTATTTAGGCTTCGCAACGCATAATTACTCTTTGCCATTATTGCAATACTACAATCATCATGTGTTTTTTCTGCGATCACATTTTTAAATGTCATCTCAAGCTGAGCATTCATAAATGTCTGATCAACCAAAATATCCCGTTGCATTAGTTTAATAACCGCATTACTTAAGATATTGAGGTCAAAACCATAAATAGATTTGTCCCTTCTCCTATAGTACCTTGAAAAATTCATATTTTGTAGTATATCGCTGGCCTTTTTGGGATATATGCTGGGTATTCCCTATCTTGTTTTATGCAAGTACCGGATTTTGGGCATAGTTTCCCAGACCCTTCACATAATTGAAGAGTTTTCGGAAATTCAACGCTGCTATTTTGGAACCGAAAAAGAACTTGCCACGCTGCTTTCCTCGAGGCATCTTTTCCAAATGGTAATTCTTGCGTATATTCGATGGAACAGTTTCCACGCCATTACGAAGTCTCGCGTAATTTTTAAATTCCTCGCTGCTCATGCCCCGTTGGATTTTTGCTCGTTCATGTGCTGCTTTGGATGTTACTATTTTTGCAACCCGCTTAAAAATCTTCGGCTTGCATTGATCCTGATACGGACAGCCTACACACTGCTCATGCAAAAAGGAAACGGCACATTGATTACTTTGTTTCATATAAGAACAGCTTTTCGGTGCATGGCCGGCTGGACATCGGAGGACTTTTGTTCCCTCTTCGTTAAATTCAAAATCTGCAAGGATATCTGGAGCTGGTTTCCCTGTCAGGCTTGTGGTAATCAGTTCTACGTTTTTATCAGCTGCAATTTGTTTGTTCTCTGTTCCGCTGTATGCTCCATCTGCGACTATAACAGTCCGTTCTTCCTGTTTACCCATCTGCTCAA
>JAUNCZ010000089.1 GCA_030526405.1 Lachnospiraceae bacterium | reverse complement strand
TATGATGACCGTTCGGGCAGCACAGAGTCTTACAGAACTGAATGTGCAGACCAACAGGTATCATTTTATCAATCAGAAGATTCTGCAGGGCTATATTACGCTGGGGATTCTTCCTACACAAAGGGATATTGCCAGAAAGTATGGAAGAAATGAAGCCAGCATCAGCAGAACAATGAAGCAGTTTCTGGAAAAGGTGAAGGTACTGCTGGATCGGTAAAACGCTGAAGAAAAGCAGATATGCGGAGCAGACAGAATTGAATCGTTCGGCATAGCAGTAACAGAAAACATATGGAAGTATAAGAAGGGATAATGGTGAAGGATATGACAAAGAGAATTTTATTTTCTCCCATCGGAGGAACAGATCCGATTTCCAACTGCAGAGACGGCGCCATGCTGCACATCTGCAGAAAATATCTGCCGGACGTGGTGGTGTTGTACATGTCAAAAGAGGTGGTGGAGTGGCACAGAAAGGATGACAGATACTGCTACTGTCTCCATCAGTTAGAGGAGAAAACAGGTCACAGATTTCAGGAGATCAGGGTGGTGGAGAGACCGGAGCTGAGGGATGTGCATGTGTTTGATGCATTTCTCACAGAGTATCTCTCTATCCTGAACCAGATCCATAAGGAGCTGCCGGAAGCAGAGATTCTTGTCAATGTCTCCTCCGGAACTCCTGCCATGAAAAATGCATTGCACTTCCTGGCAGCCATTTCTGAATATCCCATCCTGCCGATTCAGGTAAGCACCCCGGAGAAAAAAATCAATCCACATCTGGAGAATCATGACGATTACGACCCGGCATTGTACTGGGAGTGTAATGAGGACAATGAGGAGGGCTTTGAGGATCGCTGTACCGAGTCAAAAAGCCAGAATCTGATGGACCAGATCAAACGGAAAAACATTGCCAGATATGTGGAGTCCTACGACTATGTGGCAGCGCTGCAGATGGCAGAGACTCTGGTGAATCCTCTGCCGGATTCTGTGATGGCCATGCTGCGGGGAGCAAACTGCCGTATGAAGCTGGATATCAATGGCATGACAAGGGAACTGGGAGTGGCAAAGAATGAGATCCTTCCCATCAGACATGATAAATACAGAAATATCTTCGAGCATCTTCTGAACCTGGATATCAAGCTTCGAAAAGAGGAATATGTGGATTTCCTCCGGGGTGTTACCCCTGTGATCGTGGATCTCTTTGAGCTGGCACTGGAGAAGTATTGCGGAATCCGACTGGATGACTATCGTCTGCCGGCACCAAAGAGCGGATTCTGGGATGAGGGGAAAACAAAGGCAAATCCGGTGATCATGGAGGCATTTACGAAGAAGTTCGGACTGGATTTCCGCTTTGGCCCCATTGGTTCGGTACATCTGCTGGCAATTATGAATCACGTGGTGAAGGACGAAAAGCTTCTGAAGCTGAGCAATTCCCTTCGCACCATCGAAACCGATGTGCGAAATATTGCAGCCCATGAGATCGTTTCCGTAACAGAGCAGTGGGTAGTCAGCCATACCACAGAGCATCTGTCTCTGCAGCAGATCAACCAGATGCTGCAGGAATACGCCATGCTGATGGATATGGGCATCAGAAAGGAATACTGGAATTCCTACGATGACATGAACCGGAGCATCTGTAGAAGGATAGCGGAGGATTAAAAAGAAAGAGGACGACAGAACATGCTGAGTAAACTTGAATTACAGATCGAATATGCACACAGGGAAAAGCTGAGCTATCAGATATCCTCCGCCATGCATGGGATTCTGATGGAGTATGTGGATCCGGAGTATGCAGGGCGTCTCCATGAGAATGGGAGAAAGCCCTTTCATCAGTATGTGACGGATATGACGGAGCACAGCTTTACCTGGACCGTATGCACCCTGAACCAGGAGGCCAGAGAGCAGATCATCGACAGGCTGATGAAACAGAAAAGCTTTCTGATGAAGCATAAGGAGCTGGAACTGGTGGTGAAGGGCCAGAGAATGCAGAGCACCAGCTATGAAAATCTGGTGCAGGAATACTACTTCAGAAAACAGCCAAGGGATATCACCCTTCGTTTTCTAACCCCCACATCCTTCAGGCAGAAGGGAAGCTATGTGTTTATTCCGGATGTGCGGCTGATCTTTCAGAGTCTCATGGATAAGTATGATGCATTTTCCAGGGAGACAAGCGTCAGCTCTCCGGAGGTGCTGGAGCATCTGGAGCAGTACGCATACATTAAAAAATATCGTCTGAACAGCGTGAGATTTTCCCTGGAGGGAGTGAAGATTTCCGGATTTTTAGGGGAGTGTACCATCCATATCAACGGACCGGAGCCCCTCTGCAATCTGGCAAATATGCTGGCAGCCTTTGGGGAATACGGCGGAATTGGAATCAAGAGTGCCCTGGGTATGGGGGCTGTTCAGATTCGGACAGGGGACAGAAACAAGGAACAGAATTTCACAGATGGAGCGACAGTATGACAGATAAACAGTTAAGGCTGGTGATCGGTGGTCTTCTCCATGATACAGGAAAAGTTCTGTATCGCGGTGATGATCACAGAAACCACAGTGAAAGCGGTTATGAATTTATCAAAAATGATACCACAATGAAGGATCCGGAGGTGCTGGATCAGATCCGGTATCACCATGCAGGTCAGCTGAAGGGTGCAAACCTGAAGACAGATTCGCTGGCCTACATTACTTACATTGCAGACAACATTGCTGCAGCCATGGACAGAAGAGAAAAAACAGAGGGAGGAGAGAAGGGCTTTGTCCGGGATATGCCCCTGGACAGTATCTTCAATATCCTGAACAACAACCATGACAGCAAGGTGTACAGGCCCATGATGCTGGATGCGAATGGAGAGATCAATTACCCCACAGGAAAGGTAACTGCCTATCCGGAATCATTTTATCAGGAAGTGAAAAGACAGATCAAAGACTGTCTGAATGCACTGGAATGGAGAGATGAGTACATCAATTCCCTGCTGTCGGTGCTGGAGGCAACCCTGACCTTTGTGCCCTCCTCCACAGCAAAGCATGAGCTGGCAGATATCTCTCTGTATGACCATGTGAAGATGACAGCAGCCATCGGAAGCTGCATCTATGAGTACCTGCAGGATAAGGGGGAAACAGACTACCGGCAGGTTCTCTATAAAAAGGCAAAAGAGTTTTATAAAGAAAAGGCATTTCTCCTCTACAGTATGGATATTTCAGGTATTCAGAAATTTATCTATACCATCACCAGCGAGGGTGCTCTGAAGGGTCTCAGATCCAGATCCTTCTATCTGGAGATCATGATGGAGCATCTGGTGGACCAGCTGCTTAGGGAAGCGGCCCTCTCCAGAGCAAACCTGATCTATTCCGGTGGCGGACATGCCTATATCCTTCTGCCCAATACAGAACGAATGAAGCAGCGCATCGATGCCTTCGAGCAGGATACCAACCAGTGGTTCCTGGAGCAGTTTAAAACCGCTCTGTACATTGCCGGGGGTTATGCGGAATGCTCCGCAGAGGCCCTTTACGACCAGCCCTCCGGCAGCTACCGCGAGATCTTCCGCAGCATCTCCGGAATGATCTCAGAGAGGAAGCTGAAGCGCTATACACCGAAGCAGATCCTCTATCTGAATAAAAACAGCTATCCAGAGGGAACAAGAGAGTGTAAGGTCTGCGGACGCAGCGACCATCTTCTGGATGACAGGCGATGTGAGATCTGCGGGGCTCTGGAGGAGATTTCCAGAGACGTACTGAAAAAAGAGGCCTTCTATACGATCCTGAATAAAAAGGAGAAGGGTGCCCTTCCCCTTCCGGGCGGCTGCTATCTGGTGACAGACAGCAAAGAAAAGCTGATCAGAAGGATAAAAGAGGATGATCACTATGTGAGAGCCTACAGCAAGAATGAGCTGTTCACCGGCTACGATATCGCAACCAATCTCTGGGTGGGGGATTACGTGAAGGAGGATGCCAATACCTTCGAGAAGCTGGCAGAGGCATCTCCTGCTCGGGATTTCAAACGACTGGGTGTGCTGAGAGCCGATGTGGACAACCTGGGACAGGCATTTGTCAGAGGTTTTGAGCAAAAGAATAAAAACAGCAGCTATATGACCCTTTCCAGAACCGCAACCTTCTCCAGAAAGCTGTCCATCTTCTTCAAGAATCACATCAATGGACTCCTGCAGGAGGGCTCCTACATGCTGACAGATGAGGATGGAAGAGAGAGAAATGCCCTGATCGTGTATTCCGGCGGTGACGATGTTTTCCTGGTGGGAAGCTGGGATGATGTGATCGGTTTTGCCATCGATCTCCACGACAGTCTGGAAACCTATTCCCAGGAGGCGCTGACCATCTCTGCAGGCATCGGATTATACCCTGCGAAATATCCGATTTCTGTAATGGCTCAGGAAACAGAGGCCCTGGAGGCGGCCTCAAAGGCCCTGGAGGGAAAAGACGGTATCACGCTGTTTGATCCGAAATATGCCTTCCACTGGGATGAGCTGATCAATGAGGTGCTGGAGGAAAAACTGGCTTTGATCCGGGAGTATTTCGGAGAAAATAATGATAAGGGCAATTCCTTCCTGTATCATATGCTGGAGCTTTTGCGGGGAATCAAGGATGACAGGATCAATCTGGCCAGATATGCCTATCTGCTGGGCCGAGTTGCTCCCCAGAAAAAGAGTAATCTGACAGAGGAAGAGGAGAAAGAAGCAGAGACAAAAGCAAAGGTATATGAGCGTTTCTCAAAGCAGATGTATGAATGGAGTAAGCATGA
Source organism: Lachnospiraceae bacterium (assembly GCA_030526405.1). GTDB lineage: Bacteria > Bacillota > Clostridia > Lachnospirales > Lachnospiraceae > JAKSRN01. The sequence goes on along the minus strand of JAUNCZ010000089.1, from coordinate 1,837 downwards.
GCGAGACGTCAGACAGCTGGAGATGGCAATTTATCTGTATGTATACATGAACAGAGGTAAGGAGGGTTAAAAAGATGGCATATAATACCTACAAAAATGACAGGAACAGAGGCTACGGAAGTAGTCGTGGAAATAGCGGAAAATCGCAGAATGATACCAGAACAACAGAAGAAAAACCGCAGCCCATTACATTGACTGCTGAGACCTATGTGGATACGGCAGAGGAAATTATTCTGAAGAGGATTGCAAGGGATAAACCTGATAACGAAGGAAAAAGAAAAATATGTTTAACTACATCAAAAATCAGAAATATTCTTTCTATGGTTACATCGATTTATGATGATGTAATTCATACAACAGGGGATAAGCTGAATCGGGAGGCAGTAGAGATGATTCAGTACCTTCGTCTTCGCATTGCTTATGAAGCCGGTAGAGATAAAATAGTGAGGGACTTTGTTGAACAGAGCGACCTTATCGGACAGGTAAAGAAGATTGGGAATGATAAAGGGGCATATTTACTTTTCTGTAAGTATGTGGAAGCGCTTGTTGCATATCATAGATTTCACGGTGGAGATGACAAATAGAAAGGCAGGACAGTTAGCGTATGTACGGGAAAATTCAGATAAAGGGACAGATTGAATTAGTAACAGGAATGCATATCGGAGGTTCATCAGAATTTGCAGCAATCGGTGCAGTGGATTCACCGGTTATTCGTGACAAGGCAACAGATATGCCTATGATTCCGGGGAGTAGTTTAAAAGGGAAACTCAGATATCTTTTATCTAAAATATATTCGGGCAATAAGATAGTAAAGGATTTTGAAGAAGATCCGGAAGAGGTTCATCGTCTGTTTGGATCTTCAAAGAAGAATTCCATTCATCCCAGTCGTCTTCTTTTTAAAGATATGATTCTGAAAAACAAGGAAGAATTACGTGCTCAGGGAGTGCAGTCGCCCACAGAGGTGAAATTTGAAAATAGTATCAATCGTGCAACTGCAGTGGCTAATCCACGCCAGATTGAGAGGGTGATCAGAGGCAGCAAATTTGATCTGGATATCATCTACAACATGGAAAATGAGGCAGAGGCACTGGAGGATTTTGAAGCCTTAAAAGAGGGACTGAAGATGCTGCGGTACGATTATCTCGGAGGACATGGATCAAGGGGCTATGGAAAAGTAGAGCTTTCCGGAATTACTGCAGCGGCAGTGGCGGGAAAGGTAGATGCTGGTCTTGTTGAGAAAATCAATGCAATCCTGAAAGAAGTGTGAACATATGAAGTATAAAGTTGTTAAGTTGGCATTTTCCCAGGGCGTGCATCTGGGAAATGGTATGCTTACCGATGGCGGAAATACGGTTTTTGCTGACACACTATTTTCTGCACTTTGCCAGGAGGCGCTGCAGATGGAGGGCAGTGTGGAAGGACTCTGCGATCTGGTGAGAAGAAATCAGCTGAGATTCTCCGATGGGATGCCCTACATAGGAGAAAAGCTGTATATTCCAAAACCATATCTGTCGGTAAAAACAGAGGAGGAGGGGGATTCCTCTCTGAAAAAGGCATTTAAGAAGCTGACCTATATTCCGGTGGAAAAGGTGGAGCAGTATCTCTCCGGAAAGCTGGATGCAGCAGCAGAGAATACCGTCCTTTCAGGGCTGGGAAGCTACGAGATGCGCAACCATGCCGCCATCAATCGGGGAAAGGATTCCGATCCCTATCACGTGGGAGTGTATCATTTTAACCCCGGCTGTGGTTTATACCTGGTGATCGGCTATGAAACAGAGGAAATCTGGAGCTATGCAGAGCAGCTGCTGACAGCCCTTTCCTACACAGGAATCGGAGG
>JAUNCZ010000088.1 GCA_030526405.1 Lachnospiraceae bacterium | reverse complement strand
AATGGATGGTGTCTTTGTTCCCATGGCCTTTGTCATCTTTTCAGCAGCCATCTTCTCCTGCATGTCATTGATGATTCCATTGGTACATACCTTATTCAGAGCCGCCAGCGTGGTATTGAACTGAATGGATTCATCCAGAATCAGTCCATTGCCCTTGCGATCCTCTGTCACATAGGCAATGTGATGCTTAATTGCATCCTCGGGAGTTTTCAGTACTGTCTCCTTTCCGTTCAGGAAAAGCTGTCCTGTAATTCCAGTTCCATAGCTGTGTCCGAAAATAGACATTGCCAGCTCCGTGCGTCCTGCACCCTGAAGGCCGGAAAAGCCCACAACCTCTCCCTTATGAGCTTTGAAATTGATATTGTTATCCACAATCTTTTCCGAATACAGAGGATGATGCACAGTCCAGTTTTTCACCTCCAGACTGACCTCCTGAGAAGGATTGTGTTTTCTGGTTGGATAACGGTCACTCATGGCACGTCCTACCATGCCCTTAATGATGCGGTCCTCAGAAAGCTCATCCACTCCCTTCACCAGGGTCTCAATGGTGGAACCGTCTCGGATAATAGTAACCTTGTCTGCGCAGTAAATGATCTCATTCAGCTTATGGGTGATGATGATGGAGGTCAGTCCCTCCTCCTTGAATGCGATCAGCAGATCCAGCAGCATCTTTGCATCTTCATCATTCAGTGAAGAGGTAGGCTCATCCAGAATCAGAAGCTTTACATTCTTGGACAGAGCCTTTGCAATCTCTACCAGCTGCTGTTTTCCTGTTCCGATATCCTTGATCAGCGTCTGGGCAGATTCATGAAGTCCCACCTGCTCCATATGTTTCTCTGCCTCATGGAACATTCTGTCCCAGTCCAGGATTCCCTGTTTGTTTTTGATTTCGTTGCCCAGGAACATATTTTCACCGATGGTCAGAAGAGGAATCAGAGCAAGCTCCTGATGGATAATAACAATACCCTCTGCCTCGCTGTCTTTCAGTGTTTTGAATTCACACAGCTTACCGTTATAAAAGATTTCTCCCGTGTAGGTTCCCACCGGATAGGTTCCAGACAACACATTCATCAATGTGGATTTTCCGGCACCATTTTCTCCGATCAGCGCATGGATCTCACCTCGTTCCACCGTAAGATTCACATCAGAAAGAGCCTTTACACCAGGGAATTCCTTCGTAATATCTTTCATCTGAAGAATAATATCAGCCAAAAGTTTACCTCCCTTCAAAATAGGGGCTGTCTTAGACAGCCCCAATCGAACACATTATGTTCTATTTCAATTCACTGTATCGAATCTGCGATCAGTTAGCTGACAGATATCCGTCACTTCCCATTGTGTAAAGACCTGTATCAACAAGATCCTGCAGGTTATCTTTTGTGATAACACTTGGTACTAACAGGAAGGATGGGCATTTGTTTCCAGCAGATGTCTCATAGGACTCTGTATCGTATGCACACTCAACACCAAACTCCTCGATCAGAGAAGCGTCACACTCTTTTCCTTCCAGAAGAGCCTGTGCAAGCTTCAGAGTAACGATTGCCTCGTTGGATACGTTTTTGTAAACAGTCATAGTCTGTTTTCCGTCAACGATATTTTTCAGGTTAGCCTCGTCACCGTCCTGTCCGGTGATAAGAACGGTGTTCTTTCCTGCATAATCAGACTCGATTGCCTGTGCTACACCAAGAGCGGTGGAGTCGTTGGAGCAAAGCCATACATCCAGCTGTGTTCCGTCTGCGTAGTAAGATCCGAGGATGTTCTGTGCTCTCTCAAGGGCAACATCTGTGGACCACTGCTCTGTTGCTACAGATGCGAAATCAGTCTGTCCGGAAACAACATTCAGAGTACCCTTCTCGATGTATGGTTTGATCACGTCATATGCACCGTTGAAGAAGTAGCCTGCGTTGTTGTCTGCAGGATCACCTGTTGTAAGCTCAATGTTATAAACCGCATCCCCTGCATTCTCAAGATCCAGAGCATCTACAACGAACTGGCCCTGAAGAGTACCAACGGTGTAGTTGTCAAAGGATACATAGTAAGAAACAGCATCATTCAGAATCAGACGGTCATAGGAGATTACCGGAATACCAGCCTCAGAAGCCTCGTTCATAGCTGTGTTAAGAGCCTCTCCGTCAATGGCTGCAACGATCAGAACGTCAACACCCTCAGCGATCATATTCTGGATGTCATTTACCTGCTGCTCTGCTTTATTATCTGAGTAGGTAAGAATTGTCTCATAACCTGCATTCTTAAACTGCTCATCCAGATATGCACCGTCACGATTCCATCTCTCAAGGGACTGTGTAGGCATTGCAATACCAACTTTTCCTGAACCCTCTGCTGCAGGAGTCTCAGCTGCTTCCTCTGTTTTCTCCTCTTCAGCCGCCTCGGATTTTGCCTCAGATTTTGCCTCCTCTTTTGGTGCAGAAGATCCGCATCCTGCAAACATGGTAGCTGCCATACATCCTGCCATTAAAGCTGCAACTAATTTTTTCTTCATTTTCCTTTTCCTCCTTTATTCCTTTTTTCGCACCAGCTTTTTTGCTTGTTTTCACTATATCACACAAAAACAAGGACATTTTTCGAATAAACTTGATATTTTTAACCAAAGACCAGGACAAAAAATAACAGACAGGACAAATTCGTCCTAAAATCTGTCCTGTCTGCAAAAATGTGCTGGTAGTAAAGCGGACATTCGCAATCCGCTTCGCTACTTGCTCATGAACCATTGCTGCCTTTGGCAGCTCATCAGCAGGAGCTTTTACTCCTGCTGATGCAAGCATCCCCCTTTTACCCCCGCCTACGTCTCTGCGTCTTAGAGGCGGGGGACTGCTTGTAATGGTTCACTTTCTCATCTGCCTGTGGGATTGCAGCAACAAAAACCCCAGACACATCCTCTGCCTTCTTTCATTAATTTACAACATTCAGATAAATATCCTCCTCCGCATGATACTGCCCTGTAATATACTCATCCATATTTCCTTTGGTAACAGCAATGGGCTGCAGCTTACAGAAGGGCACCTCGTAGCTTCCGTCATGGATCACCGTCAGTTCCTCCTGAATAGCCTGCCGTCTGGCCAGGGTCACCGCCAGCTCAGCTGCCTTTCTTGCCAGTTTTTCGATGGGCTTGTACACAGTCATGCACTGGGTACCCTCCACAATTCTCTGACAGGCAGCCAGATCCGCGTCCTGCCCCACCACACAGACAGAGCCCGCCAGGCGATTTTCAGACAGAGCTGTCAGTATTTCCCCGGCAACACCGTCATTTCCACCCATCACTCCCTTCAGATTGGTTCCTCTCTTCAGATACTCCTCTGTACAGGTAAAGCCATATTCTGCGACCCAGCCCTCCGCATGCTCGATTCCCGCCAGCTGGAGCTTATTTCCCGATTCTTCCATGCTGGAGAGAAATCCCTTCTCGATCTGCACACAGTTGTAGTCAGACAGAGGACCGTTCACCATAAGGATCTTTCCCTCCTGCACATGGGCGATCATATGGGCCGCCATCATTCGTCCCACCTGTTCATTATCAAAGGATATATACAGATCCACATCTGCATCCAGCACCAGCCTGTCATAGGCAATTACCGGAATCCCCTCTGCCTTTGCCATCTCAATCTCAGGTCGGAGGGTTGTGGTTTCATCTGCCACCTGAACAAGAACAATGGCATCCACCTTTTTATTGATAAAATACCGGAACTGTTCCTTCTGCTCCATAATGTCACCGTTGGCATTCTGCACATTCACCACCGCCCCCAGCTCCGATGCTGCAGAAACAAAAATATCTCTATCCCTCTGCCACCGCTCCAGGGTAAAGGTATCAAACAGAAAGCCAATCTCCAGCTGTCTGCTCTGCTCTTTTTCCACTGCGGCTGTGCTTCCCCAGCTGCAGCCGGATAAAAACAGGCAGATCAGCCATACTGCCGGTACCAGCCATCTGGTTTTCCTATCCATATATCCTCCCATCACACATGTCCCCGGTACTCTGTGGGAGTTTCTCCCTGCACCTTTTTAAAGATCCTGCTGAAATAATTCGGGTCAGAATACCCCACCGATATACCGATTTCCTTGATACTGAGCTCAGGATCCTTCAGAAGCTGCTTTGCCTTCTCAATGCGGAGTCCAGTAAGATATTCCATGAAAGTACTTCCGGTTTCCTGCTTAAAAAGCTTGCTGAAATAGTAGGGAGTCAGCTTCAATGTCCTGGAAATATCATCCAGGGAAATATCCCAGGTGTAATTTTCTCTGATATAGCATTTCGCCTTTTCTATTACAGAATTTCCCTGGTTTTTCTCTGCAGAATGAAGAATTTTGTAAGCAGCCCCCAGTCGCTCCAGAAACCAGATCTTCAGATCACTGGTTCTCTCCGCCTGCCATATTTTCGGCATATACTCTGTCCTGTCCCCGAATTTGTAATTCAGCCCTGTGCCGGCTGCAGCATCTCTTTCTATATATAGAAGAATCTCCAGAATTTTCATTCTGACACCGGGATCCTCCTCTCCATAGCAGTCGATCATCTGCTGCAGCAGCTCCGCACCGGAATTCAGAAAGCTGTCCTGGTCATTCTTCTTCAGATTGGAATACAGAATTTTCTCCAGTTCCACAGGATAGACATCATCTGTCTGCCACTGTCCGGTAACATCCTCAATATGAACAGCACTTCCCTCTGCACTGGTCAGGGCACGCCTTGCCTCTTTAAAGGAATCCGTTCCCTCCTGCATGGGAACCACAGAGCCAATCCCGATTCTGAAAACCCTCTCCGTCATGGTCCGCAGCTCTCTGGTAAGCCTTCTTGCATCCTCCAGCAGCTCGATACGCTCCTCATACTGCAGCTGTTGGCTCTTCATTGGAAGAAAAACAGGAATCCTGTTGGAGATCACACTGCCCACAATGGCCTTTGGCCACATTTTTCTGATATACTCCTTCACCATGCTGTAATTCTGATGCAGTCGCACACCGCTGCCGATGGCATTGGTCATATGTCGGTTTTTCACCTCCTCACCCCCTGTGATCACCAGCATACAGCCATATTCCTCCTCCACATCCAACAGATTCCGGTAATTCTCCACATCCTCCTCGTTGGTATCATCGGCAAAGATCATACTGTAGATAAAACCATTTTCAATTACCGGGATCACACTTTCCATCTTTTCCTGGATCCGCAGAGAATCACTGAGCTGTTTTCTTCTGGAATCGATTTTCTTCATACAACGATTCATAAGCTCCGTAATGATCCTGTCGTTGAAGGGTTTATTCAGAAACTCCTCCACACCCAGATTCAGTGCCTCCTTGGCATAATCAAATCTGTCATAGGCGGTCATAATGATGAAGATGGTATCCGGATTCCCCTTTCTCAGCTCTCTGATTGCCGTGATTCCGTTAATCCCGGGCATCTGGATATCAGCAATCACAATATCCGGATGAAAACTGTTGAAAATCTCAATCATAAATCTGCCGTTTTTCGCAGTCTGGATCTCAAACTGCCCTGAAAAATGGCGATTGATCATCATGGAAACAGAATCTGTTACTATTTTTTCATCGTCTGCCAAAAGAATTCTGTACATTACACTTCCTCTTCATTGGGAATGGTGATACTGATCTCCGTTCCCATCCCTTCTCCTTCACTTTCAATTCTGAATACTGCCTGATTATCAAAAAACAGCATCAGTCGTTCTTTTACATTATACAGGCCCATTCCGCTGGATTCCCTGTTCTCCCCGCTTTTAGGCAGAGATCCCTCAAGAATCTGCCTGATCCTGTGGGCGGAAATACCGCAGCCATTATCCCATACCGATATGTTGATTCCCTCTTCCAGGGCCTGTACCGTCAGTTCAATCCTTCCCTGCACCTCCAGATCCTTGATTCCGTATTTGAAGGAATTCTCCACCAGGGGCTGTAGGATCATGGATGGAATCTTTCTGTCCAGAAGATGTTCCTCCACATCTTTTTCAAATACGAAAGAATCTCCAAACCGCACCTCACTGATATAGATATAGGCATCCACCAGCTCCAGTTCCTCTCTGATGGTAGAACTCTGATTATTCTTACTTACATTATATCTGTAAAATGCCGCCGTATTCTCCAGAAGCTTCTGGGTTTTTTCTGCATTTTCCATCATAGCCAGCTGTACCCCTGCATTCAGAGTATTGAACAGAAAATGAGGCTTGATCTGGGCCTGCATATACTTCAGCTGGGCATCCTTCAAAAGCCCCTGCATGCGGAATTCATTTTCCTTCAAGGCAGTCTCCCGCTCCATATTTTCATGAATCTGACTGATATAGGAACGAATGCTTTTCAGCATCCTGTTAAATGCATCTGTTACAATGCCCACCTCATCCATATTCACCACCGGAAGCTCCTCCAGCTCCAGATTTCCCTCCGCTGCGCTGTAGGCAGCATCCGTTAGATCCTTCAGGGGCTTCATCAGTTTTTTTGTCAGAAATGCCGTAGCAAGAATATTGCTGATCAGCATCAGCACCAGAAGGGTTTCGCATATCTTCTGCATTTTCGACATCTGGGTGACAAGGGCCACATACTTTCTTGAGCTTAAGCTGAACTGCTTTGCCTTCAGACTTTCAATACAGTTGCTGATATCCTTCCGGAGCTGAATGGCTTCCTCA
>JAUNCZ010000087.1 GCA_030526405.1 Lachnospiraceae bacterium | reverse complement strand
TTCGCCTTATTTCGAACACATACGATTTTGGCAGGAATAGGATTCTCTTTTCCAACGAGAACATCAACCGAAAGAAGATATCTGGATCTGCCGCGACGCTTCTTATTCTTGGAGTAGATTTCCTTGATGTTAAGCTGTTCACCGTTGTAAGTGTATTTGATGCGGCTGCTCTTTTTGATCATTGCGATCACATCCAGGTTCCTGCTCTTAAATGGAAAGGAGCTATAGCCTATGCAGGAGGTCTTCTCGGTCAACAATACGCCATATAGGATTGTTAGATTGCTCGGAAAGGGAAAGGGTGGATATTCGTATCTGACAGAGCATAACGGTCAACACTATGTTCTGAAGCAGATCCACCATGAGCCCTGCGATTATTATCAGTTCGGTAACAAAATTCAGGCCGAAATCAATGATTATCGGAGGCTAAGGGACATTGGAATCCGGATGCCACAGATGTTTGATGTGGATGTTGAGCAGGAACGCATTATCAAGGAGTACATTGACGGTCCGACGATATATGATCTAGTCAAGGAAGGAATTGACGTCCGTGCATATATCGAGCAGGTATATGAAATGTGTGAGCTTCTGTACGCGAGGAATACAAATATCGATTATTTCCCGACAAATTTTGTGGTTTCAAATGGGCAGATCTATTACATCGATTTTGAGTGTAACAACTATATGGAACAATGGAATTTCGAAAACTGGGGAATCAGATATTGGTCCCAGACACCTGAGTTCTGGGAATACGTGAACAGCCATTGAGTTATCTGATATAAGAGTCGGGGAGAAAAACGCATGATCGAGGTGGAAATCAAGCTGAAGGTCTCATCGCCCGAGGTAGTAGAACAGCAATTACGGCAACTGGGCTTTGCATATCATGCTGCATATTTGCAGGAGGACAGCTATTATGACAATAGAGACGGGCTGATCCGATCAGACGGGCAGGCTCTCAGACTGCGAACGATTACAGCGTGCGGAGATGGAAAGCCATCCAGTCACACCTGTATCACCTTCAAGGGGAAGAAGCTAGACACGGTATCCATGACACGACAGGAACTGGAAACAGAGGTGGGAGATAGATTTGTACTGGATAGAATCCTGCAAGCTTTGGGATATCAGGTGATTCCTCCTTCTGTTGTCAAGCACCGAAAGGAATATGTTCGTTCCGGATTTCATCTGCCAGATGACAACAGGACGCAAATTACCATGAATGCCTGCCTGGATCAGGTGGATGGGCTTGGGGATTTTCTGGAGCTTGAGATGATGACAGACGAGGATGAGCGGGGGATGGCATTGGACTGTATAGAGGAGATGCTTCACAAGCTTGGGTATTCCATTTGTGATACGACGACAAGCTCGTATTTAAGCATGCTGCAGGGAGTGGAAGATTAGGGGGGGTATCGTCATACGATACTATGTTTCATAATGTTTCACCCCACTCCATTGCAAGACAATTACATAGGGCGTAGAATAAAGGTATCAGCAGGAGGTGAGTATTATGATTCATTTTGCGGATACCTTTCTTCGTCTTCGAAAGGAGAAGCATCTGACACAGACGGAGGTTGCAGAGCATCTGGGTGTGACGAAGGCTTCTGTTTCCAAATGGGAGACCGGCCAGACTTTGCCGGATGTGTCCCTGTTACCCTTGATTGCATCCTTTTTCGATGTGACATTAGACAAACTCTTTGACTATCATCCCACACTGTCCCCGGAGCAGATCCAGGCCCGCTATAAAGCGTATTGTGATGATTTTGCAGAGAATCCCTTCGAAGCGGTCTTCCCAAAGCTTAAGGAGGAGGTACATCGATATTATTCCGATTATCGATACCTGTATCAGATCGCCATTCTGTTACTGAATCACTACCCGGCAGCAATCGATCCAGCGGAGTCAGCTCTGTCTGTTTCCGAGGTGCACGAGTTCACACTGCAGCTGTGCAAACGTGTGGAAGAGAATGGGGCAGATCCCTTGCTTTGTGAGAATGCCCACAACGTGCGGATGATGATCGAGCTACAGAACCGCAATTTCTCGTATGTCATCGAGGAACTGTCAGATCTGCTGCTTCCGGACCGCGTTACCGACATGGCGTCCGTTCTGGTGACAGCTTATACTGCCAGCGGAAACCTGCAAGAGGCAGATCGTGCTGCACAGATCAGCATCTACAGATCTCTTCTTACGATTTTTGGTCATACGCTAAATCGCATGCGGCTGCAGGTGCAGGACGAGAGAGCACTCTGTGAGCACATCCGGAGAGCAGAAGCAATCATGGATGCCTATGATCTGATCCACCTTCATCCCAATACGGCAGGAGCCTTCTATTATCAGGCTTTGCTTTTGCGAATCCAGGCAGCGGAGAATCCATCGGAGCAGAGCTTGCTATCGGAAGCACATCGCTTGATCGAGCGCTTTTGTCAGTCGGCAGTGATTCTCTTTGCGAACGACCTGTGTATTCACGGGGATTCCTATTTCCCGGATATCACGGAATGGTTCCAGGGTAACAGCATGGGTTCGGTAGCCGTGCGAAACAAGAAGGAGGTCCTCCAGTCGGTATTAGAGGGCTTTGATCATCCGGCCCTGCAGATCATGGGCACAGATTTCCTTCAGAAAAGGAAAGAAGAATTAAGAAGACAGTGTGAGAAATATCTTTAGTTTCATCAAGGAAAGGAACGTATTATGTCAGCTTTAGAACAGATTCAGATCCCGGAGTCAGCCATACTTTGGCTTGTTGTCGCTTCGGTGTTACTTTTTATCATCCCGATCCTCTATGCAGCGGTATGGAAGCTTCGCTGCGGGAAGAAGACACGGCTGAAGGCCTTTCTGATCGGCGGCTTAGGCTTCTTCGTTACGGTGCGCATATTGGAGCTTGGCGTCCATATGTTCTGCATCGTATTTGATAATCCGGTTTCCCGGGCGATTAACGGCAATATCTTCCTCTATGTACTTTATGGCACTCTGATGGCAGGCGTCTTCGAGGAGGTTGGCCGTCATGTCATCCTAAAGAAGCTGGTGAAGAAGGAGAATACACTTGCAAACGCTGTGATGTACGGTATCGGACATGGCGGAGTGGAGGTCTGGGTGATTACCTTCCTGGCAATGGTATCCTATCTCTTTATCGCCATTACCTTCCGGTCACTTCCATTAGAAGAGGCCATCACGGCACTGAATATAACAGAGGATACCATTGAGGCGGCACTTCCATCCATGATGGCCATCGGAAGCTTTGGAGCAACCTCTGTATTTGTCACGGTATTGGAGAGGGTTCTTTGTATGTTCATCCATATCGGTCTTACCATGATCGTATATGCCGGGCTGAAAAAGGACAATCGAAAGTATTTATATGGAGCGATCCTGCTTCATATGATTATGGATACCATCCCTGCTATTGCACAGAAGATGCCTCTTTCTCCGATTCTTACGGAGGGATGGGTGCTGATCTGGACGATCATCATTATGATTCTGGCGAAGAAAGCGACACAGGGTGTGGAATAAGGAAAGAAGCGAAGGATAGAATAATGCCATCCTATATCACCAATAAGCTGGGGAGATTGAACAAAAACTAATAATATTACTCAAACTTCCCACACCTATAAGGTGCGAAGCCCATTTGGGGTATGGGAAGTCTTAGTTAATAATCATTTGCAGTTGATACATTTCAAACAAAAAACGAGGACAGTTCGGGTAGTTATCTTTAAAGAAAGGCTTATAACGGATGGAATATGTAATAAGAACAGAGAATTTAACAAAAAAATATGGCAAATTTCTGGCATTAAGTAATGTGAATATGAGCATTCCAAAAGGAGCAATATATGGTTTTGTCGGGAAAAATGGGGCAGGAAAGACTACGCTGATTCGCTTGCTTTGTGGTCTTCAGGATCCAACTGAAGGATGGTATTCAATATATGGAATTCAAAATAATGATAAAAGAATTATTCAATCCAGAAAACGTATGGGGGCAATTGTAGAAACTCCATCAATCTATATGAACATGACGGCACGAGATAATTTAATTGAACAGTATCGAATTCTAGGAATAAAAGAGCTCGATGGCATTGATGAATTGCTTGAACTTGTGAATCTTGCTGGTACCAGCAGCAAAAAGGCTAGACACTTTTCTCTGGGCATGAGACAGCGTCTTGGTATTGCAATTGCCCTTGTTGGTAATCCGGATTTTCTTGTGCTAGATGAGCCTATTAATGGACTTGATCCTGAAGGGATTATTGAAATAAGAGAGTTACTACTTAAACTAAATAGAGAAATGAAAATCACAATTCTCATTTCAAGCCACATTCTTGAAGAGTTATCAAAACTTGCTACGCATTACGGCTTTATAGACAAAGGGAGAGTTATTAAGGAACTAAGCGCTCAGGAAATAGAGGATTTGTGCAGAAAATGCATTCGTGTGGATATGGATGATACAGGAAAACTATGCAAAGCATTAGACGATTATGGCGTAGAATATAAGATTATCAGCAATCATATTGCTGATATATATGGAGATATTGCTATTACCGATATTGTGCTTAAACTTGCGGAGGTAGGGGGTAAAGTAGAGAACATATATAACAAAGATGAAAATCTTGAAACTTTCTATATAAAACTTTTGAGAGGTGACATAAATGAGTGATTTAATAAATGCAGGATTATATAAAGTGAAGAAGAATCCGGTGTTTTGGATTGTCATGGTTGCATCTGTAATTTCAGGAGTAGTTTTTACAGTTATGTCTTCGGATTCCTATGATGACATGTTTATCGTCCCTATATATGTTCTGATAGCTATATTTGTATCATTGATTTGTGGAAGAGAGTACAGTGATGGAACCATAAGGAATAAGGTTGTATGCGGACATAGTAAGGGCATTATTTATGCATCTACTTTGATAATAAATTGCGGAGTAAGCTTATTTATGGCGGTTCTTTTTTCGGTAGTTCATTTGATGTTGAGACTAACAGTTTTTCCAATTGAAAGTGTTCTAACCACAGGAGACTGGGCTAATATATTTTTTGCCTTTGTTCTTGGGGGGCTTGTTTATACAGTGACCTTTACCTTGATTAGTATGCTTGTTTCAAATAAGGCGTTGAGTGCAATAATTAATTTGGTTTTAGTCATTGTGGTAATGTTTGCTTCATATCAGCTTGAGTTTTTGGCAAACCAGCCTGAGTTTATTGAAATAGAAGATGCTTTTAATAATGTTCAGTTGACACAAGAAGAAGTAAAGGCTGTTCAGAACGGCACTTTTGATGGCAGTTATTATTATGAAACTTTGGATAATGGTAACGTTGTATTTTACAAATATGATAGTGATATAACTCAGGTCCCAAATCCAAATCATCTTAAGAATCCATTCAACACAATAATTGGGACAATAGATAAGATTCTTCCACATGGACAAGTTAACTTCTATGTCTCATATATGACTGGAAGCATTATTTACAGAGATGGTATTGTACCTGCTATTGAAAGAGATAACTCTGAAACTGCAAGACAAATGCCGATATACTCGATGATTACCGTACTTTTATTATCAGTTATTGGTTATATTTCGTTTAGAAAAAAAGAATTAAAGTAAAGGTCGTCACACAATTGTGAGGGATGTAAAAGAGTTATTTGGCATGACATGTACATAGGCAAAATATGAGGACAGTTACCCACTGTTTTAAGGACAGTTCGGGTAGCTGTCTTTTTTGTTGCTATAGTTAAGTAGTCATAAAGTAAACGCTTCATAGTCTGTACGTAAACGCTTCAACGTGTGTGTCTTGACAAAATAACGGCCGCTTTGTAAGTGCCTAACTATCCGGCGCACCACTACCTTTAACCCAGTGTCTTGCTAGACACCGGGTTATACAAGTATTTTACTCTATTATTCTTTACAGTGCTGGATAGCTTCCTTACTCCATGGCATCAGATGCTCCATTTCCGCATCTGTCAGTTCCTTGTTTGGTCGATGCTCTAACAGGAATTCCAGATACTTCTGAGGATCCAGCTCATTCGCCTTGGCTGTTTCCACGATAGAGAATACCGTCATGCTGGCATTGGCTCCATCCTGGCTATTACTGAATAACCAGGCCTTACGTCCCACAACCAATGGGCGGATACTGTTTTCACTCAAGCCATTGCAGATGCTGCAGTTTCCGTCTTCCAGATAATTCATGATATAGGGGCGGCAGTTCTGAAGATAGGTTAGTGCCCTGATCAGGCGATCTCCATTCTTTGGGTGCTGGCTGTCAGCCCACTTGAGAAATGCTTGTAGTGGTAAACTAAATTTGTAACACTCCGTTCGAATAATATATAATAGGATTATTCAAGAGGAGGACATCAAAATGTCAGTACGTTACAATGAAGATTTTAAAAAAGAAGTTGTCAGAGCCTACATGGCTGGCAACAGATCCGCTGCACAACTTTCAGCAGAATACAATGTTGCAAAGAGTACCGTAACCAAATGGGTTAAAGAATACTCCGAAGAATGCCTTTATACCACCAATATTACACCTGGATCTAATGATGTCAAGGAGATCAGACGCCTGAATCAGCTTCTTGCAGAAAAGGATAAGGAAATCGCATTCTTAAAAAAAGCAGCGGCATTCTTCGCGAAGGAAATCGATTAGTGGTATATCGATTTATCGACAACAACAAAACTCAATTTGGATTAAGGTGGCTTTGCAGAAAATTTGGTATCAGCCCTAACTGCTACTACAATTATCTAAGGAAAGCCAAGAGAGAATATCAGGAGCGATTACTTCGTATTTATGAATTGATCAAATATATATACTACAACAATAACAGAGTAGTCGGCTATAGAACGATGCGTGTCTTTCTACAGCGCTATGGTGTTATAGCCGGTCTCTTCTAGCCTAAATCCGCCGAACTTGCCTGTCCGACAAT
>JAUNCZ010000030.1 GCA_030526405.1 Lachnospiraceae bacterium | reverse complement strand
AAATATTGATTTTTCAAGGTGCGAAGCCCATTTTGGGTATGGGAAGTCTTAGTTATTTAATATAATAGTATAACGTAATGGGGCGTCGCTGTTGGTGGCGCCCCATTGCGTTCTTATATGCGCAGCTGCGCTTTCGTTACGTGATCGGATTTTCTAAACAAGAAGGCTGGATGCGCAGCTGCACTACGTTGCGCGTGCAGAACAAAGCTGCGTTTTATGTAAAAAATGGCTGCGAGAGTGCGTTGGAAACGCACTTCGTTCACAAACGCACTTTGTTCTTGAAATCGCCACCTGGATAGTTTATTATAAGAAAGTATTGAGATTTATCCCTTTACAAGGGTGAAGAATAGAAGGAGAGAGTTATTATGGAAAAGATTAAGATGACCACACCACTGGTTGAGATGGACGGAGACGAGATGACCAGAATTCTCTGGCAGATTATTAAGGATGAGCTTCTCACACCATTCATTGACCTGAAAACTGAGTACTACGATCTGGGACTGAAACACAGAGATGAGACCGGGGATCAGGTTACTGTTGATTCTGCAGAGGCTACCAAAAAATACGGTGTTGCTGTAAAATGTGCAACCATCACTCCAAATGCAGCCAGAATGACTGAGTATAACCTTCATGAGATGTGGAAGAGCCCCAACGGAACCATCCGTGCAGCTCTGGACGGAACTGTTTTCCGTGCACCAATCGTTGTAAAGGGTATTGAGCCATGTGTGAAAAACTGGAAGAAACCAATCACCATCGCAAGACATGCATACGGTGATGTTTACAAAAACGTGGAGATGCAGATTCCTGGTGCAGGAACTGTAAAACTGGTATATACACCAGCGGACGGTTCTGAGCCACAGGAGCTGACTGTTCACAACTACAAGGGAGCAGGTGTATGTCAGGGACAGCACAACCTGGATGATTCCATCACAAGCTTTGCTGCAAGCTGCTTTGAGTATGCGCTGGATACAAAACAGGATCTCTGGTTCTCCTCCAAGGATACTATTTCCAAGAAATACGACCACCGTTTCAAAGATATCTTTGCTGATCTTTATGAGACAAAATACAAAGAGAAATTTGAGGCTGCAGGAATCACCTACTTCTACACACTGATCGACGATGCAGTGGCACGTATCATGAAGGCTGAGGGTGGATTCATCTGGGCCTGCAAGAACTATGATGGAGATGTTATGTCTGACATGATCTCTTCTGCATTCGGTTCCCTGGCAATGATGACCTCTGTACTTGTTTCTCCTCATGGATACTACGAGTATGAGGCTGCTCACGGAACAGTACAGCGTCACTACTACAAACATCTGGCTGGCGAGGAGACATCAACCAACTCCGTTGCAACTATCTTTGCATGGACAGGTGCTCTGAAGAAACGTGGTGAGATGGATGAGAACCAGGCTCTTGTGGACTTTGCTGAGAAACTGGAGAAAGCAACCATTGACACCATCGAGTCCGGAAAGATGACAAAGGATCTTGCCATCATCACAACACTGGAGAATCCTACAGTGCTGAACAGCCGTGATTTCATTCTGGCAATCCGCGAGACACTGGAGAAGATGCTGTAATCAGAAAAGAAATATTGCATATTCATCAGATATGCTGATTTGCAGGAAACGAGGGGGGTATCCCCTCGTTTCCTGCATCATGAAAGGTTTTATCTGGTATTACACAAATACTATTTGAAGGAGGTATCATTATATATGAAGAAAAAGATTCTTGTGCAGGTTCGTTACATTGTTAAGGAAGGAAAAAGAGAGGAATTCCTGAATCAGATTCTGGATGAAGGAATTCAGAAAGCCTGTCTCCAGGAGGATGGCTGCGAGAAATACGATTACTATTTCCCGGCAGATGATTCCAATGCACTCTGTCTCTGTGAGATCTGGAGAGATGCAGATGCTCTGCAGGTGCATGGAACTCAGCCTCATTTCCTTCGTCTTGGCGAGATCAAGGGCGACTATGTAGTGGAGATGATCGTAAACAAATATCAGGTGGAGGCTCTGTAATTTTTTATTGTATCTGCCAGTAAAAGAGGACTGGAATTCCGGCCCGGGTTTCACTGACTTCAGACCTGAAGGAAGAAGGAAACAGGGAGGCTGAGATTCGTTAAATAAATATCAGATATAAAATTTAGAAAACGGCTGTAACGCTGCCTGGGCAGATACAGCCGTTTTTGTTGCAATGTATACAATAAAACTATTTGAATCTCAAACAACTTTAAACACAATTCATCTTGAAATTGTTTTAACTTCAAAGTAGAATACCTATGAAATCGGAAAACGTTAACAAACAGTCATAAACAGTCAGGTATCCTGAGTGACTCGGCTTGTGTATGAAAAGCCCCAGAGAAAAGTGAGGAAAAACAAAGAAAGGAACAGGATTCCGGTGACTGTCTCTATTTTGAAGGAGAATAAAAATGAGAAATTTTATCTATAGAATGAACAAAAGAGCATGTGGTGAGACAATCCTGAAAGAGGACAGCTACGGTCCGATCTTCGCCTATGCAACAAACGGAGATCTGGCAACCTGCCCAAGACATATGATCAAGATGAAAGAGAAAGTAAATCCAAAGATGCTGCAGAAAGCAACTGAGGAAGCTCTGGTTCGTTTCCCACAGTTCCGCCTTGGACTTCACAGAACAGAGAACGGATACAGATACTACTTCCTGGAGAAACCTCCTGTAGTTCTTCCTTTCTCCGATGTATCCCGCTACTACATGGGTTCTGAGGACAACAACGGATACATGTTCACAGTTGGTTACAAAGATCGCACCATTTACATGGAGTACCAGCACTCCATCAGTGACGGACACGGCTTTGATATGCTGATCCGCAGCGTACTGTTCGAGTACCTGACACTGATGGGTCATGATGTGAAAAATGACGGCTCCATCCGTACCAACGATTCTCTCTTCACTCTGGATGAGTGTGAGGACGGATACAAGAGACTGGATGAGGCGAATCCTTCTGAGGAGGGCCACTACGATGTGAAGGAGTCCTTCCATGTGCCTCTTTCCGAGAATGAGACCTTCAAGGGAAATGAGCAGATGACAGAGATCACTTTCTCTTTCCAGGAGATGAGAAACTGGACTAAGCCAAACGGTGTATCACCAATCGTGTATCTCTACACTGCACTGGCATTTGCCCTGAAGGATACCTACTATACAGAGGCTGATGCAGGAACACCGGTTGTGGCTGAGATCCCAATGGACCTTCGTCAGATCGTTCCTTCAAAAACCACACATTTCTTCGTATCCCTGCTGGATCTTCCATTTGAGTACGATTGGTTCTCTCTTCCATTTGCAGAGGCCTGCAAGAAGGTAAAAGAGGTATTTGATCAGCAGAAAGCACCACGCCATACAGCATGGTGGGGACAGGCAGGAAGCAAGAGAGTTTCTGATGGACATAACACAGAGATGAATATCGACGAGAAAGAGGAGATGATGCGTAACATGGCCCGCAACTATGTGCGTCGAGACAGCTTCATCCTCACAAACATCGGTGCCTTCTCCGTTCCTGAGAGCATGCAGGAGCACATTGAGGATTATGGCGCAATCCTTCATTGTGGATACCAGCCACTGGGAATCCTTGTAAGCTCTTATAAGGGAATCATGAAGGTGAGTCTGGCCCAGAGAGAGCACAGCTCCCGTCTGGCAAATGCCTTTACAGCAGAGCTGGAGAAAACAGGTGTGAAGGTATCTAAGAAAACATACATCTACCATCCTACATCCTATGATGGAAAATATCTTATGTCCTCTGCATCACGCAAGAGTGCGATTATGTAAGAATATCCCGGGGTGTTTCATATAGAAAAAGAACAGGAGAACGATGAGGGTCGTTCTCCTGTTCTTTTTTCTTTCTGTTTTCTATATCAGAAAGCTGAATCTCTGTTTTACAGATCCAGACTTTCGGGAGAGAGCATTGCTGACAGGGCTCTGATCTTTTCCAGAAAGCTGTCGGCGGCATTGTCCCGGGCCGGAGCTGCTGTGTTCTGGCGAAGGCATCGGCTGAAACAGCGGATATAGGAGAGGAGAGCTGCCATCTGCCTGAAAGAATGTGCCCTGTTCTCCTCCATGTTTCTCAGATAACAGGAAAGAAAGTCCTGGTAAAACTTCAGGGCGGTATCATAGGAAAAGCCCATAAAATCACGGACGATATCCGGAGACTGCTCTCCAAGAGCCACATAAAAGGTATGGAGTCCCCCAAGCTCCATGACAGGGTGTCCCACGGAGAGTCGGTCCAGATCAATCAGAAGATATTCATCCTTCTGGACCATGACGTTACCCACATGAAAATCTCCGTGAAGGATCGTGGATACCCTGGGAATTGCATCCACAAGGGAGCGGATTCGCCTGGTGAGGTGTTGGTCAACTGTGGCAATGCCGGTGTTGATCCATCGCTCTATCTGCTCCCTGTAATCCGGCAGGTCCATGTGGCTTCCGTCGGTGGAATGAAGCTGCAGAGCAAAGTCTGCCATACTCCTGGCATACACGGAAACCTGTGAGGGATCTGACGCAATTCTGTTAGAAATTGTTTCGGAACCCACCATCTCGTACAGGGCACCATATCCACCATCCAGAGATATGATTCCAAAGGGGATTGCCACAGGAAGTCCTGCCACCAAAGCCTTTCTGGTGAGTTCAAATTCCTGTTCAATATCCTGGAGTGTGTTCAGGTGGTTGTAGACTTTGAGGATCAGTTCCTGGTCGTATCGGTACACAGCGCCCTTGGCACCCTTTCCCAGAAGCGTTAAGCCATCCAGAGGCAGGCTGGTATAGTTCCTGTTCCGATAACGTTTATTGATTGATTGTGTTGAATGTAAAGAATCAGTCCCATGCATAGCTGGTTCCTCCTGAACAAATCTGCTATAGTGATACTATCTCATAATGGGCCAGAGAGCACAATGTTTTTTGCGTCGAATCCCGTTAAGCTAAAATTAATCTTTTCTCTGTTTTTCTGAAAGGCAGCTCTGTTAGACTGTGATCATAAAGAAATGACAGAACAGTCCTGTTCAAACAGGAAAAAAGAGAATCGCAATACAGAAAAAGAGAGAAAGGAATTGACGCAATTATGAAAAATGAGATGAACAAGAAAGCTACTACATACAACTATTTCTTTGAGAACTTTGAGGAAATGCGTGAGAGACGTCCGGATAAAAGAAAGATGCTGGATTGCATTTTCCGTGATCTTTATGGTGCGCCGGATTCTGATCATCAGGATAATAAAGCAGCATAAATCAGCAAAACAGAAATACCAGAAATAAGAAACTGCCGGAGACATCGGGAAGGAAGAAACTATGAACATTACTGTATTTGAAGGCACCACAAGAAAAGAATTATCCTTTGAGGAGGGAGATACAATACTTGCAGTATTGCAGAAAGCAGGGATTCAAAGCGTAACTGCTCCCTGCGGCGGCAATGGAACCTGCGGAAAATGCAGGGTATCCGTAAGAACAAAGGATTTTTCCGGGGAATGCCTGGCCTGTAAAAGACTGGCGGGGGATGGCATGGTGGTGGAGCTGATCCCGGAGGTTCGAGTATCCTTTGCCGATGTTGCAGAAGGAGAGACATTCAAGCCGGATCCTGACAGGAAAGGATATGGGGTAGCCTGTGATATCGGTATCACCACAGTTGTGTGTCGTCTTCTGAATCTGGAAACAGGAGAAGTTCTCTCCGGTGTCAGGGGAAGCAACAGTCAGCGAATTTTCGGTGGAGAGGTGCTCTCAAGGCTGAAGGCGGCGGAGAAGGGGCATGCAGAGGAGCTGCATGGTCTGATTCTCCAGCAGATCAATTACTATATTAAAACACTCTGCAGACAGGAAAAAATCGGAACAGAGGATGTGAAGATGGCAGCAATCTCTGCCAATACCATCATGATGCATTTCTTTGCGGGACTGAATCCGGCGGAAATCAGTACAGCGCCCTTTGTGCCCCTCAGCCTTTTTGGAGAGACAAAAAACAGTGAGGAACTGGGCCTGTGCTTCCAGGGAGAGGTGTACCTTTGTCCCTGCGTATCAGGTTTTATCGGAAGTGATGTGGTCTGTGGTCTCTATACCGGCAAGATATCAGAAGCTGAAGAAATGGTGCTGATGGTGGATCTTGGAACAAACACGGAGATTGTGCTGGGAAATAAGGATCGTATTCTGGCCTGTGCTGCGGATGGCGGAGCTGCCTTCAAAGCATCCCTCCTGGAGCATGGAATGACTGCCTCAGCAGGTGCCATTGCAGGGGTGCGCTATGAAGAGGGCGAACTGCAGCTGGAGGTGCTGGGTGCCGGAAAAGCCAGAGGCATCTGCGGGTCTGGTTTTCTGGATGTTCTTCGAATCATGTTTGAGGAGGAGATTCTTGACGAGCTGGGACATATTGCAGACCCGGAGGATGTGGATTCGGAGCTTGTGGAATATATTGGGGAGGAAGAGGGACGCACTGTCTTTTACCTTACCAAGGAGAAAAATATCTATATTTCCCAGGTGGATATCAGCAAGTTTCAGCTGGCAAAGGCGGCCATTGCATCAGGTGTTCAGATTCTGGCGATGGAGCAGAATATTTCCCTGTCTCAGGTGGAACGACTTCTGATGGGTGGTGGCTTTGGAGCATTTGCAGATAAAAACAGTGCAGCAGTGCTGGGACTGATTCCTCAGGAATGTCTTGGTAAATCCCGGAAACTGGGAAATGTTTCCCTGACCGGTGCCATTTCTGCTGTATTTTCAGAAGAAGCCAGAAGAGAGATGGGCAGAATTGCCTCCAGGGTGCAGGTGATGGATCTTCCTGCCCATCCGTGCTTCAATGATATGTATACAGATAACATGTTTTTTGAGTAATGGGAATTGGAGCTGAGCAGAGTTACTCTGCCAGCTCCTCCCATCTCTCGTAGAGCTCCTCCAGCTCCTCTGTGTTCTTTGCCTTTTCCTTTGATAATTCCTGGCAACGTGGAAGATTGGTTCCTGTTTCCGGAAGATTGAATTCTGCGTCGATCTCCCTGTCCCGGTCCTCCAGCTCTGCAATGCGTTTTTCCACCTTTTTCAGCTCATTTTCCTTCTTGCGAAGTCTTGCCTGCTCCTCCTTCTGGGCTTTCCAGTCCAGAGCAGCGGCAGTCTCAGTGGTGGGGGCCGCAGTTGTTGTTTCTGCCTCTGGAGCATAGATGGCAGTGAGTTCATCCTTTTTCTCCAGATAATAATCATAATTGCCGATATAGTTTACCAGCTTCTGGTTTGTGAGCTCCAGAATACGGGTGGCAGTCTGGTTGATGAAATATCGGTCATGGCTGACATACAGAACAGTTCCTGTGTATTCCTTCAGTGCCTCCTCCAGGATTTCCTTGGAAGTGATATCCAGATGGTTGGTGGGCTCGTCCAGAATCAGGAAATTGGCATTGGACAGCATCAGCTTGGCCAGGGAGATACGGCCTCTCTCACCACCGGAAAGATTTTTAATAGGAAGAAATACCTCCTCGTTGGTAAACAGGAAGGAAGCCAGTACATTTCTGATCTGGGTCTGGGTCATGTTAGGATAGGCATCAGAAATCTCCTGGAAAATAGTTTTGTTCATGTCCAGCACCTGGTGCTCCTGATCGTAGTAGCCGATCTGAACACGGGAACCCAGGCGACACTCTCCTGCGTCAGCCTGGATGAGCTGGTTGATGATCTTCAGAATGGTGGTTTTTCCTGTTCCGTTGTTGCCGATGATGGCAACGCGCTCACCTCTGTGGATGATAAAATCCTGATTCTCAAACAGAGTAAGAGGAGGATATTTTTTGGTAAGTCCTGTAACGGTGAGAACATCATTTCCGCTGGTGATTCTTGGGGTCAGATGGATACGCATGTCTGCGTGAACTTCCTGGGGTTTCTCCAGCAGCTCCACCTTCTCCAGCATTTTTTCCCTGCTTTCCGCACGTTTGATGGATTTTTCCCGGTTGAAGGATTTCAGCTTGGTGATGACCTCCTCCTGATGCTGCAGTTCTCGCTGCTGATTCAGGTAGGCATTCAGCTGGGAACGGCGGACAATGGCCTTTTTCTCATTGTACTGGGAATAATTACCCAGGAACATCATGGAACGTCCGTTTTCCAGCTCGATCACTCGTGTAACGATACGATCCAGGAAGTAACGGTCATGGGATACGATGAGAACCGCTCCGGGATAATTCAGAAGATAGGTCTCCAGCCACTGGATGGATTCCATATCCAGGTGGTTGGTAGGCTCATCCAGAAGGAGTACATCCGGTTTTGTGAGCAGCAGTTTTCCCAGGGCCACCCGGGTCTTCTGACCTCCGGACAATGCATCCAGTTTACGGTCAAATTCCTCCTCCGGGAAACCAAGTCCCTTCAGAACACCGGTAACCTCACTCTGAACAGCATAGCCGTTCTCCAGTTCGAAGGTATGGGTCAGTCTTGTGTAGGCCTCCATCATATTTTCCAGCTCTTCTCCGGAGAGATGCTTCATGGTCTCCTCCATGGTGCGGAGTCTGGCTTCCATGTCCAGTACATACTGTTTTGCCTCAAGTACCTCCTGGTAGATGGTCTTGTCACCGGTAATATCCTGGTGCTGTGCCAGATAGCCAAGTGTCTTACCCCTTGCAAGGATCACCTGACCCTGATCCGGGGAGTATTCTCCGGTAATGATCTTCAGAAGAGTGGATTTTCCGGCGCCATTTACACCGATAAGAGCCGCCTTTTCGTGCTCCTCAATATGAAAGTTGATGTCGTGCAGAATCTCTGTGGTAACAAAGGATTTATACACGCCCTGACAGGATAAAATCATATGGTACCTCTTGTTTCTATATTATAGTGTTCAGATTGATCTCAGTGGATCTGGATTTCTGATCTGTCTGGAAGAAATCCCCCTGCCGGAGCAGTCTCTGAGAAATCTGAGATGATTGACAGGCATACTGAGGCTAATTATAGCAAAGAATCCGAATTTCAACAAGAGGAAGAGTGGCTTCGAAGGAGGGAACTGGTGGGGAGTCTTCCGGTGCGGGCACTCCTGTGCTATACTGTCAAAAAAGGTCTGGAAGTCGGAGCATGTGTGGCTGGGTTCATAAATCCGGTTATCAGAGCAGGGATAATGTCTGAAAGCCGGAGAGTCCGGGTTGCTTATAACAATCGTTTGCCAGACAAGGAGAAAGCCTGAAAACGGGAGGAGATTGAATCGTTATGCTTTGGGTGGATACTGAAAAGCAATTGAAAAAATACTTTGAACATGGATCCCTGCCCATTGTGACCTCTGTGGACAAGCGCCATTATGATGAGAAGGAATACCAGTTTCTGATGCACGGTCATCCTGACATCTGTGAGCTGACAGTGATCACCAGAGGAGCGGGACTTTACAGACAGGGAAATGAAACCGCCCTTGTGAAACGGGGGGATGTACTGTTGTATAACTGCGGTGAGCTCCATGTGACAGAGACGGTGGCGGACGGAGGAGTGGATTACTTCAGCATCGGCATCACAAACCTGAGGAAAAAGGGACTGCCGGCGGATTTTCTGCGAAAGGCGGATGATCCCTTTTTGCTCCACGGAGGAGAAAACTTTCCCGTGGTGGAGGGGTACTGCGAACAGCTGTATTATCTGCTGAGCCGGAAGGCGAAGGACAGCTTCAACGATCTTGCGGTGCAGCTGCTGGGTGCATCCCTCATCGTTTTTCTGGATCAGCTGGAGAAAGACAACTCCTATCTGAAAAAAACAGGGCTGAAGGCCACAGGGATCAAGGCCTACATTGATAAGAACTATAAAATGGCTCTGACTCTGTCTATTCTGGCGGCAGAACTGGGGTATTCGGAGACCTTTATTTCCCATGAGTTCAAAAAACGTTATGGAATGGCACCCATGAAGTACCTCGCCAGCAGGCGGATCAGTCAGGCTCAGCTGCTGCTGCATTCCACCGATCTGAAGGTGGCAGAGGTTGCCAGAAAGGTGGGATATTCCAACAGCAACTACTTCATCACTCTGTTTGCCAGGGAGGTGGGAATGACTCCGGAGAAGTACAGAGAATATGTAAAAAAGGATGTGCGGAGCCTTGTGTGAGAAATCTGCTTCCTGAGAAAGTTTTTCGAAAATTGAGCATTTAGACCACATCTGTCATTTACAATTTTGCATGAAACAGGTATACTGTTCCTAGCGACTTTGTGAAGAATTTACACAAAGTCAATAAGAAAATAGTATGGAGGAAGAAACAATGTTAGATAAGAACAAAGTGTCCTTAGGAATGGCACCAATCGGCTGGAGAAATGACGACATGCCTGATCTTGGAAAAGAGAATACCTACAAACAGATCCTTTCTGAGATGGCTCTGGCTGGATACACAGGATCCGAGGTTGGAGGAGCATACCCAACAGACAAAGAGGAGCTGAAAAAAGAGCTGGATCTGAGAGGAATGCGTATTGTTAACCAGTGGTTCTCATCTTTCCTGCTTACAAAACCATACGAGGAAGTAGAGGCTGAGTTCATCAAATCTCTGGAGTTCCTGAAATATTGTGGTTCTAAAGTAATCGGTGTTTCTGAGCAGTCTTATTCTACTCAGGGTATGCTGGATCAGCCTATCCTTGAGGGAAAATACGTTATGAACGACGAGGAGTGGGATCGTCTTGTAACAGGTCTGAACAAACTTGGAAAAGTTGCTAAAGACATGGGCATGACTCTGACATTCCATCACCACATGGGAACAGTAGTTCAGACAGAGGAGGAGATTGATCGTTTCATGAACTCTGTTGATCCTGAGCTGGTATTCCTTCTGTTCGACTCTGGTCACTGCACATTCGCAGGTCTGGATGCAGTTAAAATCCTTGACAAATACATCAGCCGCGTTCGTCATATCCATCTGAAAGATATGAGAAAAGCTGTTGTAGCTAAATCCCGTGAGGAGAAATGGAGCTTCCTTGACTCTGTACGTAACGGCTGCTTCACAGTACCTGGTGACGGAGATGTTGACTTCGATGGAATCTTCCAGATCATCGAGAAATCCGGATACGAAGGCTGCGTAGTAGTAGAGGCTGAGCAGGATCCTGCAAAAGCTAACCCACTTGAGTTCGCTATGAAAGCAAGAAAATACATTGCTGAGCATACAGGACTTTAATCAGAGGAAACGGAATCCGTTGATTACAAAGTGAAAAATAGTAAGGGGCTGTCGCAACAACCGTTGCGATGGCCCTTTTTTCTTTGAATGTAATTGTGCTTTGCACAACTTATCTGTGCATTTTGCACTGTTTACGCAAGGGTTTTCTATGAAAAACACCGTTTTATCAAGTTTATATTGCACAAAAGCACATTGTTGTGGTAATATAACCACAAGAGGAAGATAAAAACAACACAAAAAACTGTGCTATTGTGCAAAATGAATAATATGGCGCAGGCAGTGAGAGTCAGGGGCTGACACAGGAATCTGGAGACGGCAACTGATGATTTCTGTAAGGATGCTTTCTCTGTAGTACACGGAAAGGGTGAGGATATTAGAATGAAGTTGGAAAGATCTGCATGTATTGAACCTATGTATTCTGAGCTTCCGTTTCTGGAAAGATTTCAGGCGGCTAAGGATGACGGATTTGAATGGGTAGAATTCTGGAGCTGGGAGGATAAGGATCTGGACGCTGTGAAGGAAGCGGCTGAGAAAGCGGGAATCGGTATCTCTGGTTTTAACGGTGATGCGGACCTGTCTCTGATTGATCCTTCTCATAAAGAGGCCTATCTTGCTTTTCTGAGAAGATCAGTGGAGGCTGCGAAAAAGGTGGGGGCAAAAAGTGTTACCATCCATTCCAACGGACTGGGGGACGGGGGACTGGTGATTGATTCCTACGAGAATCTGTCTCATACTGTGAAGCTCTGTGCCATGTATGATACCCTTCTTGAGTGCGCAAAAATTGCAGAGGAAAGCGGCATTGCCATGAATCTGGAGCCATTAAATATTACAACGGATCATGTGGGCAACTTTCTGGCCACCACCCAGATGGCAGCGGAGATTACAGAACTGATTGGCTCACCAATGCTGAAGGTGCTGTATGATGTCTATCACATGCAGCTGGATGAGGGGTGCATCTGCGATACCATCAGCAAATATGCAAAACAGATGGGACATATCCATGTTGCAGACTGTCCCGGCCGTCATGAACCTGGTACAGGAGAGATCAATTACAGCAGAGTGTTCCGGGCTCTGGCAGAAAATGGCTATACCGGCCGTCTTGGATTTGAGCTTTTCCCGGAAACCTCTACAGAAAAGGCTGTTGAAGCCATTATGGCCATCAGCACAGAGTTTTAAAGAATAAATTGAAAAACCAAAAAATATTTATTAGATAAGGAGAGAAACATATGGCAAACAAACTCAGAATCGGTCTGCTGGGCGCAGGTCGTATCGGACAGCTTCACGGAACAAACATTCAGAACTTCGTTCCAACTGCAGAGGTAGTAATGGTGGCAGATCCATTTATGAATGAGAAGATGGAAGCATGGGCTGCAGGCCTTGGCATTCCTGCCACAACAAACAATCCGGAGGATGTATTCGCAAATCCTGACGTGGATGCAGTATTTATCTGCTCCTCCACAGATACCCACGCTGACTTTATCATCAAGGCAGCTGAGGCGGGAAAACATATCTTCTGTGAGAAACCAATTCACACAGATATCAGCAAGATCAAAGAGGCTCTGGCTGCAGTGGAGAAGGCAAAAGTAAAACTGCAGGTTGGATTTGTTCGCCGCTTTGACAGATCTCATAAGGCTGTTCGTGACACAGTTGCATCTGGAAAACTGGGAGCTCCTTATGTAGTGAAGGTAACTTCCCGTGATCCTGCAGGACCTCCAATGTCCTACGTTGCTGTATCCGGAGGAATCTTCCTGGATATGATGATCCATGATTTCGATATGGTTCGTTACCTGTCCGGCAGCGATGTTGTTGAGGTAAATGCAGTGGGAACCATCCTGACAGATCCAGGCTATGCTGATTACGATGATGTGGATACAGCCATTGTAACTCTGAAATTTGCCAACGGAGCAATCGGTGTCATCGACAACTGCCGTACAGCTCCATATGGATACGACCAGAGAGTAGAGGTTCACTGCGAGAAGGGTGCTGTTCAGGATAACAACAACCTGGAGAATGCAGCATTTATCAGTACAGCAGCAGGAGTAGAGTCTGCAAAACCAACCTACTTCTTCCTGGAGAGATACAACGATGCCTTTGTTGCTGAGACCATCGCCTTTGTGGACGCAGTGGTAAATGACAAGGAGACTCCTGTAACCGGCAAGGATGGTCTGGAGCCTGTACGTATCGCCATCGCTGCTAAGAAATCTCTTCTCGAGGGACGTCCTGTGAAGCTTGAGGAGATCCAGGGCTAAGTAGAAATACCCTTGCTCCGGGTTGATATATTTGTTATCTGACAAAGAACACTTTGTTCAAGTCTACACTGGCGGAGACTTGGCGCGTGATTCTGGACAGCTTTAGCTGACATAAACTGCTTCTTTTTTTTCCTGGTAGAGGCATGAAAGGAAGACCGTCGGTGGACATCAGACCTTATTTTTTGATAGTGGGAGCTATATCCCTGCTATCCAGGGTCAGTCCAATACCGGCGGTTTTCTTTTATGCTTGACAAAAACTTGTTTTCAGTTTATCATGTTAAAGTACAAATGATTCAAAGGAATCTCATATGAAAACCGATGATGAAGAGTAGTAGCATACTTGTTAACCCAAAGCGAGTTCCGGGTGGTGAGAGCGGAATGGAGCGCAGGCTTGTGAATGGACTTCAGAGGGCGGCAGGGAAAGAAGATCAGTTCTGTATATGCCGACGGGATCCCACCCGTTATCAATTGGGCGTACGTGATGGCGTATGAAGCGAGTGGACGATTATTCGTCAATTTGGGTGGTATCGCAGGTTTTATGACTTGTCCCTTGTGGGGGCAGGTTTTTTTTCTTTTTATGGGTAATTCTCCGGATGGTTAACAGACTGTTCCGGGTATCCAAAGACAGTGGGACAGCTGAAGTGCTGATCTCTCTGCCAGATTATTCGGTGGCTTCTTCCGAACTACATCTGCCATCCAGAAATACAAGAATAAAGGAGATTAGAAACTATGATGAACAGAAACATGACTAAAAAACTTGGTACAGTGATGATGACAGCAGTGATGGCAGCAGGACTGACAGCCTGCGGCGGCGGAGACAGCAGTGCAGCCTCCTCAAAAGCTTCTTCAGAGGCAGCAGCAGCGAACAGTGCTGCGGAAACCTACACAGTTGGTATCTGCAACTATGTGGATGATGCATCTCTGAACCAGATTGTTGATAATATCCAGAACCGTCTCACAGAGATCGGTGAGGAAAAAGGTGTGGCATTTGATGTGGCCTATGATAACTGTAATGCAGATGCAACCGTTATGAACCAGATCATCTCCAACTTCCAGGCTGATGGAGTGGATCTGATGGTGGGTGTTGCAACACCGGTTGCCATGGCTATGCAGGCAGCAACTGAGGGAACTGACACACCGGTGGTGTTTTCCGCAGTATCTGATCCTGAGGGAGCAGCCCTTGTGGAGTCCAATGAGGCGCCTGGTGCCAATATCACAGGAACCTCCGATTTCCTTGATACAGCAGCAGTGATGAACCTGATCTTTGCCCAGGATCCTGAGGCAGACCTAATTGCCCTGCTTTACGATGCAGGACAGGATTCCTCCACAGCTCCGATCAAGGCTGCAAAGGAGTATCTGGACGAGAAGGGAATTGCCTACAAAGAATACACAGGCACCACCACTGATGAGGTGCAGATGGCTGCCAAATCCATTGCGGCAGACAAATGTGATGCAGTATTCACACCAACTGACAACACCATCATGACTGCAGAGCTTTCCATCTACGAGACCTTCACTGAGGCTGGAATCCCTCACTACACAGGAGCTGATTCCTTCGCTCTGAATGGCGCTTTCCTGGGATACGGTGTTGATTACGCAAACCTCGGTGTTGAGACTGCCAACATGATCGCTGAGATCCTTCTGGAGGGAGCAGATCCTGCAACCCTTTCCGTTATGACCTTTGATAACGGTACTGCAACTGTAAATACTGAGACCTGCGATGCAATTGGTCTTGACTTTGAGACAGTAAAGGCTGCCTTTGAGCCATTCTGCACTAAAGTTCAGGAGATCACCACAGCAGAGTCCTTTGAATAAGTGAAAAGGAGGAGAGTGACCCATGTCCATTTACCTGTCTCTTGGACAGACCGCCCTGGAGCTGGGACTGATGTGTTCCCTGACTGTACTGGCATTATTTCTGAGTTATTCCATGCTGAATGTCTGTGATCTTTCCACAGACGGCTGCTTTACTCTGGGTGCTGCTGTGGGTGCAGTTGTGGCTTTATCCGGTCATCCGATCCTTTCCATCTTTGCGGCAATGCTGGCGGGCATGTGCTCCGGTTTTATCACAGCACTGATGCAGACAAAGATGGGAATCGACAGTCTGCTGTCCGGAATTATCGTGAATACAGGTCTGTATTCCATTAACATTGCCATTATGGGAGGTTCTTCCCTTCTGAACATGAACAAGACCACCACTGTATTTACAATGGTGAAGGATCTGCTGAAGGACACACCCCTTGCATCCATGTCTGTTCTGATCGTTGCCCTTCTGGCAGTGATCCTGGTGGTGGTATTTCTGAATTTCTTCCTGAAAACCCGGCTTGGCCTTGCCATCCGTGCCACAGGAAATAATCCGGATATGGTTAAATCCTCCTCCATCGACCCGGCATTTACCACCATCATCGGACTTTGTGTGGCGAATGCCTTCACCGGCCTTTCCGGTGTTCTGTTATCCCAGTCTCAGAAATCTGTGGATATCAACATCGGTCAGGGTATGGTTACCATGGCTCTGGCTTCTCTGCTGATTGGAGGAACCATCGTTGCCAGAGGAAGTATCATGAAGCGTGCCATGGGCGTTGTGCTGGGCTCCTTCATCTTCCGTCTTGTATATACCATTGCACTGCGTTTCCATATGCCGGCATTTATGCTGAAGTTGGTATCATCAGTGATCGTAGTTCTGGCGATTTTCCTGCCATATCTGAAGAAACAGTGGCCAAATATCCAGAGACGTATGAATCACGGAAAGAAGGGAGGAAGATAAGATGCTGAAGCTTGAATCAATTTCCAAAACCTTCAATCCCGGCACTGTGAATGAGAAGGTAGCCATCAAAGGCCTTTCTCTTCATCTGAAAAAAGGTGATTTTGCCACCATCATCGGGTCCAACGGCGCGGGAAAATCTACCATGTTCAATGCCATCTGTGGAGATTTCCTCACTGATTCAGGAGCGGTGATCCTGGACGGGAAGGATATCACCTTTATGCCCCAGCATACCAGAGCCAGACAGATCGGACGTCTGTATCAGGATCCCATGAGAGGAAGTGCCCCGGGTATGACTATCCTTGAGAACCTGGCCCTGGCTGCAGGAAAGGGGGGCTGGCTCTCCTTTATCACCAGATCCGAAAAGCAGGCATTTGCGGAGCAGCTGGCAAGGCTGGACATCGGTCTGGAGGACCGCATGGATCATCCGGTGGGACTGCTGTCCGGAGGACAGCGTCAGGCCCTGACTCTTCTGATGGCCACCATCAACCCGCCGAAGCTTCTTCTTCTGGATGAGCATACAGCAGCTCTGGACCCGGCTACTGCGGAGAAGGTGCTGAAGCTTACACGGGAGATTGTGGAAGAGCATAAGATCACCACATTGATGATCACCCACAACATGGAGGATGCTCTGCGAATGGGAAACAGAACCCTTATGATGGACTCCGGAAACATTGTCATCGATGTGGAGGGAGAAACAAGGGATAATCTGACTGTCAGTGATCTGCTGGAGCAGTTCAAGGCCGGTGCCGGCAAAGAGATGCTCAATGACAGAATCCTGCTGCAGAAATAAAAAGAACTATAGCAGAAGGTGCTGTCGCAACAACCGTTGCGATGGCCCTTTTTCTTTGTGGGGAAAAAATATCCGGGCATCGGGTGTGGCGAAAATCGAAAGAGGTGTGAATGTAGAAAAACAGGGATGCCTTCAAACAATGGATTATGTCAGGGTGGATGACTATGAAAGCAAGACGATTGCGAGGCTTGCGTCGGGAGGGAACGCGCTAGCTTGCGTCCGGAGTGCACTGTCTGAGCCCCTAAAGGGCGAGTTTTGCACGCAGGACGCATTATAGGCGCGCGGACCGAGCAGCAAATGAGTATGTCTTGCGTCTGGTCATCCACCCTGACATACACAAAAAAGAGAGGCATCCATTGTTAAATACAATAGACACCTCTCGATTTGGGAAGGGGCTTAGTGCGACAGCCCCAAGTTATCGCGGCAGTCGCCAAGGTTTCGTGCCTGCTTTCAGTTCATTCCTTTACTTTGCTGTCAGAAAATTTTTTATAAACTGCAGGAATTGGACACATAATTACTTGCATATTGCGGGCAATAATACTAAACTATTAACTAATAATGCGGGACTTTGCAACAGGAGATGTCCTGCGTTAGCTGAGGGGCAGCTGCCTGTCACTCATATTTGCAGTGGTCTGCAAAGGATTTAGGATTAGGAGGATTAGAAAACTATGGCAAAAGTATTTGGTTATCCGGAATTTGATGCCCAGGGCGAGGAGATTCTGTCTACTTACGACAACGAGTACAGCGAGATGCTGATGGACGTTCGTGTATATCGTATGGCTCCTGGAACAACAAGAGAGTTCGGACGTGTTGGTGAGGAGTGTGCAGTTCTTCTTCTTTCCGGAAAAATCACATTCGCATGGGAAGATCAGACAGCAGAGTGCAGCAGAGAGTCTGTATTCACAGAGGGACCTTACACTGTACATGCTTCCACAGGAATCGCAATCAAAGTTACTGCTGAGGCTGATACAGAGATCCTTGTTCAGTATACAAAGAACGACACAGAGTTTGGTGCAAAACTGTATGTTCCTGATGAGTGCCCATGGAAATGGTCCGCAGTTGGCAAATTCGGAAATGTTGCAAAACGTCGCGTAAACACAATCTTTGATAAAGTGATCCAGCCAGGTTCCAACATGGTTCTGGGTGAGGTTCTGAATGACAAAGGAAACTGGTCAGGATACCTGCCACACAGACATCCACAGCCAGAGCTGTACTACTTCAGATTTGATCGTCCGGAAGGCTTCGGTGCTTCCTTCGTTGGCGATGATGTATTCAAGAGCGTTGACAACAGCTTCT
Source organism: Lachnospiraceae bacterium (assembly GCA_030526405.1). Lineage (GTDB taxonomy): Bacteria > Bacillota > Clostridia > Lachnospirales > Lachnospiraceae > JAKSRN01. Next base: position 23,437 of record JAUNCZ010000030.1, on the reverse strand, counting down.
CAGCTATCCCAGGCGGAAAACTTCATCCACAGGCTGTAGCTCCTGGATTCTCTATGTACACAACATGGATGATTCGTCATCTGCCAGGAGATCCATGGCTTCAGGAGTCTCGTTTCAACGATGCAGCTTACGAGTGGCTGAACGATGTTGATGAGGATTACTTCAAATAATGAAATAAAATGATGTGAGGGCTGTCGCAACGGGTGTTTCGACAGCCCCTTTTTGTAAAAAATTCTGCTTCACTTCTGTAAAGCACTGTGCTATACTAAAGCATATTCACGTTTCGGTGAGAAAGATGATCCGCCAGAGCAGATGCACTCCAGAGACCACAGAGAGCATGTCAGGAGTAGCGGAGGTGGATCATAAAATCACTCCGGCGCCGCCGGAAAAGAGGAGGATATTATGGAAATCTTATACAAGAGCACACGAGGTGCAGAGGAGAATGTACCTGCTTCTAAAGCAGTTCTGAATGGTCTTGCTGTTGACGGCGGTCTGTTTGTTCCCCAGCAGTTCCCAAAACTGGAGGCTACTCTGGAGGAGCTGGCCCAGATGTCCTATCAGGATGTTGCCTATGAGGTAATGAGTAAGTTCCTGACTGACTATACAGAGGAAGAGCTGAGATACTGCATCAATTCTGCTTATGATGAGAAATTTGATACACCGGCAATTGCACCTCTCCATGCAGCAGACGGAGCTGAGTTTATCGAGCTCTTCCATGGAAAAACAATTGCATTTAAGGATATGGCTCTGTCTATTCTTCCATATCTGATGACTACTGCAGCGAAAAAGAACGATATCAAGAATGAGATCGTGATCCTTACTGCAACCTCCGGTGATACAGGAAAAGCTGCCATGGCAGGCTTCGCTGATGTGCCGGGAACAAAGATCATCGTATTCTACCCGAAGGGAGGCGTAAGCCCTGTTCAGGAGAAACAGATGGTAACACAGAAGGGCGAGAATACCTACGTTGTATCCATCAAAGGAAATTTTGATGATGCACAGACAGGTGTTAAGAAGATCTTTGGAAACAGAGAGCTGGAGAAGGAGCTGGATGAGAAGGGCTTCCAGTTCAGTTCTGCAAACTCCATCAACATCGGACGTCTTGTTCCACAGGCTGCCTACTATGTATATGCCTACGCACAGATGGTAAAAAGCGGAGAGATCAAAGCGGGAGACAAGATCAATATCGTAGTTCCAACAGGAAACTTCGGTAACATTCTGGCTGCCTACTATGCAAAACAGATGGGAATGCCGTTTGGTAAATTCATCTGTGCTTCCAATGAGAACAAGGTTCTCTTTGATTTCTTTGCCACTGGAAAATATGACAAAAAACGCGATTTCATCCTGACCACATCTCCATCCATGGATATTCTGGTTTCCAGCAACCTGGAGCGCCTTGTATATCTGATCGGTGGATGCGATACTGCTGCTACAAAAGCCCGTATGGATGCTCTGTCCGGAGAGGGTGAGTACCAGATCACAGAGGAGATGAAGGAGAAGCTGGCTGATTTCTGCGGAGGCTTTGCTTCAGAGGCAGAGGTTTCTGCCACAATTGCAGATATCTACAAAAAAGATGGTTATGTGATCGATACCCACACAGCAGTTGCTGCTGCAGCCTACAGAAAATATGTGGCTGAGACAGGGGATACCACAAAAACTGTGATTGCTTCCACAGCAAGCCCATATAAATTTGCAAGAGCCGTACTTCATTCCATCGATGAGAAATACGATGCCCTTACAGATCTGGAGCAGTTTGATGCTCTGGCAGAGGTTTCCGGCGTGAAGATTCCTCAGGCCATTGAGGAGATCCGTACTGCACCGGTACGTCATGACCGCTGTGTAGAGGTGAATGAGATGGAGAAGGCAGTAAAAGAGATTCTTGGACTGTAATATCCGTAGAAGGAAACGTATATTGAGAAAGGCCGTCTTCTGACGGTCTTTCTTTGTATATAGAGGAGAAAGGAGCGGGGTATGAATTGGAAAACTCTTCTTTCGGAAAGAAGGACAGGCAATTATAAGAAGGATCCTGTTTCCTCGCTGGAGATTGATGAAACAGGGGAAACCCTGGCGGCAAAGAAAATGGGTTTTTTTGCGGCGGAGCAGGAGATCTATGAGCAGGTGGCCAGGGAGTGCGGTACCATGGGCTGCCGTCACCCCCTTACCTTTATTCTGGAGGCGGCGGATGACATTGCCTACAGAACAGCGGATATTGAGGATGCCTACAAAAAGGGCTGCATCAGTTACCAGATTCTTCATGAGGAGATGGAGCAGTATCTCCGGCCCTGGTATCCGGAGGGGGAAATCTATCCTCTTCAGGTGCTGGAGCGGCAGTATCAGAAGGCGCTGGACCGCCATGACTCGGAACCGGTGCAGTATGCCATCTCCAACTTTGCTGTGAGAATGCAGGGGTATCTCATTGGCTGTGCCACGGAAGGCTTTGCGGAACACTATCAGGAGATCATGGAGGGAAGTTGGAACCATGATCTGTTTTACGGCACCAGAGGCGCTGCTCTCTGTGATGCGTTGGGAAGAATCGCCTACGATCACGCCTTTGTGTCCACACCGATCCTGCGTCTGGAGGTGGCAGCTGGAAAAATCCTGGATTATTTTCTGGAGGCATTCACCGGGGCGTTTCTCTATTATGATACAGATGTGAAACAGGGCGTTATGGAGGAAAAGCTGGTGGGAATCATGTCGGAGCACTACAGACAGCTGTACCATTATTATGCAAAGGGGAAAACAGAGGCAGAAAAGCTGTATCTCCGCATTCTGATGGTAACGGATTATGTCTCCGGAATGACAGATACCTATGCCAGGGATACCTACCGGGAGCTGAACGGAATATAGGGTCAGGAAGAGTCTTTCTCTGAACAATTGTCCGGATTCTCCTGGTTTCAGGTATAAATAATGGGAATATGTATATTTGGATAATATTTTGTGCGATATAACTGGAACACCCACAGAAAAATCCCTCGTTTTCGTCTGAATTTACACTTTTTCTTGTGGCAGTTCAGTAGCTGTGCTATAATTTTAACATTGTATTGGGATTGCTATGCCAATAATAAAGGAAAAGAGGATAAAGCTATGACATTGCAGGAAACGATTGCGGCTATTGCACCGCTGGACGAGAAGGCAGCTGAACTGTGCTGGAAGCATTGGGATGCTCTGGCAAAACCCTTAAGAAGTCTGGGTAAGATGGAGTCTGCTGTGGCTCAGATTGCAGGAATTCAGAGAAATCCAAGGGTAAATATTGATAAGAAGGCTCTGATTGTCATGTGTGCTGACAACGGTGTGGTTGCCGAGGGTGTTACACAGACCGGTCAGGAGGTTACTGCTCAGGTTGCTGAGAATTTTGAGGGTGATTCCAAAGCCACCACCAGCATTCTCTGCAAAAAGGTGGGGGCTGATATTTTTCCCATTGACATCGGTGTTTACCGAGATACAAAGATCCGTAGCTGCAAGATTGCCTATGGAACAAAAAATATGTATGTGGAGCCTGCCATGACAAGGGAAGAGGCGGTAAAGGCTCTGGAAGTGGGCATCAATCTTGCTTTCGAGAAAAAAGCAGAGGGCTACTCCATGCTGGCTGTAGGTGAGATGGGTATTGGAAACACCACCACCAGCAGCGCCATTGCCTCTGTTCTTCTGGACAGACCGGTGGAGGAGATGACTGGCCGCGGTGCAGGTCTTTCCTCAGCAGGCCTGTTAAGAAAGATCCAGGTGATCAAACATGCCATTGAACTGCATCAGCCGGATCCGGAGGATGCCATTGACGTACTGGCAAAGGTGGGCGGTCTTGATATTGCCGGTATTGCGGGAATCTTTCTTGGCGGTGCAGCAGCAAGAATCCCTGTTGTGATCGATGGATTTATTGCCGGTGTGGCAGCCCTTGTGGCTCAGCGCATCTGCCCTGTTGCAGGAGAATATATGATTGCCTCCCATGTGTCCCAGGAGCCAGCTACAAAACAGATCCTTGCAGCCCTTGGAAAGGAAGCATTTCTCACAGCAGATATGCGTCTGGGAGAGGGAAGCGGTGCAGTGGTTCTGTTTCCGATTCTGGACCTGGCGGTGGAGGTCTATTTTAAGATGGCCACCTTTGAGGAAAATGAGATCGAAACCTATGTTCCTCTGGATTGACGCGAACGAAGAAGTGGACTGGAATTATCCACTTTCCTCTGCCTGACAGCAGGCGAGGAGGAAGAAAGAGGAACAGGAAAGAAGGAACAAGTATGATGCATGTGATCACCGGCGGTTCCGGCAGCGGAAAATCCAGATTTGCGGAACAGCAGATTCTGGATCTGGGACCTGCCAGAAGAATCTATATTGCGACGATGCATCCCTATGATGAGGAAAGCTTTGCCAGGATCCGTCGTCACCGTGCCATGCGTGCGGAAAAGGAATTTGATACCCGGGAGTGCTATACCGGACTGAAGGAGCTGGAGATACCCTCCGGTGCCAATGTGCTTCTGGAGTGCATGTCCAATCTCACCGCCAATGAGATGTTTGAGGAGCAGGGGGCCGGCGAAAATACTGTGGAGGAGATTCTGCAGGGGATCCACCATCTGCGGCAGCAGGCCGCCAATGTGGTGGTGGTTACCAATGAGATCTGTTCTGACGGAATAGAATACGACCCGGTGACTGTCCAGTATCAAAAATATCTGGGACAGATCAACCAGGCCATGGCTGCTATGGCAGACCGGGTCACAGAGGTGGTATACGGAATCCCGCTGGATCTGAAGGGAGGAGCAGTCGGATGAAAAAACTCTATAATAACTGTATTGTGGCATTTTCCATGTATTCCAAGATTCCCATGCCCATGGCGGACTGGAATAAAGAAAACATGCAGTATGCCCTTTGCTTTTTCCCCTGGATCGGCCTGGTGATCGGGGCTCTGGAGCTGGGATGGTGGAAGCTGGCTGCATTTCTGCAGTTCGGCACCCTGTTCCGAAGTGCTGTGATGGTTCTGATTCCTCTCCTGGTGACAGGGGGAATCCATATGGATGGTCTTCTTGATACGGCGGATGCCCTGAGCTCCTGGAGAGAGAGGGAGCGGCGGCTGGAGATCCTGAAGGATTCCCATGCGGGAGCATTTGCCGTGATCGTGGGACTGGGATTTATGACAGCCTGTGTGGGAGGAGCCTCAGAAATCAATTCTGAGACTGCACCGGTGCTCTGCCTCAGCTTTGCAGTGGCAAGAGCCCTGTCCGCCCTGTCTGTCACCAACTTTCCCAACGCAAATCCCAGGGGAACTGCAGCCGCATTCGGAAGTAATTCCTATAAAAGGATCGTAAATACAGTGATGGTGCTGTATCTGATTCTGTTTTTTGCAGCGGCGCTCTGGCTGCATCCGGTGTATGGAACCGTGATGGCAGTGACAGCCCTGGCTGTTTTTGTATATTATTATAAGATGTCCATGAAGTATTTCGGTGGTATTACCGGAGATCTGGCGGGCTTTTTCACCTGTGTCAGTGAGCTGGCCATGGTGCTGGCCCTTGTGCTGGCTTCAGGGATCATGGAGGTACTGGCATGAAGATGGTGATCGGAGGAGCCTTTCAGGGCAAACATTCCTATGCGGAGCGCACCTTTGGCATTACAGAGGGCTGGGCAGACGGAATGAACTGCTCCCTGGAGGACATTTTTACCTGCAGCGGAATGAAGCATTTTCATGAATATGTGAAGCTTCTGGTGCGGGAGAAGAAGGATTATCAGGAGTTTGTGAAGGAGCTGTTCCGGAGAAATCCGGAGATCTGTATTGTCTGCAATGAGATCGGGTACGGCGTTGTGCCCATGGATAAGTTTGACAGGGAGTACAGAGAGGCAGTGGGAAGAATCTGCGAACAGCTGGCATCCGGCAGTGATCAGGTGCATCGGGTGATGTGCGGGATCGGAACTGTCATTAAAGGAGGTGACGGCAGATGCTGAAACTGACAATGATCCGTCATGGACGGACCCTTGGCAATACAAAGGGACGTTACATCGGTATTACCGATGAGCCACTTCTGGAGCAGGAGAGGGAAGTTCTGAAGCAGTATGCCTTTGAGGATATGGATGCTGTATATACCAGCCCTCTGAAACGCTGTGTGGAGACCGCCTCCATTCTGTTTCCGGAGCATGAGCTGGTGACCATCCCTGAATTCAGAGAATGTGACTTTGGGGAGTTTGAGAATAAAAATTATCAGGAACTCAGCGACAACCCCAACTATCAGGCCTGGGTGGACAGCGGTGGACAGCTTGCCTTTCCGGGGGGAGAGGACAGAGGTCTGTTCCAGATGCGCTGTCTGGAGGGGCTGGAAAAGGTGATCCGTCAGGCGGTGGAGAATCAGTGGGAGAATATCGCCATGGTGGTCCACGGTGGTACCATTATGGCAATTCTGGATCGCTACGGCATCCCCCGGGCGGACTATTTTGACTGGCATGTTAACAACGCAGAGGGATATCTTCTGCGTCTGAACGGAGAGCATTTTCTGGCTGGCAAAAGGGAGCTGGTGGTGGATGGCCGTTTAGTTGTGAAGAGGTGACGGATGTTTGGTGAATGTCATGCCCATCTTTTTATGGATGGCATCGATTACGGGGCAGCTGTGAGACGAAACAGAGAAAAGCCGGATACAGCTGCCCTGCGCTGTGCTCTGGAGGCATATCGGGAGAACCAGGTGACCTTTATCCGGGAAGGGGGGGATCATTATGGTGTGTCCTCTCTGGCCAGAGAGCTGGCTCCGGAGTACGGAATTACCCTGATTACCCCGGTTTTTGCCATTCACAGAGAGGGTACCTACGGAAAGGTGGTGGGCAGAGCCTTTTCGGATATGAAAGAATATGCTGCCCTTGTGCAGGAGGCAAAAGAGGCCGGGGCGGATTTTATCAAGATCATGACCACCGGGATCATGACCTTTGAGTCAGTGGGTGGCCTTACCAGCGTTCCTCTGGAGAAGGAGGAGATCCGTCAGATGTGTCAGATTGCCCATGATGCCGGGCTGGCAGTGATGAGTCACACCAATGGTGCTGAGAACGTGATCCGGGCTGCTGAGGCCGGGGTGGATTCCATTGAGCATGGAAACTTTCAGAATCAGGAAAGCCTCCTGGCACTGCTGGAGCACCATGTGCTGTGGGTTCCCACCACAGTTACCGTTAAGAATCTGATTGGCTGCGGCCGTTTTGATGATCAGGTGCTGCAGGAGATCTATCAGCATGTGTGCACCAATATCCGCTTCGCCAGAGCAGCAGGGGTGCAGATGGCTCTGGGCTCTGATGCAGGTGCCTATCAGGTACAGCACGGAAGGGGAATCTGTCAGGAGCTGGAGAGCTTTCAGAGCATTTTTCCGGAGGACCCCACACTGGAGACCTATCTGCAGCAGGGAGAGACTGCCATCAGGCAGAGATTTTCCCGAAGATAAATTACGTGAAATACAGGAGAAGATACTGTGGAACATAAAACCGGACTGGAAGAGATGTATGTGATGAAGGATCACAGGCGTCTTCGCTGCGGATTCACAACAGGATCCTGCGCAGCGGCGGCATCCAAGGCGGCAGCCTGCATGCTGTTTACAGGCAAACCTGTGGAGACTGTGGATCTTATGACCCCCAAGGGAATCCTGCTTCATCTTCCGGTGGAAGACATTGCAATAAAAAAAGCCTCTGATGGTGCCATCAGTGAGGTTTCCTGCGCAGTCCGGAAGGACGGTGGGGACGATCCCGATGCCACCAACGGCCTTCTGATTTATTCCAGGGTGAAGAAGAGTCCTGAGAAGGAAATCTGCATCGACGGCGGTGTGGGTGTGGGGCGGGTGACAAAGCCCGGCCTGAACCAGCCGGTGGGCAATGCGGCCATTAACTCCACCCCGAGAAAGATGATCCGGGAGGGGGTACGGGAAATCTGTACAGCTTTCGGATACCAGGGGGGAATTGATGTGCTGATCTCCATTCCTGAGGGGGAGGAGACAGCGAAAAAAACCTTCAATCCCAGACTGGGAATTGTAGGGGGCATCTCCGTGCTGGGAACCAGCGGCATTGTAATGCCCATGAGTGAGGAGGCCCTGATTCGAAGCATCGGTGTGGAGATGAGCATGCTGCACCGGAATGGCGGAGAGTATCTGGTGATCACCCCGGGCAATTACGGGGAAACCTTTTCCCATAACATGCAGGGGCTGGATCTGACCTATGAGATGAAATGCAGCAATTTTGTGGGAGAGACCATTGATCTTGCTGAGGAACTGGGGGTGAAGGGAATCCTGTTTATTGCCCATATCGGGAAATTTATCAAGGTTTCCGGAGGTATTATGAATACCCACTCCAGAAATGCCGACTCCAGAGCGGAGCTGATGGCAGCTGCCGCCCTGCGAAGCGGAGCTTCGCTGGATACAGTGGGGCAGATTCTGAATACCAACACAACGGAGGAGGCCCTGGATGTGCTGTCTGACTGCGGCGGGGATCTGCTGGAGAATACCATGAAGCAGGTGGCACAGCGGGTTCATTTTTATCTGAACAATCGCTGCAGGGGAAAACTGGAGATCGGTGCCATTCTGTTCTCCTCCGTGAAGGGCTATCTGGCGGAGACTGACAATGCCCGGCAGCTGGTGGAGGCCATCAATGGCCAGGTGGCAGATCTGAAAAACAGATCATAGGATATGGTTCATAAGAAGGGCTGTTTCAAAAGAGCATGAGGAAATCAGAGTTATAAGAACTAACTTATAATGATTATATTAATTCTATTATCAAGAAGAGGAGTTTAGTATGAAAGGTAAATTATTTGGACTGGGCATTGGCCCCGGTGATCCGGAGCTGATGACCTTAAAGGCACTGAGAATCGTAAAAGAGACAGAGGTGATTGCTGTTCCCGGAAAGGTTCCGGAGAATACCGTTGCCTACAAGATCGTATCTCAGGCTTATCCTGAGCTGAAGGATAAAACACTGCTTCCCATTGATTTCCTGATGACAAAGGATCCTGTTCTGCTGGATCAGAGTCACAACAGAGGAGCGCAGCAGATCATGGAGTATCTGGACAAGGGCATGAATGTGGCATTTCTCACACTGGGTGATTCCACCCTCTACGCCACCTATATGTACGTGCATCACATTATTGCTGCAGCGGGCTATGAAACTGAGATTGTCAGCGGCATCACCTCCTTCTGTGCGGTGGCAGCCCGTCTGAACATGAGTCTTGTGGAGCAGGCGGAGGAGCTTCATGTAATTCCTGCCTCCTACCAGATCACAGAGGCACTGAAGCTGCCGGGAACAAAAGTTCTTATGAAGGCTGCTTCAAAGATGGCTCAGGTAAAAGAGGAGCTTCGTGCCATTGGAGCAGAGGCAGTGATGATCGAGAACTGCGGTATGCCAAATGAGAAAATCTATCACGGTGTGGAGGAGATCCCGGATGATGCGGGCTACTACTCACTGATCATTGTAAAGGAGAAGAAAAAATGATCCATTTCGTAGGTGCAGGATCAGGCGCAGCAGACCTGATCACAATCAGAGGTAAAAAATTCCTGGAGGAGGCAGATGTGATCATCTATGCCGGATCTCTGGTAAATCCACAGCTGCTGGACTATAAAAAAGAGGACTGTGTTGTATACAATTCTGCAAAAATGACTCTGGAGGAGGTTCTGGAGGTGTTTTTTGATGCGGAGGAGAAAGGTCTCACCACCGTTCGCCTTCACACAGGAGATCCATGTCTCTACGGTGCCATCCGTGAGCAGATGGATGTGCTGGATGAGAAGGGAATCAAATACGATTCCACACCAGGAGTCAGCTCTTTCTGCGGTGCTGCAGCAGCCCTGAACCTGGAGTATACCCTTCCGGACGTTTCCCAGTCTGTAATTATCACCCGTATGGAGGGAAGAACCCCTGTTCCATCCAAGGAGAGCATCCAGTCCTTCGCTGCTCATCAGGCCACCATGGTGGTATTCCTCAGCACAGGACTTCTGGAGGAGCTTTCCAGACGTCTTATCGAGGGCGGATACAGCGAGGATACACCGGCAGCCATCGTTTACAAGGCAACCTGGCCGGATGAGAAATCCTTTGTCTGTACCGTAGGCACTCTGGCCCAGACTGCAAAGGAGAATAACATTACAAAAACTGCCCTGATGATCATCGGAGACGTGGTAACCCATAATCACTATGACCGTTCTCTTCTGTATGATCCGGGATTCACCACAGAGTTCCGCGAGGCAAGCAAATAACAAAGCAGACTGCCAATGTCTGTTATACTGAGCAGGTATCAGCCTGCTCAGCCTGTATTGAGGTGAGAACTATGAGAATAACGGGTATCTGTTTTACCCGCTCCGGCATGGAACTGGCACAGAGGATCCACCGCTGGTTTTCTGAGGAGAATGCGACCCTGGCACAGGATTATTCTGTAAAAAATGAAAATGCGGCCCTGGCACAGAACTATTCTGCAGAACAGGATTCCCCGGATTCCCGGGAAAAATGCCGGGATTTCTATCAGGACAGCTGGTTCTGCAAGGGAAAACTGTTCCGGGATGCTGTTCCGGAGGGCTTCTCCTACGTGGAGGAGGGGATGCAGCAGTGGGCAGGGGAGCATTTTCCCCAGTCGGATGCCATGATCTTCATCGGAGCCACCGGCATCTGTGTTCGGGCCATCGCTCCCTGGGTAAAGGATAAAAAAACAGATCCGGCGGTGCTCTGCTTTGATGAGAAGGGAACCTTTGGCATATCCCTGCTTTCCGGCCATATCGGAGGGGCCAATGCCCTGACAGAGAAGCTGTGTCAGGTGCTGGGCAGCACTCCGGTGGTGACCACTGCCACCGATGTGAACAGAAAGTTTGCGGTGGATGTGTATGCCACAGAGCAGAATCTGGCCATCGGCAGCATGGAGCTGGCAAAGGATGTGGCAGCAGCCCTGGTGGAGGGAAAGGAAATACCCTTTTCCGCTGATACAGAGCTGATTCACTCCGGTAAGCTGCCCGGGGGACTGAAGTTATATAAGGTTCAGAAGGATGCCCTGTCCGGGGGACTGAAGCTGGTGAAGGCTGAAAAGGACGCTTCTGAGGAGAATAAATCCGGCAGTGGGAATGGGCTGGAAAGCACACCGTTGTCTGCCGGGGAAATGTTCCCTCTTGGCATCCATGTAAGTCCCTTCAAAGACAGACACCCCTATGCACACACCCTGCAGCTGATTCCCCGATGCATCGTTCTCGGCATTGGCTGCAGAAGAGACACCCCTGTGGATTTTATTGAGGAGCTGGCAGACCAGGTGCTGCAGCAGCATCAGATTCATCCCCAGGCTGTGAAGGCGGTGGCCACCATTGACCTGAAAAAGGATGAAAAGGGACTGCTGGAGTTCTGCAGGCGAAGAAATCTTCCCCTGACGGTGTATTCTGCTGAGGAACTGAGACAGGTGGAGGGTGATTTTTCCGCCTCCGGCTTTGTTTCCGGCATTACAGGGGTGGACAACGTGTGTGAGAGAAGTGCCGTGAAGAATAGTCAGGGCACATTGATCGTAAAAAAAACAAAGGGAAAGAGCAGCACCTGCGCTGCAGCCCTTGAGGATTGGAGAATAAAGATATGAGCATGATTTATGTTGTTGGAATCGGACCTGGAGCCTATGAGAAGATGACCATCGAGGCTTCAGAGGCGCTGAAAAGCTGTGATGTGATCGTAGGCTATACAGTATATATTGATCTGGTGAAGGATCATTTTCCAGGAAAGGAATTCCTGACCACCCCCATGAGAAAAGAGGTGGATCGCTGTGTACTGGCCTTTGAGGAGGCAAAAAAAGGAAAAACCGTTGCCATGATCTGCTCCGGTGATGCCGGTGTATACGGCATGAGCGGCCTGATGTACGAGGTGGGAGTAAACTATCCTGAGGTTGAGCTGAAGATCCTTCCAGGTGTAACTGCAGCTCTGGGCGGCGGTGCCGTTCTGGGTGCTCCTCTCATCCATGATTTCTGCCTGATCTCCTTAAGTGATCTGCTGACACCATGGGAGAAGATCGAGAAGAGACTTCTTCTGGCTTCCGATGCAGACATGAGCATCGTGCTGTACAACCCATCCAGCCTGAAACGCCATGACTATCTTCAGAAGGCCTGTGATCTGATGATGCAGTACAAGAGCCCTGACACAGTATGCGGAATCGTTGAGAACATCGGACGTGACGGAGAGGCTTATAAGGTGATGACACTGAAGCAGCTTCGTGACACAGAGGTTGATATGTTTACCACTGTTTTCGTTGGAAACTCCCAGACAAAGAACATCGGTGGAAAGATGGTAACACCAAGAGGATATAAAAATGTATAACATTTTGCTGTTTGCCGGCACCACTGAGGGCCGGACCATAGCAGAGCAGCTGAAGGGCACAGACAATCGCGTCTGTGTCTATGTTGCCACTGAATACGGAGAAAGCCTGATTGCTGCCGGAGAGGGTATCACTGTGAAAAGCGGCCGCCTCACTGAAGAGGAGATGGAGCAGGAGATGAAACAGTCTCCCGATGCCCTGGTAATGGATGCCACCCATCCCTATGCAGCGGTGGTAACGGAAAATATCCGGAAAGCCTGTACAGCCACCGGTCATGCCTATCTGCGTGTTCTCAGGCAGGGAGCTGCAGAGGAGCTGAAGGATGCCATTTATGTGGACAGTCCTGCAGCTGCGGCAGAATACCTGTCCGGCACAGAGGGAAATGTGCTGCTTACCACCGGAAGCAAGGAGCTGCGGTATTTTACAGCAGTTCCTGATTATAAAGAGCGCCTTTTTGCCAGAGTACTGTCCCTGCCCAATGTGGCCGCTGACTGTGCTGCCCTTGGCTTCCAGGGTCAGCATCTGATCTGCATGCAGGGACCATTTTCCAGAGAGATGAATGTGGCACTGCTCCATATGACTAAGGCCGCCTATCTGGTTACCAAGGATACCGGCGTCACCGGAGGCTTCCCGGAGAAGGTGGAGGCCGCCAGAGACTGCGGTGCGAAGCTGGTGATCATCGGCAGACCTCTGCAGGAACAGGGTGTTTCCGTGAAGGAGGCTCTGCGCATTGCCGGAGTTTCCTATATTGATAGTATTTCAGCAGATGATGATCAGGAAAAAGGTCTTTCTGCAGGTGCTTCCAATGGGGAAAATCCTTCCAATAAGCAGGAAATCGCTCTGATCGGCATCGGCATGGGAGGAGAGGGCTGTAAAACCCTTACTCTGGAGGCCAGAGCCTTCTGTGACAGGGCAGAGCTTCTGATCGGAGCCGGCCGTATGGTGGATGCAGTTGCAGCCCCGGGCCAGAGCGTTCTGAAGGAGTACAGAAGCCAGCAGATCGCAGAGGCAATCCAGGCCTCAGAGGCGAAAACCATTGCCATTCTCCTGTCCGGCGATGTGGGCTTCTTCAGCGGCGCGAAAAAGCTGCTGCAGGTGCTGCCGGAGGGTGTGCTGGTAATGCCAGGAATCGGATCCCTGGTGTATTTCTGCAGTAAATTGCAGCTGCCCTGGGAGGATATGAAGATCACCAGCAATCACGGCCGTGTCAGCAACATGATCGGTCTTTGTGATACAAACAGGAAGGTATTTTCACTGCTGGGCAAGGAGGAGGATGTGCGGACTCTCTGTGAGAGATTTCTGCATTACGGCATGACAGACCTCACCATCCATGTGGGAGAGAAATTCGGCTATCCTGAGGAGAAGATCCTCACAGGAAAACCGGAGGATTTCCTGGAGTACCAGGGAGACCCCTTAAGTGTCATGGTGGTGGAGAATCCTTCCCCCAGAACAGTGGTAACCCACGGAATCCCCGATGAGGAGTTCCTGAGGGATAAGGTGCCCATGACCAAGGAGGAGATCCGGGAGATCAGCATCTCCAAGCTGCGTCTCTCCAGGGATTCTGTGGTATATGACGTGGGTGCCGGCAGCGGCTCCGTATCTGTGGAGATGGCACTCTCTGCCCTGGAGGGACAGGTGTACGCCATTGAAAAGAACCCCACAGCGGTGGATCTGCTGCATAGAAACAAACAGAAATTCCGGGCAGACAATCTTCAGATTGTGGAGGGACTGGCTCCGGAGGCCCTGAAGGACCTGCCGGCACCAACCCATGCCTTTATCGGCGGTTCCTCCGGAAATATGAAGGAGATCCTTGCCCTTCTGCTGGAGAAGAATCCGAAGCTCCGGGTGGTGATCAACACCATCACACTGGAATCCATCGGTGAAGCCCTCCAGTGCATGAAGGAGCTGCCCTTTGAGGATGTGGACATCGCTGCGGTATCCTCAGCCAAATCCAGGGCCCTGGGCAGATATCATCTGATGTTCGGGCAGAACCCGGTCTATGTGGTATCCGCCACCGGAAAAGGGGGCCAGGAGTCATGAAGCTGGACCGCATTATGATTGCTGCCCCCGCCAGCGGCAGCGGAAAAACACTGATTACCTGCGGTCTTCTGGGACTGCTTAAGAAAAAGGGTTTCCAGGTGGCTTCCTTTAAGTGCGGACCGGATTTTATCGATCCCATGTTCCACACAAAGGTCATCGGCACCAAAAGCCGGAATCTGGATACCTTTTTTACAGACCATGAAACCACCAGAAGCCTCCTTGCCAAAAATGCTGCAGACTGCGATATTGCAGTGATGGAGGGTGTCATGGGCTACTTTGACGGCATGGGTCTCAATGATTCCCGGGCAGGAGCCAGCGATCTGGCTCAGGTCACAGACACTCCGGTGCTGCTGATCGTCAATGCCAAGGGCTGTAGCCGATCCATTCTGCCGGCCATCAAGGGCTTTCTGGACTTTCAGGAGAAACCCTGCATCAGGGGAATCATCCTGAACCGTGTTTCAGCCATGCTCTATCCCCGCATGAAGGAGATGATCGAGAGCGAGCTGGATATTAAGGTAGTGGGCTATGTGCCGGTGCTTACAGACTGCATTCTGGAGAGCCGTCATCTGGGTCTGATGATGCCGGATGAGATCACAGAGCTCCATGAGAAACTGGACCGTTTAAGCCAGGAACTGGAAAAATCCCTGGATCTGGAGGCCATCCTGCAGCTGGCTAAGTCTGCTCCTCCGCTTCCATCCCCGAAACCCTCCTACGGAGAGGATCCGGAAAAGCCGGAGGAGAGGGAGTTCCGCAGCAGGGTACAACAGGCAGGACTTCGCATCGGCGTTGCCAGAGATGAGGCCTTCTGCTTCTTCTATGAGGATAATCTCACCCTTCTTCGGGAGATGGGTGCCCAGCTGGTGGAGTTTTCCCCCATCCATGACAGGGAACTGCCGCCGGATCTGGACGGACTGCTGTTTCACGGGGGCTATCCGGAGCTGTATGTAAAGGAATTAAGCGAAAACCGCTCCATGTGTGCTTCTGTGAAGAATGCAATTTCCCGGGGCACCATCTGTATGGCAGAGTGTGGTGGCTTCCTGTATCTCCATGAGATCCTGGAGGATACAGAGGGCAATCCCTACCCCATGGTGGGGGCTGTTTCCGGAAAAGCCCACTACACAGGCCGCCTCCAGCGGTTTGGCTATATTATTCTGAGGGAGGGACAGGTATTTGGAAAACAGCTGGGAGATATTCCATCCCACGAGTTCCACTACTATGATTCAGAACAGAACGGAGAGGACTTTCTTGCCCAGAAACCTGCGGCAAAGAGAAACTGGCGCTGCATCAACAGCGGCGACAGCCTTTTCTGTGGCTTCCCTCATCTCTATTATTATGGAAATCAGCAGCTGCCGGAGGCATTTCTGCAGCGCATGCTGGTGGAAAAAGAAAAAAAGAACAGGAACTGACAACAATGATCCAAGAATTAATCATGATGGAACGATTTATTCCTGCCTGTGTGCTGGCATTTCTGCTGGATCTGCTTTTTGGAGATCCCAGATGGCTGTATCACCCGGTGCGGGTTATCGGAAATATGATCTCCCTGTTTGAAAAGCTTCTTCGTGGGATCTTTCCGAAAAATAAAACCGGGGAGCGCATTGCCGGAGTGTTTCTGGTGATCCTTGTTACCGGCATCACCACCGGTACAGTGTGGGCGGTTCTCCATCTTTTATACGGCCTGAACTTCTGGGCTGGCTTCTGCCTTGAAACCTTCTGGTGCTACCAGCTTCTGGCCACAAAATCCCTGAAGGTGGAGAGTATGCGTGTCTACGATGCGGTGAAATCCGGTGATGTGGAACAGGCCCGGTATGCAGTTTCCATGATCGTGGGCCGTGACACAAAGAGTCTGGACATGACAGGAGTCACAAAGGCTGCTGTGGAGACGGTGGCGGAGAACTCCTCCGACGGAATTATCGCTCCCCTGCTGTTTATGATGCTGGGTGGAGCTGTGGGGGCATTCTTCTACAAATCCATCAACACCATGGATTCCATGGTGGGCTATGTGGATGGCAGATTTAAATATTTTGGCACCTTTGCCGCAAAGCTGGATGATGTGGTGAATTTCATCCCTGCCAGACTGGCGGGCCTGATGATGATCCTGGCCAGCTTCCTCTGCGGTTTTGACGGGAAAAATGCCAACAAAATGTTCTGGCGCGACAGAAAGAATCACGCATCCCCAAATTCAGCCCATACAGAGTCTGTTATGGCAGGTGCTCTGGATGTGCAGCTGGCAGGCGATGCCTGGTACTTTGGTGTTCTCCACAAGAAGATGACCATAGGAGACGCTATCCGCCCGGTGGAGCCGGAGGATATTCCCCGCTCCAACAGACTGCTGTACGGCACAGCCATTGTATCTCTGGTACTTTTCGGTCTGATCCGTGCAGGAATTCTTCTGCTGATTCTGTGATGCAGCAGAGTGCTGCGAAAGGGACGCAGGAGTCCATAAAAACAGAAAAACTGGCAGCAGACCAGAATGATAAGACTATACTATGATACAAAATAAATGATCCGGAGAATCAATTAGTATGAAAAAACAGGTACATGGCGGTGATGTCTACCGCTTTAAAAATGCGCTGGATTTTTCCTCCAATATGAACCCGCTGGGAACACCGGATTCTGTGATCCGGGCAGCCCGTGACAGTATGGAGGAGATCTGTAATTATCCGGATATTCAGCAGGAAAAGCTCATCAGTGGCATTGCATCCTGGGAGGGTGTTCCGGAACAGTGGATCATCTGCGGAAATGGTGCTGCCGAGGTGATCTTTACGCTGGTACATGCATTAAAACCAAGGACAGCCCTGCTGCTGGCTCCCACCTTTGCGGAGTATGAGCAGGCTCTGGCCGCTGAAAACTGTCAGCTGCGATTCCATATGCTGAAGGAGGAAAAGGGTTTTCTTCCGGATGAGGAGCTGCTGACGGATATCACAGAGGATACAGATATCCTGTTCCTCTGCAATCCCAACAATCCTACAGGCAGACTGGTGGAGCCCTCCCTCATGGACCGGGTGCTGCAGCGCTGCGGGGAAACAGGCACCTTTCTTGTGATTGATGAGTGTTTTCAGGATTTTATTCCTGATCCGGCTCGTTATACAAGAAAAGAGGATCTGAACACAAATACAGGACTTTTTCTTCTGAAGGCATTTACCAAGCGCTATGCCATGGCAGGACTGAGACTGGGCTACGGACTTTGCTCCAACAGAGAGCTGCTGGATCGGATGCATGCCTGTGTACAGCCCTGGAATGTTTCCATTCCTGCCCAGGCTGCCGGGGTGGCAGCCCTTCTGGAGAAGGAGTATCTGGAACAGGGAAGAGAGATGGTGTTCCGGGAGAGTGCATTTCTGAAGAAAGAACTCCGGGGACTGGGTTTTCAGGTCTATGATTCCATGGCCAACTATATTTTCTTCAGAGGCCCGGAGGGGCTGGTGGAGAAAGCCTGGTCCTTCGGTGTGCTGATCCGGGACTGCAGCAATTACAGAGGCCTGGGCCCGGGCTATTATCGTGTGGCTGTGAGAAAACACCAGGAGAACAGGAAACTTCTGAAGGCCCTGGGTGCAGAGATATGTGCCGTGGATTCATAACAGACACGGAGAAACAAGGAGACAGATACAATGGCGAAAGCAAAAGCAATTATGGTGCAGGGAACCATGTCCAATGCGGGAAAAAGCCTTCTGGCAGCGGGACTTTGCCGTATCTTTAAGCAGGACGGCTACAGGGTGGCACCATTTAAGGCACAGAATATGGCTTTAAACTCTTTTATTACAAAAGAAGGACTGGAGATGGGCAGGGCCCAGGTAATGCAGGCGGAGTGCGCCGGCATTGAGCCCTCTGTGCTGATGAATCCGATCCTTCTGAAGCCCACCAACGACGTGGGGTCCCAGGTGATCGTGAACGGAGAGGTTCTGGGAAATATGGATGCCAGATCCTATTTTAAATACAAACCACAGCTGATCCCGGAGGTAATGAAGGCCTACGATCAGCTGGCGGAGGAGAATGACATCATCGTCATTGAAGGAGCAGGCAGCCCGGCGGAGATCAACCTGAAGAATGACGACTGCTTTGTAAACATGGGAATGGCAAAGCTGGCTAAGGCACCGGTGCTCCTTGTGGGAGATATTGACAGAGGCGGTGTATTTGCCCAGCTCATCGGAACCGTGATCCTGCTGGATGAGGATGAGAAGGCCATGGTAAAGGGTCTGATCATCAACAAATTCAGAGGAGACAAAACCATTCTTGATCCCGGCGTAGAGATGCTGGAGGAGAGAGCTGGCATCCCGGTGGTGGGTGTGGCTCCCTACATGAAGATCGAGGTGGAGGATGAGGACAGTCTTACTGAGCGATTCAATGGCAATCAGGAGGTGGGACTCATCGATATTGCGGTGATCCGTGTGCCCCGAATCTCTAATTTTACAGATTTCAACCCCTTTGAGAGTATGCCAGGGGTTTCTCTTCGCTATGTGCAGCATGCCGGGGAACTGAAGAATCCGGATATGATCATCCTTCCGGGAACAAAGAATACCATGGAGGATCTGCTGTGGATGCGTCAGAACGGTCTGGAGGCCGCTGTGCTGAAGGCGGCAGGAGAGGGAACCATTATCTTCGGCATCTGCGGAGGCTATCAGATGATGGGCGAAACCCTGTCTGACCCCATGGGTGTTGAGGCAGGGGGCACCATCCGCGGTATGGGACTCCTTCCTATGGATACTGTATTTGCAGGGGAGAAGACAAGAACCCGGGTGGAGGGTACCTTTGGCACTGTGCAGGGGGATCTGGCAGGTCTTTCCGGCACTGCTCTGGAGGGATATGAGATCCATATGGGCGTCACCACCATCAAGGAGGGGGCACAGGCCCTCACCTCCATTGTGGACACCAACGTGGACGGAGCCCTGAAAAAGGCAGATGGAGCCCAGCGGGAGAACTGCTATGGTTCCTATGTGCACAGCATTTTTGACAAGGAGCTGGTGGCACAGCGCATTGTGGAGTGTATTGGAAAGAAAAAGGGCATTGATACCACTGATATGACAGGAGTGGATTATCAGTCCTTCAAGGAGACCCAGTATGATATTCTGGCTTCCGAGCTCAGAAAACATCTGGATATGAAAAGAATTTACGAGATCCTGAATGAGGGGGTATAATAGAGATGAAAGAGACCATCGAGCTGGAAAATGTCCGTCCAATGGATATTGAAGGAAGAAGCTTTGAGATCATCACAGAGGAGCTGGGAGACAAAGAGCTGATTCCCGGCACAGAACTGATCGTAAAGCGCTGCATTCATACCAGCGCAGATTTTGACTATGCTGACAATCTGTGCTTTTCAGAGGGTGTAGTGGAAAAGGCCATGGAGGCAATTAAGGAGGGTGCTGTCATCGTAACCGATACACAGATGGCCCGTTCCGGAATTAATAAAAAGGCACTGGCCCGCTACGGCGGAGAGGTATTCTGCTTTATCTCCGATGAGGATGTGGCAGCAGAGGCGAAGGAACGAGGAGTAACCCGCGCTGTTGTGAGCATGGAGAAGGCGGCAAAAATGAACAAAAAGATCATCTTTGCCATCGGAAATGCCCCCACAGCCCTTGTACGTCTCTATGAGATGGTACAGAACGGGGAGCTGGATCCTGCTCTGATCATCGGCGTACCGGTGGGCTTTGTAAACGTAGTACAGTCCAAAGAGCTGATCATGCAGACAGATGCCCCATACATTGTTGCCAGGGGCAGAAAGGGCGGCAGTAATGTGGCGGCCTGCATCTGCAATGCACTTCTGTATATGATCAACAACGACAGAGGATATTGATTTTAGAAAAAATTCTGTTCCACTCCGGTTGCGGAAGCAGCCGGAGCAGGGACGGGAAATGATTGTGTATGGAGAACGAGAAAAAGAAAAGACGTAACAGAGGAACAGCAAGATCTTCCGGAAGAAGACCTGTGGAAGGAAAGAGTTCCAGGACAGAGTCCACACAGAAGATGGATGTTCCTCCATCAAGAAGAGAGCTTCTTGAAAGAGAAAACCAGAGACAGCAGCGGAAAATGCTTGCTGCAAAAAGAAGAAAACGACAGTTGATGATTCGAATCCTTCTTTTCCTGTTGGCGGTGGCGGCCTGCATTGCAGGTCTTATTGTCATGGCCAGATCCATGAAACAGAAGAGGCTGGAACCGGGAAAGGGAGCCGGCACCAATATTCTGGAGGCGGCTGAGAAGGAAGTGGATGCAGGAGAGTCCCTGCAGATTAATCAGGAAACAGGTCTGCCGGTGGACCCCTCAGGTGAGAGTGAGTTCCCGGCAGCTAATGATAAAGATTCCGTCACCCTGTGTATGGTGGGGGATGTGATCCTGCATCAGAGAGTTCTGGATTCTGCAGTAACGGAGGGGGGCTATGATTTCAGCAACCTTTTTGCCAACGTTACCCAGGAGATCCGGAAGTACGATATTAAGATCGCAAATCAGGAGACCATGATGGGGGGATCCGCCTTCGGCTATTGCGGATATCCCGCCTTCAATTCACCCTTTGAGGAGGCAGATGCGCTGGTGGATGCAGGCTTCAACGTGGTGCTCCATGCCAGCAATCATGCTCTGGACAAGGGTCAGGAGGCAGTGCAGAATTGTCTGAATTACTGGAACAATAATCATCCGGATATTGCTGTGCTGGGAATCCACGATGAAAATGAGCCCTCCCGGGACATGTTTGTATATGAGAAGAACGGTATCCGCATTGCTGTGCTGAATTATGCCTACGGCAGCAACCAGTACCAGGAAGAGCTGTCAGGGGTATTGACAGGGGAGCTGAATCTTCTTGAGCTGGAGCATGTGGAGGCAGATATTGCCAGTGCAAAAGAGCAGGCAGACTATATTGTGGTCTGTCCCCACTGGGGTGAGGAGGATACCACAGAACTCAGCGATGAGCAGCTGATGTGGAGTCAGTATTTCCTGGAATGGGGAGTGGATCTTGTAATCGGAACACATCCCCATGTGATTCAGCCCATCCAGAAAATGGTGCGGGCGGACGGTCATGAGATGCTGGTATATTATTCCCTTGGAAACTTTTTGTCCAATCAGAATGACCGATACGGAAACGTGGGAGCCATGGCCCAGGTGGTGATCGGACGCAGTGACAGCGGTGAGGTCAGAACAGAGGACTACGGTGTCCGTACTCTGGTGTGCCACGAGAGCTATGACGGAGAAGCCTACACCAGTTATTTCCTGGACGAGTATCCGGAGGAGCTGGCAGAGACCAATGAGGTAAAGGCAACGGATCCGGAATTCTCCTACAGCTACTGCTGGGAACTGAGAGATCAGGTGTTTGGAGATGTGGGCTCCATTCGCATTGACTGACGTATCCGTGGAACTACACCGTCTGTCCTGCCGTCAGAGCAGAATCATAAATCATTTCTGCTCCCAGGGACAAAAGGGTATAGATGTTATGTATGGAATTTATGAGGAAATGTTGCAATCTTCTTAAAATTAGCCATAACACAGGTAAATTGTATGTGAATTGCTTGACTAATCCAGTTCCATCCAGTAATATTTTATTATGTATTGGGAGAAGGCTGTATCCAGAGGATATGGCGTGTCGGGTTCGATCGTACATTCGAAACAGACGAAGGAGGAGATTAATATGGAGACCACCACAAGAAAAATCAGACGCATCGGTGTTCTTACCTCCGGTGGAGATGCCCCGGGAATGAACGCTGCTGTTCGTGCCGTTGTCAGAACCGCAATTTACAAAGGAATTGAGGTTTACGGAATCAGACGTGGATGGCAGGGTCTGATCAACAACGATGTAATCCGTATGAATAATGATGATGTATCTCATATCATCACACGAGGCGGTACAATCCTTTTCACTGCAAGAAGTGAAGAGTTCCGAACAAAAGAGGGACGTAAGAAAGCCTATGATACCTGTAAATTCCTTGGACTGGACGGAATCGTTGCCATCGGCGGTGACGGTACCTTTGCAGGCTGTCTGGCGTTCTCCAATGAATATCCGATCTCTGTAATCGGAATTCCTGCAACCATTGACAATGATATCGGCTGCACCCATTACTCCATCGGTTATGATACCGCTGCGAATACAGCCATCGACGCCATCGACAAGCTGAGAGATACCATGGCATCCCATGAGAGATGCTCCGTTATCGAGGTTATGGGACACAGAGCAGGAAATCTGGCACAGTATGTGGGAATCGCCACCGGTGCAACAGCTGTTCTGGTACCTGAGATCGATTATGACTTCGAGAGAGATCTGGCTTCCAAGATCCGTCAGGCGAAGCTGGGCGGAAGAACCCATTATATGATCATCGTTGCAGAGGGAGCAAAACGTAATACAGACGGATCCCTTGACAATGAGAAGGTTGGAAATGGTTCTGCCGGCGAGCAGGTGGCAGAGATGCTGAAGAACGAGATGGGACTGGATCCTCGAGTTACAGTTCTTGGACATATTCAGCGAGGCGGATCTCCAAGCGGACGTGACCGTGTAACCGCTACCCGTATGGGATACTTTGCAGTTATGGCAATGCTGGAAGGAAAAACCAACGTTGTTATCATCCATGACCACGGTCAGATCAGCACCATCGGAATGGTGGAAGGTCTTGCAATGAAGAACGAGCTGAATGCAGATGAGGTGGAGGTACTGGAGGCAATGACTGCAAGTCCTCTGGATCATTTCTGATTTTTGTTTAGAATATTTTTTAGGGACTGTCAACTTTTTGACAGCCCCTTTCCCAAATCGAGAGATATCTGATGTGAGACACTGGATGTCTCTCTTTTTTATGCATGCCAGCTGGTGGTGGCTATGACGTCAGACATGCTTCGTTTGCTACTCGGTCCGCGCGCCTATTATGCGCCCTACGCGCTAATACTCGCCCTTGCGGGCTCAGACAGTGCACTTCGGGCGCAAGCTAGCGCGTTCCCTCCTTACGCAAGCCTTGCAATCGTCTGCCTTACATAGTCACCACCAGCTGGCATGATTTACGTTTTTGAGACTTCTTTTTGTTTTTTATCAGATATAGTTCGATTTCCGCCACGCCCGATGCCCGGGGTTAGAATGTTTATGACGGTACCTTTCTATGTTGGCATTATATTTATACGGAGTTTTTACCGCTTATACATGGTATAATTCCTTAGGAAAGTATCAGTTTCAGAGCCTAATAAATGAACGGATCA
>JAUNCZ010000086.1 GCA_030526405.1 Lachnospiraceae bacterium | reverse complement strand
ATGATATAATCAGCAGTTTTCTGTAATATGATTCAATTCTTAAGTAATCCTGAAATTCTGAACAAATGCAACCACACAGTCCTTCAGCTTTGAAACGCTGTCCGGAATTTCTGTTTTGTCAGGAAGTCCCATCCCCAGCTCTCGCACTGTCTCCGGCTCAATGGGAATGCAGCAGACATCATCCGTTCGCCCCCGGATCATCAGCTCTGACATCATGGACACTCCAAAGCCCTTTTCCACCATCCTGATGACGGTTTCATCGTCCACATAAGAAGATTTTTCCCTGATATGGACATCCCTGCGTTTAAATGCTGCATGGACATCTATATCAAACTTCCCATAGGGCATAAGAAAATCCATTCCTTCCATTTCCTCTATGGGAAAGGTTTCCCGCCCATTGATGGGATACTCCTTGGGAAGAATGGCGTACATCTTCTCCTGATACAGGGGAATCCAGCGTAATTTACTGTAATTCTGTTTACTGGCAAAGATCACATCCGTCTTTCCCTCCCGAAGCAGCTCAAAGGGCTCCAATGCATTATCCACCATTCGCAGATCCACATTTACAGTGGGACAGATTCTCCGGAAGCGGTACAGGATTTCCGGCATCCAGTGCATGGCAATGCTGGAGTAGGCAGCAATCCGGATAGACTCCGGCTGATTTTTTTTGATGGTCTGAATTTTATTCTGCAGACAGGTATTTGCCTTCAGATACTCTCTTATGGCAGGCATCAGTTCCTCACCCTGCCGGGTGAGGGTGATTCCATTGTGACTTCTGCGAATCAGCTGAAAACCGATTTCCCGCTCCAGACTGTTCACCAGATGGGTCAGGCCGGATTGTGTGTATCCCACCACCGGTGCAGCCTTTGAAAAGCTCCCTAAATCCACCGCCGTCACCAGTATTTCTAATTTCTTGGCATCCATTTGTATCCTCCTTCAGAGGGGTATTACATTTTCTAATACTTCTATTATAAGGTTGCGTTACCCAAACCTCAAGGATGCACTTACAATGAAAAAAAGAGAATTCCACCCAGAGAGAGGATGATAGAATATGCAAAATAAAGAACTGTCTCTAAAACAATATATCCTGATTGCCGGAACCCTGTTCGGAATGTTTTTCGGTGCAGGAAATCTGATTTTTCCGGTTCATCTTGGCCAGCTTGCCGGCAGAAACATGCTTCCCGCTGTACTTGGCTTTGTCCTTACCGCAGTGGGAATCCCCATTCTTGGTGTAGCAGCCATCGGAAACACCCATTCGGACGGTCTTCAGGCCCTGGCAACCAGGGTAGGAAAAGGGTACAGTTATGTGTTTACCTGTCTTCTCTACCTCACCATCGGGCCATTTTTTGCCATCCCCCGATGTGCCACCACCTCCTTCACCACCGGATTTGCTCCGGTTCTTAACGGAAGGATTCCGGAAAACATGGCTCTGTTTTGTTTTTCTTTCCTGTTCTTTGCTCTGGTGCTGTTTTTATCCCTGTATCCAGGCAATATTACCCTTTGGATCGGAAAGATCATCAATCCTGTATTCCTGATCTTCCTTGGTATCCTTCTGGCAGCTGCCCTTCTGCAGCCGGGAGCTTCCATTGCTTCCATTGAACCGGATGTGGCCTATCAGAGCAACGCCTTCTTCCATGCATTTGCAGAGGGCTATGGAACCATGGATGCCATTGCCGGCCTTGCCTTTGGAATTATTGTCATCGACATTATCCGGCGCATGGGAGTATCCGACGATGATGCCATCGCAAAGGGTGTGCTGAAATCAGGCCTCCTTACAGGACTTCTGATGTCCGTTCTCTATCTGCTGACCATTCTCATGGGAGGGCGCTCCCGTGGAGCATTTTCCATTTCCGAAAATGGAGGAATCGCCCTGGCCCAGATTGCAAAGCATTATCTTGGCGGTGCCGGCAGTCTGGTGCTTGCACTGACCATCCTGTTTGCCTGCCTGAAAACTTCCATCGGGCTGGTTACAAGCTGTGCCGAGGCCTTCCACCGGATGTTTCCAAGGCTGCTTTCCTATCGCGGCTGGGCAGTGCTGTTTACGGTATTTTCATTCGGCATATCCAACGTGGGACTCTCTGCCATTATCCAGTATGCGATCCCTGTGCTGATGCTGATCTATCCGCCCTGTATCACCCTGATTCTTCTGGCCCTGCTGGGAAAATTCTTTGACCAGGATAAAAGTGTATACATCAGCGTTACGATCTTTACCTGGGGAGCTTCCCTGTTTGATTTCTTCAAAACCCTTCCCTCCGGAATCCAGACACATTTTCATCTGGACCGGGCCGTTGCCCTTGCAGAAAAGTGTCTTCCACTTTTCTCCCTGAACCTGGGCTGGATCCTGCCGGCTCTGGTGGGCCTTGCAGCAGGTCTTTTCTATCGATTTTACAAAAAGACCCGCAGGTAATACCCGCGGGTCTTTCTTCATAGAACATGTGGGGGATGACCATCCCCCGTCAAACACCTCTTATAATCTCGTTATGTACTGTGCTGGAACCGATTTTGTAAGCCATACTCCATTTACAGAAAGATAAAACACATACCCGTCCTTACACATTTCATCAGCATGAATCTCATAGATCACTGGCTTTCCATGTTTCTTCCCGTGTCTGCTTCCAACAATTTTAGCAGTTTGTGGATCAACAGAAAGATGAACATATAAACGACTTTGCCGCTTCAGACCCTGGGCCTCAATGGATTCCACAAATCCTTCCGCTGTTCCATGATATAAGATCACCGGAGGTTTTGCTTCCGGCAATTCCACATCAACAGGAATAGAATGGCCCTGATTTGCCCGGATCAGAGTCTTATCCTCATTGAAGGAATAACGCTGCTTCTCATCAGTGGAAACAATCTCCTCCAGCACCGCCATATCCATATATCTTGTTTTTGCAATCCCTTCGATCAGCTCCTGAACATCGGCCCATCCATGTTCATCCACTGTAATTCCAATCGCTCCCGGGTCATGTCGTAAAATAAAACTGAGAAATCTGCTTAACTTTGTTAAATTCAATTTAGTTACCTTCCTTTAATGAACCAAAAAACCGCCTACCCTAATTCATCTAAGGTAAGCGGTACTCTGAAACATATGAACGATCTGACAGGATGGATTACTTCCATCCTGATCTATCAACAATACTGATTCGTTCCAACCGATCCTTACCTGAAGGTACACAACAAAAGCCCAGTTCATTATTATTGAACTGTGCATAATCCTGTTTATTTTTCTGCTGATTGAATGAACGAATAGCTGTTACCATGTCATTTTCCCTTCTGGCCTTTTACAGACCGATTTTTCTTTCTTCCGTCAGGATAACACGATTATGCAGGATTGTAAATCATACCACTGGTACAAAATGAGAGACCCATTTTTTGCCCGATTCACAGAAATAGTCTATAATCAAAATGAAAAGACCAACAAAAATCCTGGAATCAAATCCCGGGTGTAACGATAAAGGAGAAATCATCCATGGTAACAGTAGATCTGATCACCGGTTTTCTGGGTGCAGGGAAAACCACCTTCCTGCGCCACTATATCCCCTACCTGAAGTCAAAGGGAGAAACCCTTCATATCATTGAAAATGAATTTGCAGATTGTGGAATAGATTCCTTTCTTCTCCATTCTGAGGAGGATGACTGTTGTGAAATTTCAGACCTGTCCGGCATGTGCATGTGTTGTATCGGGAAAAGAGAATTCATTCACCTGCTGCTGTCAGCAGCCCAAAATGGAATCACCCGAATCATCGTGGAGCCCTCCGGCATCTACGATGTGGACGAATTCTTTGATGTGTTGTCAGACCCCAGAGTCAGCCAGTGCTGCGAGATCGGCTGCATTATCAGTATTGTGGATCCCCTGCTTTCTGCAGAATTAAGCGAAGAAGCCAAATATCTGACCTTTTCCCAGCTGCTGGCCTCCGGCACTGTGATTTTCAGTAAAACCCAGCTTATTTCTGAGAATCAGCTTCAGGTTGCCAGGGATCGCATCAATCAGCTGCTGTCTGAGAAAGGCTGCGATTCCGGCTTACCGGGGGAAGTCTGCACAAAGCCCTGGGATCAGCTTACGGAATCCGATTTTGAGGACTTTATGGATTCCTCCTATTTCCGCATGGTCCATGACAGAGAAAGCTTTGAGCATTCTTTCATCTTCCAGAGCAAAGAAATCCGCCTTCGTGACTGCACCAATAAGGAAGACCTGCGAAATCGAATCCAGTCCCTCTTCACATCCCCTGTATCCGGAAGGGTATTCCGGGTCAAGGGTTTTGCTTCCACAGCCGATGGGAAGCAGTATGAAGTAAATGCCACCGGAAGTCTGATCTCCATTGAGGAGAGCAAAGTACAGGCAGATACCCTGGTGGTGATCGGACAGAGATAAAAAACTGTTTTCTTATCCCAAGATCTGTATAGTAGTATTTAGAATGTGTTCTGACAACTGGAATATATAATCACCACGTACCGTGATCGATATACATTGATTCTAGCATGCTGATCCTTCGATATCCTGGAATTGTTGATTACTTTATGGTTTCTATCCTCTTTTAATCACAGTTCTAAACTGTTTTCATTGAGAAGAAAATCGAAAATTCCCATTATTGTAATTCCGGCTTCATTTCTCCAGATTGGCTGATTATTTCCAACAACAATGATTTTCTTAAATGAATCCGGTATTTTTACTAACGAAGCCTGCTCCTGCTCCATCTTTTCTTTATCAGGCAATGCAAAGGCAGATTGTATGTAATATCTTTTGCTTGCCTGATTCACCACAAAGTCGACCTCAAGCTGCTTTCGGATTTTCTTTGTCCTGGTCAAGCGTTTTTGTAACACTTTGTTCGATTAATACCGAGCATATTCTGATGAAATTACATGCAGGTAGAAATCTGAAGAGCAGCTTATTTCCTGCCGTTTTCCATATTCCAGAAACAGAGTCAATGGCAAGGTCTTCGACGGCATACGTGCCCCATTGACACCGTTTTTGTCATATGGATAGTTTTAATCAAGCAGATCAATGGAGTGATCTGCTTTCAGCAAGCGTGTTTCTGTATTCTATATCTTGCTTCCATTGGTGTTGCGTACCCGTTATATGAATGAGGTCTGACATAATTGTACCAGTTTATGAATTTCGCTGTG
Source organism: Lachnospiraceae bacterium (assembly GCA_030526405.1). Taxonomy (GTDB): domain Bacteria; phylum Bacillota; class Clostridia; order Lachnospirales; family Lachnospiraceae; genus JAKSRN01. The sequence goes on along the minus strand of JAUNCZ010000086.1, from coordinate 1,958 downwards.
AGTTCATCCATCATTTCTACTGAATTGAAGGATGTTACGTAATAAAAACTGTTTTTGAAGGTTTTATAGAATCGTTCCATTGGGGCATTGTCATAAGGACAGCCTGCCTTGCTCATGCTCTGTGTTACGTTATGAGTTTTACAGTACTCCACAAATTCCCGGGAAGTATACTGTACACCCTGATCTGAATGCAGGATTACTTTGGGATTTTTTCCTGTGTCAGCGCTTTCTCCAGGGTATCAATAGCCAGCTGTGTATTGATGTAATCTCCGTTCAGTGAAGCTACGATGGAACGATCAAACAGATTCAGAATGGAGCAATTATATCTGAATTTCCCGTTTGGCTGACGCATATATGTGAAGTCTGTACACCATATGGTATTCTTTTCATCAGCAGTAAAATCCTGTTTCAGGAGATTATCAAATGTCTTGTGCTTCTTTCCTGATTTGTACCCAGGTTTTGAATGCATCATAACAGCACATAAGCCAAGATCCTTATTCATATACTTATGCACGGTAGTATTGCTGATTTCATATCCATAGCGCTGTAGAAAGACACGCATCGTTCTATAGCCGACTACTCTGTTATTGTTGTAGTATATATATTTGATCAATTCATAAATACGAAGTAATCGCTCCTGATATTCTCTCTTGGCTTTCCTTAGATAATTGTAGTAGCAGTTAGGGCTGATACCAAATTTTCTGCAAAGCCACCTTAATCCAAATTGAGTTTTGTTGTTGTCGATAAATCGATATACCACTAATCGATTTCCTTCGCGAAGAATGCCGCTGCTTTTTTTAAGAATGCGATTTCCTTATCCTTTTCTGCAAGAAGCTGATTCAGGCGTCTGATCTCCTTGACATCATTAGATCCAGGTGTAATATTGGTGGTATAAAGGCATTCTTCGGAGTATTCTTTAACCCATTTGGTTACGGTACTCTTTGCAACATTGTATTCTGCTGAAAGTTGTGCAGCGGATCTGTTGCCAGCCATGTAGGCTCTGACAACTTCTTTTTTAAAATCTTCATTGTAACGTACTGACATTTTGATGTCCTCCTCTTGAATAATCCTATTATATATTATTCGAACGGAGTGTTACAAATTTAGTTTACCACTACAAACAGAAAGAACTGACTGTTGCTGGCTGCTGGGTTCATTGTCGCAGAAGGTTCGATAAAGCAGAAAAGGCCTTACCTGAAGCTGGACGAAAGAAATCCATGTCCTATCTGATCATGAAGCAGATCCAGGCTATCTACCGGGAGGAAGACAAACTGAAAGGATTAACTGCACAGGAAAGACTTATGCAGCGACAGGTGGTGATCAAGCCACTGGTTGAGGCTTTATTTGTGTACCTGAAAGAACATCGTGCAGAAGTACCCGGAAGCGATCTTCTTCATGAGGCATATGTATACGCTCTGAATCAGGAAGAATACCTTAAGGTATTTTTAGAGGATGGAGAAGTTCCCATGGATAATAATGCCAGCGAAAGGGCCATTCGTGGATTCACGATAGGCCGTAAGAACTGGCAGGTAATAGATACAATCCATGGAGCTGAAGCATCTGCCGTCATCCATAGTATTGCAGAAACAGCCAAGGCAAACAACTTAAAGCCTTATGAATACTTTGAGTATTTACTGGATGAGATTCCAAAACACATGGAAGATACCACCAGGGATCTCCTGGATGATCTGCTTCCGTGGTCTCAGAATCTTCCAGCATATATTAAAAAAGCAAAGTAGTAATAGCGGTCGTGAAAGCGGCCGTTATTTTGTCAAGACACACACGTTGAAGCGTTTACGTTCGACAGGTTTTTGCCTCAAAAACAACTCCTGCTTTCCTTTATACTCATGAATTTGAGAAACATATGCCATAATCTCATTATCCCAAGTTCTATCTTTCAATTTTGAAGAATTAAGCGGCGCATTCTCGTGATTTTAATCGTGAGTTAGCCGCTCTGT
>JAUNCZ010000029.1 GCA_030526405.1 Lachnospiraceae bacterium | reverse complement strand
AGAGCAGATGACACTGAGTTCCGAAGGAACGAAGTGACGGCTTTTAGAAAAGCTTACATGAGAAGTATTTGCGAAGCAAAAGGCATCGAGTTCCGAAGGAACGAGATGACCGATTGAATAAGCGAACGCTTTAGAAGCATGGTTAGTTCAAACATGAGAATAGATGTTGAAAAATGTGTGCGGTTTTGAAGGTATGTGTAAAAGATCGGTGAATAACCGGTCTTTTTGTTTTCCAGATAACAGAGGCACTGACACATCGTTAATCAGTAAATACTGAATGAATGATGTGCCAGTGCTTATTTTGTTTTTCAGGAAATCCTGTTTTTAAAGTGCCATATGTTTCTCAAAGCCTTCCGATTGCTGCTCTTTTCAGAATCCGTTAAGAATCACTTCATTTACCGGAAAACAGAAGAGGATATCATGACATCATCGACAGAAACACAGAAATAAAAGAATAAAGCAGTAGAACAAAGGAGGAAGAAAGACGTTGATTTCTGGATTATTTGCAGTGGGGTTGATGAGTGCGGTAGGAGCACTGATTTATCAGAGAATGAAAATCGGTTTTAAATAAAGGCTAGTAACCAAAAATATATTGTAATAGAAAGGATCAAGGAGAAAAAATATGGCACAGACAATGAAAATCAATTCAATGGGCAGAGCAAAAATAGCAGATAAAAAACAGCTGCTGATGAATCCAATGACCCGAAAGCTGGCTTCCATCAGTGGAACAAGCGGGGCCCATGTTTCCTACGCAGGAATTTCCAATAAATGTCTCTATTTTATGGTTACCCTGTGTCTGGGTATTCTGATGGCAGGGCTCAGCCAGCGTTTTGGAACAAAGCTTGAGATGGGAGCATTGAATATTAAGGATATTCCGATTGCACTTTCTTCCATCTCTGTAGCAACTGTTGCGGGAGCATTCATTTCCATGGCAGTACTGGCGATTGTTCCGTTTTTCGCTTTCTTTGCAAGGAAAGCGGCTGCGGTGTTGGGAACACTGTATTGCTTCTGTACAGGATTTCTTTATTCCACTCTGGTACAGCTGTTTGAAGAGTACAGAGCAGCAATCGGCCTGGCACTTCTCTTAACAATTGCAGTCTGCACAGTGCTGTTCCTTCTTTTCAGATCAGGAAAGCTTTCTGTAACAGGTAAGATTAAAACTGCAGTTGTGACACTGGTTCTCGCAGATATTGCAGGCGGAATTGTACTGGCTGTCTGCAGCTGTATTCCAAGCCTTCGCTTCCTTGCAGAGTTTGCTGTGACAAACGGAGTGATCGCAATTGTAATGTCTGTAGTAGGTGTAGTGCTGGCAGTGCTTTTCGTACTGATTGAGTTCGATACAGTAGCAAAAAGTGTTGAAAGAAAGATTCCAGTGGAAAATGAATGGTATTGCGCATTCTGCCTGGCATTTTCAGTAATCTGGCTGTTCATGAAAATTCTTCAGCTGGTGATGACTGTGGCAAAAAAAGAAGCATAAGGAACCATCTCACAGAATTTTGAGTGATGAAATAAATTGACAATAATATATCCAGTAAATCTGGCAGAATAGATTGGAGAGCGGATGAACAGATGACTCTTTTCAGGATAACTGATAAGATTCACCGGCCATCCGCTCTTTTCCTTTGTTTGCAATGGAATCTGAACCCATGGTACACTATAGATACCAGTTACTAAAAAAGCGAAAACGAGGTAAAACAGATGAAGAAAATGATCCAGAACTATAAATCTCTTATAGAGGAAATTTCCAATGAGGTAAAGGAAGGCTTTCTCACAGAAAAAGACCAGATTCAGGTGCTGAGAGACGAAAAGCCATTGATGCAGGACTACTGTCCTATCCTTGACTGGTATTATGATGCCTTCGTAATGCAGCAGGAGATGGAGACTCCACTGGAAGAAATGTATCTGGAGGAGGAGTTCACAAAGGAAGAGTGGCAGGAAATGCACCAGGATCTGGAGCAGTACAAGAAGCAGTATGAGGCAGAAAAAGAGAAACTGATCACCATCAGTGTAAAGGATGCACTGACTGAGATGAAGCAGATGCAGAAGCTGTTCAAATAGCAGGAAGGGAGTAGAACGTGAATCTGAAATTTTCTATGGAGCTGCTGTATCAGATTGTTCAGATAGCGGCAGTGGTGTGTATCCTGCTGTGGGCGGTAACCATGAAACAGAAGAAGGCTGTCATTGCCTGTCGTTCTCTGGCCCTTCTGTTGTCTGTGGCAGCGCCGATTCTGATGTACCTGAAGGGACTGGAAAAGGTTCCGGTGCTGATATGGATCGGTATCGGAGTGACTGTGGCGGTATTTCTGGTATTTGCCGTTGACAAGCTGATCGCAGTAAAGGGAAAACAGACAGGAATCAAACGGGTTCCGGAAAATGTGCTTCTCATTCTTTCGGTGGTTAGTATCGTAGGTGCCATCACCGGTATGCTGGTGTGTCATCATAAGAGCAAAAAGGCGAAGCTGCAATATGTGGTGCCGGTGATTGCATTTGTGGAAACGGGACTTCTGTATCTGCTTCTGCTGAGGGGGAAACCTCTGCCGGCAATGGATATAAAAAAAGCAGATCTGTTCCAGGTACTGGCCCTGATCACTGCGGTGGTTCTTGTGGTGACACTGGTGAGAACCTTTATTCTGTTCCGAATGCTGGTGATCCTTCCCGCATCTGTTGCGGCAGGTCTCTATACAGTACGCCTTTTCTGCAAGCCGGAAGGAGCGCTTTCTGTTCTGGAACTGATCAAGGCAAAGCCCATCCCATTCTTTGCAGCAGCGGCGTTGGTTTTCCTGATTCTGGAGCTGCTTTCTGTGAAGAGTTCCTTTATTGTGTCCGGAAATGAGATCAGGGAGAAGTCAGATCACTCCGACGAAAAATAAGATTGGTGTTTCGATTTTACGAAAATTGTTGTACCCCTTGACATTTAACGGTCGTTAAATTAGTATATCCTTAACGAACGTTAGAAAAGTAAAGATAACAACTATCTGTTCGTTTTCCAGAGGGAAAATGCTGCCATACAGGGGGTAAGAACTATGACAACAATGATGATAATGAGCGGCGCAGCCATAGGTATAGGTGCCTTTATTATTTCCAGTTTTATGAAATAATCGTATTTGCACCAGATTTTCTGAAGAGGTGACAAGGAACTGAAAAGAAATGTTTGTCACCCAAAACTCATAAAATGGTTGACAATAGACGGCGAATGTTATAAGGTTATCCTGTTTTTAGAAACAGGATAGCCTTTTTGCGTCCTATCTGTAAAGGAGTAGTATTATGAAAATCAAAACCATTACCAGCTGTGCCCTGTTTGCAGCCTTAATGTGCATCTGCGGGCCTTTATCCGTTCCCATTGGACCGGTTCCTGTATCCCTGACTAATCTTGTGATCTATTTCTCACTTGTTATTCTCGGAACAAAGTCAACACTGATCAGCTATGTTGTGTATCTGCTTCTGGGTCTGGTGGGTCTCCCTGTATTTTCCGGATTCCAGGGAGGAATCGGTAAAATCGCAGGTCCCACCGGTGGTTACCTGCTGGGATTTATCTTTATCATTCTGATCAGCGGACTGATCATGGAGATGGCCAAAAGAAATCCTGGTATCACCATTCTGGGAATGATTCTTGGAACTGCCATCTGTTATGTATTCGGAACTGCATGGTTTGTATTCCTGATGAAATGCGAGATTCCTTACGCACTGACTCTGTGTGTATGGCCATTTGTTCCCTTTGATATGATCAAGATTCTGGTGGCTGTTTTTGTGGGCAGAACCATCAGAAAGAGTCTGACTGCAGCCAATGTTCTGAAATAGGAGGAAAGGCAATGGATGTTTTACAGCTTGCTGAGGAGATTATCAGCGGAAGACGACTGAAAAGAGAGGAGGATCTTTCCTTCTTTGTGGAGTGTAACTTAGAGGAGCTTCTGAAGGGAGCTGACCGGATTCGTGAGAAATTTGTGGGAGAGCAGGTGGACCTGTGCTCCATCATCAACGGAAGAAGCGGAAAATGCCCCGAGGACTGCAAATACTGTGCCCAGTCAGCCCACCATCACACAGACTGTGAGGTGTATGATTTTCTTCCAAAGGAACAGCTGCTGGAGGCCTGCAAAATGAACGAAAAAGAGGGTGTCCACCGCTTTTCTATTGTCACCGCAGGAAGAGCACTGACTGGAGAGGAATTTCAGAAGTCTCTGGATGCCTATAAGGCCATGAATGAGGAATGCAACATTCATCTCTGTGCTTCCATGGGATTTGTTTCAGCAGAGCAGCTGCATCAGCTTCATGAGGTTGGTGTTACCAGCTATCATCACAATATTGAAACATCCAGAAGGCATTTTCCAAATATCTGCAGCACCCACACCTTTGAACAGAAGCTGGCTACCCTGGAGCTGATCAAGGCAGAGGGAATGCATGTATGTTCCGGTGGAATCATTGGAATGGGAGAGGATTTTGAGGACCGCATTGACATGGCACTGACTCTCAGTGAGGTGGGTGTGGACTCCATTCCCATCAATACGCTGATGCCGATTCCGGGAACCCCGCTGGAAAATCAGCCACAGCTGACGGAGGAGGAGATTCTCCGCACCATCGCCATCTTCCGTTATATCAATCCGACGGCCCATATCCGTCTGGCAGCCGGAAGAGCACTGCTCACCAATGATGGTGAGAGGGCATTTGCCGGAGGTGCTTCGGCAACCATCACAGGTAATATGCTGACCACAGCGGCGGCTGCCACCATCCAGAAGGATAAGGATATGCTGACTGCCATGGGAAGAACTGTATAAAAAACAATTGAATTACTGCAAGCAGTGGTCTATGAGCGAGTAGCGAAGCGGACTGCGAATGTCCGCTTTACTCGCCAATATCCTCTTTACATATTGAAATACTGCTGCTTGAGATAACCCTGAAAAAAGGTATGCATCACATCAATCTGGTGCATGCCTTTTTTTGTTCCTATACAAGAACCCTTTATGCGCAGCTGCACTTTGTTACGCGCGCAGAACAAAGTTGCGTATTATGTAAAATTTTGGCTGTGATAGTGTGTTGGAAACGCACTTTGTTCCAAGTAGTGGTAAAATAGATAACAGACTGGGCGGCATCTCGGAAGGATTCGGGAAGAGAGCTGCGAAAACAGAAGTAAAAAAGAGAAAAAGTAAACAGAAAAGTAAAGACTGAATTTATAGAAGAAAAAAGATTTTAAAAGAAAACAAAGAAGAAACATAGAGTATAAGGAGACTGATTAAGAAGATAGTAGGGAGGATAACTATGAGATTTTTTCATCTGGGTGATCTGCATTTTGGTAAGCTGGTTCATTCAGTTCCCATGGTTCAGAAGGATCAGCCCTTCTGGGTGGAGCGTTTTCTGGAAAAGGTGGATGAATACAAACCGGATGCTGTTTTAATTGCCGGTGATGTGTACGATAAGAGAATTCCCTCTGCGGAGGCGGTACAGCTGTGCAATGAATTTCTGACACAGCTGGCTAAGAGAGGGGTTCCCGTTCTGATGATTGCGGGAAATCATGATTCCGGTGTGCGATTGTCCTTTGGCGGAGATATTCTGAAAAAAAGCAACATTCACATTGTGGGAGAGGTAACCAGGGAGATCAGGAAGGTTACTGTCACCGATGAATTCGGGCCGGTGCATTTTTATCTGATGCCCTATCTGTATCCAAGGATCGTGGCGGATCCCAGGGTGCTGAATGATCCGGAGATTACAGGCTATGATCAGGCGGTGCGTGCCCTGCTGGCGGCCCAGGACATGGATCAGGGTGCCAGAAATGTGATCCTGGCGCATCAGAATGTTTTATATAATGGAACAAAACCGGAGCACAGCGAATCGGAAACTGTGGTGGGTGGACTGGGAGAGATCGATGCCTCCGCCTTTGATGCCTTTGACTATGTGGCTCTGGGACATATCCACAATGCCCAGGCCATGGGAAGACAGACGGTCCGTTATGCCGGCTGTCCTCTGTACTACGATTTTTCTGAGGAAAACAGGAAAAAAGACCTGACTCTGGTGGAATTAGGAGAAAAGGGCGATGTTCGCATTACACCGGTGGAATTGCCTCTTCTTCACAGAATGAAGCGAATTACAGGAACATTGAAGGAGATTCTTTCGGAGGGAAAGAGTATGGAACATCTCCAGGACTACTATATCCAGGCAGTGGTGCAGGATCAGCATCTGCCTGCCGGAGCCATGGACCGGCTTCGAGCGGTATTTGGCGAGAATCTTATCAATGTGGAGCGAAGACCACAGCAAATAGCAGAGGAAATCTCTGACCGTGTTTCAGCAGAAAAGAGAGAGGAAATGGGGCTTTCAGAGCTGTTTTCTGAATTCTTTAAGGAAATGAACGAAGGGATGTTGCTGGAGGGAAAGCAGGAGGCATTTCTCCAGAGGATTCTGGAACAGCAGCAGGGGTCCCTGTACTGCAGGGAATCCAGAGATGTGCCTGAGAAGGATGTGGAAGAGCTGGTGGCATTTCTAATAAATAGTCAGGAGGGAGAGGTATGAGACCTCATAAGCTTATCATTGAGAATTTTGGTCCCTTTGCGAAACGGACAGAAATTGATTTTGACAAAATGGGAACGGGTCTGTATCTGATCAGCGGAGATACCGGGGCCGGAAAGACTACGATTTTTGATGCCCTTGTGTATGCCCTGTTCGGACAGGCCAGTGGTTCTGCCAGAAGTGGACTGAACACGGTGGAATTCCACAGCGACCATGCAAAGCATGAGGCTGGCGGAAAGATAAAAAAGGATCCTTTGCTGGCTGAGCTGACATTTTCTGCAAAGGGGAGAACCTATACCATCACAAGAACCATCAGCTGGGGAAAGAGCGGAACTGCCCAGAAGGCCATCAAGGAGGCCACCCTTGCAGATGGGGCCGGAGAGCAGATCTGCCACTCTGCCGGTGATGAGCAGAAGGGTGAGGTGACAGAGTACATTACTGAGCTGCTGGGAATGGATGCTGGCCAGTTTCGCCAGATCATCATGCTTTCCCAGGGGGAGTTTCGGAGGTTTCTGGAAGCAGATTCCAAAGACAGGGGTGTGATCCTTGGAAAAATCTATGACAATTCTGTTCATAAGGATCTGGAAGCCAGGGTGAAGGCTGCCGCTGACCGACTCAGGGGAATGCGAAGGGAAATCAGAAATAATTGCCTGTTCCAGTATCAGCAGGTCAGGGGAAATGCTCCCGACCCTGAGGAATTCCCGGAGGAGTCGGTGGTGGATCTTCCGGAGGAGTTTCTTCAGCTTGTGCAGCAGATGGAAGCAGACTGTAAGGCCCGGGAGACGGAGCTTAGCCGTGAGATTGAAAAGGAAGACCAGGAAAGACTTCGTTTCGGTCAGGAACTGCAGAAGGCAGAACATACCAACTCTCTGTTTCATGACCTGAGAAAAGCTCTGGAGCATCACAGGGAGCTGGGGCAGAAAAAGCAGATCATGGAGCTGCTGCAGGAAAAGTGTGACCTGGCGGAAATGGCAGAGCAGGTGCGCCCACGGGAGACGAACTGGAGAAATGCAGAAAAGAGTGCCCTGGATACAGCTGGAGAATTACAGAGAACAAAGAACGCCCTTTCTGCGGAAAATAATAAAAGAGATAAGCTGAAAACAGAAGCAGAAGAGATGAAGAATCTTCGGGAACCGGAAATAGAGAAATTGCGGGGAGCTGTGGCAAGATATGAGGCTGTTCTTGGAAAATACCAGGATCTGGAGGAGGCCGCAGCAGCAAAGACATCCGGGGAAAGGAATTGCAGAGTCGCAGAGCAGACAAGAGTGCAGGCTGAGGGAACTCTGAAGAACCATCAGGCTGAGATTGCTGTCAGCGAGGAGAAATTGAAGAAACTGGAACATGTCAGTGAAGCCTCTGTGCAGAATCTCCGGGATAGATGTGAACGCATAGAGGAGGAGATGCAGGCATTGAAGGCTGCCCATGCAGAGCTGAAGAACATCTATGACAAAGACCAGAAGAGAATAAAGCTGGAAAAGGAATATGAGCAGACCAGACAGGCTGCAAGGACAGCTGCTGAACAATACAATCACCTGTATCAGCGATTTCTGGACGGCCAGGCAGGCTTTCTTGCCGGGGAACTGAAGGAGAAGATTCAGAAGGAGGGAAGTGCCCCCTGCCCCGTGTGCGGACAGCTGCACACAGCATCTTCTCTGTCACAGCCTGTGCGGGAAGAGGTACAGACTCCTTCCCGCCAGCAGGTGGATGCTGCCAGGGCGGCATTAGACAAAGCGGAGAAACAGGAGAAGGATCAGTTTACGGAGCTGGACCGCCTGATGGGCGAAATCAAAAATAAGCAGGACCAGGTGCTGCAGAGGGTGAATGAACTTCTTCAGAGGGAGTATCAGTGGACGGAGATATCCGGAGGAAAAATCACAGGAGAAGCCTATATGGCCCGAGGAGAGAGACTGAAGGACAGTAAGGAACAGCTGACCAGGGAAGAAAATGGCCTGAAGGAAAAAACAGCTCTGTCCCGGAAACTGGAGAAGCTGAAAAATGAGCTGGAGACAGTGGAGAAGGAGTTCAGAAAGGCTGAAATTACTTATAATGATGCTAAAAGCAGATTTTCCGAGGCAAAGGGACGGTATGATGCGGCCCTGAAGGGACTGGAGGGGTATCCCTCCACAAAACAGGAGGCAGAGGCGTTCATTATTAAATGGAACAGAAGTATCTCAGTGTATAAAGCGGAGATAGATACTGCCCAGCAGAAGCTGACGGACAGTGAAAAGCAGATCGGTGTTCTTAGAGGAAAAGTGAAAACGCTGGAAGAATCTCTGGAGAAACAGGAAAATGAGTGTGCCGGACTGGAGGCTCAGTACAGGGATGCTCTGAAGGAGAATGCATTTACAGAGGAGTCCTACCGGAGGGCAATGGATCCGGAGAACAATGGAAGAGGTATGGAAGAAGCCCTTCTTCGGCAGTGGCGCCGGAAACAGCAGGAAGAGCTGCAGAGCTATCGGGATGACTGCAGGGATACGGATACAAAGATCGCAGGACTGAGAAAAGAAACAGAAAATCTGCAGGAGCAGGATGTTCAGGAACTCAGAGGCAGAATTCAGAGTATCCAGCAGAGCCTGAAGGCCAAAAGGGAAAAACAGAGCACCGTCACAACCCGGCACAGCAATCTGTCCCGGGCTGCAGCGGCAATTGAAGAGCTGCAGCGCAAACAGAGACAGGTGGAGACTGCACTGAAAACAGTGGAGCCGGTGGATGATGCAGCCAATGGAAAGCTGAAATTTGAGACCTATGTGATGGAGTATTTCTTCACCTCTATTCTGGAACAGGCCAACAACCATCTGGATGAGATGAGCGGCGGCCAGTACCAGCTGGTATTAAAAAAGGACGGGGATAAGCGAAAGGACATTGGTCTGAATATGCAGATCTATGATGAATATACCCAGAAGGAACGATCCACGGACTCCCTCTCCGGAGGAGAATCCTTCAAGGTATCTCTTTCTCTGGCTCTGGGCCTTTCTGATGTGGCCCAGCAGAAGAGCACAGGACAGATACAGATTGACTGTATGTTTATTGATGAGGGCTTCGGTTCTCTGGATGAGCAGTCCCTGCAGAAGGCCCTGAAGGTGCTGGATCATCTGGCAGGGGGACAGCGTCAGATCGGTATCATTTCCCATGTGGAATCCCTGGAGCAGTATCTGGATCATAAGAAATTTATTGTGCGGGGAAGTAAAAGGGGAAGTACGGTGGAAACAAGGACGGATATATAAAAGCGAAGTCAGCAGAACAAAAAAGAGACGTGGTGTGTTCCGCTTTTTACAGTGGAACACACCACGTCTTTTTATGGCGTATTTTTCAGTTCAAGTCGAATCTGTGCCGGACACTTCCATGTGAGCAGGCACAGATGATCTGGTCATTAACCGTTATATACAACCCTTCCGTTGCAGATGGTGTAATGGACTTTTCCTGGAATCTCCCAGCCTGTGAATGGAGAATTCTCTGCTTTGGAGGCATAGTTGCCCACCTTCCAGGTTTCGTTCTCGCCGAAGATTACAAGATCTGCAGGAGCACCGGCCTGAATGCTGCCCGGTACCATGCGGTAGAATTCGGCAGGATTCTTGCTCATCAGCTCCATCAGCTTCAGCAGGGAAATGTGGCCCGGCTGAACCAGAGACAGGATGCCAAGACCCAGAGAGGTCTCAAGGCCTGTGATGCCGCTGGGGGCCTGTCCCATAGGTTTTGCCTTTTCTTCTTTGCTATGAGGGGCATGGTCCGTTACGATCATATCGATGGTGCCATCCTTAAGGCCTTCGATGATGCGCTGACGGTCCTCCTCTGTTCGAAGAGGTGGATTCATTCTTGCCAGTGTACCGTATTTCAGAACAGCCTCATCTGTCAGGGTAAAATGATGGGGACATGCTTCTGCATGGATATCTGCTCCCAGCTTTTTGCCAAGGCGGACAATATCCACAGAGTTGCCGGAGCTGATATGCTGTACGCAGACGGAAGCACCTGTGTGCAGAGCCAGAGCCATATCTCTTGCCACCATCACATCCTCCGCTGTGCGGGATGCACCGCCGTAGCCCAGCTTTTCAGATACCTCTCCCATATGTACGCCCGGGGCCTTGATAAAGAAAGGATCCTCTTCGTGGAGAGCGATGGGAAGATCCAGCTCCTTTGCCTTCTCCATGGCAGCCACCAGAAGTTTCTCATCCAGGATCGGGATTCCGTCATCGGTGAAGCCTGCAGCCCCTGCAGCTGCCAGAGCATCCATATCTGTCAGCTCCTTACCGGCCATTCCCTTTGTTACGCAGGCTGCCTGCAGCACATGAATACCTGTGGTCTCACCCTTTTCCTGCACATAACGAAGGGTCTCCTCGTTATCCACCACAGGTTTGGTATTTGCCATGCACACAACGGTGGTGAAGCCGCCTCTTGCAGCAGCAGCAGCACCGGTGAGGATATCCTCTTTGTAGGTAAGACCCGGATCGCGGAAATGCACATGGGCATCCATCAGTCCAGGTGCAATGACCAGATCGGAAGCATCCAGAACATCAGCACCCTCGTATTCCAGATTTTCACCCACCTCTTTAATGACAGGACCATCCAGAAGAATATCCAGCATTGCGTCAGTACAGGTAACAGGATCTACAACACGACCATTTTTAATCAAAATCATTTTTTACGTTTCTCCTTATAAACATGCATTGAAGTAGTGGAAGGCAGATCAGAAGTCTGTCTGCTCCGGTATTCAGTTCATCTGAATGAATTTTTCTTTCTTCATTGAGTTTTGTTTATTATAGTATAGATTTCAGAAAAAAACCATAGGGTATCATCAGCCCTGGGTATGGTCAGGGGGTTGCAGCCTCTGCCTGGGGATCAAAAATCCAGGGCTCCTGATCGAACCAGATATTTTCTCCGTCAGAGAAGAAGGTTACCTCCTGCTGTTTGTCTGTGCGGAAGATCCGGCAGTCCTCATCAGCCAGATTCTGCAGTGTTTCCAGAGTGGGATGTCCGTAGGAGTTTTTCCCCACGCTGATGAAGGCGTAATCCGGATCAACTGCATCCAGAAATGCCGGCATGCTGGAGGAACTGCTTCCGTGATGGCCTACCACGTAAAGATCAGAATCCAGAGGAGCATCGTAATATACGAGATTCGCCTCTGTGGCAAATTCTGCATCTCCGGTGATGATGCAGGAGGTGTCTCCGTAGGTGATTCGTACCACAGTGGAGCGGTTATTTTCCTGGGTTGCCTTATTGTCGGCATTGAGAACCGTGATCTGAGCATTTCCCAGAGAATACACATCCCCCTCTGCCGGGTGGGTCTCCGGAATGTTCTGCTGATCCAGCATGTTCCGGAAGGACTGGAAAATCTTGGTGTCCTTGGTATAATCCGGTGTCACTGCCTGTCTCACGTCGGCAATGTTCATCACACCCACAAGACCGGCGATGTGGTCCTCGTCATAGTGGGAAGCAAAAAGGTAATCCAGCGTGGTGATACCCTGTTCCTTCAGATAGCTTACCACGTAGGAAGAACGCTTCTTTCCGCCGCCGTCATAGAGCATATAGTGACCGTCTGACTCCACCAGAATGGAAAGTCCCTGCCACACATCCAGCATGGTAAGCCGGAAGGGAGACTCCGTGGTCTGAGATACATCAGAAGGATCTGTAGTGGGGGGGGACATCGGGAGACTCCGTAGTGGTGGTCTGACCTGTGGGCGGTGCTGTGGAGGTGCCGGTATTGCTGCCAGAGTGGCCGTTTCCCCATGGGATACAGGCTTCAACGGAACAGAGAAGTCCCGCCATCAGACAAAGAACCAGAAACAGATTCCTGAGTCTGGAAATGATTGGTGTATTCTTTTTCAAATCTCTCTCTCCTTTATAAAAATAAACAGGATACTGCCAGTGGATCCAGGATCCATTGACCCGGAAACAGAAACAGCGTTCCCAAAATCCCCGGCGGGAACATCTGTTTGCGTTCAGTATAGCATTAAAACAGTATGAATACAGCATACAGGGGGAGAAAAGTGTGTCAGATATGAAAAAACTTTGGATTAATCTGGTTCTTTTTGATGCTTCTGTCATTTTGCAGATACAAATATGGTATAGTAGAGCTGACAGACAGGCAGCAGCTGCTGCCAGAGAAACAGAAGACAGTATTATGAGGTGTGAAAATGATAATAGATAATAAGATTCTGGTGGGGGCAGGAGACGCTCCCGTATATCTGCTGCCGGAGATGGCCAACAGACATGGTCTCATTGCCGGTGCCACAGGAACAGGAAAAACCGTCACCATGAAGGTGCTGGCGGAGGGCTTGTCCAATCTGGGCGTGCCGGTGTTTATGGCGGATGTGAAGGGGGATGTGAGCAGCATGTCCCTGGCAGGAGAGAAGAATGAGAAGATCCTCTCCCGTCTGGAGAAGATCGGAGTGGACCAGGAGAACTTTGTGCCCCAGGCCTTTCCGGTGCGGTTCTGGGATGTGTACGGAAACGGCGGTATCCCTGTAAGAGCAACTGTCAGTGATATCGGCCCCATGCTGCTGAGCCGTCTGCTGGGACTGACACCGGCCCAGACCGGTGTTCTGAATATCGCCTTCCGCCTGGCGGATGATGACGGCCTGGAGCTCATCGATTTCAAGGATCTGAAGACCATGCTGACCTATGTGGGGGAAATCCGGGGAGAGCTGACCAATACCTATGGCAATGTGAGCCCCCAGAGTGTGGGAGCCATTCAGAGAGCCCTTCTTGCCTTTGAGGATCAGGGAGCGGATGTGTTTCTTGGAGAGCCGGATTTCCAGATTGAGGACTGGTTCCAGCGGGACGAGGCCGGCAGAGGCTATGTAAATATCCTCCACTGCGCAAAGCTGGCCCAGAATCCGCTGCTCTACTCCACCTTTATGCTGTGGATGCTCAGCGAGCTGTATGAGAATCTTCCTGAGGTGGGCGATCTGGAGAAACCGAAGCTGGCATTTTTCTTTGACGAGGCACATATGCTGTTTAAGGATGCTCCCAAGGCCCTGCTGGATAAGATCACTCAGGTGGTGAAGCTGATCCGAAGCAAGGGTGTGGGAATCTATTTCATCACCCAGAGCCCCTCTGATATTCCGGATGAGGTGCTGGCTCAGCTGAATAACCGTATTCAGCACGCACTGCACGCCTACACCCCTGCAGAGCAGAAGGCGGTGAAGGTAGCAGCCATGAGCTTCCGCCCTAATTCGGCATTTAAGACAGAGGAGGCCCTCTCCAATCTGGGAACAGGAGAGGCCCTTGTATCCATGCTCGGGGAAAATGGTGCCCCCCAGGTGGTGGAGAAAGCCACCATTGCCCCGCCCCAGTGCAGTTTTACTGCCCTGACAGGGGCTGCCAGAGCCATGGTGGTGTGTGAGGACCCGCTGTATCCAAAATATAAGGATGCGGTGGACAATCGCTCTGCCTACGAGATCCTCAATGAGATCGCAGAGGAGGCTGCTGCTCAGATTCAGGAGCAGGAGCTGGAGGAGGCCCGCAGAAAGCAGGAGGAGCTGCAGCGGAAGGAGGCAGAGAAAAAAGCGAAGGAGGAGGCCAGAGCTGAGGCTAAGGCGGCCAGAGAGTGGGAGCAGGAGAGAAAGCGCCTGGAGAGAGAGGCCCGGGAGATGGAGAAGGAGCGTCAGGCCCAGTATAAGGCAGAGGGACGGGACAAATACGGACGTACCAAACTGCAGCAGAGCCTGGAGAGGGCGGCAAAGAGAACCGTGAAATCCCAGGCAAGATCGGTGGGACGCAATACGGCGAAAAGGATTGCCAGAGGTCTTCTTGGAAACAGTAACAAGACGGCAGAGCGTCTGGCAGGTAATTTTGCCAGCAGTGTAATGGGAGATCTGGTGGATTCCTGCTTCGGAAGACGATGAGAGAGAGCAGGGAGCGGAAAATAAGTTCTGTAATAGTAAAAAAGGGACTTGTTTTTCGTTCCCTGCTGCTTTTTTTGAAAATATTTTGAAATTCAAACAATCTGGAACGCTTGTGGAACGCTTCGGGAATATTCGGGGAACAGATATGTTGTATGATGTGCCTGTAAGCGGGTGGTACCCGTAAATGTAATTTGATTAAGAAAGAAATTTATTGGAGGTTATTATTATGTATCTTGATTCTATCGCTAAAATTATTGCTGAGCGTACCGGTTGTGATGTTTCTGCTGTTAAACCTGAGAGCACATTTGCTGAGCTGGGTATCGACTCTCTGGATACAGTTGAGCTTCTGATGAACCTTGAGGACGAGCTGGATATGGAGCTTGAGCTGGATCAGCCAGTTGCAACTGTTGGCGATCTGGACAAATTCATCCAGAGCAAAAGAGGCTAATCACTATGATCAAATCTGCAATTTGTGAACTGCTGGGCATTCGCTACCCTGTATTTCAGGGTGGTATGGCATGGATTGCTGACGGAGCACTGGCTGCTGCTGTCAGCAACGGAGGCGGTCTCGGAATTATTGCAGCAGGAAATGCTCCCGGCGAATATGTCCGGGAGCAGATCCGTATTGCAAAGGAGAAGACTGACTGTCCAATCGGCGTAAATATCATGCTGATGAGTCCATTTGCTGATGAGGTTGCTCAGGTAGTTGTGGAAGAAAAGGTAGCTGTTGTCACCACTGGTGCCGGCAATCCTTCTAAATATATGAAAGCCTGGCTGGGAGCAGGAATCAAGGTGATTCCGGTAGTTGCTTCTGTAGCTATGGCAAAACTGATGACACGTCTGGGAGCAGCAGCCCTCATCGCTGAAGGCGGAGAGAGCGGCGGCCACGTGGGAGAGCTTACTACCATGGTTCTTGTTCCTCAGATCGTGGATGCAACAAACCTTCCTGTTCTTGCGGCAGGCGGTATTGCAGACGGCCGTGGAATGGCGGCAGCATTTATGCTGGGTGCCTGCGGCGTGCAGATGGGAACCCGCTTCTTAAGCGCATTTGAGTGTTCCATCCATCCAAATTATAAAGAGAGAATCCTGAAAGCCACTGACCTGTGCACTATGGTTACAGGTAAGAGACTGGGACATCCTGTACGAAGCCTGAGAACTCCTTTTGCAAGAGAGTATTCAAAAGCAGAGTACGGCGGAATGCCGGATGAGGAGCTGGAGGCACTGGGTGCAGGAAAGCTTCGCATGGCAGTTCAGGATGGAGATGCAGAGCAGGGATGCTTCCTGTCCGGACAGATTGCTGCAATGGTGAAAAAAGAGCAGCCGGCAGCTGACATCGTTCGTGAGGTTGCTGAGGAAGCAGAGAAAGTTCTGAAGGGGGCTGCAGCATGGGTAGAGTAGCCTTCGTCTTTTCCGGTCAGGGAGATCAGTTCCCGGGCATGGGAAAGGATCTGTATGAGAATTATCCCACAGCAAAAAAAGTATTCGACCTGTGTGATTCCCTGAGAGAGGGAACCTCCACTCAGTGCTTTGAGGGCACTGCTGAGGAGCTGAAAGAGACTGCCAACACACAGCCCTGCCTCTTCGCAATGGAGCTGGCAGCAGCTGAGGTGCTGAAGGAGAAGGGTTATACTCCTGAGGCAGCTGCAGGTTTTTCATTAGGTGAGGTGACAGCAGCAGCATTTGCAGGACTGTTTGATCACAGCACCGGATTTTCCCTTGTCTGCCGCAGAGGCCAGCTGATGCAGGCTGAGGCAGAGAAATACGACACTGCCATGGCAGCTGTTGTAAAGCTTGACAATGAGACAGTAGAGTCTCTTTGCAGCCAGTTTGAGGATCTGTACCCGGTTAACTTTAACTGTCCGGGACAGGTTACCGTATCAGGCCTCTCTTCCGTAATGCCGGCATTTTCGGCAAAGGTGAAAGAGGCAGGGGGAAGAGCTCTTCCTCTGAAAGTAAAAGGTGCCTTCCACAGCCCATTCATGGTTCCGGCTTCTGAGAATTTCGCCGCAGACCTGGCAAAGGCATCCATGAAAACACCAGATATTTCCCTGTACTCTGATGTGACAGCGGAAATTTACGACCAGGATCCGGCTGTACTTCTGGCAAAACAGATTGCCAGCCCTGTACATTGGGAGCAGCTGATCCGCAATATGATCGCTTCCGGAATTGACACTTTCATTGAGATCGGTCCCGGAAAGACATTATGCAACATGATTAAAAAAATTGACCCGGCGGTAACTGTTATGCCATATACCGCCTGTCTGGAGGATTAAAAATGTTAACAGGAAAAACAGCCATCATTACAGGGGGTTCCCGAGGAATCGGAGCAGCCATTGCCCGTAAATTTGCATCTCTCGGAGCAAACATCGCCGTGATCTATGCAGGAAATCAGGAGGCTGCTGCTGCTGTCTGTGCAGAGTGTGAGGCACAGGGCGTGAAGGCAGCTGCGTACCAGTGCAACGTGGCAGATTTTGAGGAAGCAAAAGCTGTGACAGCACAGGTGAAAAAGGAGTTCGGAGGAATCCATATCCTTGTAAACAGTGCCGGAATCACAAAAGACGGACTGATGCCGATGATGAGCGAGGCAGCATGGGATGGAGTTCTTGATACCAACCTGAAGGGTACCTTCAATATGATCCGCCATGCCAGCGGAGCCATGATCCGTGCAAAAGAGGGCTGTATCCTGAACATTACATCCGTTTCCGGACTTATGGGAAATGCCGGCCAGTGCAACTACGCCGCTTCTAAAGCTGGCGTGGTTGGTCTGACTAAATCTGTGGCTAAGGAGCTGGCTGCAAGAGGCATTCGCTGCAATGCCATTGCACCAGGCTTCATCCGCACAGATATGACAGCCGGACAGACTGACAATCCAATGCTCTCCATGATCCCTCTTGGAAGAATGGGAGAGGCAGAGGAGATTGCTGAGGCAGCAGCATATCTTGCTGAGGCCCGTTACGTAACTGGCGAGGTTCTCCGTGTAGACGGCGGAATTGCCATGTAAGAATCAGGTGCGAATACTTCTTAAAAATCTTTAAGAAGTGAGTACAGGAGGTAAAAAATGAGCGAGAACAGAAGAGTTGTTGTTACCGGTATGGGTATTGTCAGCCCAGTCGGCAGTGATATGAAAACAGCGTGGGATAATCTGATTTCCGGATACAACGGAATCGGCCCGATTACATATTTTGATACAGAAAACTATAAAGCAAAACTGGGAGCACAGGTAAAAGACTTTGATGCTCTTCAGTACATGAGCAAAAGCGATTCCTTAAGAACAGACCTGTTCGCACAGTACGCTGTAGGCGCTGCAGTACAGGCTGTTGAGGAGAGCGGCATCATCGGTAACGTGGATCCTGAGCGTATCTCCGTATACTACGGTTCCGGTATCGGTGGACTGGATACCCTCTCCAAGGAGATGGACAAGATGACAAAACGCGGTCCTGGCCGTGTTTCTCCTCTGCTGGTTCCTATGATGATCGCAAACATGGCTGCAGGCCAGATTGCTATTCGTTTTAACTGCAAGGGACCTGCACTTCCTGCTGTAACAGCATGTGCATCCGGCTCCAATGCCATCGGTGAGGCAATGCGCCTGATCCGTCACGGTTATGCAGATGCAGTGATCACAGGTGGTTCAGAGGCATCCATCGTTCCGATCGGTGTTGCAGGCTTTATCAACATGAAAGCTCTGTCCACAGCTGAGGATCCAGAGGCAGCTTCCCTTCCATTCGATGCACGCCGCGGCGGCTTCGTTATCGGTGAGGGTGCAGGCGCACTGGTACTGGAGGAGTATGAGCACGCAGTAGCACGCGGAGCTAAGATCTACGGTGAGGTTTGCGGATATGGTTCCACCTGCGATGCACACCACATCACAGCACCACACCCAGAGGCAGAGGGCGGTGCCCGCGCCATGGTTCAGGCCCTTACAGAGGCTGGTTATACAGAGGCTGACCGTGTATATGTGAATGCTCACGGAACAGGAACACCTCTCAATGATAAGGGTGAGACAATCGCCATCAAAAAAGCTCTTGGCGAGGAAGCTGCTTACAAGGCACTGGTAAGCTCCACAAAATCCATGACAGGACATATGCTGGGTGCTGCCGGAGCAGTAGAGGCAATTGCATGTCTGAAGGTTCTGGAGACAGGAATCGTTCCTCCAACCATCAACCTGAAAGAGGCTGATCCTGATTGCGATCTGAACTATGTACCAAATAAAGCAGTAGAGGCAGAGATCGATCTGTGTCTGTCCAACTCTCTTGGCTTTGGTGGTCACAATGCCTGCCTGGCCTTCAGAAAGGTGAAATAATGAAAGAAACAGATATTCGTAAATATGCCCAGCTGATGAAAGAGCTGGAATTAACAGGACTGGAAATCACTGATAAGGATCAGGTAGTTCGCCTTGAGAGAAATGTTGCCCAGGCGGCACCTGCAGTGGTAACTGTACCTGCAGCAGCCCAGGCAGCAGCAGCACCGGCTGAAGCACCTGCGGCAGTTGCTTCTGATAATGGAAAGGGCGGAGTAAGCGTTACATCTCCGATCGTGGGCATCTTCTACGCAGCACCTGCTGAGAATGCAGAGCCTTACGTTTCCCTTGGATCAACAGTAAAGAAAGGCCAGACACTCTGCATCGTAGAGGCAATGAAGCTGATGAACGAGATCACAGCTGACTGCGACGGTGTCATCGAGGAGATCTGTGTTACAAACGGCCAGATGGTAGAGTTCGGAACTGTACTGTTCCGCATCAGGGGGTAAGAGCATGAACAGAGAAGAGATCATGGAGATCATTCCTCATCGTGAGGATATGCTCCTTCTGGATGATGCATCCCTGGTGGGAGAAGAAGCAGTGGGACATTACCACGTAAAGGGCGATGAGTTCTTTCTGAGAGGACATTTCCCAGGAAATCCAATCGTTCCAGGCGTAATCCTCTGCGAGATCCTGGCCCAGTCTGCCTGCGTTCTTATGAAGGACGTGATGACAGACGGAAAACTTCCGGTATATACCGGCCTTAACAACGTAAAATTCAGAAGCCCGGTGAAACCGGGAGATACTATAGAGACACGCTGCCACATCCGCCGTGCAAAACATCCATTCTACTTTGCAGAGGGTACCGTCAGCGTGGACGGAAGAACCTGCGTCAGCGCTGAGTTCTCTTTCGCCATCACAGGAGTATAAACTATGTTTTCAAAGATTCTCATTGCCAACCGGGGCGAGATCGCTGTGCGCATCATCCGTGCCTGCAAGGAGATGGGCATCGCTACAGTAGCGGTGTATTCCCAGGCAGATAAAGATGCCCTGCACGTGGCTCTGGCCGATGAAAGTTTCTGCATCGGCGGCCCGGAAGCGGCAGACAGTTACTTAAACGAAAACCAGATCATCAGTACTGCCCTGCTCTCAGGAGCACAGGCCATCCATCCAGGCTACGGCTTCCTTTCTGAAAATGCTCACTTTGCCAGAGCATGCCGCAAGAACGGCCTGGTATTCATCGGACCGGATCCGGCCCAGATGGAGAGACTCAGCGACAAAGCTGTGCTGAAAGAGCTGATTCAGAGTACAGAACTGACTGTTATTCCAGGAACAAAGGCCCTTCCTTCCATCGAGGAGGCAAAAGCAGCAGCTGAGCGAATCGGCTATCCTGTTATGCTGAAGGCATGTGCCGGAGGCGGCGGCCGCGGAATCCGACTGATCCCATCAGAGGGAGAGCTGGAGGAAAACTGGCATCAGGCTACAGCAGAGGCTCTCAGCGCTTTTGGTGACGGCAGTGTGTATCTGGAGAAATATGTATTCCCTGCCCGTCATGTGGAGCTGCAGATCCTGGCAGATGAATGGGGTAATGCAGTGTGCTTAGGTGAGCGTGACTGTTCCGTACAGCAGCGCAACCAGAAGCTGATCGAGGAGACACCATCTCCTGCAGTACAGCGAAATAAGCGTAACGAGCTCATGGCCATGGCAGTGGATGCTGTGAAAAAACTTGGATATGTGGGTGCAGGAACACTGGAGTTCCTGTTGGATACAGATGGAAACTTCTGGTTTATGGAGATGAATGTTCGTCTTCAGGTGGAGCACTGCGTAACGGAGATGCTCACCGGCATCGATCTGGTAAAATGGCAGATCCGTATTGCTGCAGGCATCCCGATTGATTTTGAGCAGAAGGATGTTCGCCTGGAGGGAAGTGCCATTGAGTGCCGTATCAACGCAAGAAGCTGCGGAAAGATCGGTCTTCTCCATGTTCCGGGAGGTCCACAGGTACGTTTTGACACCTGTCTTGTGACAGGTACCGCAGTAACTCCTTACTATGACTCCCTTCTGGGAAAAGTCATTGTCTATGCAAAGACCCGTGAGGAGACACTGAGAAAGTTGCGTGCAGCTCTCTGTGAGCTGGTGGTTCAGGGTGTGGATACAAACCTTGAGCAGCAGCTGAAAATTATCGGAGACGAGCGTTTCGTTTCCGGATTGTATGATCTGACATTTATGGGAGGTAGATGATAAATGGCATTTATTCAGTTTTTAAAGCCAAAGAATCAGCTGGAAGAGGGCGGCAGAACTGCAGCACCTGTTCATAGTGATCCGGGTGAGCCGGAAAAAATCTGCCCCAATTGTCATAAATCCATTCCAATGAGCCGTCTCTGGAGCAACCATATGGTCTGCGCCTGCGGGCAGCATTTTCGAATCAATGCACGCCAGAGAATCGCTCAGATTACAGATAAGGGAAGCTTTGTGGAACTGTTCCGGGATGTTCGTTCTGACAACCCTCTTTCATTCCCAGGCTACTCCCACAAGCTGGAGACCTCCCGTTCTGCCAGCGGTGAGCCGGAGGCAGTGATTTGCGGTACAGCCCTGATCGGCGGAGAGGCCTGTGCGCTGTTTGTGATGGACCCAAGCTTTATGATGGGCTCCATGGGCAGTGCAGTGGGTGAGAAGATCACCCGCACCTTTGAGTATGCACAGAAGAACCGACTTCCGGTGGTGGGATATACCGTATCCGGAGGAGCCAGAATGCAGGAGGGACTGCTGTCCCTGATGCAGATGGCAAAAACCAGTGCAGCAGTAAAAAGACATTCCGATGCAGGTCTTCTGTATATTGCGGTGCTTACGGATCCTACCACAGGAGGCGTAACAGCCAGCTTTGCCATGGAGGCAGATATTCTGCTGGCAGAGCCGGGAGCAACCATCGGATTTGCAGGAGCAAGGGTTATTGAGCAGACAACAAAAAAAGCTCTTCCAAAGGGCTTCCAGACAGCAGAGTTTGTACTGCGTCACGGTTTCATCGACAGCATCGCACCGCGAAACAGTCAGAAGAAGCTGCTTTCCCAGCTGCTGAATATGCATATGAACGGAGGTAAAGCGTGAGTCAGGTACCATATTCGGTGGTAAAGCTTGCAAGAAGCAGCAAGCGCCCCACCGGTCTCGACTACATTCATCATATATTCACTGACTTTGTGGAGTTCCACGGGGATCGTCAGTATGCCGATGATCCTGCCATGGTGGGAGGAATCGCCCGCCTGGGAGACACAAGTGTAACAGTTATTGCAATTGAAAAGGGACATACTGCCAAGGAGCGTGCCCATCGCAACTTTGGTGCTCCCCATCCGGAGGGATATCGAAAAGCTCTGCGTCTTGCAAAGCAGGCAGAGAAGTTCGGCCGTCCAGTGATCTGCTTCGTGGATACATCCGGCGCAAACTGCGGAATCGGAGCAGAGGAGAGAGGACAGGGCCAGGCCATTGCGGAGAATCTGATGGAGTTTTCCACACTCTGCGTGCCGGTAATCTCCATTCTTGTGGGAGAAGGCGGCAGCGGCGGTGCTCTGGCACTGGCGGTGGCAGACCGTGTATGGATGCTCAGCAATGCAGTATATTCCGTAATCTCACCGGAGGGCTGTGCCAGCATTCTGTGGAAGGATGCGAAAAAGGCAGAGGAAGCAGCAGCCAGCCTGAGGCTTACCGCAGCAGACGCTCTTAAACTGGGCGTTATTGAGAAGATCATCTCAGAAAATGATATGGGACAGCAGGCCTTTTATGATCGAATCCAGAGTGACCTGCAGAATGAACTGGCTATGCTCAGTCGGGATCCGGAACTGATCACAAAACGTTATGACAGATTCCGACGCATCGGTCAGGTGAAGGAGTTATCATGAGTATTTATAAAAGATATTGTACAGAGATAGTGGATGAGCAGGGCGCTCTCCAGGACATTTCCCTGAATTACCCGGACAACTTCAATTTTGCCTATGATGTGGTGGATGCCATCGCAGCTGAGACTCCGGAAAAGAGAGCCATGGTATGGTGCAATGCAGAGAATGAGGAAGCATTTTTCACATTCCGCGATATGAAGGAGCAGTCAGACCGCATGGCCAACGTATTCAAGGCAGCAGGCCTTAAAAAGGGCGACCGTGTCATGCTGGTGCTGAAGCGTCACTATGAGTACTGGTTTGCAGTGCTGGCTCTTCATAAGCTGGGTGTTACAGCAATTCCTGCCACCCATATGCTTACCGTCAGAGACTATGTATACCGTATCCGTATGGCAAAGGTAAATGGCATTGTCTGCACTCCTTACGGCGAGGCTGCCGAGCATCTGAAGGCAGCAGTTGAGGAGGTTGGCAGCAACAGCATTCTCTGGACTGTACGCAGGGACATTCCAGGCTACCGCAATATGACAGAGGAGATGAAAGAGGCTTCCTCTGAGCTGGAGCGGGTAGATACCAAAGCCACAGATCCGATGCTTCTGTATTTTACATCAGGAACAACAGGATATCCGAAGGGCGTAATCCACGACTTCTCCTATCCTTTAGCACATATCGTAACAGCAAAATACTGGCAGCAGGCACAGGAGGACGGACTGCATTTTACCGTGGCCGAGACAGGCTGGGCGAAGGCCTCCTGGGGAAAACTTTATGGACAGTGGCTCATCGGAAGTGCCGTTATGGTCTTCGATTTTGACAACTTTGATCCAAAGCAGCTGTGCTCTGTGATCAACCGCTACGGCGTTACCAGCTTCTGTGCACCGCCAACGGTATATCGTTATCTGGTAAGAAAGGGTATCCCGGATATGCCAAGTCTGAAGCATGCCACCACAGCAGGAGAGATCCTGGCACCGGAGGTGTTCAGAAGATTCCAGCAGCGTACCGGTCTGGAGCTCTGTGAGGGCTACGGACAGACAGAGACCACCCTTCTGATGGCCAACTTCAAGGGTATGGATCCTGTGGAGGGTTCCATGGGAAGAATCTCCCCTCTGTACAACATTGAGCTCCGTGATAAAGAGGGAAATCCTGTAGAGGACGGAGAGATTGGAGAGGTAGTGATCCTTCCTCCTGAGAGCGGAAAGCAGATCGGTGTATTCTGTGGCTATCTGGACAATCAGGAGCAGTACGATCACGTATGGCGAGATGGTGTGTACCATACCGGTGATGCAGCCTACAGAGATGAGCAGGGACTGTACTGGTTCCACGGCCGTTTTGATGACATCATCAAAACAGGCGGCTACCGCGTAGGTCCTTACGAGGTGGAGAACGTGCTGATGGAGCATCCGGCAGTTGTGGAATGCAGCGTTATCGGTGTTCCGGACAAGCTGAGAGGTCAGGCAATCAAGGCCTTCGTTGTTCTGGGTCATGGAGAGCCTACTCCGGAGATGGAGAAGGAAATCAAGGATTTCACCAACTCCAGACTGGCTGAGTACAAATGGGTTCGTCTCATTGAGTTTGTTAAGGAGATGCCGAAGACCATCAGCGGAAAGATCCGTAAAACAGAGCTTCGTGCAGCTAACAACTAAGGCAGAATCAATATTACATACATAACCTTTAATCAGGAGAAAACCTGTTTCTTCCGGCAGCGCCATCTGGCAGCTGTCCGGGAGATGACAGGTTTTCTTTTTTTTAACAGGATTCGGGTGTCAAAAGCCCCCAAAAACAGATTACACGGATTGTTTCGTACTTCGTACTCCCACAATCCTCCCCAAGATTCGGATATCGTGGTGCTTGCGCCCCACTTACATCCTCATCTTTGGGGCGTGTCACAAGGTCTATCACCACCGTACGTGCAAGCACCGGTGGCTCTGACCTTTTGACACTGTAATCTTAACAGGAAATTGCGTCAATTTCCTGTTAAACCAAAACACAGATGCGCAGCTACACTTCGTTGCGCGCGCGGAACAAAGTTGCGTTTTATGTTAAATTAGGCTGCGGGAGTGCGTTGAAAACGCACTTTGTTACTTCCGATAACTGTTGGGAATTCCGGAGGATTTGACGATATTGGCACTCTATGGGATAATAGATGAAAGCTATTCAGCTATAGGATACATCTTTGATGGAGGTATTTATGAACAATCAGCCTTTTTCACCGCTGGATGCAATAAACCGCATCAGTGGCTTTCACCAGTATATCCTGGATCCCCCCAGACATCTGTGCTATGCAGGTGGAAATCTCTGCAGAATGCTGGGTACAGGGGAGGAAGAGCTGCTGCAGCAGGACAGGGACGGCTATGTTTCGTTTATTCATCCGGACGATCGTGAGGAGTATGAAAGTTTTCTCATGTATCTTGAGGGAAGCGGCTCACTGCAGTACAGGCTTCTGGACACTTCGGGTCAGGTGATTCACGTGATCGATACCATCACCGTCTATTTTCAGAATGGACACCGAATGGCAGATTCTGTGCTGACAAATATTACAGAACAGCAGAAGACCCGTCAGCAGAAGGAGACAGGGAAATATCTGCGGGCCCTCTCTGAGGTCTATGATAAAATATTTGAATTTGACGGAAAAAACAATATTGTAAAATGTCTCTACGGAGAGAATTCCCCCAGCTTCCAGTGGCTTCAGAACATTCCCATGGAGATGGATGTGGCCATCGACAACTGGATCACCAGCACCGCTGCAGAGGAGGACAGACAGTCTCTGAAGGAGTTTTTCAGTGAGAACCGGAATATAGCGGATGACAGACCGGAAAGGATCTTTTACCATGCCAGATGTTCCACCGGAGAAATGCGTCCCTATGCAGGTCTATTTCTGAAGCTGGATGAGGACATCAGCCTGTTTTGCTGCCGATGCTGTCAGAGTGAGGAGGAGGCGGAGGTGCTCCGCCAGGAGAATGACACCCTGAAGAACATGCAGGCTCTGACCATGCAGTTTACAGAGGGCATGCTGGCCTTTGAGCTGGAGGATAATCGTGTCAAGCCCCTGTATACCAGTGACAACATGTGCAGCTTTTTCGGTTATACAAGAGAGCAGTGGGAGACACTGACAGATCTGCGGCCCACCATCGATGAATTCATCGCCAAAGGAGGAATCTCCCGGGGAGATATCGAAACCCTGTTTTCAAAGGGAGAGACAGAATTCATGTATTATGATATTCAGAGAAACACCTATCGTCGGATCAGAGCCATTTGCTCCAGAAAATACGACGGATCGGGAAAATGCTACGTGATGCTGCACCGCATGAAAAACAGTCCGGAAAAAAAGACAGAAACCCTGGTGTATATCCGTACCTTTGGCTATTTCGATGTATTTGTGGGGGAGAAACCCATCGCTTTCCGAAACAGCAAGGCAAAGGAGCTGTTTGCCCTTCTGGCAGACAGGAAAGGTGGCTTTGTCACCTCGGAGGAGGCCATCGGTTTTCTGTGGGAGAATGAGCCAGCCAATTCCCTGACCATGGCCCGCTACAGAAAGGTGGCCCTCCGTCTGAAAAACACTCTGGAGGAATACGGGGTGGCGGATATTATTGAATCGGTCAACGGAAAGCGAAGACTGGTAACAGAGAGGGTACGATGCGACCTGTATGAGTATCTCTCCGGTGAGGAGGAGTATGCTCAGCTGTTTAAGGGAAGTTACCTGTCCAATTACAGCTGGGGTGAGAGCACACTGGCGGAGCTGACCGGAGAATACCTGTAGGGGGAGTCGAAAAGAGACAGTTCCTGACAGAAATACTGAGCTGTCAGCATGTCATAATGCCAGTGACTGCCAGTATGAAAAAATGACAGAAGTGACATAATTTCAACGCAATAAAGGCCGGATAAAGAGTATAATAGGAGATGCAAAGGATTCTTCTTTTGCCTATTTTCATTTGGGTATTGTTGTGTAGTAAAAACAGAGCAGCCGCATCCGTCACAGGGTGCGGCTGCTTTGTTTTACGGGAGCAACGAGCCAACGTCTGTGTGCGGTCTGTAGTTCTTTGTGGCAATATCCTCTGACCCCACGCAATTCGAAAAAAATATGCTATACTGGATAGAAACAGACAGAGTGTATGTTTTCAGAAGGAAGTCCGGCAGTCGGCAGCCGGGCAGTTGATAAAAATATTGAGTACGGGGAAAAGAGATATGGAGCTTAGATTAGAACAGGACGAATATGTGCTGATCCGTACAGGGAATGTGGCATGGATTTCAGATAAGGGGCAGAAGCTGGATGACTTTGTGCTCACCAACAAGGGCCTGTATTGCATCTATCGCATCAAGACGGGAATATTCGGAAGAACAGAAGAGGAGATGTATCGGTTTAAGAACTCCGATATGATTGTGGATGAGGAAGCATCCCACATCGAACAGGTAAAGATAAAGGGAGAGCGCTGCATCCAGATCCAGTTTAAGCATGGAATGGAGCATTTCTCCTTCCAGAGGGTGCAGAAGGCCACCATGGACGCCTGGTTTACGGCATTTCGGGATCTGCTGGGAGTGCCGGATCTCACCACACTGCAGAGGGAGAGAAATAAAGAAGTTCTTTCCAATCTGGCAAGCGATGTGATGGACAGCATGGGAAATCTTCTGAACACAGGATCCAAAGCCATTATAAATAAAATCGATCAGATGGCGGAGACTGCAAAGGCAGCTGCTCAGAATACTGGAGGAACACGGACTGTACAGCAGTTTATCCGGCCGGAGAGCACCCGCCAGGCGCCTCCTCCGGTGAAACCTCAGGCTCCCCCGCAGGTATCCTACCATCTGGCCATTGAGGGCACTGCAAAGGGTCCCTATTCCCTTGGGGAGATCAGACAGCTGGCAGGGGAGGGAACCATCAACAGAGAAACTCTGGCCTGGACCAGGGGAATGG
The DNA here is from genome assembly GCA_030526405.1 of Lachnospiraceae bacterium. Taxonomy (GTDB): domain Bacteria; phylum Bacillota; class Clostridia; order Lachnospirales; family Lachnospiraceae; genus JAKSRN01. Next base: position 14,674 of record JAUNCZ010000029.1, on the reverse strand, counting down.
TGGACTGGCAGCCCCTGGAGGAGATTGAGGAGCTTCGCTGCGTGGCAGAGAATATGCCTCCGGTACTGAAATAAATCAGAGCCGGATATAGTCAGGAAAAGAAGAGAGGGTGTGTGAAAAACTCGTTTTTCACACACCCTCTCTGTTCTGAATGCATTAAGAAAACAGTGGTGTTGACAGATATCTGTCGCCGGAATCCGGCAGTAATACCACAATGTTCTTCCCCCTGTTCTCCGGGCGTTCTGCCAGGATGCAGGCAGCCTTAAGGGCTGCTCCGGAGGAAATGCCAACGAGAATTCCCTCGCTTACTGCAAAGCGCCGGCCCTCCTCAAAGGCATCGTCATTATCAATGGTAATTACCTCGTCATATACTTCCGTGTTTAAGATGGAAGGAACAAAGCCGGCTCCGATTCCCTGAATTTTATGGGGGCCGGCTTTTTTGCCGGAGAGCACAGCACTGCCTGACGGTTCCACGGCAACCACCCTGATATTTGGATTCTTACTCTTTAAATATTCGCCAATACCTGTAACAGTACCGCCGGTTCCCACACCGGCAACAAAAATATCCACTTCACCCTCTGTCTGATTCCAGATTTCAGGTCCGGTGGTTTTCTTGTGGATATCCGGATTGGATGGATTATCGAACTGTCCAAGGATAATGGAACCGGGAATTTCCTTTTTCAGCTCCTCTGCCCGGTTAATTGCACCCTGCATTCCCTTGCGGCCCTCAGTAAGCTCGATTTCAGCTCCGTATGCCCGTAACAGGTTTCGGCGTTCCACACTCATGGTCTCCGGCAGAGTTAAGATCACATTGTAGCCCTTGGCTGCAGCAACGGCTGCCAGACCGATACCGGTGTTTCCGCTGGTGGGCTCGATAATGGTGGCACCGGGCTGTAAAGCACCGGATTTCTCAGCGTCTTCTATCATGGCGAGGGCAATCCTGTCCTTCACTGACCCTGCAGGGTTTAAGTATTCCAGTTTGGCCAGGATAGTGGCATGCTCAACCTGAGCAGCCTTTGTATAGTTGTGGAGCTGCATAAGGGGCGTATTTCCAATCAGCTCCATGGTACTGTGAATAATCTTCTTCATGGTTGTTTTCCTCTCTTTTCTGTATCCTTTCACCCAACGATTTTGCCACTCTTAAATATAATATGCCAGATTGCTGTCATTCAGATCATAACAGCTTTCCCGCACCTTCAACTGGCCGTCAAACTCCATTGTGATGGCGGAGGTATGACCATTATCGATACGATCCAGCAGCAGTGTCACAGCGAATTTTCCCATCTCGTGCTTGGGTAAGGCCACTGTGGTAAGCATAGGTGAGGTAAACTGGGCCTGCTCGATATCATCGCTGGAAATGATGGAGATCGACAGATTATTCTTTCTTGATTTGCGCAGGGCCTTCAACATTCCAATGGCAGTGATGTCATTGGCGCAGTAAATTCCTGTGGGATGGTTCTCCCTCTTTATGATGTTCTGCATTACCTCATAGCCATCTTCCTCTGTCTGTTTTGTTTCGTAGATATAGGAAGGAGAAGGTTGAAGACCATGACTCTTTAAGGTTTTCAGATAGCCTTTGTATCTTGTTTCCTGATGGCAGTTTCCCACATAGCCGATTTCGGTATGTCCCAGACTGATCAGATACTCGATGGCCTTTTCTGCAATCCTTTTACCGTCGCAGGTCACCTCATCTATTTCGAAGTTAGTTGAGTTTCTGTTGATGGAAATAATGTTTTTAAAACGGAGTTTCAGCTTTTTTAATGCATCTGTATTACATTTTCCAATAATAATAAGGCCATCACTTTTCCCTTCCGTTTCCTGGTATAATTCGTCTGTAATCCTGGTGAGATTTTTCAGACGGCATTGCTTGTCATCTGAAAATAATGACTTATACCAGACCTTGGACAGAATGTGCATCTGCTTATGGATCTCTGATTCCACCACATGCAGCATTTCCGTGTAAAAGGGATCTGCATTATTGCGTTCTGTTCTTGTGATCAGAACCTGAATATAGCGGATCTTTTCAGAATCTCCCACTCCCTTTTTAAGATTTCTGGCAGCCTTATTGGGCGTGTAATTCAATTCCATTGCCGCTTTCCAGATGCGGTCTCTGGCCTCCTTATCCTGGCAATGATAATCCGGATTATTAAGAACCCTGGACACAGTTGCAGTTGATACTCCTGCTATTTTTGCAATTTCTTTGATGGACATATATTCACCCTTTATATGATTATATCGTTCTCAAGCAATGACGGATTATCAACAAGCTCTACCTCGTTATCCTTAGTCAAAAACATCTTATATAAGAATACGTCAACCGGTTCCCCTATTTCAAGTCTTGATTCCTCCGCATCTCTTTTGGCAACCACATGGGTGTCACCGATCCGGATCTTTACCTCAAAATAATCTCCTCTGAAAAAGGTATTCTCCACAATCCCTTCAACGGTGGATTTGCAGTATTTTTGTTCCTCATTCTTCCTGGTTACTCTGATAAATTCAGGACGGATCACAGCCTCTCTGTGGTCAGGATGCTCTGAAAAGCCTTTAAACTGACCATAATTTCTGACCTTATCGGTGTTTCCAAAGAATGAAGCTACAAAGGCAGTCTCAGGTTTTCTGTAAATATCGTAGGGTGAACCCACCTGTTCCACTTTTCCCTGATTGGTGATGATGATCTCATCCGCCACCTCGATGGCTTCGTCCTGATCATGGGTAACAAAGATACTGGTGATTCCAAGCTTATCAATGGTTTCCCTTAACCAGCTTCTGAGCTCCTTTCGAACTTTGGCATCAATGGCAGCAAAGGGCTCATCCAGTAACAGTAGCTGAGGATTAGGTGCCAGTGCCCTGGCAAAGGCAACCCTCTGTCGCTGACCACCGGACAGCTGACTGGGATATCGTTTTTCCAGTCCCTCCAGTCCCACCAACCGGATCAGTTCATTTACCCTTGCAGCAATTTCCTCCCTGCTCTTTTTCTGGATTTTTAAACCAAAGGCAATATTGTCAAACACTGTCTTATAACGGAAAAGAGCATAATTCTGGAAAACAAATCCGATTCCTCTTTCACTGGCGGGAAGATCATTGACCACCTTTCCGTCAATGATGATCTCTCCGCTGTCAGGGGTTTCCAGTCCTGCGATCATTCGCAGAATCGTTGTTTTTCCGCTGCCGCTGGGACCAAGAAGACCAATCAGTTTTCCCTTTTCGATTCCAAAGCTGATGTGCCTGGAAGCTTCATAATTGCCAAATTTCTTATTGATATCTTTTAATTCCACATACATAGTACAACGTCCTCTTTTCTTACATCACAGGAAGGTTTGAAATCTTCCAGGATGCAAAAATACTGATGAATCATGCCTTCTTTTTCCCTCTGTATTCGATCACACTTCGCAAAACAAGCAGAAGGATGGACAGAATAACAAGGATAGATGCAACAGAAAATGCTTCCACATAATGAAATTCGTTGAATAAAATCTCCACATGCAGAGGCAGAGTATTGGTTTTTCCCCTCAAGTGTCCGGAGAGAACAGATACGGCTCCGAATTCCCCCATTGCTCTGGCTGTACATAACACAATTCCATACAGCAGTGCCCATTTAATGTGGGGAAATGTGATTTCCCGGAAGATGGTGAAGCCTTTGGCCCCCATTAAAGCCGCTGCCTCCTCCTCATCCGTTCCCTGGGCTTCCAGCACAGGAATCAATTCCCGGGAGATGAAGGGAAAGGTAACAAATACGGTGGCAAGGATGATACCGGGAACCGCAAATACAATCTTCAGATTCAGTTTCTGCAAAAGCGGATACAGGACGCTTTGACGTCCAAAGATCAAAACGAAGATCAGACCTGCAATGACAGGGGAAACAGTGACAGGAAGATCAATCAGAGCGCCGATCAGTTTCTTTCCACGAAACTGAAATTTGGTCAGCGCCCAGGCTGCGAAAAGACCAAATATGGTATTGATCACCACAGCAGCCACAGTTGCCTGAAGGGTCAGGAGGATCGCCTTGAGGGTATATTCATCCGTTACAGTAGTGACGTAGGCATTCCAGCCGTTTTTTAATGCCTGGGTAAGCACCACCACCAGTGGAAGAATTAAAAACAGAAAAAGAAAAACCACGCTGATTCCAATTAATAGTTTCTTTGCTTTCATGTTGTTGTAGTCACACTCCCTCCACTTAACGAGTTCCGTTGGCAATTCTGGAATTTCTATCCTGAATGATATTGTTGACCAGCAGAATTGCAAATGATGCAAACAGCATTACCAGTGCAATGGCAGTTGCGCTTTCATAGTCATACTCCTGTAATTCCGACATGATGATAAGAGGTGTTATCTCTGTGTAATAGGGTTTGTTTCCGGCAATAAAGACAACACTTCCGTATTCTCCCAGGCATCTGCCAAGGGCCAGGCCAAAGCCGGCGAACAGGGCGGGTTTGATCTCCGGGAAGATTACCTCACGGAATATAACAGCAGGTTTAGCTCCCATTACCCTTGCCGCCTCCTCGTAGGTGCCGTCGATCTTTTCCAGCACCGGCTGAACGCTTCTTACCACAAAGGGGATTCCCACAAAGATCAGAGCCACTGTGATACCGATTCTTGTATAGGCAATGTGAATTCCCCATCTGGCAAAAATGCTGCCGATCCAGCCCTGATCCGTTGTGAGACAGGTCAGGGAAATGCCGGCAACGGCGGTGGGCAGTGCGAAGGGCAATTCGATCAGGCCGTCCATCAGCTGTTTTCCGGGAAAGTCATATCTTACCAGTACCCAGGCCAGTATCACACCCATCACGGCATTAAACAGAGACGCCACCAGTGCTGTAAGGAAACTTACAAAGAAGCTGGATAATACCCTGCCCCTGGACAGTGTTTCAAAAATTTCCCCGGGACTGAGCCTGGCTGTATAAACAGCAAGAGATGCCAGTGGAATCAGAACCATTATACTTAAAATAGAAATTGTAACACCCATGGATAATCCAAAACCGGGAATAACTCTTTTTTGCTTTCTCATATTAACTCTCCTCACTGACATCTCCTTTTTATTGACCAGGATTCGGGTGTCAAAAGCCCCCAAAACAGATTACACGGATTGTTTCGTACTTCGTACTCCCACAATCCTCCCCAAGATTCGGATATCGTGGTGCTTGCGCCCCACTTACATCCTCATCTTTGGGGCGTGTCACAAGGTCTATCACTACCGTACGTGCAAGCACCGGTGGCTCTGACCTTTTGACACTGTAATCTGAACAGGAAATTGTGTCAGTTTCCTGTTCAATAAAACATTGATGCACAGCTACATTTTGTTACTCTTCATAGATTTCATCAAATACACCGCCATCGGCAAAATGTGTGCTCTGTGCGGCATCCCAGCCACCAAACTCATTGACAGTAACCAGATTGATAGTTAAGTCAAATACATCTGCATACTCCTGTAAAATCTCATCGTTGGATGGTCTGTAGTAATTGTCTCCTGCAATTCTCTGGGCCTCATCTGAGTACAGATAGTTGAGATACTCTGTAGCAGCCTCTCTTGTTCCCCTTGCATCAACCACCTCGTCAACGATGGCCACAGATGGCTGCGCTAAGATACTGATACTTGGTGTAACGATCTCGTACTCATCCGGGTAATCCTGAATAGAAAGATATGCCTCATTCTCCCAGGCGATCAGTACATCACCCTGCTTGTTCTCCACAAAGGATGTGGTGGCTCCTCGAGCACCGGAATCGAGAACCAGTACATTTTCATATAATTTTTTGATAAAGTCTTTGATCTGAGCCTCATCCCCTTTGTAAAGATCATCAGCGTAGGCCCATGCAGCTAAATAGTTCCATCTGGCACCACCGGATGTTTTCGGGTTAGGAGTAATAACTCCAACGCCATCCCTTACAAGATCATCCCAGTCCTGAATGTCCTTTGGATTTCCCTTTCTTACCAGGAAAACAATAGTGGATGTGTAAGGAGAACTGTCTGATGGAAACTCATCCACCCAGCCCTCTTCAATCAGACCGGCATCCTGAACTGCCTTCACATCATATTCAAGAGCTAAGGTAACTACATCTGCCTCCAGTCCGTTGGCCACCTCCAGGGCCTGTTTGCCGGAACCACCGTGGGACTGGGTAATCTCCACATCCTGTCCGCTTAACTCTTTCCAGTGCTCCGCAAACTGTTTATTGTATTCTTCATATAATTCTCTTGTTGGATCGTAGGATACATTTGTGAGGGTAATCTTTTCTGCTGTATCTGTATCCTGTGCAGCTTCGGTGGTCTGTGCCTCTTCACCTGGGTTTGCCTGTGCAGCTTCGTTGCTGTTGGAGGATCCGCAGCCCATAGCAGAAACTCCTAATACGGTAATAAGTGAACCGGTTACAAATCTTTTTACAAATCGTTTTTTCATAGCTTTCTCCTCCTCGTTGTGGTTCTGTTTGATTTGATGACGTCAGTATAACCAGCATTTGTGCTGCGCTCAACGGAGATTTCTGTAAACGTTTACAGCACATACATGAAAAAATGGCTCAAGGCAAAGTGCCTGAGCCATTTTTTCGGATATTCCGGTTGTATCTGTCTGTATTACTGTAATCGTTTACTTGTCTGCAAATGCCCTGAATAAGCCATTTTCCGGTATCAGGATGCCATTAAGTGGATGAACATATCCTCAAGATCCTCTTTCTGCTCGAAGGAACGGGTAATATTGATGCCATTCTCTGCCAGAATTCTGCAGGCTTTATCAAAATCATCTGCCTCAAGGACGATCTTTCCGGAGGACTGGTTCTGAAGCTCTTCTGCTGCAAACTCTCTTACCAGCTGTCCGTCCTGGATGATACCGTAGCGTGTAACCATCTTTTCCAGCTCTCCTAAAATGTGGGAGGAGATCAGGATGGTGATGCCTCTTTCCTGGTTCAGACGTACCAGAAGCTTTCTGATCTCAACGATTCCCTCCGGATCCAGGCCATTGATGGGCTCATCCAGAATCAGGAATTCCGGATCGTTCAGAAGGGCGATGGCGATGGATACGCGCTGCTTCATTCCCAGGGAAAGGTTGGCAGCCTTCTTGTTAAAGGCGCTCTCGTTGAGGCCGGCCAGCTTCAGCAGATCCTCGATTTTCTCAGCGGAAGCATGTTTCAGCTTTCCATAGTAGCGCATGTTTTCCTTAACAGTCATGTTTGGGAAAAGGGCAGGATTCTCAATAATGGAACCGATCTTCTTTCTTCCCTCATCCGGATTACTGCAGCCCATCAGGGTAAAGCTGCCGGAGGTAGGGGCGATCAGGCCGCATACCATCTTCATCAGAGTAGTCTTTCCGGCACCGTTCTTTCCGATGAAGCCGTAGATATCGCCTCTGTGGATATGCATGTTTGCAGCATTTACCACCTTCTTGTTTCCGTACTGCTTTGTCAGGTTTCTGGTCTCCAGAATCAGATCAGATCCAGCGTTGTTCTCCATTGCTTTTACTGTGTTTTTCATGTTTTTTTTCATGTTGATTCCCTTTCTTTTGCGTTCTTTTCTTTTTCTTTTCTTTGTAGTCTGAAGAGGTGTATCATCGCTTCAGAATCCTGTATCTCGTTGATGATGTTATCTTATCAGGGGATCTTTTCTGCAAAATATGAAAAACCTTAAGCCAGGCTGAAGAAGTGTCTGGACTGTATCCCAAATACCTGACTTTTGAAAACCTTAACATCCTGGACTGTATCCCGGATATATTTTCCGGATAAGGGTCACTGATCCAGGCGTTTGGTCACAAGGTCGATGAGATCGTAGATGGTATCCACCTTCTCCATATCCTCCATGCTGAGCTCCAGGTCATAGAGTTCATTGATATCACATCTGGCTGAATCCAGCTCCTCATCCACAAGGCGGAGATCATCCCGCAGGGAAAAGGAAGTAAACACCTCTTCCTCCGTTTCAAAATCACAGAGATAATCCAGAATGCGGATAATTTCTTCTTTTATGGTCATGTGTTGTTCCTCCTGTTATATGTCTGCACAGAGTAATCGTCGGTAAAGTCGACGCTCGCGGATACTCCCATGAGATGGGTATCCGTTTTGCTGATGTTTTTTGAAAGTTGTATATAGGATACCAGATAGCAGCAGAAAAGAAAATGCTGCCGGTGCAGTTACAACTGAGGATCCCGGAGCAGATCAGAGCAGATGCGGTGGGCAAAGGGTTACAGCGGATATTGCCAGTACAAAGAAAGGGCCCCGACTATGACATAGCCGGGACCCTTTGAAAGATATGTCTTTATTTTACCTCCTTACGATTGAATACACACTGGGAGAGAACCAGAAGAGCTGCAATGGCAAGAACCAGAAGTCCCATGCCGGAGAGCTGTTTCATTGTGGAAGCAGTCATATCAACTGCACTCTGCTGCAGGTTTGTGAGCAGGAATTTTCCGATCAGCTCAGGTTTCAGGAAATCAGGCAGTGTCATCAGTGCAAATGGTGCTCCGAACAGAAGTCCGATGCCTGCGAATACAGTTGCAGGGACAGAACCTGTCAGGTGAGCAACCAGAAGAAACAGAGCGGAAAGGCTTGCTGTGCTGAGAACCATGCCCACCAGAGCCATCAGCAGACGTGCCACATGGAAGTCTGCAGGAAAGAATGCTCCGCCATTGATCAGTGTTGCGGCACCGGCAGCAGCTGCTGATACAAACAGGACTGTTGAGAAGGCTGCTGTAAAGGAGAAGAACTGACCAAGGATCACATTTCCTCTTTTACATCCGCAGCTTACCAGCTGTTTTGCAGCGCCTGACTGGTACAGCTTGATAATAAGGCTGCCGGCAATGGCTACAAACAGAAGCTGGAAGATGGGATCCGATGGAGCTTTGATGAAGCTCTCCACGAAGCTTTCAGCAGCCCCTGCTCCACCGGCATCTCCGACCAGTGAACCGATGTTTGCCATTACAATGCCAAGGATCGCACCGACGGCCTGGAAGCCAACCAGGATCAGTGCCATAATCCAGAGTTCTTTTGACTTTCTTAATCTGTAGTTTTCGCTTTTAAATACTGTGTTCATGTTTTTTCCTCCATTTGATGTTTGTTGATTCTTTTGTCTTTTCTTTCTTTTCTTTTTTGGGGTTTCTGTTGATGCTGTTATCTTATCAGTGATTTCTGATCATCTTTTTCATAGTTGTACTCTCCTTTTCTTTTGTTGCTTTTCTTTCGTTCCTGTCGATGATGTAATGATATAACAGTGAGTTTTCCCACAAATAAAGAGAAGCTTAACGATTCCTGAAAGGGAGCAGATGAATGAGGGTAGTTTCCTCTGTGTTGCACTGGTTTCAGGGGAATAACTGAGAGAATCAGAGATATGCACAGACAGGTCAGAATGGTAAAATAAGAAAAAAGGCATATAGAAGTACAGGAAAGGACATGAAAGATATGGAGAAAATCGCATTACTGTTTCCGGGAATCGGCTATCATACCGATAAACCACTTCTCTATTACAGCAAAGGACTGGCGGCAAAGCATGGATATCGGATCATAGAGGTGTCCTACAGCGGTTTTCCGGCCAATGTAAAGGGTGATGCTGAAAAGATGAAGCAGTGTTTTCAGATGGCACTGGAGCAGACAGAGGAAATCCTGAAGGAAGAACATCTTCAGAGGGCAGAGCTGTTGGTGCTGGCCAAGAGTGTGGGCACCGCCGTGGCAGCTGCCTACCTGGAAAAGTACCATCTCACAGCAAAATGTGTCTACTATACCCCTGTTGAACAGAGCTTTCAGTTTATCAGAGCCAACAGCGGTATCGCTTTTACAGGGACAGCAGATCCCTGGGTAGAAACAGAGATCGTAAAAGCCTGCTGCGAAAAAATGCAGCTGCCTCTGACCATTATTCCAGAGGGAAATCATTCTCTGGAAACGGGAGACGTGTTCCGGGATCTGGAGATTATTCAGGAGGTGATGGAGGAAACAGAGAAATTTCTGTGAAACGGATGGAGTTCCGGAAAGCAGAGCTTTTTTCTGAAACGTGATAAGGCCCAGCCATTTCGGCCGGGCCCTGTTAACAGAGAGAATTATGTCTGCAAATGCTGCTTACGATCCTGTATCAGGGGTAAGCGTATATTCTTTTAGAAGCTTCAGTCAAGCTCGAAGGAGGTGTTCATTTTCAGGGTGAAGTCATGGATAGAAAGGTAAGACCATCCCTCCTCAGTAAATGTAGTTCCGTTATCCAGTGCAGACTCCTCTACGAAGCAGTAGGTTTTTCCGGAAGCAGGATCCTTGATATCTACTCTAACATGGAGATAGTATTTATTGCCGGCCTCAAGAACGCTGTCCTCAGAGAGATCTGTCACAAACATATCATCCTTTACGCCCATGCGTACTTCTTTTGTATTCAGCTCCACAATTTTTCCCTCACCGACTTTCACCTTCAGTGTCTGAAGTCGTTCTACCACATCTCCCATGGTCATGCCGGGTTTGATCTCACCTAATCCAAAGCCCTCAAGACCAATAACATAACCCGCCGGAGTAACATCATCATCAGAAGTCTCTGCCTGAGAAGGAGTTACAGATTCTGGAGTAGTCTTGTCTGAAGTCTCAGGAGTTTTGTCTGGAGTAGTTTTAGCCGGAGTCTCAGGAGTCTTGGCTGGAGTAGTTTTAGCTGGAGTAGTCTTGTCTGCAGTTTTGCCTGCAGCAGCTGGAGCCGCTTTCTGTACGTAAGGGGAAGATACATAAGCAGTCTTTCCGTTGAAGTTTACCTGGAGCCAGGTGTAACCATTGACCTCACCGGTAACCTGAAGAGCCTGTCCCTGGGTTACAGTGCCGATTACAGAGCCGTGCTCAGTTTCCGGTGCTGTACGAACGTTCAGAGCCGGAATAGAGCAGTATACTGTATAATTAGCAGGAGTTACAGTGAACTCTCTTGGTTTACTGGTCTGTGTTGAGGAAGCTGCCTTAGTGCCGGATGCCTTGGCAGGAGCAGCGGTAGAAGCTTTAGCTGCGGACTGGCCTGCAGCGGCGGCAGGGATTTTTGCAACAGTCTGGCCTGCAGCAGAAGAAGATGCTTTCTGTACATCAGGGGAGGATACAGAAGCAGTATTCCCCTGTGCTGAGGAAGCTGTTTCGGCGGAAGTCATGGATGCGGTCAGCTCTGCATTGGCAGCGATCATCTGTTCTGTGATGGATTTAACTGTATTTGCTGAAAGGGAAGAAATAGTTGCATCTACATTTGCTTTAGCGGTGGTTGCCACCATATCTTTGTTGTTGGAGTGTCCCATCATGTATCCACCGATACCTGCACCTGCTGCTGTAGTGATGGAAAGTGCTGCTGCCATTGCGATTACAAAATTACGTTTCATAGTGTGTTTTACCTCTTTTCTTTCTTTTTGATTGTCTTTCTTTGGTGTTGTTTTTCTTTTGATTCGACGGTTGTTTTTCTTTTGTGTTCCTGTCGATGATGTAATGATACAGAGGAGAGTTTTCCATCAGATAAAGGGAATCTTAACGGTTTCTGAAGATGAGAGCTGCTTCTGCCATAACGATTGCCGTTTTTTCGGGATAATAGTATAGTAGTGGGGAACAGTACATTGCTTCTAAATGTTCACTGCATTCTTCAGAAGGTTGATGATCTTTTTCATGTTTTTTTCTCCTTTATCTGTGTGAGTTGTTTATCTCTTGTGTTCCTGTCGATGATGTAATGATATAGCAGAGAGTTTTCTGTCAGATAAAGGAAATCTTAACGGTTTCTGAAAGGAGCACTGGACTGCATCCCGAAAACTAATGAAACATCCTCTGATTCAGTCCCTGTCTGACTGACAGGGATTTGAACCAGAGGATGTTTCCCTGTTTATCTTTTTATAATGCTCTGTATTCTGACGCCTCGGATATCAGACTGTGTGGGCGTTTCCATGCAGTGTCACATCATCACATTCAATACGCTCAATATTCCATGCACTGTCCAGCAGTCCTGTACCCAGAGTCAGATACTGTTTGAAGGTTACACGTTTTTCTCTACGCTCTGCTGCTACAACTGTCACAACTGAACGATAGGTGCCGCCTGTTTCCAGAATTTCATCATCCTGGAGAGTCATCCAATTACCGTTATCCATTAATTTCTCAAGTCGATGATATACAGCCTCCATTTCGCGGATCTGTCCATCAGCATCCTGTCCCTTGACAGAGACCAGTGTATCAAGCGCCTCTCCGGCAGTCATTCCGGCAACAAAATTTGTATTGATGAGTCCCCAGCCATCCAGAGAAACAATATCATAGGAGCCTGTGCTCTCCTCAGAAGGGGTTGTATCTGAAGTCGGAGCAGAAGGAGTTGTCGCTGGCTGGTTGTCTGTAGCCGGAGTCTGGGCTGGAGCAGAAGGAGTTGTTGCTGGCTGGCTGTCTGCAGCAGCTGGAGCCGCTTTCTGTACGTAAGGGGAAGATACGTAGGCAGTTCTTCCGTTGAAGTTTACCTGGAGCCAAGTGTAGCCATTAACCTCACCGGTAACCTGAAGAGCCTGTCCCTGGGTTACAGTGCCGATCACGGAACCGTGCTCAGTTTCCGGTGCTGTACGAACGTTCAGAGCCGGGATGGAGCAGTATACAGTATAGCTGGCCGGAGTTACAGTGAACTCTCTTGGCTTGCTGGTCTGTGTTGAGTAAGCGGCAGTAGTGGCAGCTGAAGCAGTAGTATAGGCTGCTGTGGTAGCCGGTTTAGCGGAAGTATTGGAAGCGATCAGCTGTGCTTTTTCTGATACCAGCTGTGCAGCAGCGGATTTACCAGAAGTTGCTGTGATGGAGGAGATGCCTGCATCTGAGTCAGCCATAGCGGTAGTTGATACCACTGCTTTGTTATTGGAGTGTCCCATTACATATCCTCCGATACCAACGCCTGCTGCGGAAGTGATGGAAAGTGCTGCTGCCATTGCGATTACAAAATTACGATTCATAGTATTTTTACCTCTTTTCTTTCTTTTCTTTCTTGTATGGTTTTATTCTTGTTTGTTTCTTTCTTATTTGATCAGTTTGTTTTTATTGTTGTAGTTGTTTCTTATTTGATCTGATTGTTTCTTTCTTTCTTTATTCTGCTGTTGACCCTTAAGCGGTGGGATCAGCAGATGAAACCGAAGTTAGCACCGTTGGCCTGTCGAACCAGCTTTTCTGTCTGTGCTTTCTCATATGCTTTAACAGTTTCTTTAATAAGGTTGATCATCTTTTTCATGGTTGTATTCTCCTTTTCAGTGTTTGTATTTTCTCTTGTGTTCCTGTCGATGATGTAATGATATAGCAGGGAGTTTTCTGTCAGATAAAGGAAATCTTAACGGTTTCTGAAAGGAAGCACTTGTTGAAAAATTAAGCGACGCATTCTTATGATTTTAATCGCGAGTTAGTCGCTTATTATCCTAAAAGCTCAGAAGATCCGAATCTATCTTCAAAACGTGACAAAGCCCAGCCATTTCGGCTGGGCCTTGTTAAAAGGATGATGTACGGCTTACTTAGCGGCCGGAGTCACAGGGTTCTGACTTGTGGCTGTTGAAGTTGCGCCAGTCTGGCCTGCAGAAGTTGGAGCAGCTTTCTGTACGTAAGGGGTGGATACATATGCTGTTTTTCCATTATAGTTTACCTGAAGCCAGGTGTAACCGTTTACCTCACCGGTAACCTGAAGAGCCTGACCCTGAGTTACATAGCCCAGTACAGAGCTGTTAGCAACCTCAGGTGCTGTACGAATATTCAGTGCCGGGATAGAGCAGTATACAGTATAGTTAGCAGGAGTTACAGTGAACTCTCTCGGCTTACTGGTCTGAGATGATGTATCTGCCTTATTGGCAGCCGGAGTAGTCTGACTTGGAGTGGTCTGACCTGCAGCAGTCTTCTGTACGTAAGGGGAGGATACATAAGCTGTCTTGCCATTATAGTTTACCTGAAGCCAGGTGTAGCCATTTACCTCACCGGTAACCTGAAGAGCCTGACCCTGAGTTACATAGCCGAGAATGGAGCTGTTGGCAACCTCAGGTGCTGTACGGACATTCAGAGCCGAAACGGAGCAGTATACAGTGTAGTTAGCAGGAGTTACAGTGAACTCTCTTGGTTTACTGGTCTTTGATGAATCAGCTGCAGGATTAGGAGAAATCAGCTGCGGATTGGAAGCGATCAGCTGTGCGGTTCCGGAATTGTCTGTGTTCGCTGTAAGAGAAGAAACAGATACATCTGGGCCTGCCATTGCGGCTGTTGACATCACGACCTTGTTATTGGAGTGTCCCATTACATATCCTCCGATACCTGCACCTGCTGCGGATGTGATAGAAAGTGCTGCTGCCATTGCGATTACAAAATTACGATTCATAGTGTTTTTACCTCTTTTCTTTCTTTTTTGTTTGATTTTGTTTCTTTGTTGTTTTGCTTTTTGTTTTTTCTCTTTTCTCTTGTTACTGGGTATGATCAAGAGTCATAGATTTTTTATTTACAGCCAATCCGGCAGTTGAACTGCCGGGTCAGCAGATAAACCAAAATGAGTGCTGTCAGTCTGTGGGATCAGCAGATAAACCAAAATGAGTGCTGTCAGTCTGTGGGATCAGCAGATAAAACCAAAGTTAGCACCGTTAGTCTGGTGGAGCAGTTTCTCTGTCTGTGCTTTCTCATAAGCTCTGACAGTCTCTCTGATAAAGTTGATCATCTTTTTCATATGTTTTTCCTCCTTTGTTTCGGTAGTGTCAAAAACTACCTTGTTTTTATGTTCTAAATCCTTTAAAAACCTTGA
>JAUNCZ010000028.1 GCA_030526405.1 Lachnospiraceae bacterium | reverse complement strand
TCTGGAGCTATGCAGAGCAGCTGCTGACAGCCCTTTCCTACACAGGAATCGGAGGAAGAAGAAGTTCCGGATTAGGCAGATTTACCCTGGAGACAGCAGCATGCCCCAAAGCCCTGGCTGACAGACTGACAGGGAAAGGGTATACCGAATACATGACCCTTTCCATTGCTCTTCCTGACCAGCAGGAGCTGGAGCAGGCCTGTGAGGACAGTCGGTTCAATCTGGTGAAGAGAAGCGGCTTCGTGGCCTCTGTCACCTATGCGGAGGAGCATCTGAAGAAACGGGATTTCTACGGAATGGCAGCAGGCTCCACCTTCAGAAATCTTTTTAAGGGGAATCTGTACGATGTTTCCTTCAAGGGCAGACATCCGGTATACCGCTATGGATATCCCCTGTTTGTTGGAATCCGTTGACTATTGAATACAGAATGGAGAATGCCATATGGCAGAAAATAATAAGATACTGGAGCATTTCAGGCTGGTGCTGACAACCGATAGTCCGGTGTTTATCGGAGACGGGGGAAAGTTGAATAAGAAAGAGTACATCCGCAAGGGTCAGACTGTGTATGTTCCGAATAAACAGAAGATGTATCGTGCGCTGATACAGAAAAAGCTGGTGGATAAATACGAAGACTATATGCTCTCCTCAGACTGGGCAGATCTTGGTGGCTGGCTGGAGAAACAGAGAATTTATAAGGAGACCTATTCCTCCTGGATTGATTACACCCTAAACTGTGATCTGGAAGCGTCCGGAAAGGGGCAGGTTAGGATGATGACCTGCATCAAGGATTCCTATGGAAATCCTTATGTTCCGGGCAGTAGCATTAAGGGTGCCCTGCGTACCATTCTTCTGGCATATCTGATTGATCAGGACAGTAAAAAGTACAATGGACTGAGAGACAGACTCAGTAATGAGGCCAACAGACAGCGATTTGACTGGAATATAGCTAGAAAAAAATATCTTGAAGGAGAGATAAAGGATATTGAAACAGAAGCACTGCATACTTTGAAACGAAAGGCAGAAGAGATTCAGGATGCGGTAAATGACATGATGGCATGTCTGCGAATTAGTGACAGTAAGCCTCTGAAAACCAGTGATCTGATCATGTGCCAGAAGTGGGATATGAATCCCAATGGGATCATCAAGACCATCAATACTGCAAGGGAGTGCATCAAACCGGGAGTAAAAATCGAGTTTGATGTGACAATTGATCTCAGGAGAGGATATCCGGAGGATCAGAGAGCCCCCTTCAGTATTCAGATGCTGAAGGATGCCATTGAGTACTTTGCAAGACAGTATGTAAGATGCTTCTTCAAGCCTTTTAAGGAGCTGGGCAAGATCAGTGGCTGCACTCACATCAATAATATGATCTGGCTGGGTGGTGGAGTAGGCTATGTATCCAAGACCATTGTCTATCCTATGCTGGGAAAAGATGCTGGTCTGACAGCTGTTTCAGATATCATGCAGAAGACTGTAAATAATAGGGACCATCACCATGAGAACGATCAGGCAAGAGGGGTATCCCCTCACATGGTGAAGTGCACCAGATATAATGGAGAACTCTATGAATTCGGCAGATGCCTGGTTCAGTTCTTCGAAGAGTAGTAAACAACCTGTTATGCGGCTGCAGAGTAAAGAAATGTATGTTTTTGCCCCGCACCGCATAAATACAGGGAAAAACAGACTTTTTGCAGTTTTGAAAACAGCAAAAATCAGGTAAAATACTTTTGCCCCGCAAACCACCCCGGGAGCCCCTGTAAATAAAGGGGTGTGAGGGACAGGGTTAGAAATGTAGATTCCCCGTAAGGGGACGGAAACCTTTCTACCATCTTTTTTCCCCCCTCATTTTTATTTAAGCGTTAGAAATGTAGATTCCCCGTAAGGGGACGGAAACATTTGTCTCCTTTCATATTTCATAAAAATTTCTTGTTAGAAATGTAGATTCCCCGTAAGGGGACGGAAACTGCATCCATGGTATCGTGAAGATGTGATGCTCGTTTGCTGTTAGAAATGTAGATTCCCCGTAAGGGGACGGAAACGCCTGTTTGGAACGTCCTACCTCTAAGATAAAATCAGTTAGAAATGTAGATTCCCCGTAAGGGGACGGAAACCCGTTGATAGTTACATTAATAATTGAATTTGTTTTTTGTTAGAAATGTAGATTCCCCGTAAGGGGACGGAAACAATGTTTAACACCCTTGTTGCAAATCTTTCGCAGACGTTAGAAATGTAGATTCCCCGTAAGGGGACGGAAACGTTGATTAATAGGTCCATCGCAATATTCCATCTACGTTAGAAATGTAGATTCCCCGTAAGGGGACGGAAACCCGATTCGTAGGTGAACGAAGGAAGCTGAACGAAAGATGTTAGAAATGTAGATTCCCCGTAAGGGGACGGAAACTGATGCTTCCATGCCTCATATCGCATCTTATATGCAAAAGCGTTAGAAATGTAGATTCCCCGTAAGGGGACGGAAACAGTTTACTGGATACCAAGCCCAATCCCATGTGCTCTGTTAGAAATGTAGATTCCCCGTAAGGGGACGGAAACCCAAGTTTTAACAACGAAAGTTGTCTGATTTTTATTGTTAGAAATGTAGATTCCCCGTAAGGGGACGGAAACCGATATTCTGCTTCTGCCAGATTCTGAGCGTATGCTCTGTTAGAAATGTAGATTCCCCGTAAGGGGACGGAAACTCTCCATGTCAACCTCCAATCAGCCGCCAGATGCAATAGTTAGAAATGTAGATTCCCCGTAAGGGGACGGAAACTTTTCCTGCCCCTTAATAAGGTCACGGCAGGTCTGAATCGTTAGAAATGTAGATTCCCCGTAAGGGGACGGAAACACCTTCCCATATCCTTCAGGAACTGTCTTCCCCTGCTTCGCCGTTAGAAATGTAGATTCCCCGTGAGGGGACGGAAACATGCTTTCCACTTTCATGATGCAGAAATCACCGCAGTGTTAGAAATGAATATTCCCCGTAAGGGGACGGAAACTTGAAGCAATCCTTCAACTCTTTGCAGAAGTGAAAACCTCGTTAGAAATGTAGATTCCCCGTAAGGGGACGGAAACGTAGTTTTCTGCTAATGATTCGACTTTCAAGAGAATGTTAGAAATGTAGATTCCCCGTAAGGGGACGGGAACATTTGTGCCGTGTGCGGCAAGGTCAATTCAAACTTGCATTATTAATATTCACTCCCCGCCAGGGGCCGGTATTACAATTCTGGGAAAGGGGGTTCTTATGAGTTATGTGTATGTTTCGGAACAGGGGGCGGTGGTCAGCTTTGAGGCCAATCGGATCAAGATCAAATACAAGGATGGATTGCTGAAGAGCATCCCCGTGGAAACGGTGGAGGTGATCGAGGTATTTGGAAAGGTGCAGCTTACCACCCAGTGCATTGAGATGTGTCTGAGCAAGGGGATAACGGTGCTGTATTATTCCACCAACGGGGCCTATTTTGGCAGGTTGTCCTCCTCAAACCATGTAAATGTGAGAAGACAGAGGATCCAGGCGGATCTGGGAAGGGATGCTGCCTTTAATCTGGCCATGGCAAAGCGGGTGATCAATGCCAAGATCAGAAATCAGATTGTGGTGGTGCGCCGTTACGCCCGCTCTGCAGAGATGGATATGAAATCGGAGATCCAGTCCATGCAGTATACCCTGACGAAGATCGAATCGGTTACATCCATTGATCAGCTGATGGGGTATGAGGGCTATGCTGCCAGGGTGTATTTTTCTGTGTTGGCGAAGCTTGTTGATCCGGAGTTTGTATTTTCGGGAAGGACAAAGCGACCGCCGATGGATCCCTTCAACTCCCTGATCAGTCTGGGATATTCCATCATCATGAATGAGATCTATGGCAAGATTGCGGGTCGTGGTCTGAATCCATACTTTGGCTTCATGCACCAGGATAAGGAGAAGCATCCCACTCTGGCCAGTGATCTCATGGAGGAGTGGAGAGCGGTTCTCATTGATACGACTGCCATGAGCATGCTGAACGGACATGAGCTGACGGTGGATGATTTTTACAGGGACAATGAAACAGGGGGTGTGTATCTGAATAAGGATGCCTTTCGCAAATATGTGGGAAAGCTGGAGAGTAAATTTCGTACGGAGAACCGGTATCTTCCCTATATTGACTACAGCGTTTCTTTTCGGAAGGCGATAGATATGCAGGTGCATCAGTATGTGCAGGCCATTGAGAGCGGAAACTGTGAGGAATACAGGCCTGTGATCATCAGATAAGGACAGGGGTGCCTATGGAGAATTATTTTTGGAATACGGAAGAGGAAGAGAAGCACCGGAAATACTATATTCTGATCATCTATGACATTGTGAACAATAAGAAACGAAACAAGTTTGCAAAGCTGATGAATGCCTATGGATTTCGGGTTCAGAAATCTGCCTTTGAGTCAATGGTCACGGAGAAGCAGTATCAGAATCTGCTGCGTGATATTCCGAAGGTCATTGATCCAACCTGTGACAGTGTAAGGGTCTATAAGATCCGGGGACAGGGAGAGGTGAGCATGTTCGGAATGAATACTGCGATCCAGAATGAAGAGGTAATTATTGTATGAACCATTGCAGATGGACTGCCCAAAGCAGCAGTGTTTCATGATCAAACAACGAACTGGATTGAGAACGGCCCCTTGTTCCTGGAAACCAACTGAATCCAGATGCGAATATCCTCCATTCATGATATGATTTCCTGTAGGAATTGATTTTTTCAAAAAGGATATTTTTCACAAAGGAGATTGACTATGGGACTGAATATTTGTGGCGCCCCCTGCTGCTGGGGCGTGGATGACATTACCAATCCGAATATCCCCACCTGGCAGAGGGTGGTGAAGGAGGCCCATGAGGCTGGCTACAGGGCCATTGAGCTGGGACCAAACGGTTGGATTCCAACGGATGACATTGAGCTGGTGTCAGAGGTGCTGAACGAGAATGAGATGGCCATTGTGGCGGGAACGATTTTTGATGACTGTCTCTCTGAGGACAATTTTGACAGGCTGAAGGAGCAGGCCCACGGCATCTGCAGCCTGATCTCCAGACTGCCTCAGCTTCCAAAGGAGCCGGGCCAGAGATGGGCTACCCCCTACATGACTCTTATGGACTGGGGACATGATGAGCGAGACTATGCTGCGGGACATTCTGACCGGGCACCCCGTCTGCCAAAAGAGGACTGGAACCGGATGATGGAGCATTTTCGTGAGCTGGCGAAGATCGCCGGATCCTACGGGGTACGCCCTGTGCTGCATCCCCACTGCGGCGGCTACGTGGAGTTTGCAGATGAGATCGACGCCTTTGCAGATGACATCGACAACGAGCTGGCTGGATTTGTGCTGGATACGGGTCATCTGCGCTATGCGGGACTGGATCCGGTGGAGTGGCTGAGAAAGTACAGGGACCGTCTGGACTATGTGCATTTTAAGGATATCAACGGGGCTGTCTATGAGCAGGTGATGGGGGAGCACATCCGTTTCTTCGAAGGCTGCTGGAGAGGCTCCATGTGCCCCATCGGACAGGGTATCATTGACTATCCTGCTGTGAAGGTGGTGCTGGATGAGATCGGCTACAATGGCTACATCACCATTGAGCAGGAGTGCGATCCAAGGAATAAGGACAAGTCTCTGGACAACTGTAAGGCCAGCATTGCCTATCTGAAGAGCATCGGATTTTCTCTGTGATGATCCTGTTGCCCTCAGGAATTCTCCCGGGTACCGGAAGGAGAAGAGACCAGTAATTGATTGAGAGGATATTTGTATATGAGCATTGTTGTTTTTGGAACTGTTTTTGTGGACATTAAGGGACATCCGCTGGGGGTCTATGTGCCGGATGGCAGAAATGCCGGCATCATCGAGCAGGTGCATGGCGGTGTGGGCCGCAACGTGGCGGAGGATATTGCCAACTGTGAGCTGCGCCCTATGTTTATCAGCACGGTGGATAACACTGGTATCGGTGAGGATGTGCTGAACAAGCTGGTGCGCCATAACGTGAACGTGGATTACTGTCTGCGCACCCAGGATGGAATGGGTACCTGGCTGGCGATCTTTGACCACACCGGTGATGTGGTGGCGAACCTGTCCAAGAGGCCGAATCTGTCCCCGCTGGTGCAGGTGCTGGAGCAGCATGGGGATGAGATCTTTGCCCAGGCGGATTCTGTGGTGGTGGAGATCGACTGCGACGTTCCTCTGGTGAAGAAGATCGTGGAACTCTGTAAGAAGCACAATAAGACCATGTATGTGGTGGTTTCCAATATGGCCATTGCCATGAAGCGTCGTGATCTTCTGATGGATTCCGGCTGCATCATCTGCAACCAGCAGGAGGCGGGAGTGCTGTTCTCTGAGGACTACATGGATAAGACTCCGGAGGAAATGGTGCCGATCCTCGCTGAGAAGATCAGACTGGCGGGCTATCAGCGCATGGTTGTCACCATGGGCGGTGCCGGTGCTGTGTATGCGGAGCTGGATGGAGAGGCCGGAACGGTTCCTGCCAATAAGGTGGAGGTACGTGATACCACCGGTGCGGGAGATGCATTCTTTTCCGGCGTCACCATCGGTCTGACCTACGGAAAAACCCTGGAGGAAGCATGCCGGATCGGTACAAAACTGGCTGCTGCTGCCATCTGTACCATGGAAAATGTGTGTCCGAGATTCCGTCCGGAGGAACTGGGACTTAGCCCAAAAAACTGAGAAAATGCCCTGTTAAAATTGGTAAAAATATAACAAAGCGAAAAAATGTTGGATTTGTATGGTTAATTGTGGAATTGTCACAAAATAGTGCACAATGCGACATGCATAATTCACAAATGCACCGTCAAGATGCTATAATAGTGACATGTGAGATAATCACATGTCATTATTTTTTTGCGACAAACATGACATTTGTTGGAACTGGTGTCATATATAAAAATTTTGTAAACTACAAGTAGTGGGAGGGCACGCTTATGGACAATATCAACAAACCTAAGAAAACCAAAACATCGTTGTCCAGACGGCAGAAACAGATTATTCAGATTCTGGCCCAGATGGGTTCGAAGCCTGTAACGGTTGCGGCTGTTGCAGAAAAGCTGAAGGTCTCTTCCCGAACGGTTTTGCGGGAACTGCCCCTGATTGAGGACTGGATGAGCGAGAATGACTTCAAATTCAGCCGGAAAACAGGGGTGGGTCTGCAGATCGTAGAGGATCCGGCGAATCTGGAACTGATCCGTGAGCTTCTGGAGGTGGAGCATACATCAAGAGTTCTTGGCAAGGAGGAGAGAAGGCGTCGTCTTCTGGGCGAACTGCTTTTCAGTACAGAGCCTGCCAAGGCCTTCAGCTTTACTTCCGGATATGGTATTTCCGAGGGCACTCTGTTTGGTGACCTGGATTATCTGGAGCGCTGGCTGGAGTCCCATCAGGTACGCCTGGTGAGAAGACAGGGGGTTGGAATCTTCATCACTGGTGAGGAGAAAGCCATCCGTCAGGCCATCGTCAGTGCCGTGTTTGATCTGTATGACATGAATCAGATCATGGGACTGCTTCCCATTGGAAAGCATATCACAGAACGGGAAAGAATCGCGGATGTTCCGCCGCTGCTGGCATTTCTCACGGGAGAAGGCAGAGAGGCGGCAGCGAAGATTCTGGATGAATTCCGCAACACCCTGGGTGTGCGGTTCAGAGACAGTGCTCTTGTGGGCCTGTATATCCGCATTGCGCTTGCCATCAACCGGGTTGCTTCCGGAAAGATGATCACAGAACCCTCTCCGGACTGGAAGGATCTGCAGGCGCTGAAGGAATATGAGGCGGTGAAGGATATCCAGAAGCGTGCGCTGGAAAAATACAACTGGGAGATCAATGAATGTGAGGTTCTCTCTCTTACGGAGTATCTTTCCTCGGCAAGGATCTGGGCAGATGCATCATTTTTCTCTGACCCGGTCCGTTCTATCAATATAAGACTGTTTGTGACTTCGCTGGTGAGCGTGGTGGAAAACATCACCGGGCTGCCCTTCCAGGGCAACCGCATCCTGATGGATGATCTGGTAAGTCATTTTTCCGCGATCATGGATCGGAACCAGAGCGATATGTTTCTGGCCTATTCCCAGATCGCACCTGTAAAAAACAGTTATCCGGAAATCTTTTCGGCGGTGGATACCGCTCTGCGCATTCTGGGTGAGTCCATCACCACCAGGGATGTGATGGAGGCGGATGTGGGCTTCGTGACCATGCATTTTGCGGCGGCTGCGGAGCGGATCCAGGCGGCGGAGGAGAAGATTGTGATTGCTGTGGTCTGTCCCCTTGGTGTGGGGGCTTCCCGCATGCTGGCCACTTCTCTGAAAAGAGCGTTCCACAACCTTGAGATCCGTCGGACCATCTCGGCTTTTGAGATCAATCCGGCAGAGCTTCGGGAGGAGGGAGTGGATCTGATCGTTTCCACCACGGATCTGAACACGGATTTCCCTCATATCTGTATCGGAAAGGTTCTGCAGACCCAGGATCGTATGAAGATGCAGAACAAGATCGATGAGATCAATCAGGAAAGGGTCTCCAGAAAGGCAAGACGCAGAAATGTCTTTACCTCAGCTGTGGGACTGGAGGATATCAGACAGGTTTCTCTGATCACAAGAGAGATCGTTGAGCTGATTGAAAATTTCCGTATTCTCCAGGTAATGGGAGTGAGAAGCTTTCAGGAGCTTCAGGAACAGGCAGCCCTTCTGTTCGCCCGCAACGACCTGGAAAAGGAGGAATTTCTTGCCTGCTTCCAGCAGAGGGAGCGGATGGGAAGTACCTATATCAAGGAGATGGAAATCTCCCTGCTTCATTGCAAATCGACTGCTGCTACCCACAGCAGATTTGGATATATTCGGCTGGAACAGCCGCTCCGGACGGAGGAGGGTCTTGTAACCGGTGGTGTGGTGATGATCGCACCGGCGGAGCTTCCTGTAACCTGTCTGGAACCGGTCAGCAGGCTCAGTGCTTTGCTGATCGAGGAACCGGGATTTCTTCAGGCGCTGCAGAAGGGTGACACTGCCGCGGGGGTCAGCTTTGCTGAATCGGCGCTTGTGAAATATTATATCAATCTGTGACAGAGCAGCCTCTGTAGCTTCGGCGAAGGGGGACTGAGAGGTCACAGGCAAAAACTAATAACTTAGGAGGGCTTAGAAGTTATGAAAAACGCAGTTCAGAGATTTGGTAAGTTCCTCAGTGCAATGGTTATGCCGAATATCGGAGCCTTTATTGCATGGGGATTTATCACAGCATTATTCATCGCAACCGGTTGGATCCCAAATGAGAGACTGGCTGGTATGGTATCTCCAATGCTGAACTACCTTCTTCCTGTTCTCGTTGCTTACTCAGGTGGTAGACTGGTTGGCGGCGACCGTGGAGGAATCATGGGTGCTATCGCAGTACTCGGTGTTGTTGTTGGTGCACCTGATTATCCAATGCTGATGGGTGCTATGATCATGGGACCTGTTGCAGGTCTTATCATCAAGAAATTTGATCAGGCTATGGAAGGAAATATGCCTGCTGGTTTCGAGATGCTGATCAACAACTTCTCTGTTGGTATCTTTGGTATGATCCTGGCTATCATCGGATTCTACCTCATCGGACCTTTCATGGCCGGTATACTTGTTGTTCTGACAGCTGGTGTTGATGTTCTTGTTAATCACGGACTTCTTCCACTGGCAGCTATCTTTATCGAGCCTGCAAAGGTTCTGTTCCTGAACAATGCGATCAACCACGGTATCTTTACACCAATCGCTACTCTTCAGGCACAGGAGGCTGGAAAGTCCATCATGTACATGCTGGAGGCTAACCCAGGACCAGGTCTTGGTGTTCTTCTTGCATACTGGGCATTCTCTAAAGACAAAGTAACAAAGAGTTCTGCACCTGGAGCAGTGATCATTCACTTCCTGGGCGGTATTCATGAGATCTACTTCCCATACATCCTCATGAACCCTGTTATCATCATCGCTCCGATCGTTGGTAACATTGCAGCTATCTTCTTCTACACAATCACAGGAACAGGACTTGTAGGACCTGCTTCTCCTGGATCTATCATCGCTTTCCTGTCCATGACAACAAAAGGAACAGGAACTGTTATGACACTGCTTGGTGTTGTAATTGCTGCCGGCATCTCCTTCCTGATCGCATCTCCGATCGTTAAGATGTCCGGAAACAAGAGCCTTGAGGAGGCTCAGGCTAAGAAAGATGCTATGAAGGCTGAGTCCAAAGGCATCGCAGTTGATCCTGGTGTTAAAAAAGCAAGTGACAAAGTAGCTAAGATCGTTTTCGCATGTGATGCTGGAATGGGATCTTCTGCTATGGGAGCTACAAAATTCCGTAACAGAATCAAAGCTGCACGTCCTGACATCACTGTTATCAACACATCTGTAGACAACATTCCTGCAGACTGTGACATCGCTGTTGTTCAGGGTATCCTGGCTGACCGTGCTCGCAAATCTGCACCACAGGCACAGCTGGTTACCATCGGAAACTTCCTGGCTGATCCTGCTCTTGATGAGCTGTACAATCAGGTTACAGCAGCACCTGCAGCTGAGACTGCAGCACCTGCAGCAGCTGAGGTAAAGGCTGAAAAAAAAACACTTCTGGTAAAAGAGGGTGTTAAACTGGGACAGAAGGCAGCTACAAAGGAGGAGGCAATCCAGGCAGCTGGTGAACTGCTTTACTCCCTTGGCTATGTAGAGAAATCCTACATCGCTGCTATGCAGGAGCGTGAGAAACTGGCTACTACCTACATGGGAATGGGAATTGCTATTCCTCACGGAACTTCTCAGGCTAAAGGTACAGTTAAAAAATCCGGTATTGTAGTTCTTCAGTATCCGGACGGAGTACCATTCGGCGATGAGAAAGCGAACCTGGTATTTGGTATTGCCGGTGTTGGCGACGAGCATCTTGACATCCTGAGCAACATCTGTGGCGCTCTGGAGGATGAGGATGTTATGAATGACCTTTTAACAGCAAAGGACGCTGGAGTTGTTCTGAAACACCTTCAGTAATTACAGACATGTAAATATCTGTTTTCAGAGCCGGGAACGGGATACCGTTCCCGGAAACTGAAACAGGGGATAATATTTCATAGTTTTATAAGAAGAGAGGCAAAGAATATGAAATCTGCAATTATGTTTGGAGCAGGAAATATCGGACGCGGTTTTATCGGTATGCTGCTGGCTCAGGCAGGATATAAAGTAGTATTTGCAGACGTTAATGAGATGATCATTAACCGTCTGGCTGAGGATCAGGCTTACACTGTTCACATCATGGATGTTGACAAGAAAGACTATCGTATTGATAATGTAACAGGTATCCTTTCTACAGGAACAGAGATCGTTGATGAGATCGCCAAGGCAGAGGTTCTTACAACTGCTGTTGGTCTTGTGATCCTTCCAAGAATCGCTCCGGCTATCGCTAACGGAATCAAACAGCGTATTGCAAACGGATCAAAAGAGGCTCTGAATATCATCGCCTGTGAGAATGCCATCCGCGCATCCTCTCAGCTGAAGGAGCATGTATACGCTCTTCTGAACGATGAGGAGAAGGCATACTGTGATTCCTATGTAGGATTCCCGGATTGCTCTGTAGACCGTATCGTTCCTCCTGTAAGAAATGAGATCCCAACAGATGTTGTGGTTGAGAGCTACTATGAGTGGAACGTTGAGAAAGCTTCCTTCAAGGGCGAGATCCCAGCTATTGCCGGAATGAACCTGGCTGACAATCTGGAGGCTTACATCGAGAGAAAACTCTTCACACTGAACACAGGACACTGCATCACTGCATACCTTGGTGTACAGAAGGGCTACAAGACAATCAAGGAGTCCATTGAGGATCCTGAGATCTACGACATCGTACACGCTGCTATGGAGCAGTCCGGTGCCGGTCTTGTTAAAAAACACAACTTTGATGCTGAGGCACATGCAAAATACATCGATAAGATCATCAAACGTTTCAAGAACCCATATCTTGAGGATGATGTAACACGTGTTGGCCGTGAGCCAAAACGTAAACTCAGCCCAACAGACCGTCTTGTAAAACCAACTATGACAGCAGCTGGTTACGGATTCCCTGTTGATAAGCTGATCGTTGGTATCGGTGCCGCTCTTCATTACAACAATCCAGAGGATCCTCAGAGTGTTGAGGTTCAGGCACTGGTTGCAGAGAAGGGTGCAAAAGAGGCGTTCAAAGAGCTTTCAGGGGTGGAAGATGAAACAATTCTTGCTCAGGTAGCTGAAGCTTACGGATGCTGAAAAAAACCATAACTCTCAGTGAGGCCGCAAGGTTTCACGCCCGGCCGGCAGCCATGATCGTGGAGACTGCAAACCGTTTTGAGTCTATGATCTGTCTGGAGGGGGACGGGACCATTGCAGACTGCAAAAGACCCCTTTCCCTTATGAGAACCCGTATTCCGGTTTCCGGCACCATTGTGATTGTAGCTGAGGGCTCCGATGAGCAGGAGGCACTGGCTGCGATCGAAACTTTATTATGTACTATGTATTGGAGGTAAGAAACTATGACATTCGAGTATACTGTAAAAGACGCTGAGGGTATCCACGCACGTCCAGCTGGCGTGATCGTTGCTGCTGCTAAAGCTGCTGGTGTTCCGATCATGATCACAAAAGGTGACAAAACAATCGAGGCTAAAAAACTGTTTGCCCTGATGGGACTTGGCGTAAAATGTGGTGAGACTATCACAGTTTCCTGTGATGATGACGCTGCTGCAGAGGCTTTCAAAAAAGTTCTGGAGGAGAACATCTGATAGACTGCCGGGATAACTTAAGAAACACGGAAAGCGTGTTTCCCACAGTATTTTAACAGCAAATCAGTAGACAGTTAGAAATATTCTCTCATTGGTATCCCCCGGGTCCGCTTCCGGTACACAGGAAGCGGACCCGGGGGATATTCATGTTTATCTCAGTCGAGAAGACTCCCACCTCTATAGGTAGTGAGTGTTGACAAATTAGTCTCAGTGGGAGTCCAATCTCTGACTGAGATAAAACGCTCCGCGAGGATGCGCAGCGATTCTGAGGGGAAGATGTCAGCTAAAGCTGACCAGAATCGCGCGCCAAGTCTCCGCAAGCGTCGACTTGAACGGCAAAAGGGGGCGATTTTCCGGTAAAGAAAACAGGGATGGACAGCTGCACGTTGTTCCTGATTAAAGGCGAAATAATCACACATATTCCGACAGAATGGCACTGTATTCCCTGGCTGCTTCGTTGTACAATGGTGCTATTCTAAGAGAACAAAAGAATCAGGAGGAAACTTACAATATGTTATCAATACTTTTTATGATCTGTGTGTTTTTGGTTTTTGGAAAGATCCTGGGCTTTGCCATCAGAGCGGCCTGGAGCATCGGCAAGATCCTTGTCTCAGTGGTGTTCCTTCCGGTGACTCTGATCTGCATGGCCATCGGTGGCCTTCTGAGCATTGCATTCCCGCTGCTGATCCTCATCGGGTTTGGCGCGTTTCTGCTGCGTGACTGATTTTGGTTGACAATGCACGGTTGCTATGATAGTATCTGACTGGTAATTTGACAGTCAAAATGTCTGGCGGTATCCGGAACAGAGGGGGCAGAGCCCACCGGAGCTGCCAGCATTTTTTACGAGATGAAAAGGGTTTTTATATGATCAGAATTATTACAGATTCCGCAATTGATATTACACCAAGACTGAAGGAGCGCATCCGTCAGGTTCCTCTTACTGTTTCCTTTGGAGACCAGGAGTATCTGGACGGTGTGGATCTGAGCAAGGATGAGTTCTATACAAGACTCAGTGACAGTGAGCTTCTCCCTGTTACAAGCCAGGCTCCTCCCGCCAGATTCATGGAGGTGTTTGAGGAGGTTGAAAAAGCCGGTGACAGCGCCGTGGTGCTGACGGTCTCCTCTAAGCTTTCCGGAACCTATCAGAGTGCCTGCATTGCAGCTGCAGAGTTTGACAATATCCGTGTGGTGGATACCCTGAACGTTGCCATGGGTGGCGGCATTCTTGCTGAGTATGCCCAGCAGCTGGCAGACCAGGGAATGGGTCTGGATGAGATTGCCCAGGCAGTGGAGAAGAAAAAAGAGGATGTATGTCTGGTTGCCATGCTGGATACACTGAAGTATCTGGAAAAGGGCGGCCGAATCTCCAAACTGGCAGCATTTGCGGGAGGCATGCTGAACGTGAAGCCTGCCATCGCTGTTGAGGAGGGAACTGTGGCTGTTCTTGGAAAGGTACGCGGTTCTAAAAATGCCAACAACTACCTGATCAAGAAGGTCAGCGAGGTTGGTGTGGATTATAACATGCCGGTGCTTCTGGCCTACTCTGGTGTTTCTGATTCCCTTCTTCAGAAATACATCGATGACAGCAAGCAGCTGTGGGAGAACAAGGTGGAGCCCCTTGAGAGCGTTCAGATCTGTACCGTTGTGGGTACCCATGTGGGACCTGGCGCTGTGGGCGTGGCCTTCTTCCGGGCATAATAAAACTGATTAGTTACCGATTCGTTTCGGAATATTTGCTTCCCCCGGGAATCCTGTGAAAACAGGATTTTCGGGGGTTTTTTTGCTTGCATTCCGGACGGGGCTCCAATAGACTGTAAGTAGACAAAAAATGTCAGATTTGTATAGTTTCGGATGCCCGGATAAGCCCCGGGGGTTCGGATCTGATACATTCGGAAGAGAAGTGTGACGAAGAGGGGGATTGATTTGAAGCATAGAGTAATTGCCCTGCTGCTGGCAGGGTTTGTTGCTGTGGGCGGTACGGTGCTGCCGGCGGTTCCTGCAGCAGCTTTTACCTGTGAGGAGACGGCAGATCCATGTGCGGAAAGCGGAATACCGGAGACTGCAGACACAGAAAATAAGATGCCGGAGACTGCAGACAGGAACTCAGAAAATACGGTGCCGGAGGAGACTGCAGATACCGGTACAAAGGATGAAATATGGGAAGAAGATGGCAATTCCGGAGTGCCGGATGAGGATACAGAGGCGCTTCCTGCCGGAGAGGATTCTGATTTACCGGACAGCGGACAGCTGGAAACAGACCAGCTGGAAACTGATCCGCAGGAGCCGGGGTATCTGGAGCAGGAGATCTCCTGGAGTGTTACCCCGGAGGGCAGGATCCAGATTCGCTATCAGGAGATGGCCATGTATCCGGAGCTTCGATTTGCGGTATGGTCCGGGGAGAATGGTCAGGATGACCTGATCTGGT
This sequence comes from Lachnospiraceae bacterium, assembly GCA_030526405.1. GTDB lineage: Bacteria > Bacillota > Clostridia > Lachnospirales > Lachnospiraceae > JAKSRN01. Next base: position 27,130 of record JAUNCZ010000028.1, on the reverse strand, counting down.
TGAAGGCAAGATCAGAGAACGGAAAGGTCTTCACCGCTGAGTTTGATCCAGGTCAGTTGAAGCATCTGGGCAGGGTGTACATCCATGCCTATTCCGGGTCTCTGTTTCTGATGCAGAAGATCGTTGAGACAGGAAGCCCCTCTGTGGGCAGTATTGCTGTGGAGGATCTGAATGAGGAGACGGGAACCTGCAGTGTTGTGCTGTCTGATCTGGAGCATCCGGAGCTGATTCGTGAGATTCAGATTCCGGTCTGGAGTGATCCGAAGCAGAGAGATATTGTGTGGTATAAAGCGGAGCGACTTACTGGAAATACGGCGGAGGAGATCCGCTATCGCTTGAAACTGGATATTGCCTCCCATAAGTATAATCTGGGAACTTATATTGCCCATGTGTATCTGAGGGATCTTTCCGGAAAACAGAGTTACCAGGGAGGCACCCGGGCGAGCTTTTCGGTGCAGGGTACCCTGGAGGCCGCTCAGATGCCCCAGTCTGTGCTTCTGCAGGCTCAGGTAAAGGACCTGGTGGTGCCCGGGGGCTGGAAGGAGCTGCGGTTTGCAGTGTGGTCCGCTGAGAATGGTCAGGATGACCTGAGATGGTTTACCACCGGAAAAACTTCCGCTGAGTTTGATCTCAACGACTTCAGACACCAGGGGCTGTTCTATATCCATTTGTATGCAGTGACCAAAAGCGGAAATCTGGTTTTTGCAGGTAATACCACCTGCAATGCAGAGCTGGAGCCGGTGACGATTCAACTGGGAGACATGACAGCGGAGGAAATACAGCCGGTGCTGGTTAAAAACCTGCTGCAGAGCACTTTTCGGGAGGTACGGGCGGCTGTCTGGTCTGCCAAGAACGGTCAGGATGACCTGGTTTGGTATACAGGCATCAGACAGAGTGACGGCACCATCCGCATCCCTGTAAATATGAAAAATCACAGGGATGAAGGAGCCTATTATGTGCATGTATATGGTGTCACCTCCCAGGGGAAAATGCAGTTTATCGGACAGCCTGACCAGAAGCTGGAGCTGCCCTCCGTCATGATCCGGAAGGACAGGGGGGACGGAAAGCGCACCGTGGTCATCAGAAATGCCTCTGCAAAGGCGGTTTCTGTTCCTGTGTGGAGCCAGTACAACGGTCAGGATGATCTTGTATGGTACACTGCCTCAAAGATCGGGGAGGGCGTGTGGCAGGCGGTGATCGATGTGTCCCGCCACAGAAATGCCGGACGCTATCTGGTACATATCTATGCAGACAATACATTTGCGGGAAATACGGAATTTACCCTTCCCTACAGTGAGGTGAAGACAGAGTATACAGAGCTGGCTGCCAATCTGAAGGCAGCGGAGAGTACACAGCAGCTGATCCTGACCTGTGCCTCCGGCACCTCTGCCCGAACGGTAATGCTGAATAAGAATGAGGACGGAACCTGGTTCCAGCTGCTGTCCAGCTCCGGCTATGTGGGCAGCGCCGGTGTGGGAGATACCACGGAGTGGAACAGAAAGACACCCCGGGGCACCTATGGCTTCACCATGGCCTTTGGCATTCGTCCGGATCCGGGAACAGCCTTTGACTATGTACAGGTGAACAGCTCCCATTACTGGGTGGACGATGTGAACTCCAAATACTATAACCAGTTTGTATCCACGAAAAATACCGTGAAGGACTGGAATTCCGCGGAGCATCTGATTGATTATACCGGCTCCTACGGTTACTGTCTGGCCCTGGATTACAACCCTCAGTGCACCCCGGGAGTGGGCTCTGCCATCTTCCTGCACTGCTCTTCAGGGCGTCCCACCGCCGGCTGCATCAGTGTGCCGGAGAGTGTGATGAAGAAGATTCTGAATCTGGTGCGCAGGGACTGCCTGATGGTGATCGATACCGCTGAGGGCGGTTTTGCGGGCTTCTGACCAGAAGAAGTTTGTGTTTGGGAGTCTATCTGTTTACATAGGATTGATCAGGGGCTGCAGAAGTCATATGGGCCTGCAGAGACTTTTGCAGAAAAGCCCTGTTAATCAGATAAAAATCTGAACCTGCGGGTTCAAAAGGGGGAAATTATAATGAACAACAAAAAGAAAATGCCGCTGGCTATGAAGATCTTTCTGGCTCTGGTGCTGGGTATTGTGGCAGGACTTCTGCTGCAGGGCAATCCGGATATTGCGGCGAACTACATTAAACCATTTGGAACAATCTTCCTGAATCTTCTGAAATTCATCGTTGTTCCTATTGTTCTTCTGTCCATCATCGTGGGAATCATCTCCATGAAGGATATTAAGAAGGTGGGCTCTATCGGTCTGAAGACAGTGATCTACTACTTCTGTACCACTGCCTTTGCCATCGTGATCGGTCTGGCAGGCGGCTCTCTGTTCAGGGGCTTCTTCCCTGTTCTGCAGACCTCCGGACTGGAGTATGAGGCTGCTGCACCGGTATCATTTATGGATACTCTGGTGAACATCTTCCCATCCAACTTCCTGAAGCCCATGGTTGAGGCAAATATGCTTCAGGTAATCGTAATGGCTGTTCTCATCGGTTTTGCCATCGTTCTGGTGGGCGAGAAGGCAGGGGCTGCTGCTTCTGTTATTGAGAGCTTCAATGATGTATTTATGAAATGCATGGATATGATCCTGCAGCTTTCACCTATCGGTGTATTCTGTCTGATCTGTCCTGTAATCGCTGCCAATGGTGCTGCTGTCATCGGATCTCTTGCCGCTGTTCTGGCAGTTGCATATTTATGTTACATTGTCCAGCTTCTTGTGGTATACTCATTCACGGTCAGAACACTTGGCGGCATGAGTCCTGTGGAGTTCTTCAAAAAACAGCTGCCGGCCATGATGTTCGCCTTCTCCAGTGCATCCAGCGTGGGAACTCTTCCTATCAACCTGGAGGGCTGTGAGAAAATGGGTGGATCCAGGGAAATTGCTTCCTTCGTTCTGCCTCTTGGAGCAACTATCAACATGGACGGTACCGCCATCTATCAGGGTGTATGTGCAATCTTCATCGCATCCTGCTTCGGCATTGAGCTGACACTGCCGCAGATGCTGACCATCGTGCTGACAGCTACACTGGCTTCCATCGGAACTGCAGGTGTACCTGGTGCGGGAATGGTTATGCTGGCAATGGTACTGACCTCTGTTGGACTGCCTGTAGAGGGTATCGCTCTTGTGGCTGGTGTTGACCGTATCTTCGATATGGGACGTACCGTTGTAAATATCACAGGAGATGCTTCCTGCGTAATGGTAGTTTCCAACCTGGAACGTAAAAAGGAACTGAAAAAAAGTAAAGCATGAACAGCATTTTAATGTATCTGATCGTATGCCCCATGGTGGGGCTGGCGGGTTTCATTGATTCCATCGCCGGAGGCGGAGGACTTGTGACCCTCCCTGTTTACATGATGACCGGACTGCCGGTTCACAACTGTCTGGCAACTAACAAGATGAGTTCCAGCATGGGAACCTGTATTTCCACAGCAAAATATGCGTCCAGGGGATTTGTTCCCTGGAGGATTGCACCATTTTGTGTGCCCTGTGCCTTTGCAGGCTCGGTACTTGGCGCCAATATTGCACTGGTGATCAGTGACGGACCCTTTAAGATCCTGATGCTGATCATTCTCCCGCTGACGGGGGCCTATGTGCTGTTTAAGAAGGATCTCTCTCCATCCGGGGAAGAGCTGCCCTTCAGAAAATCCCTGGTGCTGTCCATGGTCATCGCCTTCCTCATCGGCATCTACGACGGATTCTACGGACCGGGAACAGGAACCTTCCTGATCCTGCTCCTTACAGGCATTGCCCGGATGAAGCTGGAGCGTGCCAACGGACTGACAAAGGTGATCAACCTGTCCACCAACATTTCCGCACTGGCGGTATTCCTCATCAATCACCAGGTGGTGCTGCCCCTGGGAATTGCTGCAGGCTGCTGCAATATCATCGGCAACTACATCGGAGCAACCCACTTTGAAAAGGGTGGCTCAAAGATTGCAAGACCGGTTATTCTCATTGTTCTCGGTCTGTTTATCATCAAGCTGGTGTGGGAACTGTTTATCTGAAATAATATGTAAGTGGTGAAGGGGATTGCAATTGTCCTCTTTCCGGTTCCATGTAAGAATGTAAGACATGAAAAGAAATGGCCCTGTCGCGTTTTGCGGCAGGGCCATTTCTGCTTCAGGCGGAGGGGCCGTGGAAGTACAGGGAAAAGTATGCAGGGCAGACATCTGACCTTAGATGTCTGCCCTGCATAAATGGAAATCCGGATTTCAGTGTGCTTTCAGGTTTACAAATCTTGTCTCCATCTTGGAGTACATGATCCTCTGGGCACTGTACAGTCCATAGTAGCCCGAGAGCATGTAGCTGACCCCCACCGTGATCAGGAAATAGGGCATTCCCTGGAAACCGAACATCTCGAAGGCGATGAGCAGGGAGGTGATGGGGCAGTTGGTGACACCGCAGAATACACCCACCATGCCACAGGCCGCCACCAGTGTTACCGGCATGCCCATGAAGGCTGCCGCAAAGCTTCCGAAGGCAGCTCCGATGCAGAAGGAGGGCACGATCTCGCCGCCCTTAAAGCCGGAGCCGATGGTCAGCGCTGTGAAGAGGATCTTCAACAGGAATACATAGAAGGCAGCAGGGCTGTTGGTTTCAAAAATCTCCATGATGATGCCCATACCGGAGCCTAAGTATTCCCTGGTGCCAAGAACCAGCGTCAGAAGAATGATCACAATTCCCGCAGAAAAGATGCGGATATAGGGGTTCTTCACCTTATCCTTCAGCAAATGCTCCGTTCTGTGCATGCAGGTGCAGAACAGGATGCTGATGGCAGCTGTCGCAATTCCGAACAGCATGAAGATCAGCAGTTTTCCCATATCAAAGGCAGGGATCTGCAGAATGGTAAAGCTTTCCGGATGCATGCCGAAATGGGATGCAATAAAGTAGGCAGTATAGGAGGCCAGGGTGCAGGGTACCAGTGCGGAATAGTGCATGATGCCCACACTGATCACCTCCATGGAAAAGACGGAGGAGGCCAGTGGCGTTCCGAAGAGGGCGGCAAAGCCGGCGCTCATACCACACATGATATTGATGCGTCTGTCATCCGGGCTGAACCGGAATACCTTAATGCTGCTGAGGAAATCTGTGATGCTGCCTCCCAGCTGAATGGCTGCTCCCTCACGACCGGCGGAACCGCCGCACAGATGGGTCAGCACCGTGGTGATGAAGATCAGAGGTGCCATTTTGTGGGATACTCCTGTGGAGGAGTGGATGGAGGCGATCACCATGTTGGTGCCGGTATCCTTGTTGTTTTTTGAAACGCGGTACAGGAATACGATCAGAAGACCTGCAAAGGGCAGACCGTAGAGGATCCAGGGATTGGAATCCCGGAATTCATTTACAAAATGCAGTGCATGGTAAAACAGGGTGGCAATGCAGCCTACGATGGTGCCTGTGATCAGTCCCATGGCCACCCATTTCAGCAGGGTGATCAGGTTATGATACCCCTTTTTGGTTACCTCAGCCATGTCGGCAGAGATGGTGTCCACAACCTGGTCCAGACCAGGCTGTTCGTTCTTTTTAGTTTCCATGAGGGCGAAGCCCCTCCTTTCTTGCTGGAATCGATTCCCTCTGTTTTGTCGGAACCGTTCAGAGAAAAGTATAGCTCTATTTCCGGAAGAAAAAAAGAGAAAGAGAGGAAATTGGCAGATGGAAAAGGAGATGGCGCAATACTGCTAGCCCTTCCATCTGTGTCTTGCTACAATGAGCATGAACCACTGGTAATAAGCTGCTGAAGGCGGCAGTGGTTTATGAGCAGGCAGCGAAGCGGATTGCAAATGTCCGCGTTACGAATGATCACAAAGGGAGGAAATGCATATGAGCAGTCAGATATTACATAATGCCAGACAGTATGAGGAAACCTATGAGAAGGATATCAGACCGGAGGACAGACCCGCCTTCCATCTTACACCCCGTGTGGGCTGGATGAATGATCCCAACGGTTTTTCTTTTTATCAGGGAAAATATCACCTGTTTTACCAGTATTATCCCTATGCGTCCCATTGGGATTCCATGCACTGGGGCCACGCTGTGAGTGAGGATCTTCTTTGCTGGGAGTATCTGCCGGCAGCCATGGCACCGGATCAGGATTATGATAAAGATGGCGTTTTTTCCGGCAGTGCCATTACGCTGGAGGACGGAAGACAGCTGCTGGTGTACACCGGGGTGGAAAAGCAGCTGCAGAGCGATGGTCAGTACAAAGAGATTCAGGTGCAGTGTGGGGCCATTGGAGATGGACTGGATTATCAGAAACTGGAGGCGAATCCCGTGATCAAGGGAGATACTGTTCCGGAGGGCTCCAGCATCTATGATTTCCGCGATCCAAAGGTGTGGCAGAAGCCTGACGGCACCTATCGTCTTCTGGTGGGCAACCGTGCCCCGGATGGCACCGGTCATCTGCTTCTCTACAAGAGCGAGGATGCATGTTCCTGGGAGTTCCAGAAGGTATTTGCCAAAAATGAGGGCAGACTGGGGAGCATGTGGGAATGTCCTGACTTCTTTGAGCTGGATGGAAAGGGAATTGTTCTGATCAGTCCCCAGGATATGCTTCCACAGGGGCTGGAGTACCACGGTGGAAATGGAACGGTGTGCCTCATTGGCTCCTACGATGCTGACACGGATACCTTTACAGAGGAGACCAATCAGGCAGTGGATTACGGCCTTGATTTCTATGCAATGCAGACGGTGCTGACTCCGGATGGAAGAAGAGTAATGATCGGCTGGATGCAGAACTGGGAGACCTCAAAGGCCCACTCTGATCAGGACAGATGGTTTGGACAGATGTCTCTGCCAAGGGAGGTAAGCCTGAAGAATGGCAGATTGTACCAGCAGCCCATCCGGGAACTGGAGCAGTATCGTGGAAATAAAGTGGAATATAAAGATGTGTTGGTGAAGGGCAGCAGAGCTATTTCTTCAGAGCCGGGCGTGGCAGGAGAAAACTCCCTGGGAGTAACACTGGAGGGAGTGGAAGGCCGTCTCATTGATCTGGAGGTGGAAATCAGTGGAGCAGATGCGGATACTCTTTACGACAGATTTACTGTTTCCCTTGCTGCAGATAACTGCTGTCACACAGATATCTGCTTCCGTCCAAAGGAGTCGGTTGTAACCCTGGACAGAACCTTCTCCGGTTCCCGCTATGATGTGGTGCACCAGAGACAGGCGAAGGTGGCATCCACAGATGGTACTCTGAAGATGCGGATCATTATGGACCGCTTCAGCCTGGAGGTGTTCCTGGAGGATGGACGTGAGGTCATGTCCGCTGTCATCTATACGGATATGGCGGCAGAGGGAATCCGATTCACCGCGGATCAGGATGTAAGACTCCAGATGACAAAATACGATCTGGAGCTGTAAAAAGTCTGCTGCTTTTTTCAGAGAATGTCTTTTGTGAAAAGGCACTTGTGATTTTCACTGTTTGGACACAGAAATAGAATACAGTAAGGGCAGAAACCGGTGTTTTTTTCGATTTCGGGGAATTGCAGCCTGTTATTTTGCGAAACAGGCAGTAGTATTCCAGAAGAGTTACTGGTATTCTTTCCATGTAAAAACATAGTTGTGAAAATACAGTGAAGCAGGATGCTGAGCAGAAACAGAGTCTGCTTTGCTAAGGCTGCGCAAAGACTGAAGAAAGGGGGTATGCGGATATGACCTGGGACAAGGATCAGGAAGAAAAAATGAGAGATGAAGAGCTGCTGTACAGCGATGGGGTCCTGCATGATGCATCGGAGGAGGACACCTTTTATGAACAGCAGCAGGACGCTATCCCCGCTGAAGAGGCAGACGATTCTGCAGCATATACAGAGGAAGAGAAGTATGCAGAAGAATCTGCTGAGGAAGAATATCCGGAAGAAGACTCAGAGGAGGATACAGCATCCGGGAAGACGAAAAACACAGGGGGCAGGCGCATCCGGAAGATTGCTGCCGGTGTTGGCATCGGAATCCTCTGTCTCACGGTTGCCGGAGTGCTTGTGGGAGGAATCTATGCGGGAATCCAGATTGCGGGAGCTCCCAACGTGAATTCCGTCAATATCGCTCCGGATGCCTATCTTTCCGTAATCGAGGATAGTAACGGAGAGAAAACCCATTCCCTGTACAGTGCGGAATCCAACCGGATCTATGTACCGCTGAATGCAACACCGGAGTATCTGCAGAAGGCATTTGTGGCCATTGAGGATGCCAGATTTTATACCCATCATGGGGTGGATCTGAAGGGAATTGCCCGTGCAGCAGTGAAGGGTATTTCCAGCGGTGGAAAATTTACGGAGGGTGCCAGCACCATCACCCAGCAGCTTTTGAAAAATAACGTATTTGAGGGCTGGATGAGTGAGCAGGGCTTTGAGAGCCGGCTGAGGCGAAAAATCCAGGAGCAGTATCTGGCGCTGAAGGTGGAGCGAAAATACTCCAAGGACTGGATTCTGGAGAATTATATGAATACCATTAACCTGGGCGGCGGTACCAGAGGTGTGCAGACTGCTTCCCGTTACTATTTCGGAAAGGATGTATCGGAACTGTTTCTGGCAGAAAGTGCGCTGCTGGCGGGCATCACCAAGAATCCCTCCGGCTACAATCCCAAGGAGCACCCGGAAAAATCTCTGGAGCGACAGCATCTGGTGCTGCAGGCCATGGAGGATCAGGGATATATCTCTGAGGAGGAGCATGAGAGGGCAAAGGCGGAGGACGTGCTGTCCCATCTGGTGTATGACCAGTCCCAGAGCTCCAATGCCCTGTCCTGGTTTGAGGATGCTCTTCTGATCTCCCTTGTGGGGGATCTGATGACCCAGAAGGGCATGAGTGAGGAGGAGGCCTGGGATCTGATCTATACAGGAGGTCTCACCATCTATTCCACCCAGAATTCTGCTCTGCAGGCCATCTGTGAAAATGCAGTCAATGCACCGGAATATGTCAGAGATACGGAGCAGATCTCCGTTGTGGTGACGGAGGTGGATACCGGCGCTGTGGCAGCCATTGTAGGAGGCAGAGGGGAGAAGACCGCCAGCCTTGTGTACAACAGAGCTACAAACTCCATCTGTCAGCCCGGCTCCACCGTAAAGATCATCGGTGAATACGCGGCGGCAATGGACAATGGATTTACCACCCTGGGAAGTGTCTGGGAGGATGAACCCTACACCTATTCCGACGGCACAGTGCTTCACAATGCCAACGGCATGTACGGTGGAAAGACCACCATCCGTGAGGCCATCAGCTCCTCCTGCAACGTCATCGCCCTGAAGACCATGCAGGCAACGGGAATTGCAAGAACGGCAGAATATCTGAAGCGCTTTGGTATTACCACCCTGACAGAGGAGGATTACGGAGAACCCCTGGCCATCGGAGGCACCTACAACGGTGTAACCAATCTGGAACTCACCGGTGCCTACAATGCCATTGCGGCAAAGGGACAGTATGTGCGTCCGTATTTTTATACCCGGGTGGTGGATCATCAGGGACAGGTGATCCTGGAAAACACCGGGGAAAAGACAAAGGCAGTGAATGAGGATACGGCCAGTCTGCTGACCCTTGGAATGGAGGAGGTTGTGCGATACGGAACCGGCAGCAGTGCCAATGTGGACGGACTTATGCTGGCGGGAAAGAGCGGAACCACCAATGACTTCCGTGATGCCTGGTTTGTGGGCTTTTCCTCTGCCTATACCTGCGGCATCTGGGGCGGCTATGATGACCATTCTGTACAGACAGATACCGGCCATGTGAAGGAGATCTGGCGCGCCATTATGTCCCAGACACCGGCCCTTTCCTCCAAGGATCCCATGGCACCGCTGGTGGATACGGAATCCCTTGTCTGCAGAACCATCTGCATAAAATGCGGCCGCCTGGCGGTATCCGGGCTCTGTGATCAGACGGTGCAGGGAAATATGATGGCGGAGGAATACTATGTTCCCGGCACTGAGCCGGTGGGCCGGTGTGACTGCCATGAGAAGGTGACACTGTGTCAGGAAAGCGGCATGCGCTGCAGCGTATACTGCCCTCAGACCAGCAGATACGAAAGTGTATTTCTGAAGAATGCTGTCTCTGGCACCTCTGATGAGGGATATGCAGCGGAGTGGCTCAGCATGGATACCTGCAGTGTGCATACCAGTCTCTGGGATCGTCTGATCAAGAAGAATAACAATAAGAACAATAAGAAGCCGGATAGCTCAGAGGAGGACAAAAAGCCGGGAACTGACGAAGAGACGGACTCCGGAGATGATCAGGAGAACAATGGTCAGGAGAACGGATCTCAGAATGGCAGCGACTCTGAGCCGGAGGAGGAAGAGCATCAGGGGGATTCGAATCATTCACAGAATGAGAATGACGGTTTCGGCTCCTTCTGGTGGGATCTGATTGAGGGATGGTGATAAGAACAAAAAAACAGGAATCCGTGAAATGGATTCCTGTTTTTTTTGTCCGGCTCCCGGTCTGCTGCTGAGGACAACAGGCGAGAATTCAGGATAAGTTAAGTGAATACTGCTGATATGGGTTACAGACAGTTCATGAAGTCCTCTCTGCAGGAGGCAAAGCTCTCATCCACAAAGCCGAAGTCCTTTTCCTTATAGTTCCACAGGGCATAGCCGATGTGGTATTTGTGGAAGACTGCGTGGATATCCTGCAGCCAGCGGAGCTTGGCATCATTTGCAGCCAGGTCGATGACACCGTACTCGCCGCAGTACAGGGCAACGTCGTCCTCCTCAGCTTTTTTCAGAGCCGGCTCAAAAATCTTCTCAAAGAAGGCAGGGCTCAGCTCTGTTACATCCTCGTTGAAGATAGCACCGCCGGAGCCTGGCAGAGCTTCTCTTGAAGCTGCACGCATCTCCTCCACAGGCAGCGGATAGCTGACGCGGAAATCAGATGGCATCTCCTCTATCCAGTAGGCACCCTGATGGGTGAATACCAGTGGCTCATAGCAGTGGAAGTTGAATACTACCTTGTCATCGGTGGGCTTCTCCAGAAGAGGCACACTTTCCACATGGCTGTAGCGAACACTTCCAAAAACAACATAGTGATCCGGACAGATGGCACGGATGGTCTTCAGATAATTACGCAGCACTTTGTTCCAGGCATCGGCCACCTCTCCTAATACCACCTCGTTCAGGGGTTCGAAGGCCACATGCACCGGATCCTCCCTGAAGGTTTCCGCAATCTCTGTCCACAGATGGAGAAATCTTGCCTGGAGAGCCTCATCATAGAAGAACTTTTCACGATCCATATCCTTTTTCAGGGGATCGAAGGAGTAGCCGTAGCACTCGTGGAGATCAACCAGCATGTTCAGATTGTGTTTGCGGCACCAGTTGTAGCAGTTTTTCAAATATTCAAAGCCGCTGTCCAGTCTGTTGCCCTCTTCGTCCTCCAGCACGTTGTAATCCACCGGCACGCGGACATGGTCAAAGCCAAGAGCTGCAATGTCTGCAATATCCTTTTCTGTAATAAAGCTGCGAAAATGCTCATGATCATAGGCTGCGAACTGTGAGATCCAGCCTCCTAAATTTACACCCTTCTGAAATCCCTCGAAAATTTTCATCTGGTTTATCCTTTCTTTTTTTCCAAATTGGACGATTTCCTCATCTTTTCTTAATGATACTTCTATTATAAGAGAACGTAAACGATTGAGCAATTCTTAAATGATATCCTGTATACTTAATGATTTTCGGGCAAAAATTAAAAAATTCTTAAAGGGTTTCCATGTTTCTTTTTAATCCGCGGTTTTTGTATAATAAGGACAGACAAGGGGGAAACCAATATGGCAAATATTCTGATCTGTGATGATGAAAGAGATATTGTAAATGCATTGAAAATATATCTGTCCGATCCGGACTACTGTCTGTTTACGGCCTATAACGGACAGGAGGCCCTGGAGGTGCTGGAGAGGGAGGAGATCCATCTGGTGCTTCTGGATCTGATGATGCCTGTGATGGACGGCATCACCGCCATGGTCAGGATCCGGGAGACCAGCAATGTGCCGGTGATCATCCTCACCGCCAAAAGTGAGGATACCGACAAGATCCTGGGGCTGAATATCGGGGCGGACGATTACATCACCAAGCCCTTCAATCCACTGGAGGTGGCGGCCCGGGTACGGTCCCAGCTGCGCCGCTACATGAGGCTGGGCAGTGTGTCTGCCGCTGCCTCCTCCGATGTGTATCGAAACGGGGATATCGAACTGAATGACGGCACCAAGGAGGTGCTGGTATCAGGGGAGAAGGTGTCTCTTACACCAAAGGAGTATGAGATCCTGAAGCTCCTTCTGAGCAATCCGGGGAAGGTGTTCTCACCGAAGGAGATCTACAGCATGGTCTGGAAGGAGAAGCCCTTCGGCACGGAGAGCACTGTGGCGGTGCATATCCGTCATCTCAGGGAAAAGATTGAGATCAATCCGGCGGAGCCACGGTACATCAAGGTGGTATTCGGACAGGGCTACAAGCTGGAGAAAAGCAGCAGAAGATAATTGAGAAAGAAGGCGAATAGTATGAAGAAATTTTATAAATCTCTTGGGGGAAAGATCGTTCTTTTCCTGCTGTGTCTGATCTGCGTGGCAGGGGCAGGGATGTCCTGTGTGGGGGCATATATGCTGGTGGCTTCCGGATACAGCGTGTATTCCATGGATGAGGTCTCCTGCAAGGAGGATGCATTTACATCAGAGCTGCTGATGGAGAAGCATCTCCTTTTGGAGTCACACCCCAAGCTGGATGTGGAGAATCCCTCTGTGGAGCAGAACATTTACTCCAACCTGATCTGGGAGATCCGGGATAAAAAGGGACGTCTCCTGGCTTCCTACGGTGTGGAGGGGCATCAGGAGTGGACGTATCAGCAGACCTATAAGGAAAAGGTGGATGGCAAGGAGTGTACCATCCTGATGGGATTAAAGCCTGGGTTTCCAAAGAGTGATTCGTTCAGTGCTCTCGAGCATAGGATCCACCTGGCGTATACCTTTCGGTACCTGGTCTTTATTATCGGAGGTTGCTGCGTTGTTCTGGGAATTGTTTCCTACATTCTTCTCCTCTGCGGAGCCGGCTGGAATGTCTCTGAGAACAGACTGGTTCCAGGTGTTTTTTTCAGGGCTCCCTGGGATCTGATGGTGGCGCTCTGGGGCATGGGAGTTATTCTGCTGCTGGGCCTTTGTATGGAGGTGCTTCCAGGAGAGCCTGTGCTGCTGATTACGGGGTTTGTGGTGCTTCTGATCTATGGAATCGGTGGTTTTCTGGGGCTTAGCATGGAAACTGCCTCCAGACTGAAACAGAGCTGCCTCTTTCAGAACAGCATCATACGAAAATGCTGGCAGCTGGTAAAACGCCTGGCAGGATTTTTGGTGAGAGTTCTGAAGAGATGGCTGGGATTTTGTGGAACACTGCTGGGAAATCTGCCGATTTTGTGGAAAACCCTTCTTATTCTTGGGGTTTTTACTGCTGCAGAGCTTCTGGTTCTTCTTGCCACCATGTGGGATCCGGAGCCCCGGATGCTTCTGTGGTTTCTGGAAAAGCTGATCCTGATTCCTGCAATCCTGTATCTGGTGCTGAACCTTCGTCATCTGGAAACAGGTATCCGGGCACTGGCGGAGGGGCAGCTGGATCATACTGTGGAGACTGAGAAGATCCTGCCTATCCTCCGGCCTGTAGCGGAAAATCTGAACTCCATCGGTAAGGGGATGACAAGGGCTGTGGAGGAACGGCTGAAAAGTGAACGCATGAAGACAGAGCTGATCACCAATGTGTCCCACGATATCAAAACCCCTCTCACCTCCGTGATCAATTACGGTGATCTGATCAGTCGGGAGGCGGAGAAGGAACAGGAGGTGGATCTGAATACCATCCGGGAATACTCCCAGGTGCTGGTGCGTCAGTCTGACAGACTGAAGCGCCTTCTGGAGGATCTGGTGGAGGCCTCCAAGGCTGCCACAGGAAATCTGGAGGTGGAGCTGCAAATCTGCAGTGCTTCTGTTTTTCTGGATCAGATTTCAGGAGAATACCAGGAAAAGGTGGAGGCAGCAGGACTTTCTCTGATTCAGAAGCTGCCGGAGAAGGAGCTTTTTATCCAGGCAGACGGAAGACGGATGTGGAGACTGTTCTCCAATCTGATGAATAACATCTGCAAGTATTCTCTGCCGGGTTCCAGAGTCTATCTGGAGCTTTCCAAGAGGGAGGGAAGGGCAGTTTTTACTTTTAAAAACACATCCAGAGAGCCCCTGAACATGACGGAGGAGGAGCTGATGGAACGCTTCACAAGGGGAGATTCCTCCCGGCATACGGAGGGCAGCGGTCTGGGCCTGTCCATTGCAAAAAGCATGGCAGATATCCAGGGAGGCAGTCTTCGCATCAACACAGACGGGGATCTTTTCAAGGCAGAGGCAGCATTTCCCCTTTCCAGATAGTTTTTTTGTAAGATAAAAAATTCACACATATTTCTATGACAGCCCCCTAGAGCGGGTTCCTTTGGTCTGGTACTATGTAGGTATAGCCTGTGTCTGTTCTGACATGATGTTGAGAACAGACACATCTGCATGAGAAAGACAGAAAAAGGATCCGTGAAGGGGGTTTTTTATATGAAGCGATTAAAAGTACTGCTGGTTGATGATGAGATTATGATCCGGGAAGGTTTCAAAAGACTGTTTGACTGGGAGTCCCACGACTGTGAGGTGGTGGGTGAGGCTGCCGATGGAATGGAGGCCCTGGCCCAGATCGACACACTGCGGCCGGACCTTGTGATCATGGATATCAATATTCCCATCATGAATGGACTGAAGGTGATCCAGGTCAGCAGAATGAAGCATCCGGACATGGCATTCGTCATTGTGTCCGGCTATGATGATTTTTCCTACTGCCGGGAGGCTCTCAGGCTGCAGATCACAGATTACATCCTGAAGCCGGTGGATTATGAGGAGTTTGGTCACTGCATTGACAATCTGAAGATTTCGCTCTTTGAGAAGCAGCTGACCCAGGAGGAGGAGCTGGAGACGGAGGAGCGTCCCATTGCTGCCATTACCCGGTATCTCCAGGAGCATCTGGCCGAGGACATCAGTCTGAACATTCTGTCGGAGGAGTTTCATCTGAATGCCCAGTACATCAGCCAGCTGTTCAAAAGTGAGATCGGTGTGGGCTTTCTCACCTATCTCACAGGAATCCGCATGGAGAAGGCAAAGAAGCTGCTGCTTTCCACATCTCTGTCTGTGGCAGAAATCTCGGAGAGAGCCGGCTACAGCGATTACCGGGTGTTTACAAAATTCTTTAAGAAGCATGAGGGATGTACCCCCTCTCAGTTCAGAAGGGATTTTCTGGACCATAACAAATAATCCTGTCTGCAGGGCTTTGTTGCAGCTGTTCAGTGCTCCTGCATCCTTCCGGATAAGGGAGCGGTGTCGGAACAGGCCAATCCGGTACATGTGTCATTTTTGCAGGAGAGTTCTTACAAATCTGTCATTCTGACACTGCAAAAGACACACAAACCACTGTAGCAGGTTGGTATAGGAATTCCGGTGTTTTTCATACAATAGAACCATCAAAGGAAACGGAGAACGGGAATCATGATCCCGGACAGATAGAGGGAAAAGGATGGTGCAGGATATGAAAAATACAGGGAACAGGAAATTCAGGAAATATATTACAGTGACAGTATCGATTCTTCTTAGTCTGGCTGCAATGACTGGACTGATCTGCTCTGCAGTATATCTGGAGGGCGTGATCCGGGAGAGAAAACAGGAAGTTCTCTGTGAGGCCCAGCCGGAGCTGCCGTGTGCGGAGCATGCAGAGTGGGTAGAGAGTGTGGATCATCAGGAGGTTCGGCAGATGCTGAAGGACAGGGCAGAGGCTTTCCGTGGACTGTTTCAGAGCTCTGTCTCTGAACGGATTGATCTGGTACTGACACAGCCGGAGGCAGTGAGAGAACTGGCAGGAAAGGCATATTCCTCTTATGTGCAGATTCTTTGCAGGAGAAATCTGCTGATCAGCGGAATGGCAGGAGCCATAAGATCCGTAGCAGGATCCCTGAATATCTGATAATCAGTCACTGAAATTTCATGGAGAAAAGAATGAGGGAGGACTTTTCTTATGATCAGAATGGAAATAGCACTGTTTCTGGTGCTGGTATTTATCGGAATTGTATATTTCATGTCAGAGCGCAGGCCAACCCCTCTGCATAAGACCTTTTCACGGCTTCTTATTGTGATGCCCATCCATCTTGCGCTGGATGGAATCACCATCTGGACGGTAAACAGACTGGATATTGTGCCCCGGCTTCTGAATGATACCATTCACAGGTTTTTTGTGGTTACCATGGTGCTGATCTTCTATCTGTTTTATCAGTACATCGCCATTCTGGTGGAGGAGGAGACAGGAAAACCCAGAAAGCTGGATAAGATGGCAAAGCTTTTCCTGATTCTTGCTGAGATTGCAGAGCTGCTTCTGCCCATTCACTATGCCATCACTCCCCAGGGAAATTATTCAGATGGTATTCTGGTAAATGTTACCTACTTCAGCGTGGGTTTTTATATGATTCTGGGCATCGGCCTGCTCCTTGGAAACTGGAAGCAGATTGAGGTGAAGAAGCGAATGACCATCTCCCTGGCTCTCATCGTGGAGCTCAGCGGTTCCATGATCCAGAGTTATCATCCCACCTGGCTGCTGTCCGGTATGGGACTGACCCTCATGACCCTGGCCTTTTATCTTGTGCTGGAGAATCCGGCACTTCTTCGGGCGGAGCTGATGGAGCAGAAGATGTCCATGCTGTATCTGAAAAGTCAGGTGAATCTTCATTTTCTGTATAATACCCTGGGTGCCATCCGGATCCAGGCCCAGCTGAACGGTGATAAGGAGGTGGCTGACCTTCTTATGCGTCTGGTGGATTTCTTCCGCATGAGCATCAAGGTGGACCGTCCCGTTGTGGAGGTGGAGGATGAGCTGGAGATGCTGGAGGCCTATCTGGATCTGATGTGCTACCGGTACCCGGAGCTGGAGGTGGGTATTGATGTGGAGCCGGGGCTGGAGAGTGCACAGGTGCCAAACTTTATCCTGCAGCCCCTGGTGGAGAACAGTCTTCTCCACGGGCTGAAGAATAAGGGGTATAAGGGCATGGTGCGGATCCTGGCAAGAAAACTTTCAGACAGAGATTTTGAGATCTGTGTGGAGGATACAGGCAGCGGTTTTGCCCCGGGGAAAAAGGAGGCCATTGACAGTATGCTTCGGAATTATGCAAAGCAGGCTCCGAAGCTTACGGGAAACAGCATTGGCCTTCTGAATGTGCAGAAGAGGATCAAGCTGCTCTGCGGTGAGGAGTACGGACTCTCCTACCGGGAAAATGAGGAGGGTGGAGTGACAGCGAGACTTTTGCTTCCGCTCACCATCAATACCTCTAAAAATCAGTGATCTGTTTATAAATGCTTTATATTTTTCAGATTTCTTTCTGAAATTCGACACACGTCCGTCACAAATCTCAGATAGAATAAACTCAAGCAAGCGGGGAACAGATAAACAGCAGTCTTCCCCCCTCATCTGCGAATATACTTCTTCGCTTGCTTCTGAAAAAGACAATTATTTTCATTATTTGATAAATCCTTCCTTCTTAAGGCCCGTCGGGGTGACAGCATCGAGTCCGGTGCTGCGACTCTGACGGGTCTTTCTTCTTTGCCGAAAATGCCGACCTGCGATTATCCCCTTTGTTATATGGCTGGGGGAGGGGAGTATAGACGCACTTTACTGGTTTGACATTTTACAGGGGAAGACTTACAATCATCTAACGACTTATTTTTACAGGGGGATATATTGATGAAGTTTTCTAAACGACTGGATCGCTTCGGAGAGGAAATCTTCGGAGAGTTAAATAAAAAACGACTGGCCCTTGAGGCACAGAATAAGAAGCTGTACAACCTGAGTATCGGAACTCCGGATTTTACAGTTTCTCAGGAGATCAAGGATGCGCTCTGTGAGGCTGCTCAGGATCCTGACAACTGGAAATATGCGCTTCGTGATATTCCGGAGCTGCTGGAGGCTGTTGTGGAGTATTATGAGAAACGCTTTGGTGTAAAGATCACCACAGATATGATTGCCAGCTGTTACGGAACCCAGGAGGGTATGGGACATCTGGCTCTGGCCATCTGTGACGAGGGAGAGACTGTTCTTCTTCCTACACCCTGCTATCCTGTGTTCATTGCTTCTGCAAAGCTGGCAGGGGCAGAGGTGTACTACTACAAGATGACAGAGGAGACCGGCTTTCTTCCTGATGTGACCACCATTCCGGAGGAGGTGGCGGACCGTGCAAAATACATGGTGATCTCCCTGCCTTCCAACCCTACAGGAAGCATCGGCAACGACAAAGTATATCAGGACCTCATTGCCTTCGCCAGGAAGCATGATATCCTGCTGATCCATGACAATGCCTACAGCGATATTATCTACGACGGAGTTGTGGGTGGCAGCTTCCTGGCCTATGAGGGTGCTGCCCAGGTGGGAGCTGAGTTCTTCAGTCTCTCCAAGAGCTTTAACATCACCGGCGCCAGAGTCAGCTTCCTGATCGGACGTCCTGACATTATCGAGGCATTTTCAAAGCTCCGCAGTCAGATCGATTTCGGTATGTTCCTGCCCATCCAGAAGGCTGCAGTGACTGCCCTGAAATCCGATCTTACAAGGGTAAAAGTGCAGTGTGATGAGTATGAGGCCAGAAGAAATGCTCTCTGTGAGAGCTTCAGCGAAATCGGATGGAATATTCCGAAAAATGCCGGCAGCATGTTTGTGTGGGCAAAGATCCCGGAGGGCTTCGGAAGCTCCATGGAGTTCTGTTCAGAACTGATGGAGAAGGCCGGTGTGATCTGTACACCGGGAGAGAGCTTCGGACCGGAGGGAAGAGACTACGTGCGCTTTGCCCTTGTTCAGCCACCGGAGAAACTCCGTGAAGCAGCAGCTGCCATCAAGGCAAGCGGAATTCTGGGCTAAGGCAGAAAAAGAAAAGCACGCCATGAGCTGCGTTGCAGACCATGGCGTGCTTTTGCTTTATCTGGGCGCTTTTACACTGCAGTACATAACACTTTTGTGCTTCAGAGAATTAATCCTTGTGGTATATTGTCATATTTGTTAAAATATCTAGTATATCTGAAGAAATTCTGCGGCATTTTTCCAGAGAATCTGTTCTTTTTCCTCCTCGGTGAGAGGAAGGGAGCGAAGATACTCTGCCTGTTGCTTCTGTTTTGTCCAGGGAGAATCGGTACCGAACAGGATACGGTCTGTACCATGCTTTCTGATCAGACGCATCAGATCCTCCACAGGGAGCTGGTCAATGGAGTATGCAGTGTCAAAATAGATATTTCTTCCGGCGAGATATTTTTCCACATCACTGTACATGTCATGGCCGCCAAGATGTGCCAGAATGATGTGGGCTTTTTCCGGCTCCCGGCCCTCATAGACCTGATCCAGCATCTCTGCTGCCAGATCCGGAGGACAGTGAACGGGATCCGGATAACCGATATCCACTCCGGCATGGATGGAGACCATCAGATCCAGCTCCACGCAGGTTCTGATGATACGGATGTAGCGGGGATCGTTGATGTAGCAGTGCTGATAATCGGGATGCAGCTTGACGCCTCTGGCCCCCTGCTCCTTCAGCCATTGAAGACGCTCCTGGATCCGGTCGTTGTCAGGATGGATGCCGCCGAAGGCAATGATGCCTTTGGTCTCTGCTGACTGCAGGGCGAAGCGATTGATGGATTCAAACTGTCTGGGTGCGGTTACAACGGGAAGCAGAACGCTCCAGGTTACTCCTCCCTCTTCTGCAGTGTGCAGAAGACCTGCAAGGGTGCCGTCAGAGCATGCTTTCTGGTTTCCGGGAAGATGGGATTCCAGCTCAGGAATAGCTGCAGCTGCCACCTTGTCCGGGAAGATATGTGTATGAAGATCGATGATCATGGACTTGTCCTCCGTGGTTTTCTTTCATACATGATATACAACATTTTTGTGATTTTTTCAATGTTGCCTGACGGGTTATCGTTGAGAAAATAAATAGTATTTTCACAATTCAAAAGAGTGATAAAGTCATTTTAAAAATAGGAGGAACTGATCGTGAAAGAACTGATGATTGGAAATGCAGCTTTCGCCAGAGGTCTGTATGAGGCTGGCTGTCGCGTAGTATCCAGCTACCCGGGAACCCCTTCCACAGAGATCACTGAGTGCGCTGCTGAGTACGATGAAATGTATTGTGAGTGGGCACCGAATGAGAAGGTTGCCATGGAGGTGGCCTTCGGCGCATCTCTTCAGGGCGCAAGAGCATTCTGCGGAATGAAGCATGTAGGTTTAAACGTGGCAGCAGATCCGCTGTACACCATGTCCTACACAGGTGTTACAGGCGGTATCGTAATCGCAGTTGCAGACGATCCGGGAATGCATTCTTCCCAGAATGAGCAGGATTCCCGTCACCATGCCATCGCTGCAAAGGTACCTATGCTGGAGCCTGCAGATTCCCAGGAGGCACTGGATTTTGCAAAGAGAGCATTTGACCTTTCTGAGGAGTTTGATGCACCATTTATCATGCGTATGTGCACAAGAATCGCCCATTCCCAGAGTCTTGTGGAGCTGGGTGAGAGAGTGGAGCGTCCGCTGATTCCTTACGAGAAAAATCCACAGAAATATATCATGGTTCCGGCTAATGCAAAACGCCGTCATCCAGTTGTTGAGGAGAGAACTGCAAAGCTTACAGCCTTTGCTGAGACCACTGATCTGAACAGAGAAGAGTTTGCTTCCGAGGATCTTGGAATCATCTGCTCCGGAACCTGTTATCAGTATGTAAAAGAGGTATTCGGTGACAGTGTCAGCGTTCTGAAGCTGGGACTGGTGAATCCGCTGCCTGTTGAGCGTATCAAGGCATTTGCCGCAAAGGTAAAACGCGTGGTTGTTATTGAGGAGCTGGATCCTGTGATCGAGAACCACTGTAAGACCATCGGTGTACAGGTGGAGGGAAAGAACCTCTTTACCAACATCGGAGAGTTCTCCCAGGCTTACATTGCCTCTGTAATGGGTGTGCCTGCAAAAGAGAGCGTTGCTCTTGATACTGCTGTTCCGGTACGTCCTCCTGTTATGTGTGCAGGATGTCCTCACCGCGGTATGTACTATACTCTGAAAAAGAATAAATGCACTGTAATCGGTGATATCGGCTGCTATACTCTGGGATCCGCTGCACCTCTGAATGCAATGGATTCTACCCTCTGTATGGGTGGTTCCATCTCCGGAATCCACGGCTTCAACAAGGCCTCTGAGGGAGAGAGTGCTTCCCACACTGTGGCAGTGATCGGTGATTCCACCTTCATGCATTCCGGTATGACAGGACTTGTAAATATTGCTTACAACAATTCTGCTTCCACTGTATGCATCCTGGACAACTCCATCACAGGTATGACAGGTCATCAGCAGAATCCTACCACCGGCTACAACATCAAGGGTGATCCGGCAGCAGCTGTTAATCTTGAGGCTCTCTGCCATGCCATCGGCATCAACCGTGTAACTGTTGTGGATCCATATGATCTGGACCAGTGTGACAGGGTACTGAAGGAGGAGCTTGCAGCAGATGAGCCATCTGTAATCATCTCCAGACGTCCATGTATGCTGCTGAAATATGTGAAACCACAGAGCCCTGTTTCTGTAAACAGAGATAAATGTGTGGGTTGTAAGAAATGTATGACTCTTGGATGTCCTGCAATTTCTGTTAAAGATAAAAAGGCACAGATTGATCCTACTCAGTGCGTAGGCTGCGATGTATGTAAACAGCTGTGCAAATTTGAAGCATTAGAAAGCGAGGAGAGATAAATGAACACAACAAGTATTATGATCGTTGGTGTTGGTGGACAGGGTTCTCTGCTTGCCAGCAAACTGCTTGGCCGTCTTCTGATGAACGAGGGCTATGATGTAAAGGTTTCTGAGGTACACGGAATGAGCCAGAGAGGTGGTTCTGTTGTAACTTATGTAAGATACGGCGAGAAGGTATATTCTCCTGTTATCTCCAAGGGCGAGGCTGATTTCATTGTTTCCTTCGAGAAGCTGGAGGGAGCAAGATATGTGGACTGCCTGAAAAAAGGCGGAAAGATCATCGTAAATACCCAGGAGATCGATCCAATGCCTGTAATCACCGGTGCAGCAGAGTATCCTCATGATATTCTGGAAGAGGTGAAGAAAAACGGTGCGGATGTGGATGCCATTGACGCTCTGGCACTGGCTGTGGAGGCTGGATCTGCCAAGGCAACCAACCTGGTATTGATGGGCCGTCTGGCTAAATATTTCGGAATCTCTGAGGAGAAATGGATGACTGCCATTGAGCAGGTTGTAAAACCAGCCTTCATTGAGATGAACAAGAAGGCATTTGACCTGGGATTCCACTGGGGTGAATAACAGCTTTCCGTCAACGCAGGGGATAAGCTGTAAAAGGATAAAAGAATAAAAGAAAAAGGGAAAGGAACTTGCAAAAATGGGAAATTATTATCAGAAAGAGCTTGAGTGCGCCTCACGTGAGACCATCGTAGCGATCCAGAACGAGAAGCTGGTGAAAACAGTAAAAAAGGTGTACGAGAATGTTGAGTACTACCGCAACAAAATGGATGCAGTGGGAGTAAAACCGGAGGATATCAAATCCATCGACGATCTTCACAAGCTGCCATTCATCACCAAGGACGACTTAAGAGATGCCTATCCATACGGACTGATGGCTGAGCCTCTGGAGAACTGTGTTCGTATCCAGTCCACCTCCGGTACCACAGGACGTCGTGTGGTTGCCTTCTACACACAGAATGATATCGACATGTGGGAGGAGTGCTGTGCCCGTGCCATTATGGCCACAGGCGGAACTAAAAAAGACGTTGTTCAGGTATGCTACGGATACGGTCTGTTTACAGGCGGTCCTGGTCTCAACGGCGGATCTCATAAGGTTGGCTGTCTGACTCTGCCAATGTCCTCCGGAAATACAGATCGTCAGATCCAGTTTATGGTGGATCTGGAGGCTACCATCCTCTGCTGTACACCATCCTACGCTGCTTACCTGGCGGAGTCCATCGAGGAGAGAGGCGTTCGCGATCAGATCAAGCTGAAAGCAGGAATCTTCGGTGCAGAGGCATGGACAGAGGAGATGCGTCAGGATATCGAGAAGAGACTGGGCATCAAGGCTTACGATATCTATGGTCTGACAGAGATCTCCGGACCTGGTGTTTCCTTCGAGTGTGAGGAGCAGGCAGGAATGCATATCAACGAGGATCATTTCATCGCAGAGATCATCGATCCTAAGACCGGTGAGGTTCTTCCTGATGGCGAGGTTGGAGAACTTGTATTCACAAGTATCGACAAAGAGGCATTCCCTCTTCTTCGTTACAGAACAAAGGATATCTGTGTTCTTTCCCGTAAACCTTGTTCCTGCGGACGTACTCACGTGAGAATGTCCAAACCAATGGGACGCAGTGATGACATGCTGATCGTTAAGGGTGTTAACGTATTCCCATCCCAGATCGAGCAGGTGCTGCTGCAGCAGGGTCTTACCTCCAACTACCAGATTATCGTTGACCGTGAGAAATACAGCGATACCATCGAGGTTCTGGTGGAGATGACACCTGAGCTGTTCTCTGACTCTGTAACAGATCTGTCTGCTAAGGAGAAAGAGGTAGTGGCAGGACTGAAATCCATGCTGGGAATCTATGCTAAGGTTCGTATCGTAGAGCCAAAATCCATCGTTCGAAGCGAAGGAAAAGCAGTGCGTGTAATCGACAGACGTAACCTTTACAAAAAAGCCTGATTGAAGCAGGGCTGTGTGAAACAACAGCATTAACAGATAAGGATCCCGGCAGTTATTGGGGACTGCCGGGATACGGAAATAGGAGGGTTTTTATTATGGCAGTGAAACAGATTTCAGTTTTTGTTGAGAATAAAACAGGATCTCTGGTGAAATGTACAGAGGTACTTGCTGAGGCGGGTGTAGATCTGAGAGCTATGTCCATTGCTGATACAAGAGATTTTGGTATTCTCCGCATTATTGTAAATGATACTTACGCAGCAGTTACTGCTCTGAAGGACAACGGCTTTGTTGTAAACATGACAGATGTAGTAGGCTGTGTAATGGCTGATAAACCGGGAGCGGCAGGTGAGATGTTTGCTGCACTGGCAGATGCCGGAATTGCCATCAAGTATATGTATGGATTTGCAGGAAAGAATGAAGCCTATGCAATCCTCCGTGTAGACGATAACACTCTGTGTGAAAAGATTCTGTTATCCAAGGGAATCAAGCTTCTGGTTCCGGAGAGACTCTGATCAGTACAGAAACTGACAGGAGTGCATGGTGCCGGTTCTTTTGCAACATACACGCAGTAGGTGAATCACTGGTAAAGCGGATTACCAAGGCCGTTTTACTTGCCGTGAATACTGTGATGAATAAAGTGAGAGGAAACGGACAATGGCAAGAAATGTTATGAAAGAACGCAAGCCTGATATGTATCAGGCAATCCTGGAATTAAAGGATATTCAGGAGTGCATGGATTTCTTTGAAGATATCTGTGCTATGACGGAACTTCAGTCTATGGAGCAGCGCTTTGAAGTGGCCAAGATGCTCAATGAGAAGAAGGTTTATACAGAAATTATGGAGAAGACCAATGCCAGTACAGCTACCATCAGCCGCGTAAACCGCATGCTGAACTATGGAACGGGTTGTCTTACTTCTGTATTAAACAGGATGAAAGAAAAAGAATAAGAGAGGCTGTTCCGGCACAGAATCTGTGAGAAGAGGCGGCGAAAGGAGGGGTGTTCCTTTTCGGAATCCCCTTCTCTCTTTTTCTGCTCAATTTGACTTTTTACCATTGCTGTGCTATGGTTATGCTATTGTCACTTGAACGCTGAAAAGCGTGAAAGAGAAGCGGACAGAATAGGAAATAGGAAAAGAGAAAGGAACAATGAAACATGCCTGTTACAGATTTACTTGAGCGAAATCATAAGCTGTACGGAGACGAGGTGGCTCTTGTGGAGCTGAATCCATCCGTTCAGGATAACAGAAAGACCACCTGGAAGGAGTTTGACCTGGTACAGCAGGTGGATAATCATCCATACAGAAGAGAGATTACCTGGAGTGTCTTCGATGAGAAGGCAAACCGTGTTGCAAATATGCTGCTGAGCAGGGGAGTGCAGAAGGGAGACCGTGTTGCCATTCTGATGTTCAACTGTCTGGAGTGGCTGCCAATCTATTTCGGAATTCTGAAGACAGGAGCCATTGCTGTTCCTTTTAACTTCCGTTTTGATGCAAAGGAGATCAAATACTGTGCAGATCTGGCAGAGGTGCAGGTGCTGTTCTTCGGTCCACAGTTCATCGGACGTCTGGAGAGCATTGCAGAGGATCTCTGCAAGGGCCGCCTTATGATCTATGTGGGAGATGGCTGTCCTACCTTCGCAGAGAGCTACCGTGAGATGGTGGCAGACTGCTCCAGCCAGCCGCCGCTGATCCGTCTGGAGGATGATGACGATGCTGCCATCTACTATTCTTCAGGAACAACAGGATTTCCAAAGGCTATTCTTCACAACCATGAGAGTCTGATGCAGGCTGCCCAGATGGAACAGAAGCATCACCTTACCGGCAGAGATGACTGCTTCTTATGTATTCCGCCTCTGTACCATACAGGTGCGAAATTCCACTGGATGGGAAGCCTCTGTGCAGGAAGCAAGGCTGTGTTGCTGACAGGAACTACACCGGAGATTATTCTGGATGCTGTTTCCAAGGAGCACTGCACCATCGTATGGCTTCTGGTGCCATGGGCACAGGAGATTCTGGCAGCCCTGGATCGCGGGGATGTGAAGCTGGAGGATTATGAGCTGGATCAGTGGAGACTGATGCACATCGGAGCACAGCCTGTTCCCAAATCACTGATCAAACGATGGAAGGAATACTTCCCACATCATCTCTATGATACAAACTACGGCCTGTCTGAGTCCACAGGACCAGGCTGTGTGCATCTGGGCGTGGAGAACATCCACAAGGTTGGTGCCATCGGCGTTCCGGGCTACAGATGGAAATGCAAGATTGTCAATGACATGGGCAAAGAGGTACAGCAGGGCGAAGTGGGCGAGCTGTATGTAAAGGGCCCGGGTGTGATGACCTGCTACTACAACGATCCTGCAGCAACTGCAGAGACACTGGTAAACGGCTGGCTTCGTACCGGTGACATGGCCATGCAGGATGAGGACGGCTTCTACTTCCTGGTAGATCGTAAGAAGGACGTTATCATCTCAGGAGGAGAGAATATCTATCCTGTACAGATTGAGAACTTCCTCAGCAATCATCCAAAGGTGCTGGATGTTGCCTGTATTGGTCTGCCGGATGAGAGACTGGGAGAGATCACAGGTGCCATCATCGCCATTAAAGAGGGCATGGAGTGTACAGAGGAGGAGATCAACAACTTCTGTAAGGAACTGCCAAGATACAAACGTCCCAAGAAGATCATCTTTGCTGATGTGCCGAGAAACGCCACAGGAAAGATCGAGAAACCGGCGCTGCGCAAAAAATACGGTGCAGATAAGCTGGTTGCCGCTCAGAATGAGGGCTGATAAAGGAATATACAGAACAAGGGGCTGTCGCACTAAGCCCCTTCCCAAATCGAGAGGTGTCTATTGTATTTAACAATGGATGCCTCTCTTTTTTTTGTATGTCAGGGTGGATGACCAGACGCAAGACATGCTCATTTGCTGCTCGGTCCGCGCGCCTATAATGCGTCCTGCGTGCAAAACTCGCCCTTTAGGGGCTCAGACAGTGCACTCCGGACGCAAGCTAGCGCGTTCCCTCCCGACGCAAGCCTCGCAATCGTCTTGCTTTCATAGTCATCCACCCTGACATAATCCATTGTTTGAAGGCATCCCTGTTTTTCTACATTCACACCTCTTTCGATTTACGCGAGCAACGAGCCAAAGTCCGTGCTTGCACGGGACCTTGGCGACTGCCGCGATAACTTGAGAAACTCGTAAAGCGTGTTTCTCATAGTATTCGCCACACCCGATGCCGGGATATTTTGTTGGCAGTATTTACTTTTTGATACAACAAAAGCCAGATTCCGAAGAACCTGGCTTAAGTAGTATAATTTAACTACCAATGAAAAATATATACAACAAAGATTATACTAACATTCA
>JAUNCZ010000085.1 GCA_030526405.1 Lachnospiraceae bacterium | reverse complement strand
AGATTTTCACCCACCCTCAATTTGATTTAGTTGTACCCTTTTCTGGAAGTTAACATACAAATACTTTGCAACAGACCTCGTTGTCTCATCTGGGACTTTTGATGAGTGAATCATATCAAAGAATATTTTGGCTGTCAAGACGTATTTTCAGAATAATTACCAGAAATACGCGTGATGTTCTGTGTAAAATTACAGATAGAAATCATTATTCAACAGATTCTAAATAAGTGTCTACCAATCCAATAAACAACCTCGCATGTTCCAATTGATCCATCGCATCTTTTTTACTGGCAATAAAAAAATCATCATAATCTGATTTTTCTCTCAGAAAAGAACTGTTCTTAATTATTATCGACAGTTTTTTATCCAGGATTTCTTCTTTTAAAAACTCTTTATTAAAAAAGGCAATTACTCCTGAATGTTTTGAAGAGTCGAATCCTTTTAAGATATTACAAGCGCGCATAGCATGAAAAATTGCATAATAGGAACGATTTAAAGATGTTTTATACTGTCTTATTTCCAGATTTCCCTCTGCTGCTGAAAGCATTTCTTTCGCTCTTTTCATCCGGTATCCTGCTAATTCTTTTAAGCTGCTTTCCAAAGAACAATCCCTTCTTTCTGCACATTCTGATAAAATGGAAGCACATTTCCCCATTTCTTCATATTCTCTTCCTGAATATCAATAATCGAAAAAACTCGATCATAACGAACATCCATATCTGCAGCCCAACATATAAATCTGTCTTTTGCATTCACATCCATATTTTTCTTCATGATAATTGCTATATCAATATCACTTTCCAGTGTTTCCTCATTCCTTGCAACTGAACCATATAAAATTATCATGGATAGATCATCATGGAATATATCAAGTAAACCTTTGATTAATTCATCTTTCATAGTATCCGTCAACATCCGTTTCACCTCCCATTTAGGCTATCCTCAATTATAACGGAATTCAATCACTTTTTACCTGTCACTTTATTCATAATAATTATATCTTTTCCCCTGTAAGACTTCAATATCTGATAGCGTATAATTAGTTTCGCAAATTCCTTTATTCATACTCGTCTAAGAACACAAAAAATAACATATTTTATTGCCACACAAAAAACCTTGTATACGAAGTCTCTCTACTCCATATACGGGGTTCGTAAATTCAAAAAAGACACATGCTGGCTTTGTCTGTCCGATAGGAGACGGTAGCTTTTGTCCAAAATCAATCGATAAAGATACCATCAAAAGATGCCGAAAATTGTAACCATCAATTGTCGAAATCTGCCTTCCTGGACTTTTTTTCCTATTCTGGTACAACATCCAGCATTTATGACCAGAAATCTTCTTCTGCAATAAATTCACCGTTTTTCATCTCGGAACAGCTTTTTTCAAGTACCTCTCGCTCTTTTGCTGTTACTTTTGTAAAATCCGGATCCCACATAATAACAAGCTTCTTGATTAAATCACTTATTATTGTCCGCAATTTCAATTTATACCTCCCTCATAATAAACTGAGTGAAATTTACATCGCTCCATGAATTTACATATCAACCCCTTGAACACCTGCACCGCACATACTGCATTTCTCTCTATTGATTGGTCCAGAGCAGACAAGGGAAGAAGTACAACAGACCAAACACATCGCCAAGTATATTTTCTATTTATCCAGAGCCAGGTCATCTACTGTAATCTCATTCAGTTCATCATCAGAGAGTTCACTGAGCATCGCCAAACGATTCGCCTGCTTCACATATGCAGCTTCAAATAGGTTTCTCATTTCACGGCCATTTGCGAAGTTATCCGGTTTCCTCATACACAAAGAATCAATATACTCTTTCAGTGCGATTTTCGCCTCCTCTGTCAAATGCATCCCACACTTACGGCATGAACATTCAAAAATGAGGAACAGTTCCTCTTCCGAATAATCCTCAAAAAGAATCACCTTATTAAATCTTGATTTCAAACCTGGATTCGATTCCAGAAACCGTTCCATCGGTTCCGGATAACCGGCAACAATCACAACAAAGCTGTCACGGTGATCCTCCATGCTCTTCAGAATGGTGTCAATCGCTTCCTGACCAAAGTCATTGCCACCCTTTGCTAATGTATAGGCTTCATCAATGAACAGGATACCGCCCATCGCTTCATCTATTTTTTCTTTGGTTTTCAAAGCGGTCTGACCAACATAACCTGCCACCAAGCCGGCGCGATCAACTTCAACCAGCTGCCCATTTTCCAAAGCTCCTAACTGTTTGTAAATCTTTGAAAGAAGACGAGCGACTGTAGTCTTTCCCGTTCCAGGATTTCCGAGGAATACAAGGTGTTTTGAAACATCAGCAGTTTTCATGCCACGTTCTTCTCGGATCTTCTTTATTTTAAGCAGATTAATCAAAGAAGTAACTTCCGTCTTTACACTATTTAGCCCAATAAGATCATTGAGCTGCTTCATCAGTTCCTCAAGGCTTTCTTCCTGCTCTTTTACTGGATTCTCATCCAAAGATTCAACCGTTTTTCCTTCTCCCTTTATAGGATCAGAAGCAGGTAATTTCTCTTCTGATACCTCAGGTGATTGTGACGCAATATAATCTTGCAGGGACTTAATTATGTCTTTGAAGCGCTGTGCATCAATATCCTTTTTATCCTGTTTGCTGAGAAGATATTGCTTCCCAATAATTGAAATAGTTTCCAGATACAGTGCACTGACACACATCCCTCTGGACTTCAATACAGTATTATCTATCTGGCATATCACAGGCAATGCTGCCGGAAAATCTGCTGAAATATTCGGAGTCTTAATATTAATATACATTTCATTGAAATACTCCAGGCGCTCCTCTTTGTTTGCCCTGGAAATAATCCCGACGAAATTTCTTAAATCAGAAATTACCAGGTCTGTTACTGACTCAGTAGATTTTTTCCGAACAGCATCAATTTGCCGGCATACTGTCAGAAGCTGATCTATTGAATTTTTAACATCAATATTCATAGTTTGTTCCTTTAGGCCATTCCTACCTGCTTCATTGCATCCTCATAGACTTTTTTCACTTCTGGTGATGAATTATCGCCACAGGCTTCAGAAAAAGCATCGGAAATTGTTTTCTTAATATCCATATCTGTCATATCTCGAAGGGCTTCTAAAAGAGTACTATCCCCCAGAGATATAATCAGCTCCTGATTATCCTCCACTTCTTCTTTCTGCTCTACAACCTGATCCATCAGACTTATATAGTACGCATCAACCCCTAATGTATTCAGCTTTGCATCAAACACAGCATAATCTTGAAGTTTTTCTACAAACGGCTGGGATAAAAGTGTAGAATATGCCCCCATCCACTTATTATGAGATGAATGCCATACATTTTCATTTCCAAGGACTTCATGATTGTTTGTATAATAGAGCTCGTCGAAGTACCGAAGTGCTACCGTAAACATAGACAGCATAGAAAAAATGGAGAAGACAACTTTTTCCTTATCTGCTGCAATGTCTTTTTGAAAAATGTCAATCAACAGCATCAGGACATTGTACTCCCGATCAACCAGCTCTCTCATTTTTCCTTCAGGGTATGGCTGTTTCTTTTTCCTGCAATCCAGCATATCTGTATGATCTGCCAGGACTTTATTGAACTCATATCCTGACTGCACATCATTCCCCTGCTTAACAGTATTATGCAACTGATAAATCTGCTGGCCTATTTCTGCACTCATCTTGTCCAGTTTCTCATACATAATTGCGAAACCTGCACAGGTAGCACATAAGTTTAATCCGTTTAAAAGCAAACCTATTTTCTGAATTTTTGCCACTTCGCTGACAAGCTTAAGATTTCGTTCATTCAATAAAGTATTACGATTCAGAAGATTAACAGCCTTTTCAATAGCAGCCTTCTCCTGCACCTGTGGAATGTCATTCAAAAGCACCTTTTGAAATGCGGCAATGCGCTTATTCTTTCCACGAACCACAATTTCCAGCACCTTATTATCATTCAAAAAAGGTTTTAACTGCTCCAGTGCATCTACTAATATTGCTTCACTCATAATAGTACTCTCCTTGAACCTTATCATTAATAATCTTATGAAGCAAAATCATTGACATGATGAATGTGCAGGTATCTGAACAATACAGATTCTTTATGTCAAAGCGTTTTTTCTTCACCATCACAATTGTTTCCGGTTCCGTTTTCATGGATGCAATGATCCTTCCAGGGTCAAGGCAAGTAACTGAGAAATCAAAATCCTGGATTTCCTTATACCGGTTCTTAATAACAGCGGCATACAGACAAAACATAATTCTTGAGTAATCAATCAAATTCCTTGCTGTAATGTTTCTGTAATTCTTTGTTTCCAAAGCCTTATTATAATACTTTCTGGAACGTGGATCAGACCCCTGAGTCTGATCATTCTTCTTCGGCTGTGGTGATTTCGCAATACGCCGGCCTACAATTAAATCCAGATCCTTAATGTAGATTTCTACCTGCTTGTCAAAATCTTTCCCTGTCTTCAGCTCTAACTTTTCAAAATAATCACATAGCTTTTCAGCAAGGATTTCCTTGGTAACATCCTCATCCTCTATTACCGAAAATGAAATGTATTCACCAATCAGATCCTTCTTCAGTAATTCATAATTAGCTTCATCCAGGCTCAGAACTGTAGTCCGGATAAAATCATTGTATTTCATAATATCGCCTCAATCCAAATATTATATTTATAGTGTCTCAGTCCCAATTTGTTGGTATCATTGATTTCTAAAACAATTATTCTAAAGCTGCTATTCTAAATTACATGCGTATTCTTCCTCTATCTCACTATTCTCATTGAAAAAATTGTAATATACTCCACCAGTGCAGCATAGATCACACAGGCCACGGAGCATTTATTCTTTTCAGACAGTTCTTTCATCTTCAGATAGTACTCCATCTTGATGTAATCTGTTTCCAGAACATCTCGCCTGATATACTGAGGATCTGTTCTTTTCTTGATCAGGATTCTTGGATCAATCGTCTGATCACGCTTCTCCAGAAAATACTGATATGCCTTGTTATAGATTCTCGTTTTCGGAAGGTCTGTGATTTCTATCAGCATCTGAATACTGCTTCTGACATTCTCAGTAATATAAAAGGATACATATTTCTTTCCTTCTGGTATTCTTTTCTGCATTCTATAATTCCTTTTCTATCTCAGAGATTACGTGTCAATGCTAACACGTAAGACCCAGGTCTCCAACACAACGAATGATTATTCCTATTGAAATCACTTTATCAATGATCATTCAGTTTCATCAGATCCTCATAAATCTGCTTAATGTTAAAGGAGATATTGATACTATGAA
Source organism: Lachnospiraceae bacterium (assembly GCA_030526405.1). Lineage (GTDB taxonomy): Bacteria > Bacillota > Clostridia > Lachnospirales > Lachnospiraceae > JAKSRN01. Next base: position 1,871 of record JAUNCZ010000085.1, on the reverse strand, counting down.
TATACCCATAGCAGGAAATCCTCTTAGTACGAATAATCTTCATGTATTTGCCATAGGTTCCATGGGACATCGTATCTGTGAAGAAGTAGATATAATCTGCATCCTCCAGCACTTTTCCATCCAGAGTATTATTAATCTCCGGTTTGAGAAATACCCATTTTGAGAATTTGTTCTTCAGTTTAGAGGTCCAGTTGCTGTGCCCACCGATGATAATGATCTTCTTTGGCTTCAAAGCATTTTCCATTGTCTGGAGATCAATTGTTGGAACCTCCTGCTCCTTCTCTGTCATCTGGTATACATGATTCCGGAGATGAACCAATTCCTGATGCTCTCCCTTAAGATTCTCCAGAACAGACTCTGTCTCCTTCAGTTTCTGATCCAGATCCCGGTTCTCCTGACGCAGTGCCTTATTCTCCTGCTCCTGCTTTTTGAGCTTTGCCCGGAGCTTCTCCAGTTCCTCATATAAAAGCTCCTGAGAATCCGTTGCAGCTTCCGCAGTTGGCATTTTTCCAGAGCGAGTTTCCGGTTCTGCTTTCTTGATACCGCTTCCTCTTGCAGACTGCACCGTGGATGGAATCTTTACCTTTTCCGGTTTAAACAGCGAATGGTTCCGATTAACCTCAAAAAGATCATAATCCAGCCCCAGTATTCTTTTCAGATTCTCTTCTGCAAGACTATGATATATTCCAAATGCTGTCATCACCTTAACAAGAACTGCATTTCTGAGGATTTCATCAAAAGAATGATCTTTATCCGGTTCCAGATACAACATGAATTCCAGAGTTCTGATCAGCAGTTCTTCAAAATCAAAAAGATCCGTGTCTGCATCCTCCACAAATCCCTCCGGCAGACTTAAACATTTCTCAGCTACGCTGACAATTCTGTTATAGTTTTTAAACTCCTTCAGTATTATTTTCCTCTTCTCTGGTGTCTGGAACTCTAATTCATCCAGTTCATGCTCTATCCTGGTTACTGCTTTGTCAATAATCTCATGGGAAAACCCTTCAAAAAATGGTCTTTCTTCCGCTTTTCTAAGACCTTTCATGAAATCTGTCTGAAGCATGTAGATGATATTGCAATCCGGATCCAGCTGAATACCCATAATCCGACACATGGTAATGCAGATTGCCAGACGGCTCATTCCCATCACGTCCTCGTCCAGTCTGGCGATGGAATTCAGTTCACCTCTTGTAATGTAGCGAAATCTCTTCAGCTGCTTATATTCCCGCTTATAATAGGTCTGGAACAGATGCTGGAACAGGCCGATTGTATACGGATCCCCTTGTTTCGCTGCATTCAGCATCAGATTCAGTGTCCAGTTAATATATGCAGATGTAGGATGATCAAACAACGCATGATCAGGAAGATACTCCACCTGATCGTATTGCTTTACTTTCTGGAATGCATGCAGGAAGAAATCATGAGCAATTTCCGGAAAATCAATTATCATCTCACTGGTTGGGAATACTCTGATAAAGATACAGTCACAGTCATAGGTATCCACCTCTGATGCACTTAGATTCCTGGCATGAAGATCCATATGGAGCAATCTCCTGTCAAATTCATCAATTTCCTCTGACTTATCCATCATAAAATGAAAGAAGTCTTCCTGATCAATATCATTGTTAATCTCAAATATATTTCGCTGTCTCTGTCTCTTTGATGGCATTGATGATTTCTCCTGTCTTATGATTTATTCTATCTTATCATATCTGTCATATTTTTTTGATAATCTCCAAGAAAAAAAGAGACTATTCGCAACAATCCTCCCCCATACAAAAACCCCGCATACGAAGTCTCTCGACTCCGTATACGGGGTTCATAAATTCAAGGATTATTATATTCTCAGATAAAACGAATTATGCGTTAGC
>JAUNCZ010000084.1 GCA_030526405.1 Lachnospiraceae bacterium | reverse complement strand
CTTGCTGAAAGCAAGACGAAGTCGATGCTTGAAGCTTAGTACCGCTGGAGCGAGGACCTAAGCGAGAGCGGTCCCTGAAGTAACTACTGACATTTAGCAATATTCAAAAAGGGGAAGAAAAAGGGGCCATCGCAACAGTTGTTGCGACAGCCCCTTTTCAAGGCCTTGATCAGCCTACTCTTAACTTGAATTTCTGAATCTCCTTCTCGCTGGATACGCGCTCAATAAGAGCACCCAGACCTGTGAGCTTATTCTCAAAGTCCTCATATCCACGCTGGATATACACAATATCATCAATTACAGTGATACCCTCTGCAGTAAGACCCGCAATAACAAGAGCAGCTCCTGCACGGAGATCCGGCGAACTTACACGTGCTCCAGTAAGACGCTCCACACCGTCAATAATAGCAACATTGCCTTCTACCTTAACATTGGCTCCCATACGTGCCAGCTCATCACAGTATTTAAAGCGATTATCGAAAATGCTCTCTGTGACAATACTTGTTCCACTGGCCAGAGCAAGGCTTACAGCAATCTGTGGCTGCATATCTGTCGGGAAACCAGGATATGGCTGAGTTTTTACATGGGTTCTCTTCAGACGATTCTTCGCGGTTACACGGATCGCCTCATCAAACTCCTCAATCTCACAGCCCATTTCCAGAAGCTTTGCTGTCATAGCCTCCAGATGCTTTGGAATAATATTCTTTACCAGTACATCGCCCTTGGTAGCCGCTGCAGCAAACATAAATGTTCCCGCCTCGATCATATCCGGAACGATGGAATAATTGGTTTTGTGAAGAGTCTCAACACCCTTGATACGGATTACATCTGTACCTGCACCCTTGATGTTTGCTCCCATGCTGTTCAGGAAGTTTGCAGTATCCACCACATGTGGCTCCTTTGCAGCATTTTCAATAATTGTGTTTCCTCTTGCCATAGAAGCAGCCATCATAATATTGATTGTTGCTCCCACTGAAACAGTATCCAGGAAAATGTTTGCACCGCGAAGTTCCTCCGCAGATGCCACAACCATTCCGTTGCGAATGTCAACCTTTGCACCCAGAGCACGGAAACCTTTCAGATGCAGATCAATGGGTCTGCTACCGATATTGCAGCCGCCTGGCAGCGGTACCTCTGCTTTTTTATACTTTCCGAGAAGTGCTCCTAACAGATAATAAGATGCCCTGATCTTCTTGATGAATTCGTAATCCACACTGACAGAACCGATCGTACTTCCATTAATCTTCACTGTATGACGATCAATGCGCTCCATCTGTGCACCAATAACTCCAATGGCCTCCAGAAGAACGTTGATATCACTTACGTCCGGCATATTATCTATATAAACAGTCTCATCTGTCATGATTGCGGCAGTCAAAATAGCCAGCGCTGCATTCTTAGCCCCGGCAATCTCTACTTCACCAACAAGAGGGTTTCCTCCTTTGATAACGTATTGTTCCATACTTCCACCTCATATTACAACTTCTGTAAATCTACCTCATATTACCGTATTAATAAGGATTTGTAAATATAAACTTAGAAAAAGTATAGCACAACTTGTGGTTTCATGCAAAAGAGAGGATTGTCAGAACGACAATCCTCTCCGTATGCTTTTAGAAAACTAATGAGATTTCTGATTAGAAAATTCCCTGAGCTAACATAGCATCAGCAACTTTCTTGAATCCTGCAATGTTAGCACCAGCAACATAGTTGCCCTCCATGCCATACTCTTTTGCAGTATCAGCGATTGTATTAGCGATGTTAACCATGATACCTTTCAGTTTAGCATCAACCTCCTCGAAGGACCAGCTCAGACGCTCTGCGTTCTGAGACATCTCCAGTGCGGAAGTAGCAACACCACCAGCGTTAGCAGCCTTACCAGGTGCGAAGATTACACCGTTCTCCTGCAGGTACTCTGTAGCCTCAAGAGTTGTAGGCATGTTAGCACCCTCACAAACTGCCATACATCCGTTAGCAACCAGAGCCTTAGCATCATCAAGAAGCAGCTCGTTCTGAGTTGCACATGGAAGAGCGATATCACATTTGGTTACCCAAACACCGCGTCCCTCATGATACTCAGAATTTGGACGATATTTTTTGTACTCAGTCAGACGAGCACGATTAACCTCTTTGATCTCTTTCAGAGCAGCTACATCGATTCCTTCTGGATCGTATACCCATCCTGTAGAATCAGAACATGTAACAACTTTAGCTCCAAGCTGATGAGCTTTCTCGATAGCGTAGATAGCAACGTTTCCGGAACCGGATACACAACAGGTTTTTCCTGCCAGATCTTTTCCGTTCAGTCTCAGGATCTCCTCTGTCAGATACAGAAGACCATATCCTGTAGCCTGTGTTCTTGCAAGGGATCCTCCCCATGTCAGACCTTTTCCTGTCAGAACGCTGTCATAGGAATCACGGATTCTCTTGTACTGTCCGTACAGATATCCGATCTCACGTCCACCAACACCGATATCTCCAGCTGGTACGTCAGTGTTCTCACCAATGTGTCTGTAAAGCTCTGTCATGAATGCCTGGCAGAATGCCATAACCTCTCTGTCAGATTTTCCCTTAGGATCGAAGTCAGAACCACCTTTTCCTCCGCCGATTGGAAGACCTGTCAGGGAGTTTTTGAAGATCTGCTCAAATCCAAGGAATTTAAGGATTCCAAGGTTTACTGAAGGATGGAAACGAAGTCCTCCTTTGTATGGTCCAATAGCGCTGTTGAACTGTACACGGTATCCTGTGTTAACCTGAACAGCTCCTTTATCATCAACCCACGCTACACGGAATTTGATCTGACGCTCTGGCTCAACAAGACGCTCAAGAAGAGCCTCTTTACGGAATTTCTCCTCGTCTTTATCGATTGCAGGACGAATAGACTCCATAACCTCTTTCAGTGCCTGATGGAACTCTGGCTCACCTGGGTTTTTAGCAATAGTTGCGCTGATAATTTCATCTACGTATGACATATAAATAACCTCCTAGAATTATTCTTTCCAAACTCTGTTCGCATTATAGCACGCTAAAGTGCTAAATGCAAGTTTTTTTTTCAAACTTGCATTTCACTATAAAAAAAGGGGAAAAACCCCAAATTTATAGGGTTTTTCCCGTTTTTTACACCTGTAAATGATAATTTTTTTTATTTTAGTTTCATCCACTTCTGCTTTTCATTTTTACAGCCTGGATATCCGAATCCACTTCCTCAGCGTCTTCTCTTCTTTTTACCGGCAGTATTTTTCTTTACACTGTAGCCGAAAGTACCCAGCTGTTTTCCCAGGCCGTAATACTCACCATGGGAATAGGCCAGAGGCTTCGCCTGTTTCAGTCGGAAGCGATTATTATGATCCATGTATTCTTCCTCTGCATGGACAGCTACCACCTCTGCAATAAACAGATCATGGGAACCCAGCTTCTTCACTTCCTTCACCTTGCACTCAATACAGACCGGTGATTCCGCCAGAAGGGGTGCCTTAACCTTTGATGCCTTTTCTCTGGTCAGTTTACAAACCTCGAACTTATTCACATCTCTGCCGGAACGAACACCACAGAAATCCACTGCAAATGCCATCTCCTCCGTGGTGAGATTGATGACAAATTCCTTTGTCTCCATGATCATTCCATGGGAAAAACGCTCCGGTCTCACAGAGATTGAGACCATGGGAGGATTCGTACAGACAGTACCTGCCCACGCCACAGTGAATACATTATCGTTGCCCTCTTTGTCAGTGCAGGTAATCAGCACTGCCGGGAGAGGATACAGCATATTTCCCGGTTTCCATTCCTGTTTTGCCATATTTTACATTCCTTTATCATTTCATTTTTTCAGATCCTTCAGGCCGTTCAAGTCGACGCTTACTACCTATAGAGGTGGGAGTCTTCTCCACTGAGATAAAAGCCCACTCCTTCCAGACCGGATATCCGCCTTTATTCTTCCTGTATTGCAGTCACGAAGGCAGGAATCAGCTGTTTCTTTCTGGAGACTATTCCAGGAAGAATCGCACTGTTTTCAGAGGCATTCACCCCAAATGCCGACTCCACCAGCTCCTTTGCATTTTCTCCGCAAAAGATCAGTTCTGTGGATTCCTCAAGAATATTGGTCAGCATAAAGAAGATCATCTGACAGCCAAGAATTCCCCTCTTCTCCTCCAGAATTGTCATAAGGCATTCCTTGATGCTCTGCAGATTCTTTTTGGACATGGCATTGATCTGTCCCACACCAAAGGGGATCTTATTGATCATAAACTCCTTGAAATCCTGATGGAAGATCTCCTCTGCCGTTTTCCCTTCCAGATCGCTGGCTGCAGAAAACATCTCCTGGGCATATTCCTCCAGGTCCTCCACCCCTGCAATCTCAGCAAGAGCCTTTGCCGCAGCAATATCCACCTCTGTACAGGTGGGGGATCGGAACAGAAGAGTGTCTGAAATAACAGCAGACATCAGAAGACCTGCCACCCATTTCTCAATCTCCATGCCTCGTTCATTGTAAATCTGATAGATAATGGTGGCAGTACATCCCACAGGCTGATTTCTGAATAACAATGGCGCCATTGTCTCAAGATTACCCAGTCTGTGGTGATCAATAATCTCCATGATCTCCGTCTCATCAATATTATCCACCGCCTGGGTCTTCTCGTTGTGATCCACAAGAATCATGCGTTTTTTACCTGCTCCGATGAGATTACGTCTGGAAATGGTACCGATATACTTTCTCTCCTCGTTCAACACCGGATAATCTCGATGTCGTGTATTTCTCATAATCTCTTTGATATCATCCAGCTTATCAAGACTGTTGAAGAACATGCAGTTCTTTGTCATCAGATGCTTTACCGGAATAGCCTGATTGATCAGACGGGCAATGGTATATGTGTCATGGGGACTGTTGATGACCACTGTACCGGTCTCTGCCGCAATACGCTTAATAGTATTGGAAAGCTTGTCTCCGGCGCTTAAACCCAGCACCAGACAGCTGGCATTTACATCAATGGCAAACAGCTGATCCTCTGTACGATTTCCGGTGATGATCAGGTCTGATTCTCTGATATAGTTTCCCATCATATCCGGATGGAAGGTTCCGATCATAACTCTGCCGTCTTCAAAACAGTCATTCTCATTGCCCACTACCACCTGGCCATCCAGAGTGTCCGCTATATCCTTATAACGGGCACCAGCCTGAGAAAGCACTGTGTTATCGTGACTGTCCATATAGGATTCTGCAATATCGCTGACGGTGATGACTCCTGCCAGATAATTCTCCTCATCTACAATGGGAAGAGTAACAACTCCCTCCTCCTTCATCAGCTCCCAGGCACGCTTCACAGTGATGGTGTCCTTTACACCTGGAATCTCATGAATCTCAATCTGCTTTACCTGTGTGGCACCGTCTGTCATCAGATCTGGCTCTTTCACCCCAAAGTAATTCAGCACAAACTGTGTCTCCTCATTTAATTCACCAGCGCGCATCGGAACGTAAATATGCTCCGGATGCACCTTTGTAGCATTTTTCAGATAGGAATAACAGATGGCGGAACAGATGGAATCTGTATCCGGATTCTTATGACCTATTACATAAATATTGTTGTCTTTTCTCATTTTTTCTCTCCCAATCTCGCTCTGCATTGATTCTCTCTCAAAAGGCTGGAAAATCAATACAAAAACCCCCTTGTTCAGCATTCATAATACCATTCTTTTCTATTTCGGTAAACTACCACATATGGTATAATATTTATAAAAAAAACGCGAGGTGAAAATAATGACTGACAACAACATGACAATGGACGAATTCTCAAAAGCAATTGATGCATCCTTCTCCACCTTCAAGGATGAGGGTGCGCAGGCATGGGAAAATGTAACAGCCTACAAGGAGTCTCAGACCAATCTCACTGTAACAGTAGACGGCATCGTCAATAAAGGTGTAATCGCCCAGGTAGAAGGAATCCGTGGTTTCATTCCCGCATCCCGTCTTGCACTGGGACGTGTAGAGGACCTGAATGACTATCTGGGAAAAGAGATCCAGGTGCGCATCACAGAAGTAGACGAAGAAGAAAATCGCCTGATCCTCTCCTGCCGTGAGATACTCAGAGAAGAGGCTGAGGCAGCAAAAAAGGCTGCTGTCAATGCTGTTGCAGTCGGATCTGTTCTGGAAGGAACAGTGGAAAGCCTCCAGTCCTACGGTGCCTTTGTCCGTCTCTCAAACGGTCTCTCCGGACTGGTTCACGTTTCTCAGATTTCCAACACAAGAATCAAACATCCCTCTGTTGTCCTTTCTGAGGGTGATGCAGTTACTGTCAAAGTAATCGCTGTGAAAGATGGAAAACTCAGTCTCTCCATCAAAGCACTTCAGGAGGACACTGAAGCAGCTGAGGCAGAGGAAATGGAGAAGATTGAGATTCCTGAAGCAGAGTCCATCTCCACTTCTCTGGGCGATCTGCTGAAGGGCTTCAAGCTGTAAAATCAGTGAATACATAACAAACTGTAAAACCGGTTCTGCATACAAATCTCCTCTAATGGATTTGTAACAGAGCATACTAAAAGCCGTAAGAGATGGGATCCACGTATCCACATTTCTTACGGCTTTTCCTGATGTTTTCCACAAAAGCTTTCCAAAGGATCTACATCTCTCTGGATATAACAAATGATTCTGCCAGCGCCTCTTTCTCCACCTTACTCAACTGCTTTATGTGGATTTCTCTTCGCATTGCCTCCTGTTTTGTGGAAAACTCTTCAAAATATACCAGTTCCACTGGAAGACGGCATCTGGTGTATTTTGCTCCCTTCCCGGAGTTATGCACAGCAATCCGCTTTTTCAGATCATTTGTCCACCCTGTATATAAAGTTCCATCACAGCATCGAAGCATATAGGTGTAATTAATTTTCTGATCGACAGATTTCTGACTCATTTACTTCCATCTTCCTGTTCTCTTACATATTTCCTGTTAAACTATGAGAAACTCGCAAAGCGTGTTTCTCAAGTTATCGCGGCAGTCGCCAAGGTCTCATGCAAGCACGGACTTTGGCTCGTTGCTCGCGTAAAGAACAAAGTGCGTTTTCAACGCACTCTCGCAGCCAATTTTTACATAAAACGCAACTTTGTTCCGCGCGCGCAACGTAGTGTAGCTGCGCATCTGTGTTTTTTTGTTTCATAGGAAATTGTGTCAATTTCCTATGAAACAAAAAAAGAGTTCATAAATGAACTCTTTCAAAAAGTGAAGCATCGGGGATTCGAACCCCGGACAACTTGATTAAAAGTCAAGTGCTCT
>JAUNCZ010000027.1 GCA_030526405.1 Lachnospiraceae bacterium | reverse complement strand
TTCAAGGTTTTTAAAGGATTTAGAACATAAAAACAAGGTAGTTTTTGACACTACCTCTTATAATGGAGGAGTACAGATTATGAAATTAAAAGATACAGGACTTACAAAACAGGAAATTAAAGACAAAGTAAGCAAATACATGATCGAGACCTATGAGAGATTTGACTTCCTGGCAGAGACTGCTGAGGGCATGTATCTCTACGATGAGGAGGGAACTCCTTATCTGGATTTCTACGCAGGAATTGCTGTTAACAATGCAGGAAACAGAAACCCGAAGGTTGTGGCAGCTGTGAAGGATCAGGTGGAGGACATCATGCATACCTTCAACTATCCATACACAATTCCTCAGGCTCTGCTGGCAGAGAAAATCTGTACCACCATTGGAATGGACAAGATCTTCTATCAGAACTCCGGTACTGAGGCCAATGAGGCCATGATCAAGATGGCAAGAAAATACGGAATCGAGAAATACGGTCCTAATAAATATCACATTGTAACTGCTAAGATGGGATTCCACGGAAGAACCTTCGGTGCCATGTCTGCAACCGGTCAGCCGGGCAATGGCTGCCAGGTGGGCTTTGGTCCTATGACCTACGGCTTCTCCTATGCTCCATACAATGATCTGGAGGCCTTCAAAAATGCCTGCACCGAGAATACCATCGCCATTATGATCGAGCCTGTTCAGGGCGAGGGTGGTGTACATCCTGCAACACAGGAATTCATGAAGGGCTTAAGAGAGTTCTGTGATGAGAAGGGCATGTTGTTACTTCTGGATGAGGTGCAGACAGGCTGGTGCAGAACCGGTGCGGTAATGTCCTTTATGAACTATGGTGTGAAACCGGATATTGTTTCCATGGCGAAGGGACTTGGCGGCGGAATGCCAATCGGTGCCATCTGCGCTACTGAGGAGGTGGCAAAGGCCTTCACAGCAGGTTCCCACGGAACTACCTTCGGAGGACATCCAATCAGCTGTGCAGCTGCTCTGGCTGAGGTGGATGAGCTGCTGGACAAAGATCTTGCAGGAAATGCAAAAGAGGTGGGAGATTACTTCTGTGAGCTGTTAGAGACTCTTCCTCATGTGAAAGAGGTAAGACATCAGGGGCTTCTTGTAGGTGTTGAGTTTGACGATACCATCGGCGGCGTGGATGTAAAACATGGCTGTCTGGACAGAAAACTGCTGATTACAGCCATCGGAGCTCATACCATCCGTATGGTGCCACCACTTATTGTATCCAAAGAGGAGTGCCAGAAGGCATATGAGATCATCAAGGATACAGTTGAGGAGCTGGCAAAATAATAGATAACAATACCTGATTTTGAGAATTAGAGCGTTACAATAACTTGACAAAACAGGTATCAAGCATAAGAGTAATTCAACATCAGGTTATGATTTCTTAAGAATAATATTTTAAAAAGAAATAGTAGTAAAAAGAATATGGTGAATGAATGAGGCAAGGGGGCCGTTACTGAGGTAACGGTCCCTTTCTGCTTTAGAAGGGAGGCTTAATGTCATTTGTAATTACAATTGGCTGCGAATACGGCGCAAAGGGCAACCAGATCGGAAAAAAGGTTGCGGAAACACTGGGATATAAATTCTATGACAGGGAAGTGGTGGATGCCATTATCCAGGAAGTGGGAATCCCAAAGGACATTATGGAAAAGGTGGAAGAGGGTACCGTCATCGCCGGAAAGGGAGCAAAGGGTGATGTGCGAGGCTCCTTCTCAAAATATGCGGATCTGACAGATCGTGCCATCCATGTGCAGAAACAGATCATCAGAAAGCTGTCTGCCAGAGAATCCTGTGTGATCATCGGACGTTCTGCAGATTATATCTTAAAAGAGCAGAAACCTATTTTAAGAATATTTATCTATTCTCCGGATGAGACCCGGATCAAAAATGTGATGGAAAGCCACAACCTGTCCTATGATGATGCAAAGCTGCTGATCAGAGAGAAGGACAAACGGTATCATCAGAGACATCTGGCACTTACCGGCAGCAACCGTGGTGACAGACACAACAGAGACCTGCTCATCGACAGCAGTCTCCTTGGTGTTGAGGGTACAGCTGAATACATTGTATCCCTGGCAAATAAAGTATTCCGGGAGGAGGGCTAACATATGAATCAGAAATCATCAGAATTTGACAAGGTTTTCAGTGCCTGGGATATTCTTGTTATTGCCTTTGGAGCAATGATCGGATGGGGCTGGGTAGTTTCTTCCGGCGGCTGGATCCAGGAAGGCGGCGTTCTTGGAGCTGCCCTTGGATTTGTGATCGGCGGTATCATGATCTTCTTCGTAGGTCTGACCTATGCGGAACTGACGGCAGCCATGCCCCAGTGTGGTGGTGAGCATGTATTCAGCCACAGAGCCATGGGTTCCACCGGTTCCTTTATCTGTACCTGGGCTATTATTTTAGGCTATGTGGGAGTTGTGTGCTTTGAGGCCTGTGCATTTCCTACCATTCTTACCTATCTGATTCCTGGATTCTTAAAGGGCTACTTATATACAGTGGCCGGCTTTGATATCTACGCATCCTGGCTTGTTGTTGCCATTGTGATTGCATTTCTGATCACTGTGATCAACATCATGGGTGCAAAAACTGCGGCGAAGCTGCAGACTATCCTGACTCTGATCATCGGAGGTGCAGGAATCCTTCTGATCGTGGCTTCTGTAATCAATGGATCTGTGGATAATCTGACTCCACAGATGTTTGTGGGAACCTCTGCGGGGGGCCATTTCAAGGGAATTCTCTCTGTAGCAGTAATCACACCATTCTATTTTATTGGTTTTGATGTTATCCCACAGGCGGCAGAGGAGATCAATGTTCCTCCTAAGAAAATCGGAAAAATGCTGATCTTATCTGTTGTGCTGGCGGTTATCTTCTATGCCTTTGTAATTCTGGCAGTTGGTATGATCCTGAATCCTGAGGCAATTGTGGATTCTGCAAATGGTAGTGGCCTTGTTACTGCAGATGCCATGGCAAAGGCATTTGGAACCTCTGTGATGGCAAAGGTCATCATCGTAGGCGGTATGTGCGGTATCATCACTTCCTGGAACTCCTTTATGATCGGTGGTTCCAGAGCCATGTATTCCATGGCTGAGTCCTACATGATTCCGAAATTCTTTGCAAAACTGCATCCAACCCATAAAACACCTGTCAATGCTCTGATTCTCATCGGTGGACTGACTATGCTGGCTCCATTTGCCGGAAGAGTGATGATGGTGTGGATCTGTGATGCAGGAAACTTTGGATGCTGTGTTGCTTACTGTATGGTATCTCTTTCCTTCCTGATCTTAAGAAAGAAAGAGCCGGATATGAAACGTCCTTACAAGGCACCTGCTTACAAATTTGTGGGAACCATGGCTGTACTGCTGTCTGCCTTCATGGTACTGATGTACTGCATTCCTGGATCCGGTGGAAACCTGATTCTTCAGGAGTGGGCAATGGTCCTTGGCTGGGGTGCTCTGGGAGCAGTATTCTTTGTATCCTGCAAGATGAAATACAAGGAAAAATTCGGAAGTCTGGTTGAGATCATTTCCGATGAGGATGCTGCAACTCTGATGCCTGAGGCGGACGATGAGGAGCTTGATAAAGTCATCGATGCTGCTATTGAGCGTATCCTGACTATGCAGGCTGCCTGAAATACCAGGATCTGTACCGGCAATCTCAGCAGATACTTTCTGCATTCTTGCCATGCAGACAGCCTGATGTAATAGTGAAAATATAGTTTTTTTAGCAGCAGCGGCCAGGGTTCCTGCCTGCAGTAAACCCTGGCCGCTGCCGTAATAGCAGGAGCAACCTGTTAAACAGTGTTTCTTCTGGATTTTGAAATTTCGAGGGAGGTAACTGATCATGAAGAACTTCAGCTTTTCTATTCCACAGAATATTACAGTTGGAAAGGGTTCTGTTTCTAAAATCAAGGATATTGCAAAGGAGCTGGGTGGAACACATGCCATGATCATCTCCGGTCCTCATCTGAAAAAGATGGGACTGGTGGATAAGCTGGGTGACCTGTTGAAGGAGGCAGGGGTTCAGGTCAGCACGTTTACAGATATTGAGGCAAATCCATCTGTCACCACAGTGGAGCATGCCACTGAGGCATACAAACAGTCCGGTGCGGACTTTATTGTAACCTTTGGCGGCGGCTCGCCCATGGATGTGGCCAAGGCTGTGGCGGTGGTGGCAAAATACGGTGGCAGCATCACCGACTACGAGGGTGCCCACAAGGTTCCTGGAAAGATCATTCCTCTGATTGCTATTCCCACCACAGCGGGAACCGGATCTGAGGTGACAGCATTTTCCGTAATCACCGATCATAGCAGAGATTATAAGCTGACGGTTTTCAGCTATGAGATTCTTCCGACCTATGCGATCCTGGATCCGGAGCTGATCACAACAGCACCAGCAGGGGTGGCAGCAGCCTGTGGAATTGATGCATTTATCCATGCGGAGGAGGCCTACATTTCCAGAGATGCATCTCCGTTCTCTGATGCAATGGCTGAGAAGGCCATGGAACTGATCGGAGGAAACATCAGGAGATTTGTGGCCAACAGAGAGGACCTGGAGGCGGCTGAGGCCATGATGACAGGATCACTGTTTGCGGGAATTGCATTTTCCTTTGCAAGACTGGGAAATGTCCATGCCATGAGCCATCCTGTCAGCGCTTATTTTGATGTATCCCACGGTGTGGCCAACGCAGTGCTGTTGCCGGTGATCGCAGAGTACAATGCTCTGGCGGACCATGGCAAATATCATAAGATCTATCACTACATCAGCAGTGTTACCGTTGCCAGAGAGCAGTTCCGTCCATCCATGCTGGTGGATGCTATTCAGGAACTGTGCACAGATATTGGAATTCCGGAAAACCTGTATGTTGCCATCAACCAGGCCAGCAAAAAGGGTGAGATCACAGTGGAGGAGATTGAGAGTAAGATCCCGGCCATGGCAGTGGATGCCATGAAGAGTGGAAACATTCTGGTGAATCCAAGAGCTTCCCGTCAGAGTGACATTGAGGCTCTGTATCGGAAAGCATTAAAATAAAAAGTAGAGTGGTTGAAGAAAGGGAACTATGGATTACCTGACATACAATGTATCAGTAAATCTGAAAAAAATACGCCATGCCAAGGGGATGAGTCTGGAACAGACCGCAGAGCAGACGGGAGTCAGCAAAAGCATGCTGGCTCAGATTGAGAGAGGCACTGCCAATCCCTCCATCGGTGTGCTGGGAAAGATTGCCAGCGGACTCAGGATCCAGTTCCAGGAGCTGATCCAGCATCCAAAATCAGAATACGAGCTGGTGGATATGAAAAAGCTTTCTCCCACCAAGGAATTGGAGGGTGTCTATCGGGTGCTTACCTGCTTCCCCTTCGAGGATTCCCAGTATTATGAGATCTACAGAATTGATGTGGAGCCGGGAGGACAGTATTTCAGCGGAGCCCATGGCGAAAAAACAAGAGAATATGTAATCGTGACAGAGGGTGAACTGACAGTGGAGTGTCACGGCAATGTGCAGACAGTATGCAGGGATCAGATCTACAAGTTTGAAACCTATCAGGACCATGTATACAGAAATACAGGAACAAAGCCTGCCAGCTGTATCTGCGTGTTCATTGACTATGCAAGAGCCCATTAAAGGGCTGAAAACAGGGGCCTATGAAGCCCCTTCCCAAATCGAGAGGTGTCTATTGTATTTAACAATGGATGCCTCTCTTTTTACGCGAGCAACGAGCCAAAGTCCGTGCTTGCACGAGACCTTGGCGACTGCCGCGATATCTTGAGAAACTCGCAAAGCGTGTTTCTCATAGATTGTGTATGTCAGGGTGGATGACCAGACGCAAGACATGCTCATTTGCTGCTCGGTCCGCGCGCCTATAATGCGTCCTGCGTGCAAAACTCGCCCTTTAGGGGCTCAGACAGTGCACTCCGGACGCAAGCTAGCGCGTTCCCTCCCGACGCAAGCCTCGCAATCGTCTTGCTTTCATAGTCATCCACCCTGACATAATCCATTGTTTGAAGGCATCCCTGTTTTTCTACATTCACACCTCTTTCGATTTTCGCCACACCCGATGCCGGGATACTTTGTTAAAAGCTGCATTGACGCAGCTTTTTTCTGTTGATATGATTAAACCCTGATAATTGTAAAAAGATTACAGTGTCAAAAGGTCAGAGCCACCGGTGCTTGCACGTACGGTGGTGATAGACCTTGTGACACGCCCCAAAGATGAGGATGTAAGTGGGGCGCAAGCACCACGATATCCGAATCTTGGGGAGGATTGTGGGAGTACGAAGTACGAAACAATCCGTGTAATCTGTTTTTGGGGGCTTTTGACACCCGAATCGTAAAAAAGAATAAAAAGGAGGAACAGAAGATGGAGAATTTTAACTTTGATGAGGCGTTCCGAAACATGATGGAAAGCAATAAACTGAAAACGGTTGTTGTTCAGGCTCATATCAACCCGGACGGTGATGCGGCGGGCTCTGTAATGGGTCTTTCCCATTATCTCAGAGTGAAGTATCCGGAGTACCAGGTCCTTCCCTACCTGTCTGACAAGCTGGACAAGGGTCCAAAACGCAGAGTACTGGCGGATCCCTGTTTTGATCCCTTTGTGTTGCCTGTGGTTGAGACTCCCTACGCGGCCATTGTCTGTGACACAGCCACAAGAGCCAGAATTGCCGGGGAAGAGCTGTATGAGGCAGCGGTCTGCACCATGGTGCTGGATCACCATGCTTCCAATGAGGGCTACGGTACCATCAACAACAGAAAAATCTCCGAATCCTGTTCTGAAAATATCTATTATATGATGGATCAGACCTTTCTGAAAAAGGCTGTGGAGGCAGATCCTGTATGGAATCCTGCGGAGTACATCTATCTGGGTATGGTTCATGACACCAACGGCTTTGACAGGGCAGATCCGGGAACTATGGAAGCGGCGGCTGCTCTGATGAAACTGGGGGTGAGCCATAAAGCCTGCATGAAGACTCTGAAGACGGACACCTTTGAGGATATGCTGAAGAGAATGGAGATTCTGAAAAATGTGGTTCGGGTGATGGATGGAAAGGTGGCCTATTCCTTTGTGGACCGGCAGGAAAAACAGGAGAAGAATATCGAATATGCGGATATCCATGCCATCAGCGGCATTCTCCGGGACTGTGAGGATATTGAGCTGGGCTTTACCATGTATGAGGAGGCACCGGATCTCTGGAGATGCTCCTTCCGTTCCGACGGAAAATGGATCAATGTGAATGAGATGATGCTGCCTCTGGGCGGCGGCGGCCATGCTGGTGCATCAGGACTGCGAAAGAAAACAGATCAGCCAAAGCAGCTGCTGGAGGATATCCTGAATCGGGTCTGTGAGATGAAAAACATGGAACTTTAATAGGAGTTCAATCTTTGACTGAGATTACATGCTCTGGGAGGATGCCCAGCGATTCTTAAGCTTTAAGATTAATTTGCAGAAAATCCACCACTTAACCCATCATGGATAAGTGGTGGATTTCTAACATCATAAGAAAGTGAGTAAAACTACCATGTCAACAGAACAACTTGAAAATACATGGGATAAGCTTCTGAAGGTAAGGACCACCGGCCGTGACGACAGCAATTCCGATCAGTACAAATATCCCTATGAACCCACTCCCTACAGTGTGCTGGAGCGCCTTAGCAACAGCGGTGAGATCCGCAAACACAATGTACTCCTGGATTACGGCTGTGGTAAGGGACGGGTGGATTTTTTTCTTGCCTACCAGACCAGATGCAGAAGTCTTGGCATTGAGTATGATGAGAGAATCTACCAGGCGGCCATTCTGAATCAGACCACCGCCATCTCCGGCAGAAGAACGGAATTTCTTCTTACAAATGCAGAACACTATCAGGTGCCCCGGGAGGTGGACTGCTGCTTCTTCTTTAATCCCTTTTCCGTGGAAATCCTGAGAACCGTAGTAAATCGGGTGCTGGACTCCTGGTATGAGAATCCGAGGGATATAAGAATGTTCTTTTATTACCCATCGGATGAGTATCTGTCCTA
Organism: Lachnospiraceae bacterium; assembly: GCA_030526405.1. Classification (GTDB taxonomy): domain Bacteria; phylum Bacillota; class Clostridia; order Lachnospirales; family Lachnospiraceae; genus JAKSRN01. The sequence goes on along the minus strand of JAUNCZ010000027.1, from coordinate 34,890 downwards.
CCTGATGACCGTGGATCAGCTGGAGTTCTATGACGAGATCGACTGCAGAGATCTGTTTCCCGGCAATAATGAGAGGGAGCGGATTATGATCTTCCGGACTGTATAAGATTTCGGTACTCTCTTGGGGAATGCCCCGTATGCCGGCGAAACTGCCGGGCGAAGTAGCTGGCATTGTCAAAGCCGCATTCCATTCCGATTTCCAGAACTGACAGATTGGATTCCTTCAGCATGGTTTTTGCCTTTTTAATGCGGAGCCGGATCAGATAATCCACAGGTGAGACCCCGGCAGTCTTTTTGAAAAAATGGCAGAGATACTGGGGATTGCAGCTGATATGCTCCGCCAGCTGTGCCAGGGAGATGGGATGCATATAGTTTTCTTCCATGTAGGAGATGATTTTTTTGTATTTATCGATTCTTTCTCTCTCCAGACCACCAAGAACCGTTTTGGAGGGGATCAATCCACCCACCTCCTGCAGGCGGATCAGCAGAAACAGTACCTGCAGCTTGGCATAGTAATACCAGTGCTCCTGCTTTTCGCTGCAGATCTGGATCAGTTGTCGGATGATGGCAGATATTTCCTGGTGCAGGGGGCTGTGGGAGGCAATTTTTCCGGGGAAAATATACTCCTGCCGGATCAGGGGAGCCAGAAGGGATTCCTGCAGTTCATCTCCATAGGAAAAACTCAGGATTTTTGGATCAAACAGCAGTACATCATGGGATGAATCCCGGGTGTTGCTGACAATCTGATGCAGCTGACCGCTGTTGATGATGGCAATGTCCCCTTCACGGAACAGAACCTCCTCCAGATTCAGTTCCACAACAAAATCTCCCCGTCTGAAATACAGGATTTCCATATGATTGTGCCAGTGCAGGGGGGCATAATAGCCCTGGGGGAATCCCGTTCCCTCACCGCTGTCATAATGCAGCAGTTCCACTGGCTGAAGAGAGGTCCCATGGGGCAGCTCTTCCTCCAGAAGATATCGCATGTTTGCAGTCATAGATCAGATCCTCCTTGCGTGATTGTCGGTCAGGGACCATGGATGAACAGGTATAATATATTTGTTTACTATGCTGTTTGTACATCCATCTGATAGCAAGATTGTGTTAGTAATTTGTATAATAATAGCAGATTATCCTGATTTTTAGCAATATAATGAGAATATAAACTAGTACGTCAGGAGGAACTGATATGATCAGAAAATACAGATTTGGCAGCCCCTTTTCTACCGAAGCTGTTGTTGCAGATATTCCGGTAGCTGATGAGGCAGTAACCGTAGGAAGCATTTCCACAGAGGAGGGCTTCTCCTTCACCTGCACTCTCCAGGAGGAGGACGTGGTATATGGTCTGGGAGAGAACATGCGTGGTATCAACAAGAGAGGTTATACCTACACCAGCTTTGCCTCTGATGATCCTGCCCATACAGAGGATAAACACTCTCTGTACGCTGCTCACAACTTTATTGTGGTGTCCGGAAAAGAGACCTTTGGACTTTTTGTGGATTATCCTACAAAACTGACTTTTGACATTGGATATACACGACAGGATACCCTGCGTATCTCCTGTGAGTATGCAGATCTGGATCTGTATGTGATCACCGGAGACACTGCTTATGATGTGGTAAAACAGTTCCGTAAGATCATCGGAAGAAGCTACATTCCTCCGAAATTTGCCTTCGGATTCGGACAGAGCCGCTGGGGCTATAAAACTGCAGAGGACTTTAAAAAGGTGGCAGAGGAGCACAGAAAAGCCCATATGCCTCTGGATATGGTCTACATGGATATTGATTACATGCAGGATTATAAGGATTTTACCCTTAATCAGAAGGAGTTTCCTGATTTCAGAGCCTATGTGGACGAGATGAAGAAGATGAACATCCATCTGATCCCTATCATCGATGCCGGTGTAAAATGCCAGGAGGGCTACGACATCTGTGAAGAGGGAAGAGAGAAGGGCTATTTCTGCAAGCGTGCTGACGGAAGCGACTTCGAGGCAGCGGTATGGCCGGGATGGACTCATTTTCCGGATGTGCTGAATCCGGAAGCAAGAGCATGGTTCGGAAGCAAATATCAGATTCTCATTGACCAGGGAATCGACGGCTTCTGGAATGATATGAATGAGCCTGCCACCTTCTACACCAAAGAGGGTGTAACAGAGCTTGTGGATTACCTGAAAGCTGCGGTTGAGGAGGATCTGGAAACCATTAAACCGCTGGAGATCCAGGAGAAGGCCATGGCTATCAGCAACAATCCGGCAGATTATGAGAACATGTACCACAATGTGAACGGAGAAATGATCCCTCACAGCAGAGTACATAATCTCTTTGGCTACAATATGACAAGAGCGGCAGGAGAGGCCTTTGAAAAAATCTCTCCTGATAACAGAATTCTGATGTTCTCCCGTTCCTCCTATGTGGGAATGCATCGCTACGGCGGTGTCTGGATGGGTGACAACAGATCCTGGTGGTCCCACATCCTGCTGAACCTGCAGATGCTGCCATCCATGAATATGTGCGGTTTCCTGTATACAGGTGCTGATCTGGGCGGCTTTGGCGATGATACCACCCGTGACCTTGTTCTGAGATGGCTGGCCCTGGGCGTATTCACTCCTCTTATGAGAAACCATTCTGCCCTGGGAACAAGAGAGCAGGAGTTCTATCAGTTTGAGAATATTGAAGATTTCCGCCATGTAATCGGTGTTCGTTATCGCCTGGTTCCATATCTGTACAGTGAGTACATGAAGGCTGCCCTTGGTGATGATATGCTGTTCAAGCCACTGGCCTTTGAGTATCCTCAGGATGCATTTGCGTCACAGGTGGAGGATCAGCTGATGCTGGGAGGACAGGTGATGATCGCTCCTGTTTATAAACAGAATGCAAAGGGACGCTATGTATACCTGCCAGAGGAGATGATCTTTGTGAAATTCCTGCCGGATGGCAGCATTTCTCAGGAGACTCTTTCTACCGGTCACCACTATGTGGATGTGGCTCTCAATGAGGTGCCTCTGTTTATCAGAAAGGGCTGCAGTATTCCTGTTGTGGATGCGGCTGAGTGTGTTGGAGACCTGGATCTGTCCACCATGAAATGGCTGGGTTATGAGGGCGCTCAGTACCAGCTGTATGACGATGACGGAATCACTCGCCTGTAAGAAGGGAAGCAGGATAGAGATTCGGGCTGAAATTGGCTTCTGATGACAGAAGAGAGAGCAGGAATCCTTTCGGTAAAACAATATAACAGATCATAAAAAGGAACCACGGGGAATAGTCTGAAAAGACTGTCCCCTGTGGTTCTTTTTGCGTTTTATTTCAGTATTGCGTCATTTTTCTGTGAAATGATTTTGGCATATGGATATTGTGACAATTTTAGGTAATTTTTTTATTTAAAACAGACAGAAACTGGGTTATGATTTAGTAAAAATATAGATGCTTCGACGATAGAAAGGAAATGTGAAAAAAATATCAAAAAAGGATTGACAAATAAATATCAAAGGAGTATAAAAAATAAAGAAATGAACTTGCACTGAGAAGCCGGGTGTATAGAGTAGTTAGGGAATGATGGAACGGCTGATCAGTAGGTATGGATGCCGGAAGGCATCCAGCCGCAGGTTTTATTTTTGGACCTAATCGTTAAAATGTTAACAAGAAATAGTAAAATAATTACATGGTTTTGAAAGGAGAGAATTATGGGAGCAAAAATTACGATCATTGGAGCAGGTAGTGTAGGAGCAACAATCGCATACACTTTATCACAGGATACCATCGCATCTGAGCTGGTTCTGATCGACATCAACAAACAGAAGGTTGAGGGAGAGGTACTGGATATTGAGCAGGGTACCTGTTTCCGTAACTCCATCACAATCAAGAATGGTGACTATGCAGATGCGGCAGGCTCTGATATCGTGGTAATCACCTCCGGTGTGGCAAGAAAACCAGGACAGACCCGTCTGGAGCTGACTCAGACCAATGTAAACATCCTGAAAAGCATTACACCTGAGATCGTAAAGGCTGCCCCTGATGCTCTTTATGTAATCGTAAGTAACCCGGTGGATATCCTGACCTACGTCTTCACAAAGATCTCCGGTCTGCCTGAGAATCAGATCATCGGTTCCGGAACACTGCTGGATACCGCTCGTTTAAGATGTGGACTGGCTGAGAAGCTGAACATCGCTCAGAGAAATGTACATGCTTATGTGTACGGTGAGCACGGTGATACTTCCTTCGTTCCATGGTCTATCACCAGAGTGGCAGGATCCAAGATCGAGGATCACATCGAGATGATGAGAGCTCTGGGCAAAGACGTGAAAGATGTAGATTACGATGAGCTTATTGAGTACGTTCGTAAATCCGGCGGAAAGATCATTGCAAACAAGGGAGCTACCTTCTATGCAGTATCCAGATCCGTTGTAGAGATCTGCCACCTGCTCCTTGCTTCCTCTGAGTCCACAGCTATGGTTTCTTCCATGATGCACGGTGAGTATGGTGTTGAGGATGTATGTCTCAGCACACTGACACTGGTGGGACCAAAGGGAATCGGTGGAAAACTTCCGATCAAGATGACTGAGGAGGAGATCGCAAAATTCCAGAAGAGCGCTAATGCACTGAAGGAGATCATCGCTCAGATCGAGCTGTAATAGAAATAGTAATAGTAGCAATAATATCACTCTGATGCCGGTGTAATAGCCAGGCATCAGGGGGGATATTATATTTTTGACTCTTTTTCATAGTTAGTTAATTAACAAACAATATTGTAAGGAGGAGGGAGAGTATGAAATACAGTTATTATCCGGGCTGTACTCTGAAAAACAAGGCAAAAGACCTGGATGCCTATGCCAGAGCCAGTGCGACAGCTCTTGGATTTGAGCTGGAGGAAATTGAGAACTGGCAGTGCTGCGGCGGCGTGTATCCCCTGGGCAGCGATGAGATCGCCACAAAGCTTTCCTCAGTAAGAGCCCTGAATGACGCTAAAGAAAAGGGACAGGATCTGGTGACTTTGTGTTCTGCCTGCCATCATGTGATCAAACGTGTCAATGATGACATGGCCCATGTGGAGGATATCCAGACAAGAGCCAACAACTATCTGAAGCTGGAAGAAGCCTACAAGGGCGAGACAAAGGTGCTTCATTTTCTTGAGGTGCTCAGAGACAGAGTTGGTTTTGACAAGTTAAGAGAAAAGGTTGTGAATCCTCTTACCGGAAAGAAGATCGGTGCCTATTACGGATGCCTGCTTCTGAGACCGGGAAAGATCATGGCCTTTGATGATCCGGAGAATCCACAGATCATGGAGGAGTTTATCCGTGCCCTTGGAGCAGAGCCGGTGGTATATCCCTACAGAAATGAGTGCTGCGGTGGCTACATTTCTCTGAAGGAAAAAGAGATGGCAAAGAGCATGGCGGGAAAGGTGATGGACAGTGCGGCATCATTTGGTGCAGACCTGCTGATCACAGCCTGTCCTCTCTGCCTCTATAACATCAATAAATCTGATGCAGATGTGAAGCTTCCTGTACATTACTTCACAGAGCTGCTGGCAGAAGCACTGGGTGTAAAGGAGGAGGTGTCCCTCAATGACTAAAGCAGAAAAACAGGCGGAAAAGATCCGTGAGATCAGCGGAACCGATCCCTACAGATGTATGAAATGTGGAAAATGCTCCGCATCCTGTCCATCCTTCGATGAGATGGATATTAAGCCGCATCAGTTTGTATCCTACGTTCTGAATGAGAACATTGAGGCCCTGGCAGAATCCGCTTCCCTGTGGAAATGTCTTTCCTGCTTTGCCTGCGTGGAGCGTTGTCCCCGTGATGTGAAGCCTGGAAAACTGATCGATGCTGCAAGACAGCTGGTGGTGAGAGAAAAGGGCGGTAATTATCTGAAAGCTGATGAGATTCCGGAGCTTCTGGATGAAGAGCTTCCTCAGCAGCTTCTTGTCAGTGCATTCCGCAGATACAGGAGGTAAGAGCAGATGCAGAGAATAGGCGTTTTCGTCTGTCATTGCGGCAGCAACATTGCAGCAACGGTGGATGTGAATAAAGTAGTTGAGATGGTAGCCCTTGAGCCAGGGGTTGTTCATGCAGAAGAGTATCAGTATATGTGCTCTGAGGTTGGTCAGGCAAAGATCATCGAGGCAATCCATGAGAAACAGCTGACAGGTGTGGTTGTTTGCTCCTGTTCTCCTCGTATGCATGAGGCCACCTTCAGAAAATGTGCAGAGCGTGCTGGTCTGAACCCTTACATGGTGGAGATCGCAAACATCCGTGAGCAGTGCTCCTGGATCCACAAGGATGTGACAGAGGCTACTGAGAAGGCAGTGATCCTTGCCAGAGCAGCAATTGCAAAAGTGAATCTGAATGCTCCGCTGATGCCGGGAGAGAGCCGTGTAACAAAGAGAGCACTGGTGATCGGAGGCGGTATTGCCGGTATCCAGACTGCTCTTGACATTGCAGATGCAGGCTATGAGGTGGATATCGTGGAGAAAACACCAAGTATCGGTGGAAGAATGTCCCAGCTGGATAAAACCTTCCCTACACTGGACTGTTCTGCATGTATTCTGACACCGAAGATGGTGGAGGCATCTGCCCATGAGAAGATCACACTGTACACCTACAGTGAGGTGGATAAGGTAAGCGGCTTTGTGGGTGACTTTACCGTTGACATCCGCAAAAAAGCAAGAAGCGTGGATATGAGCAAATGTACCGGTTGTGGTGTCTGCATGGAGAAATGTCCAAGCAAGAAGGCTCCAAGTGAGTTCAACAGAGGTCTGAATAACCGTACAGCCATCTACACACCATTTGCCCAGGCTATTCCAAATGTTCCTGTTATCGACCGTGAGCAGTGTATCAAGTTCAAAACAGGAAAATGTGGAATCTGTTCAAAATTCTGTCAGGCCAATGCCATTGATTACGATCAGACAGATGAGATCATTACACAGAAATACGGTGCCATTGTGGTTGCAACCGGCTTTGACACCATTAATCTTGATAAATACGGCGAGTATGCATACAACGAAAGCCCGGATGTGATCACATCTCTGGAGCTGGAGCGAATCATGAACGCCGCAGGTCCAACAAAAGGACATCTGGAGCGTCTTTCTGATGGAAAAGCTCCGAAGAACATTGTGTTTATCCAGTGTGTAGGCAGCCGCTGTTCTGATGACAGAGGAAAGAGCTACTGCTCCAAGATCTGCTGTATGTACACTGCAAAACATGCAATGCTGATCCGTGATAAATATCCGGATGTAAATGTATCTGTATTCTACATTGATGTGCGTACACCAGGTAAGAACTTTGATGAGTTCTACAGAAGAGCGGTGGAGGATTATCATGTAAATTACATTAAAGGACAGGTTGGAAAGGTTACTCCTGAGGCAGATGGAAGTCTCACTGTTCATGGTGTGGATCTGATCGACAACCGTCAGGTGAAGGTATCTGCAGATATGGTGGTCCTTGCCACAGCCATCGAGCCAAACAAGGATGCAAGAAAGATTGCCACCATGCTCACAGCCAGCATCGATACCAACGATTTCCTTACAGAGGCCCATGCAAAGCTTCGTCCTGTGGAGTCACCAACAGCAGGTATCTTCCTCTCTGGTGTAGCTCAGGGACCAAAGGATATTCCGGAAACTGTTTCCCAGGCAGGCGCAGCAGCTATCAAGGCAGTGGGACTCCTCGCCAAAGATAAGCTTCTCACAAACCCATGTACTGCTTCTCCGGATCCACTGGCCTGCAACGGCTGTTCTGTATGTGCAAATGTATGTCCATACGGAGCGATCACCTATGAGAATAAGGATGTAATGGGACCTGGTGTCCGTGAGAATCGAAGAGTGGCAACCGTAAACAGTGCACTCTGTCAGGGCTGTGGTGCCTGTACAGTAGCCTGCCCATCCGGTGCAATGGATCTTCAGGGATTCTCCAACAGACAGATCATAGCGGAGGTAGATGCAATATGTCGTTAGAAAATAAAGAATTCAGACCAAAAATCGTGGCATTCTGCTGTAACTGGTGCAGCTACGCAGGTGCGGATCTGGCTGGAAGCGGAAGAATGTCCTATCCGGCAGATGTAAAGATCATCCGTGTTCCCTGCTCCTGCCGTGTAAATCCGATGTTCATTTTAAGAGCATTTGAGAAGGGTGCGGACGGCGTGATCATGTGTGGATGCCATCCGGGAGACTGCCATTACAGCACAGGTAACTTCTATGCAAGAAGACGTATGACCCTTCTGTTCTCCATGCTGGATTTCATCGGAGTGGAGAACGGACGTACCAGAGTTGAGTGGGTTTCCGCTGCAGAGGGTGCAAAATTCTCAAAAACAATGAATGAGTTTGTGGAGAAGATCCATTCTCTGGGTGAAAATGTCAGATTGGGGGATTTGAGATGCAAGAATTAATGGGTAGAGCCAGGGAACTGCTGGAGAACGGAACAGTAGCACGTGTCCTGGGCTGGAGAGCCGGTGACCAGTCTTATAATCCTGAACCAGCATTTTTCGAAAATGCAGTGGAGCTGGAGAAACTGGTGTATGACGGCTTCTGCGGAGCAAATTTAAGTAAATATATGATCGAGGCTTCTAAGCTGGAAGGAAAAACTCTGGTGTTTCTGAAGCCCTGTGATACCTACAGCTTCAATCAGCTGATCAAGGAGCACAGAGTGGATCGGGAGAAGGCTTACATCATCGGTGTGGGATGCCGTGGCAAGCTGGATATGGATCAGATCCGTAATCAGGGAATCAAGGGTATCCTGAATGTATCCGGCACTGAGCTTCAGGGACCGGATGAGATCACTGTGGAGACCATCTACGGAACAAAAACAGTAAGCTATGCTTCTGCCATGCTTTCCCGCTGCCACGTATGCAAGGGCAAGGACCATGTGATCTACGATGAACTGCTGGGTGAGTCTGCAGATACAAAGGATGCAGATCGTTTTGATGAGGTGGCTGCCATTGAGGCCATGACAAGCGAGGAGAGATTTGCATTTTTCAGAAAAGAGCTGAGCAAATGCATCCGCTGCAATGCCTGCCGTAATGTGTGTCCTGCCTGCAGCTGCAGAAAATGCGTTTTCGACAGCACCAAGTTTGACAGTGCCCAGAAAGCAAATGCAGACAGCTTTGAGGAAAATATGTTCCACATCATCCGCGCCTTCCATGTGGCAGGAAGATGTACAGACTGCGGTGAGTGCTCAAGAGTATGTCCTCAGGGAATTCCTCTGCATCTGTTCAACCGTAAATTTATCAAGGATATTAATACCTTCTACGGTGAGTTCCAGGCAGGAGCTGATATCCAGGAGAAGGGTCCTTTAACAAACTATACATTTGAAGATGTTGAGCCAGGTATTGTTGCAGAAAGGGGATAATGTGATGTTTAAGATAGCAAAAGAGAATCTGTCAGCATTATTCCGCAAAATTGCTGGCAACAGAGAATTATATCTTCCTGTGAAACAGGCAGGTCAGGTGAATTTTGCAGCATGGGATGAGGAGGCGGAGGTGTCTCTGGAGACACTGAAAACCGTAAAATCCGGCAAGGATGCATTTTTCCCACAGTGCGAGACACTGTATACCTGCAAAAAAGAGGGAAAGAAGATCCAGATTCAGGCTGCTGACCGCAAGGAGCAGGATTTCGTGGTATTTGGAATGAAAGCCTGCGACGTTCAGGGCGTAAAGGTGCTGGACAATGTATTTTTATCAGAGCCTGTGGATTCTTTCTATGCCTCCAGAAGAGAGCATGGAACCATCGTAGCTCTTGCCTGCAATGAGCCGGAGGAGTCCTGCTTCTGTAAGGTATTCGGCATCGATGCAGCTGAGCCTGCAGCGGATGTGGCAGCATGGCTCATTGATGGGGAGCTGTTCTGGCAGCCCCTCACTGAGAAGGGTGAGGCTCTTACTGAGGAAGTAAGAGAACTGCTGGAGGACACAGAGGATGGCGAGGTTACAGAAGCAAAAGCAGCGATCCGTGGAATTATGGATCGTCTTCCAAACGCCAATCTGTCTCTGGAGGGCTGGAACGGAGAGGCTACCCAGGAGAAATTCGATTCACCTATCTGGAATGACCTGTATAAGGCCTGCCTGGGTTGCGGAACCTGTACCTTCGTATGCCCTACCTGTCAGTGCTATGACATCAAGGATTACACCACCTCCAATGGGGTGCAGAGATATCGCTGCTGGGATTCCTGCATGTTCTCTGATTTCACCATGATGGCCCATGGAAACAACCGTACTTCCCAGCTGCAGCGCTTCCGTCAGAGATTCATGCATAAGCTGGTGTACTATCCTGCCAACAACAATGGCATGTATTCCTGCGTAGGCTGTGGAAGATGCGTGGAGAAATGCCCATCCGGCCTTAACATTGTAAAAGTAATCAAAGCATTTCAGGGAGGTGACAAGTAATGCATGAATGTACCTGCCATCCAGGCTATAAAAAAGATACATTGATCCCACAGGTTGGTGTGATCACAGATATCCGCCAGGAAACACCGGATGTAAAGACTTTTCGTGTAAATGCTCCTGAGGGCGGAAAATTATTTGAGCATATGCCGGGACAGTGCGCCATGCTCTGTATTCCGGGAGTCAGCGAAGGTATGTTTTCCATTACATCCTCTCCCACAAACAAGGAATATCAGGAGTTCAGCATTAAAAAATGCGGAACCTTAACAGACCAGCTTCACAGCCTTGAGGTTGGAGATATGGTCACTGTTCGTGGACCATACGGAAACAATTTCCCGGTGGAGACAGAGTTAAAGGGTAAAAACCTTCTGTTCGTAGCCGGTGGTATCGGTCTGGCACCTCTCAGATCTGTAATCAACTATGTGCTGGACAACCGTGAGAATTACGGCACTGTGGATATTCTTTACGGATCCCGCTCTGCAGATGATCTGGTTCAGCTGAAGGAGATTCAGGAAGTGTGGATGAATGCTCCTGATGTGAATGTATACCTGACCATCGACCGTGAGCAGGAGGGCTGGGACGGCCATGTGGGCTTTGTTCCAAACTATCTGAAGGAGATCGGTTTTGATACCAACAAGACAGTTCTGGTGTGCGGACCGCCTATCATGATCAAGTTTGTTCTTCAGGGACTGAAGGAGCTGGGCTTCACAGAGGAGCAGGTGTACACCACTCTGGAGCTCCGTATGAAATGCGGCGTTGGAAAATGCGGACGCTGCAACATCGGTTCCAAATATGTGTGCAAAGACGGCCCTGTGTTCAGATACGATGAGATTGAAGAGCTTCCACCGGAGTATTGATCCGGAGACAGTTTTTTCTGAGAAGTATTCCATTTATATATAGAAGAGAAAGGAAAACAATCATGCAGGAAATGGTAAACGTATATTTTTACGGTAAAAAATACACTGTACCGGCATCTCTTACCATCATGACAGCTATGGAATATGCTGGCTATGAGCTGAAAAGAGGCTGTGGCTGCCGTCACGGCTTCTGCGGTGCCTGTGCCACAATTTACAGAATCAAAGGGAAAAATGAGCTGAAGACCTGTCTGGCCTGTCAGACAAAGGTGGAGGATGGAATGTATGTGGCAAGCATCCCATTCTTCCCAACTGATAAGAGAACCTATTCCATCGAGGAGCTGAAACCAAATCAGCAGGTAATGATGGAGCTGTATCCGGAAATCTACAGCTGTATCGGCTGTAATGCATGTACAAAGGCCTGCACCCAGGGACTGAACGTTATGCAGTATATTGCATACGCACAGAGAGGCGAGTTTGAGAAATGTGCAGAGGAATCCTTCGACTGTGTAAGCTGCGGATGCTGTTCCGTACGCTGTCCTGCAGAGATCTCTCATCCGATGGTGGGACTCCTTGCAAGACGTCTCACAGGAAAATACATTGCTCCAAAGGCTGAGCATCTGGAGCAGCGCGTGGAGGAGATCAACAAAGGTCAGTATGATGAGCTGATCCAGCAGATCATGCAGAAGCCTATCACAGAGATGAAAGAACTCTACAACACAAGAGACATTGAGAAATAAGGAGGTCAGACCTATGTATACACCATATCCGGAAAATATGATGGAGTCTATCAAAAAGGTAGAGGCCACAAGAGCACAGCGTATGAAAACAGAGCCGGCTCGTCTGACAGCAGATGAGAAGGATTCCCTCCTGAAGGCATTTCACCCGGATTACAATCCAGAGGCATTTGCAGAGATCAAGGTGGGACCAAACAAGGGACAGAAGGCTCCTCTGGAGCTGGCAGAGATGCTCCATTCCACAAGCCGTCTTCTGAAGGAGGACATTGATCTTACAAAAATCGATTACGATGTGGACGTTCTGGTAATCGGCGGCGGCGGTGCCGGTGCATCCTGTGCCATCGAGGCACACAATGCCGGTGCAAATGTAATGATCGTAACAAAGCTTCGTATTGGTGATGCCAACACCATGATGGCTGAGGGCGGTATCCAGGCAGCTGACAAGGAGAATGATTCCCCTGTACAGCATTATCTGGACTGCTTCGGCGGTGGACATTTTGCTGCAAGACCAGAGCTGGTTAAGAGACTGGTTATGGAGGCACCGGATGCCATCAGATGGCTGAATGAGCTGGGTGTTGAGTTTGATAAAGAGGACGACGGAAGAATGGTTACCACCCACGGCGGCGGTACATCAAGAAAGAGAATGCATGCGGCTAAGGACTATTCCGGAGCAGAGATCATGCGTACCATCCGTGATGAGGTACTGAACCTTGGCATTCCTGTTGTGGAGTTCACTTCTGCAGTGGAGCTTCTGAAGGACGAGAAGGGTCAGGCTGCTGGAGCTGTTCTTATGAATATGGAGACCGGTGATTATGCAGTTGCAAGAGCGAAAACCGTTGTAATCGCCACCGGTGGTGCAGGAAGAATGCATTACCAGGGATTCCCAACCTCCAACCACTACGGAGCAACAGCAGATGGTCTTGTACTGGGCTACCGTGCCGGTGCACCTCTTCTGTATCAGGATTCTATCCAGTACCATCCAACAGGTGCTGTTTATCCATCCCAGATTCTGGGCGCTCTGGTTACAGAGAAGGTTCGTTCCGTTGGTGCACAGCTGGTAAATGCAGAGGGCGAGGCCTATATCCATCCGCTGGAGACCCGTGATGTGAATGCTTCCGGAGTAATCCGTGAGTGCAGAGAGGGCAGAGGCGTAGAGGTGCCAGGAGGACAGAAGGGTGTATGGCTGGATACTCCTATGATCGAGATGCTGGGAGGCGAGGGAACCATCGAGAAGAGAATCCCTGCCATGTTCCGTATGTACATGAACTATGGAATCGACATGCGTAAAGTGCCGATTCTGATCTATCCGACTCTTCACTACCAGAACGGTGGTCTTGAAATCGACGGAGATGGCTTCACAAAGGTGATCCCGAACCTTCTTGTGGCAGGAGAGGCAGCTGGTGGAATCCACGGAAGAAACCGTCTTATGGGTAACTCCCTTCTGGATGTAATCGTATTCGGAAGAAATGCCGGAAAGAAAGCTGCTGCAAAATGCCAGCAGGTGGAGCTGGGAACCCTGAATCTGGATCATATCGGTGCATACGATGCAGAGCTGACAGAGGCTGGCGCAGCCACAGGAGAGGTATCTCCAAAGCTGCTTCCAAAATACGCTCGTCACGAGAGATAAATAACCTTTGCAGGGTGAAGAAAGGAAGGATGGAGTTTATGCGTGAAATTAATGTTCAGCAGATTACAGAGGTAGTTGAGAAACTTTGCATTGAGGCAAATCAGTTTCTTCCAGAGGATGTAAAATGTGCCATCAGAAGCTGCAGAGCATGTGAGGACTGGGAGATCGCCCAGGGAGTTCTGGATAACATCATTGAGAACTTTGAGATTGCTGACAGGGAGTGTGTTCCTATCTGCCAGGATACAGGTATGGCCTGTGTGTTCCTGGAGATCGGACAGGATGTGCATCTCACAGGAGGGGATCTGTCAGAGGCTGTCAATGAGGGTGTCCGCAGAGGATACGATAAGGGATATCTCCGTAAATCCGTTGTAGGAGATCCGGTACGCAGAGGAAATACAGGGGACAATACTCCTGCCATGCTGTATACAGAGATTGTTCCGGGAGAGGAAATCAAGGTAACCGTTGGTCCAAAGGGCTTTGGAAGTGAGAATATGAGCATGATTCGTATGTTCAAGCCATCTGCAGGACTGGAGGGTATCAAGGACTTTATCCTGGAAGTGGTGGAAACTGCAGGTCCAAACCCATGTCCTCCAATGGTGGTGGGTGTTGGAATCGGTGGTACCTTCGATAAATGTGCCTATCTGGCAAAGAAGGCACTGATGCGTCCTGTGGACTCCAGCCATCCGGATCCTTTCTATGCAGAGCTTGAGAAGGAGATGCTTGAGAAGGTCAATCAGCTGGGAATCGGACCCCAGGGCTTTGGTGGAAAAACCACTGCCATTGGCCTGAACATTGAGACACTGCCAACACACATTGCAGGAATGCCCTGCGCAGTAAACATCAACTGTCATGTGACACGTCACAAATCGGAGGTAATCTAAAATGGCCAGAAAAATTCAGTTACCATTAACAGAGGAACTGGCAAAGACACTGCACGCAGGTGACAGTGTGCTGGTTTCAGGAACTATTTATACTTCCCGTGACGCAGGTCACAAGAGAATGTGTGAGGCTCTCTCAAGGGGAGAGCAGCTTCCCTTCGATCCCACTGATGCTACCATCTATTATGTAGGCCCTACTCCTGCAAAACCGGGTCAGGTGATCGGTTCTGCAGGTCCTACCACCAGCGGACGTATGGATGCCTATGCGCCAACCATGATGTCTGTGGGTGCAAGGGGTATGATCGGAAAAGGTGCCCGCCTTCCTGAGGTGGTGGATGCCATGAAAAAATACAGTGGAGTGTATTTTGGAGCCATCGGCGGTGCCGGTGCCCTTCTGGCAAAATGTATCAAGGAATGTGAGCTGATTGCATACGAAGATCTTGGAGCAGAGGCGCTGCGTAAGCTGTATGTGGAGGATATGCCTCTGGTGGTAATCATTGACAGCGAAGGCAACAATCTGTATGATAGCGGAAGAAAAGAGTATTTAAATAAATAAGCAAATGTGTAAGCAGGCAGATATGCAGGCCGGAGATATTCCGGCTGAGTATCTGCCGATTACAGGTACATGAGCTGACAAAAATGACACAAGTAAGGAGTAAAATGACATGACAGATTTATTAGAGGCTTTGATGATTTTATGCTTTGGACTTTCCTGGCCAATTTCCATCCGTAAATCCTGGGTTTCCAGAACTGCAAAGGGAAAGAGTCTTTTCTTTGAGTTCTTTATCTGGGTGGGCTATATTTTCGGAATTGCCCGTAAGTTCATGCTTTTAAGCGCTGCGAATGCAGCAGGAACTTCCCTGGACTGGCTGTTCTACCTGGGATGGTTCTTCTATTTCCTGAACATTGCTGAGATCACAGTGGATATGCTGCTGTACTTCAGAAATGTGAAATTAGACAAGATTGCAGACGAGAAGGCTGCAAAGGCATAAGTCAGTACAGATATAAGTCCGTGCAGAGATATGCCAGTGCACATTTAAATCAGTGCACATTTAAGCCGGTGTACATTTAAATCAGTGCACATATTAGCCAGCGCAGAGATATGCCAGTGCAGATACACATGTATATACTATATCAGGGAGCAGGAATGTAAGAACAATCTGCAGAGTGAGCATCTGCGGAGGGATTGCTCCTTAAAGGGAGAGGTATCAGAGATGAAGCATCATCGGATACCTCTCCTTTGTTTTTAATGGAATACATGCCAGTTGGGGATTGATAAAGAAAAAACATAATGACATAATGACCACTGGAGATAGTATTTGGTTCAAATACAAAACTATACTCAGTCTGAATTACACAACTTCACAGGAATAATTACTACGTCAGTAATTTTCGACAACGAGCTTATATTTATGATTAAAATGAGACTCAGAGAAAAAGGAGCATTAAAATGACAGTAGAAATGTTAAAGGGAAAAATCCACCGTGCCACAGTGGTACAGGCAGAGCTTGACTATGTGGGCAGTATTACAGTGGATCAGGATCTGCTGGATGCAGCAGGAATCCTGGAGTACGAGAAGGTACAGATCGTGGATGTCAATAATGGCAGCAGATTTGAGACCTACACCATCAGTGGTGAAAGAGGCAGCGGAATGATCTGCCTGAACGGAGCGGCGGCAAGATGCGTCAGCACCGGTGATAAAGTGATCATTATGTGCTATGCCTGCTTCGATGCAGAAGAGGCAAAGGAGCATAAGCCAAAGGTAGTATTTGTGGACGATGAGAACAAGATCCAGCGTCTGGCAAATTATGAGAAGCATGGCCTTTTAAAGGACCAGATGTAATAACAGAAAAATAGAAGTTGCGGTAATTTCAGCATATGAGTGATCTCCCACTATTGATAAAAGGAGAAAACATCATGTACGTTACAACAACAGTAGAAGAAACAAGACAGCTGATCAAGGGCTGGAAAAAAGAAGGAAAAACTGTGGGCCTTGTGCCTACCATGGGATTTCTGCATGAGGGACATGCAAGTCTCATCAGAAGATGCCGCCAGGAAAATGACATTGTGGTGGTTTCTGATTTTGTAAACCCAACCCAGTTTGGTCCTAATGAGGATCTGGAAGCATATCCAAGAGATTTTAAACGGGACAGTGACCTTTGCGAGAGTCTGGGCACTGATGTAATCTTCCATCCGGAACCAAAGGACATGTACTGTGATCCCCACGCCTATGTCAGCATCGATACCTTATCAGAGACTCTTTGTGGAAAGACCAGACCGATCCACTTCAAGGGTGTTTGTACTGTTGTTTCTAAATTATTTAATATCGTGGCTCCAGACAGAGCCTATTTCGGACAGAAGGATGCCCAGCAGCTGGCCATCATCAGAAAGATGGTGCAGGATCTGAATTTTGACATTGAGATCGTGGGCTGTCCGATCATCCGTGAGGAGGACGGACTGGCTAAATCCTCCAGAAATACCTATTTAAATCCTGAGGAGCGTAAAGCTGCCCTCTGCCTTTCCAAAGCTGTAAAGGCAGGTCAGGAGATGATCAGCACAGGAATGGAGGCTGAGGAGGTACTTGCTAAGATGCGTGCCATCATTGGGGCAGAGCCACTGGCAAGAATCGACTACGTGTCCATGGTTGATGCGCTGACCATGCAGCCCGTAGATAAAGTGGAGAAGGATGTACTGACAGCAATGGCTGTTTACATCGGAAAAACAAGACTCATCGACAATTTCATCTACGAGGTATAAAAAACAAATGAATACAGTATTAAAAAAAGCAGGGGTACTCTCAAACTATCTCACCAGATATATCGGTGTGATCATCGTTGTATTTTCCATCATTGCCTTCTTCTGGAATGAGGGCTTTGCCTGGACCACCACCTATACAACCGCCTTCCTTGGTGTGGCCATGTTCGGAATGGGACTGACCATTAAAGTGGATGACTTCCGAAGAGTGTTTTCCAGACCAAAGGAGATTCTGATCGGTTTTGTTGCTCAGTATACCATCATGCCGCTGGCCGCCTGGCTGCTGTGTTATCTGATGGATCTTCCCACAGATCTTGCCCTTGGTGTGATCCTGGTGGGCTGCTGTCCCGGAGGAACAGCCAGCAATGTTGTAACCTACATTGCCGGTGGTGATGTAGCTCTTTCTGTAGGAATGACCATTACCTCCACACTGGCAGCACCTTTGATGACTCCTCTGCTTGTATATCTGCTTGCAGGAGCCTGGGTAGAGGTTTCCTTCTGGGCTATGGTGATTTCTGTTGTGAAAGTAGTACTGATTCCTGTTCTTCTTGGAATCTTCATTAACTGGATCTGGGGAAAACAGATCAGAAAGGTCTCAGAGGTGCTTCCTCTTATTTCCGTGGTATCCATTGTTATGATCATCAGCGGAATCGTTGCCGTGAACTCAGCTAAGATCTTAAGCTGCGGACTTCTTGTGCTGGGTGTGGTGATCCTTCATAACCTGTTTGGAATCCTTGTAGGTCTGGGAACCGCGAAGCTTTTCCACATCGATCACGACAAAGCCACCGCAGTGGCTCTGGAGGTAGGTATGCAGAACAGTGGTCTTTCCATTTCACTGGCCACTGCCAATTTCGCCATGAACCCACTGGCTACTCTGCCAGGTGCCATCTTCAGTGTATGGCATAATATTTCGGGCTCCGTTTTCGCCGGAATCAGAAGAGGCGAGAAGGAAAAGGCTCAGCAGACTCTGCAGATGGAGCAGGCTGGGATTCAGCAGTGAGATGAATCAGATACAGATCATATAGTATATCATTATCAGAATGATGAAGTTCTTCAGGGGGTGCCGCTGTTTGCGGCAGCCCCCTTTTTCTGATTGACAGGTGTCCTTTGCAGTGGCGGGGATGGGACCAGTTTTTACAATAAGAGGAAACGGAATATTTGCAATCTTCCATGATTTCCGCTATACTGGTAAAAGTTAATACAGGTTACGGACTTGAGCTCTCTCAGGATAACGACTGTACATTTGAAACTGTTGTTACTCCTGAGGGGGCTTTTTGCGTTGTTCCGGGATGAATTCCATGAATCAGGAGTGGATTACATGGGGGATTAGACGATGTATTATATGATTGACAATTACGATTCCTTTGTTTTTAATCTGTATGCCTATATGAAGGAAAACGGGCAGGACGTGGTGGTGCGGCGTGCGGATGCCGTATCCTTTGAGGAACTGGAGGCGCTGAAGCCGGAGGGGATCATTATCTCACCGGGCCCAAAGAGACCCCAGGATGCGGATGTTTCCAGAAAGATCCTGGAGCTGTATCAGGGCGCTGTTCCTATTCTGGGAGTATGTCTGGGCCATCAGCTCATCGGATATCACTATGGCGCCCAGGTGTGCCACGGAAAACGTCCGGAGCATGGAAAAATCAGTAAGATCAACCACAGTGGGCAGGAGATTTTTCAGGATCTGCCCCAGCAGTATAAGGTAACCCGTTATCACTCTCTGGTGGTATCGGAGGAGAATCTGCCTCAGGAGCTGCAGGTTACAGCCAGAACAGAGGATGGAGTGATCATGGGGCTGAAACACACACAGTATCCGGTGTACGGAATCCAGTTCCACCCGGAGGCGGTGCTGACAGAGTACGGCCATGAGCTGCTGCAGAATTTCCACAGAATCTGTCAGGACTGGAAAAATACTGAGAGGAGGGTGTCTGCATGAAATGTATCAAAACCTGGAGGGAATACCCCTCCTCTGATCTGATTTTTTATCGTCTGAAGGAGAAGGAGGAGGCGGTATTCCTGGATTCCTCCACCAGAGGGGAGCTGGGACAGTATTCTGTGATCGCCTGCAGACCCTATCGGAAGCTCCTTTCCTACGGAGATTATTTTACCGTGGACGGACAGCGTCGTGAGGGGGATTTTTCAGAATATGTAAAGCATTATCTCAACAATCACAGGGAAGAGAATACCACCGGTCTTCCTATTATCTCCGGTGCGGTGGGATATTTTTCCTATGACTTTGGACGGGTGAAGGAGGGGGTGGAAAGCTGCCATTCCAAAACCCTGGATATTCCCGATGCAGTGTTGTATTTTTATGACGTCTTTGTGGTGGAGGATCATGTACAGCATCAGCTGCACCTTATCGCCAATGGACATACCCAGGGGCCGGAGCTCTGTGCAGAGGAAATTGCAGCTCTGATATTTGATAACAGCCAGAGTTCCTGTGTTGCAGCAGATCTGAATGGCGAAAACATTGGAATTGCGGTGAAACGTGGAGTTTTCCCGGCAGGACCGGAACCGGATCCCACAAAATACAACAGCCGGATCGTGGCAAATTTTACCCCGGAGCAGTATATGGATGCGGTGGATCACATGATCCGCTACATTGTGGAAGGTGATATCTATGTGGTGAACATGACACAGCAGCTGCAGATTCACAGCGACTGCCCGCCCTATGAGATGTTTACCCGTCTCAGAAGGAATAATCCTTCTCCCTTTGGAGCATATCTGGATTATGGGGAGTTTCAGATCGTCTGCGCCTCTCCGGAGCGCTTTATGAGGATGAAGAATGGAAAGATCAAAACCCGTCCTATCAAAGGTACAAGAAAAAGAGGAGCCACCCCGGAGGAGGATGCCATGCTGAAGCAGGAACTGGCGGATTCTGAGAAGGACCAGAGTGAGCTGCTGATGATCGTGGATCTGGAGAGAAATGATCTGAACCGGGTCTGCACTCCTGGGTCTGTACAGGTGACGGAGCTGTTTAAGGTGGAGACCTATGCCACTGTATTCCATCTTGTGGCTAATGTGGAGGGACAGATTCTGCCGGGCTGCAATGCCATGGATCTGATCCAGGCAGCATTTCCGGGAGGATCCATCACGGGAGCCCCGAAGCTTCGGGCCATGGAGCTCATCGACCAGGAGGAGCATCTCTGCAGAAATCTGTACACCGGCTCCATTGGATATATTTCCCTGAATGGAGACTGTGATCTGAATATTGTGATCAGAACTGCTGTGTGCAAGGATGGAGTGTATCATCTTGGAGTCGGAGGGGGAATCACCTGTGAGTCCGAGCTGGAATTTGAGTATGATGAGACCTGGCAGAAGGCAAAGGCCCTTCTCAATGCCCTGGATCTGGAATCCACAGACGGAGAGCATTACCAGTTCACTCTGGGGTAACAGGCAGGATAGTTGGAGAAATAGCATGAATATACAGTTAGATGATGGTGTTCAGTTTGGTCTTGGAATGTTTGAGACTATTCTGATGAAACATGGAAAACCGGTACTGCTGGACTGGCATCTGGAGCGGCTGAACGCTTCCCTGGCCTTCTTCGGCATTGAACAGATGGTGACGGTTCAGCAGGTGGAGGAGTTTCTGCAGCAGGAGGGGGAAGCCTGTTTCCACTCCGGTGCCCTGAAGCTTCTGGTGACGGAAAAGAACAGACTGTTTCTGTGGAGACAGCATCCCTATACAAAGGAGGTGCTGGATCGGGGCTTTTCTCTGGATTACAGCCCTGTGCTGCGGAATGAAACCTCTGTTTTTACCTATCATAAGACCCTGAACTACGGGGATAATATTCTGGCCAAGAGAGGAACCAGAGAAAAAGCCATTGACGAGGTGGTATTCCTGAATTCCAGAGGGGAAATCTGCGAGGGAAGCACCACCAACATTTTCTTTGTGAAGGATGGAACCATCCTTACACCGGCAGTTTCCTGCGGTCTTTTGCCTGGAGTCATGAGAAGATATATTCTTGAGAACAGCGACTGCCAGGAAAGGATTCTGTATCCGGAGGATGTGGAAGAGATGGAGGAGTGCTTTGTTACCAATTCCCTGATGGGAGTGATGCCGGTGCGAAGACTGGGGAACAGGGAGTTTCGCAAATCTGCCACAGCGGAGGCTCTTCTTGCAGGATTTCATAAAGATTTCACTTTTTAATCTTTCTGGCGGTGCTATAATAACATCGTTACATCTTTCAGAAAAGGGTGACAATCCGCTTCTGAAAGTTGAGTCTTCGGCGTCCCGCCCAGGTACGCCCAGGCACACTTGAACTATCGATGTTTTGAAAAGGGAAATACTGTATGAAGAACAAGAAAAGTGGATTTCCACTGGGAATTATGCTGGTGCTCATCCTGACGGTGGGAGCATTTTTGCTGATCGTCCTTCTGACAAAGGGGGATTTTGAACTGAAGCTGCCGAAGCTGTCCCTTCCACAGGGAATTACGGCAGGAACTGCGGTGGGGGAACCGGAGGACAGTGAAGAGGGAGCTGTTTCTGCAGGGGCAGAGGGAGAGCAGGATTCTATGGCTGGAAGCTATTCGGCAGTTTCTGCTGTATACAATGGGATGAAGATGAATAAGCTGATGCTGCAGATGGCAGGTTATCAGATTGCCATTGATGTGTACGGAGATGGAACCTTCACAGCGTCTCTGGATGGAGATAGCTACCAGGGCGAATGGTACCGGGACGGAAGCTATGTGGAGCTTTATTCCGGAAATCTGTCCATGACGGGCACCTATGAGCAGGGTGTTCTGTCTCTGAGCATGACGGGGCAGGATATTTCAGTTGTGCTTGAAAGATGATTCACAGAGTAAGGATGATTCTGAGAGAAAAAGATGATTCACAGATCAATAACACAGGCGGAGAAATCCGGTTGTCTGGAGAAATTCAGATAACCGGATTTTTTGCTGCGAAGGATCCAGGGTTTTATGTAAAATCTGGTTGCGATAGTGCATTGAAAACGCACTTTGTTCTTTGATTCCTTTGTATGAAGTGTTAAAATAAAAATTTAAAAGAACCAGGGAGGATACTGATATGGGACATTTTTATTTTGTACGTCACGGACAGACGGTATGGAATGTTGAGAATAAAATCTGCGGTGCCACAGACAGCCCGCTGACAGAATACGGAAGAGAGCAGGCCAGAGAAACAGGCCGCAGAATACTGGAGGAGGGGATCCAGGCAGATGAAATCCTGTGTTCACCCCTCAGCAGGGCTGCGGATACTGCCAGGCTGATCTCGGAGATGACAGGTATTCCCTGCCGGGTGGAACCAAGACTCATTGAGCAGAATTTTGGTAAATGGGAGTCCACTCCAAGGGATGGTCTGGAATTCAAAAAGGCAAAGGAGTGTTTTGCCTGCAGCCATGAGGGAGGAGAATCCACCCTTCGTCTTGCCCAGCGAATCTATAACCTGCTGGATGATATCAGGGCAGAGTCGGAGAAAAAAACCTGTATTCTGGTGGCTCACAATGGAATTGCCAGAGTGGTGCAGTCGTACTTTACGGATATGACCAACGAAGAGTATGCTGCCTGGGGTGTGAAAAACTGTGAGGTGATCCGATATGATTTCTGAACAGACAGAAGTCAGGACAAGGCGGGAGAAAAGAACGGAATCCCGGAAACTGGCAGGGCAGGATTCTGCACCGGAATCCCTGGTGATTACCGGGGCCAGGGTATTCGATGGAGACAGGTTTACCAGACGTGATCTGTATATCAGGAAGGGAAGGATTTCTGAGAAGACGGATGGGGATTTCAGCCAGGCCAGGGTGCTGGATGCACAGGGGCTGTATGCCATCCCGGGGCTTGTGGATATCCATATCCATGGGGCGGCGGGCTGTGATGTCTGCGACGGAACAGCAGAGGCCATTGAGCGGATTGCTGCCTATGAGGCGGCCCACGGGATCACATCCATGTGTCTTACCACCATGACCCTTCCAAAAGAGAAACTCCTGACGGTTATGAGGGCGGCAAGGGAGTATAATGCGCAGCAGTTGTCCGCTGCTTCAGGTGCCCAGAGTAGAAAATGGGGGGATAAGCCGGATTCAGAAGCAAGGGCAAAGCTTCTTGGTATCCATCTGGAGGGACCATTTATCAGTGGGAACAGAGTGGGGGCTCAGAATCCTGACTTTGTATGTTCCGCGGAGGGGGAATGGTTTGAGGAACTCCAGAGGGAAGCCGGTGGATGGATCTGCCTTCTTACCCTTGCCCCTGAGCAGGGAACAAATATGGATTTCATCAGGGAATACGCATCCCGGGTACATATCTCACTGGGACATACAGACTGCAGCTATGATATTGCAAAGGAAGCATTTGAAGGGGGTGCAGACCATCTGACTCATCTGTTCAATGCCATGCCGGGACTGCATCACCGTATTCCGGGGCCAATTGCTGCGGCGGTGGAGGCAGGAGCCTACGGAGAACTGATTGGAGATGGGGTGCATATCCATCCCGCCATGGTGCGTCTGGCCTGGAAGCTGTTTGGAGCAGAAAAAATGATACTGATCTCCGACAGTATGCGGGCCTGTGGTTTGGAGGATGGCATCTATGAGCTGGGAGGACAGCCGGTGGAGCTCTGTGGAAACAGGGCAGTTCTGGCGGAGCAGCCGGAGGTGCTGGCTGGCTCCGTGACAAATCTCTATGACTGCATGAAGCAGGCAGTCAGAACCATGGGGATTCCCCTGGTGGATGCTGTTCGGGCTGCAACCTGGAATCCGGCCAGAGCCATAGGTGTGGATCACCGCGTGGGAAGCCTGCTTCCCGGAAGAGAGGCGGATGTGCTGCTGATGGATGAGGAGCTGAATCTGATTGATGTTATCTATAACAAGGGAAAGGTTTAGTAGTATATGAAACAAAGAGGCTTAAAGAGGATATTTCTGGTCTGTACCATTATCTGGATGGCTGTTATTTTCTCTTATTCAAATAAGAATGATACTGCATCGGAGAAGGATTCCTATGCGGTGGGAATTAAAGTGGGTAAGGTCCTGGTAAAGGATTTTGAGAAACAGACAGAGAAGGAACAGTTGAACTATGCCAAACGCATCGATTTTCCCGTTCGGAAGTGTGCCCATGCCACAGAATATGCCATTCTGTGTCTGTTGGTGTTTGGTGCCCTGGGAGGTGGGAGAAACCTGCAGCATCGCCTGATGGTCTCCTGGTGTATTTCTGTACTGTATGCAGTTACGGATGAAATCCATCAGTATTTTGTGCCGGGAAGGGCCTGCCGTTTTCTGGATGTGTGTATCGATGGTTCCGGGGCCCTGGTGATGGTGTGCCTGCTTCTTTTGTATACCCTGCTTCGTCAGCGCTGCAGCAGGGGAAAAATCAGAAGAGATGCAGGAACAAAACAGTTGTGATAGAAAGTGGAGAGTGTAGTGTATGAATGCGGTGAAAAAGCTAAGGATTACTCTGGCCGGCATGTTTCTCTGCCTGTTCCTGTTTCTTGCTTTGAGCAAGGGAAGGGGAACCAGGGAGGATCTGGATCTTCAGGCTCTGTCTCAGGAGATGCTTCAGCTGATGTCCGACGGCGGATCCATCCAGGCCGAGGGTGCCATGAAACTGAAAAGTCTGTACGGACTTGCGGCAAATGACTACCGACAGGCGGTGCTCTATGTGCCGGTTTCCAACATGGATGCGGCAGAGCTGCTGCTGATTCGGTGCAGGGATGAGTCTCAGACGGAGCAGGTCAGAGCAGCCATGGAACGGAGGATTGAGGAGCAGATCGGTAAATTTGAATCCTATGGAGTGGAGCAGATGGCCATTATCAATAAGGCAGTGGTGGATATTCAGGGGCCCTGGTGCCTGTATGTGGTGTCCCGCTCTTCAGAAGAGGTGGAGGACCTCTTTGTTACTTCAGTGAGGAAATAGGTAGAATATATGGTTTTTAGCAGTATTACTTTTTTATTTTATTTTCTTCCGGTTATAACAGTGTTGTATTATCTTGCACCGAAGTCAGCAAAAAATCCGGTGCTTTTATTGGGCAGTCTGTTTTTTTATGCCTGGGGCGAGCCCACCTATGTGGTGCTGATGTTGCTGTCGATCTGCGGCAACTATTTTTGCGGAAGATTTCTGGAGGAGGCAAGGGATACCGGGACTCCTGCCAGGGAGCTGCGGCTGTATTTTACAGGAGCGGTGGCATGGAATCTGCTGATTCTGTTCTTCTTCAAATATGTAAATCTGGTGATCGCCACCATCAATTCCCTGGCGGGGACAGATTTTTCTCCCTG
Organism: Lachnospiraceae bacterium; assembly: GCA_030526405.1. GTDB lineage: Bacteria > Bacillota > Clostridia > Lachnospirales > Lachnospiraceae > JAKSRN01. The sequence continues at coordinate 9,465 of JAUNCZ010000027.1, read as the reverse complement.
GAAGCTGAGTCTTCCCATTGGAATTTCCTTCTATACCTTTCAGGTTCTGTCCTATGTGATCGATGTATACAGGGGAAAGGTACAGGCCCAGAGGAATTTTATCTCCTTTGCCCTGTATGTGACTATGTTTCCCCAGCTGATCGCAGGACCCATTGTTCGCTACACGGATATTGAAAAGGAGCTGGGGGACAGAAAGGTAACCCTGGCCATGGCAGGAAAGGGCGCGGACAGGTTTATCACCGGTCTTGGGAAAAAGGTCCTTCTTGCCAACAGCTTTGGGGCAGTGTTCACTGAGATTTCCGGATGCCCGGATCAGAGCAGAAGTGTTCTGCTGGTGTGGCTGGGAGCGGTGTGCTTCACCCTGCAGATCTATTTTGATTTCAGTGGCTATTCTGATATGGCCATCGGTCTTGGTAAAATGTTCGGTTTCACATTTCCGGAGAACTTCCAGCATCCGCTGATCTCCACCAGTGTTTCTGAATTCTGGAGAAGATGGCATATGTCCCTGTCCGGCTGGTTCAGGGAGTATCTGTACATTCCGCTGGGAGGAAACAGGGTTTCGCCTCTGAAAAACATCAGAAATATTCTGGCGGTGTGGCTCTTCACCGGTCTGTGGCACGGTGCCAGCTGGAATTTTCTCTGTTGGGGTCTGTATTTTGCAGTCTGGCTGATCCTGGAGAAGTTTATTCTGGGAAAATGGCTCCGGCAGCATACAACAGCAGGCCATATCTATACCATTCTGATTGTTGTGGTGAGCTTTGTGATCTTTGCCTTTACTGATTTCGGGGCGCTGGGGATCTATCTGAAACAGATGTTCCTGGCAGGGGGAATTCCTCTTGCAAATGCCAGATTCGGATATCTTCTTTCCAATAACTGGATTCTGCTGGTGATTGGAGGGGTGGCAAGCACACCTGTGCTTCTGCAGGTGAAGCAGAAGCTGATCCGGAAGATCCCTGCTCTGGCAACCTTCTTCAATCTCCTTCTGTTGGGCAGCAGTATCGCCTATCTGGTGTTTCAGAGCTATAATCCCTTCCTGTATTTCAGGTTTTAGGATAATAAGCGGGAATCCTCGGTAATTCAGGTACCGATGTAGTTCTCGAAAACCAGGGGAGATTTCTAAAAAAAATGGCAGGAAGTAGTATGGATACAAAGAGACGAGAATTGATCAGAAAAAGAAAAATAAAACGAATGAAAAGGCAGGTCAGGACCTATTACAGGATCCAGGCCGGCCTTCTGGCCGCCATCCTGTTTGGTGGCTTTGTACTGAATCTGGCAATCAGGGACAGAGAAATCTCTGTAACAGAGAAGCGGGAGCTGGCAGCATGGCCCTCTGTTTCCGTAAACCGGATTCTCAGTGGAAAATTTGGAAATGACTTTGAAACCTATGCCTCTGACCAGATGGCATTCAGAGAAGCTTTTGTGTGCCTGAAATCAGATATTGATGGACTTCTGGGAAAGAAGGACAGTCAGGGGGTCTATAAAGGCAAAAACGGCTTCTATATAGAAGCAATGGAACCGGTGGATACAGAAAAGCTGGGAAATACTCTGGAATCAATCCGGCGGTTTTCCGGAACTCTCACCTCCAATGTGACAGTGGTGCTGGTGCCGGGAGCAGTTTCCGTATATAAGGAGAAACTCCCTGCCTTTGCTGTTACGGAGGACCAGGGAAGCTGGAGCAACTACATTGCCCAGGGGCTTCAGGACACCAATATCCGGTATCTGGATCTGACAGAGACCTTGCTGGCTCAGAAAGAGGGACTGGAAAAGGGAGAGACGCTCTATTACAGAACGGATCATCACTGGACCACCAGAGGGGCCTACAGCTGTCTGGACCAGGTGAGAGCTGCCCTTCAGCTGGGAACAGAGCGACAGGAGTACACACCTCTTCTGGTTTCTGAAAGCTTTTATGGTTCCCTGATTTCCAAGGGGGGATTTTCTGCAGGAAAACCGGACCGGGTGGAAATCTATGTGCCCCGGCAGCAGGAGAATTATCTGGTTACTGCAGGGGGAGAGAAAACTGCCAGCCTCTATTCTGAGGAGGGTCTTGCCAGTACAGACCCCTACACCGTTTTCCTGGGCGGAAATCAGGGCCATGTGAGAATTGAGACGGAACACACAGACAAGGGACGGCTGCTGGTGTTTAAGGATTCCTATTTTAACTGTTTTCTCCCCTTCCTGATTGGGGATTACAGTGTGATCGATGTGGTGGATCCCAGATATTATGCAGAGGAACTGCAGACTCTGATGCTGCAGAATTCCTATGATTCTGTACTGTATTTCTACAGTCTGAATAATTTTACCCAGGATACCTCTCTTAGTCTTGTGCTGGATGCGGCGGAAGAAAGGGAGGTGACAGAATGAGAAGGGGAAAGAAACTGAACAGAAGAAACCAGAGCATTCTCACACCGGTTTTTGTGGGCGTTGCCTGCCTGCTGTTTCTGATTCCCGCCTGTCAGAGCAGAAGAAGCCTGTATGAAGGGGAGAACTCTGCCCGGGGAAGAGCCTATGTGGAGGCAGAGGGACAGAGGGACCCCATGGAGGTGCTGAATCTGCTCCAGTCTGCCCAGCCTCAGCCCATGCAGAACGGCACAGAGGATCCCTACGCTGATTTTGAGCAGAACTGGTCCCTCCTGAAGGAGGAGATCAATACCCTGACCATCCGTCAGCTGACCCAGGAGGAGATTGCCCAGTATGGACAACGGCTGTCCGGGGTGCAGTTTGTGGGTGACTCTCTTGCCCAGGCGATCTATGATTATGGTCTGGCAGATGGGGATCATGTGTGGTTCAGACGAGGTGCTGTGATCAACGATCTGGGAGAGGAAACCCAGAACGCTATCAATATGTTGCCGGAGCGTATTGTGTTCTTTGTGGGGGCCAATGCCCTGAATTACTATCCCTCCGGACAGGCATTTGCAGAGGCCTGCCTGAACCAGTGCAGAAATATCCTGTCCCAGAGACCGGACCTGCGACTGTATTTCTGCTCGATGCTGCCTGTTTCTGATGAACTGGCTGCATACAGAGAGGATCTCACCACAGCAGGGGAGTATGACCAGGCCCTTCGGGAAATGTGCGCTGCCAATGGAATTGAGTATATCGATATCAACTGGATGGTGCGTCAGGAACTGTATATTGAAGACGGAATTCATTTTAACAGGGATTTTTATCAGATCTGGCTTCGGTATATGGTCTTATATATGGGGCTGTAAACTATGAGAAACAAAAAAAGGGGCTGTCGCAACGGTTGTTGCGGCAGCCTCTTTGGGTTATTAAGAATAATTTTTATTTTCCTGTAACCTTGCGCAGAGTCTGTTTCAGAACTGCTGTACAGGCCAGATCACCCAGCACGTTGACACAGGTAGCACCCATATCTGCCAGAGTGTTGACACTGATATAAACACCGAGAATGGTGTTTACAGGAAGTCCTGCAATAGGAGCCAGTGCTGCGAAGGCTGCGATAGCACCGCCTGGAACACCGGGAGTACCGATGCTGAGCAGTACGTTGCAGGCCAGAATGGTAAGCATGGTTCCTGTGGTCATAGGAACACCGCAGGCAGAGGCGAAGAAGGTGATCATAAAGCTCATGAGAATGGATACCGCATCCATATTGATGGTGGCACCCAGTGGAAGAGTCAGAGAAGCGATCTCCTCCGGTACCTCCAGCTCCTCAGTGGCACATCTCATGGAAATCGGGATGGTGGCGCTGGAGGAACAGGTTCCGAATGCGTTCAGTGCAGCAGGAGCAACATTCTTGAAGAATTTAGCGGGGCTGCATTTTCCGAAGACCTTCACCATTCCACCGTATACAAGGATGGCATACAGTGCATAGCAAACGTACAGAGCGATCATTACCTGAGCCAGCTGGATCATGGTGGTGGTTCCGTTGGTAAACATTACTGTGGCGATGCAGCAGAATACACCTACAGGTGTGCACAGCATAACCTTGCTTACCACCAGAATGGAGATATCATTGATGGCCTGGCAGAGATCAGCCACAGGCTGTGCCTTCTCCTTCAGACTTAAGCAGGCCAGACCGATGATCACTGCAAATGCCAGCACCTGCAGCATGTTGCCCTCGGCAAAGCTTGTTACAGGGTTGGATGGAATGATGCTGGTCAGGGTATCCAGAAGTCCCCCGAAGGTGGCAGCCTCAACTTCAGTTGCTGTGGCGGTGATGGAAGCATTTTCACCAAGGTGAAGAAGCTTTGGAAGGATCAGTCCCAGTCCGGAAGCAAAGGCGGTTGTTCCTGTGTACCATAAAAATGCGTGGAGACCGATTTTTCCTGTTTTTGCAATGTTTCCGATTCCTACAATTCCGATTACAAGACTGCAGAATACCAGTGGATAGATCATCATCTTCAGTGCTGACATGTAAATGGTAGCAACAACACTGAGGGGAGTGTACAGCCATGCCGGCATAATAAGGCCGACGATAATACCAGCTGCAAGTCCGATGACGATCCAGAATGTGACGTTAAATTTCTTTTTTTCGTTCATACTGAACCCCTTCTTTCTATATATTTTCATGCTGAAACAGCAATACTGTACCAGAATAACAGGAAACAGTGCCGCTGTAAAGTGATAAAAAGTAGAGATGTATGTTCGGGGACAACCGGATGTACTGGAGCGTAGAAAAAAGGAATCAATAAAATTGATACAAAAAAAATTGTTCAATTAATTATTCGATAACATTTGTAATGTGACGATTAGTGTGATAGACTAAAGTGGTTTTACAGTAACACTTTAAAACTGTAAAAGGAAAGAGAAAGAACGATAGATGGAAAGGAAGAATCATATGAAGATAATAGTCTGTATGAAACAGGTTCCTGCTTCTACTCAGGTGGAGATCGATCCGGAAACCGGAGCCATGAAGCGCCTGGGAGGAAATACCAGAACAAATCCCTATGATCTCTTCGCCCTGGAGACTGCTTTGCAGATCAGGGAGAAGACAGGGGGTACGGTTACTGTTCTTACTATGGGACCGGCCCATGCGGAGGAAATGATGCGGGACGCCTACACCATGGGAGCGGATGAAGCAGTGATCCTGTCAGATCGGAAATTTGCCGGCTCTGATGTGCTGGCCACATCCTACACCCTGGCCCAGGGGATCCATGTGCTGGGAGGAGCGGATCTGATTCTCTGTGGTCGCCAGACCACAGATGGTGATACTGCTCAGGTGGGACCGGCCATTGCAGAGCATCTGGGAATTCCCCACTGTGCCTGGGTTTCAGAAATCCTCCATGTGGAGCAGGATTCCATAGAGGTGCGTCAGGATCTTGCCTCCGAGACACAGGTGTCCAGGGTGCAGTTTCCCTGTCTGATCACAGTGGATAAGGATATGTGTGTTCCAAGGCTTCCCTCCTACCTGCTGAAAAAAGCCACCGCAGACAGACCGGTGAAAATCCTTACCTATGAGGATCTGCCGGACAAGGATCTTACCAGATACGGTCTGATCGGATCCCCCACCAGTGTGGCAAGGATGTTTGCGCCTCCGGCTTCAGACAGTCAGGTGTATTTTGAGGGCAGTGCAGCTGAGAAAACAGAGAAGCTCTTCGCTGTACTCACTTCAAGAAAGATGATATAGGGGGAGACTGAATGATGGAATTAATACGTTTCAATGCCGCCAGATGTACTCTGTGCGGAAGCTGTATCGAAAAATGTCCCTTCGGTGCCCTTTCAATGACAGAAAGTGGCATTGCAGTAAATGATGCCTGCCGTATGTGTGGTGTCTGTGTCCGTTCCTGCAGGGAAAGTGCCATCTCCTTTGAGCAGAAGGCAGGGGAGATCAACAAAGAGGAATGGAGGGATTTCCTGATCTATGTGGAGCAGGAGCGAGGAGATATTCATCCCGTTGCCTATGAGCTTATCGGTGAAGCCAGAAAAATGGCGGAAAAGGTAGATTACAGAGTAAACTGTGTGCTGGTGGGAGGAAAAGGAACTGCCGAGAACGCCAAAAAGCTGTTGGAGTACGGTGTTAATGAGGTGTATGTATATGAGCATCCGGGCTTTGAGGGCTTCCGGGCAGACTGCTATGCCAATGCCATTGCAGACTGCATTTCTGAGAAGAAACCATCCTCTGTGCTGATCGGTGCCACCTCTCTGGGACGGAGCCTTGCACCAAGACTTTCCACCAGATTTCATACCGGTCTGACAGCTGACTGCACCACTCTGGATATTGAAGAGAACAGCGATATGGTACAGATCCGTCCGGCCTTCGGCGGTAATATCATGGCCCAGATCATGATCACTAAATCAAGACCTCAGTTTGCCACTGTGCGGTATCGTGTTATGGATAAGGCAAAAAAAGTGGAGCATCCTTCAGGGGTGGTGGAGATGAGAAAGGTGACAGAGCTGATGCTGGAATCCGGAATTCAGGTGCTGGCTTCTGAAATCCTGGAAAAGAAACAGTCCATTGAGGAGGCAGAGAGGATTGTGGCCATCGGACGAGGTGTCCACAATGAAGAGGGAGTGCAGCTGTGTCAGGAGCTGGCGGATGCACTGGGAGCTACTCTGGCCTACTCAAGACCCATGGTGGAGCAGGGGATCGGTGATCAGCTGCACCAGATCGGTCTGTCCGGTCATACAGTACGTCCGAAGCTGATCATCACCTGTGGTATCTCCGGTGCCATTCAGTTTACCTCCTGCATGAAGGGGGCAGAGACCATTGTGGCCATCAATAAGGATCCCGCTGCACAGATTTTTGCATCTGCAAACTACTGCATCGTGGATGATCTGTACGAGATCGTGCCCAGACTTACAGCATTGCTGAAGAATCGGAAGGAGGATTGAAGCTATGGCATTTCCATATAAGAAAATGGACGAAGCAGATTTTGCATACATTCGTTCCGTCACATCTGCGGACCGGGTAATGGTGGGACAGGAGATTGCCACAGAGTATTACCACGATGAGATGCCTAATTACGGAACCTATCCTCCGGAATTGTATGTGGAGGTGGAGAATGCAGAGGAGATTTCAAAGATCATGGCCTACTGCAACCGGAACAATATCCCGGTGGTGGCCAGAGGAGCCGGCACCGGCCTGTCCGGCGGAGCCTGCTGCAAATACGGCGGTGTTATGCTGTCTGTTATGCGAATGAACAGGATTTTTGATATCGATTTCAAAAACATGACCATCAGTGCAGAGCCGGGAGCCCTTCTCTGCGATGTGCAGGAGGTGGCTGCAGCGGCAGGACTTCTGTACCCCTCTGATCCAGGAGAGAAAACCGCTTCCATCGGTGGAAATGTAATCACCAATGCCGGAGGTATGCGGGTGGTGCGTTACGGAAATACCAGGGAAAATGTCCGCTGCATCGAGGCAGTTCTTCCGGATGGAAGTATTGAGAGCTTTTCCTCCAATGTGGTGAAGAACACCACCGGTTACAATCTGAAGGATCTGATTGTGGGCTCTGAGGGTACCCTCTGCATCGTAACAAAGGTGACACTTAAGCTTGTCCCGGCACCGAAATTTTCCAATACTCTGGTAATGCCCTTCAACAGTCTGGAGGAGTGTGCGGATATGGTTCCGGTTGTTCTGGGACTTCCCTGTCAGCCCACCGCCATTGAGTTTCTGGAAAGAGAGCTGATTGAGATCGTGGAGCGCACTCTGAAGAAAAACCTGCCTGTAAAGGACGGGGAGGCGGTTCTCATCGTTATGTATGATGCCTCCAGCCAGGAGGAACTGGATTCGGCAGTGGAGATGGCTGCGGAGGCGGCGCTGGCCCATGGTGCCATTGACTGCTGTATTGCCAACACACCGGAGCGAATTGCCTCTGTATGGGGGGTTCGAGGCGCTATCCTGGAGGGTATGAAAGCGGATTCCGTATCCCAGGAGGAGTGCGACGTGGTGGTTCCCCGCTCCTGCATCGCCCAGTATGTGAAGGATGCGAAACGGATTGCAAGCTCCCTGGGTCTTCGGGTGGAGCCCTGTGGTCATTGCGGAGATGGAAACATTCACACAGAGATGCTCCGCGGTGCAGATATGACAGATGAAGAGTGGGAGAAGGCAACAACAGAGTGTCTGAAGCAGCTGTATGCCCTGTCTAAGGAGCTGGGAGGACAGTTGTCCGGTGAACATGGAATCGGAAACGGTCGAATCCAGTATCTGGAGGAGTTTGTGGGACCAAGAATGATCCGGCTGTACAAGGCCATCAAGCTTGCCTTTGATGAGAATCTGATCCTGAATCCAGGAAAGATTATTGAATTCAATGAGTAAAACTAAAATAAGGAGAAGCAACTATGTCAGGAAAAAAATCCTTACTGGTAGACAAAAATAAGATGCCCCTTGCTATGGGTATCGCATTTGTGGCATTTACCACACAGTTCGGAGGCGGCTTTGCCTCCGGAGCACAGATCAAACAGTACTTTATCAATTACGGAATCTGGTGTCTGATCCTGCCGATTCTCAGCCAGGGACTGTATTCCCTGTTTTTCTGGTACGGCATGCGCTATGCTTATGCCCACAAAACCTATGATTACCGTTCTTTTTCAGACAGCCTCTACGGTCCCACCAGACTGGTCATGTCCAATGCCTTTGAAATCTGCTATCTGATCATGATCGGTACTGCGTCGGCGGCAGCATTTGCCACCGGTGGTTCCACACTGAATACGCTGACCCATGTACCCTACTGGCTGTGTACCCTTGTGGTGGCACTGTTTATCTTCATTATTGCAATGTACGGAACCAATGTGGTTCGTAAAGCAGCTTCCACCCTGTCCGTACTGATCATTGCCGGACTTCTGGCAGTTCTGATCCCGAATATCATTGTACAGTGGTCTTCTATCACTGAGGCTGTGGGAAACATGCTGTCCGGTGAGATGGTAGCCGCCTCCCCGGAAAATGGCAGCTTCGGACCTGCTCTGTGGATGGCATTTCTGTATTTCCTGTTTCAGCTGGCCTCTGTTTCTGTTATGTACCAGCATATGGAGCCGGTAACAGATGTAAAACAGATCAATAAAGCTGCCATCAGCATGTTTGTGGTGAACTTCTTCTCCATGGAGCTGTCCATTGTGGGTATGCTGGCTGTTATGTATGCAGCGGATATGGCAACTGCCACTGTTCCAATGCTGGTTCTGGTACAGAATGGAGTGGGTGCTTCTGTTCTGACACCCATCATCTCTGTGCTGATCGTTCTGGGATCCATCTCCACCGGTGTGAATATGATTGCCGGTATTGTGGCAAGATGCGTCAATGCGGTGGAGCGTCCTATGAAGACACAGGAAGAGAAGGAGAAGGGACATATGTTCCGTATGGCGGTGGCAACCGTGATTTTCACTGCCATTGCCTGGGGTATTGCACAGTTTGGTCTGATGGCTGTTGTGAAAAAAGGATATGCATACCTTGGCTATGCATCTCTGATCACAGTGTTTATCCCCTTTGTGATCCACGCTGTTGTGACTAAGATGAAAGAAATATAATATAGCCTGAATTATTCATGGGACAGATTTCCAACTGAAATCCATGCCATAAGT
>JAUNCZ010000083.1 GCA_030526405.1 Lachnospiraceae bacterium | reverse complement strand
ATTCTGGTCAGCTTAAGCGTACATCTTCATTTTACTCAGCTCCAGAAAACATATGGCAGGATACCGGTCCATTCCGGTCTGAGAAACAAAATGATCATATTGTATAAAAACAGCACACCAAGGATCATAGAACCCCAGATATACTTTTTCTTTCTGTCTGGAAGCCATGAAAGGGCATTCGGAATTGCAACACAAAACATAATATTAAAGTAGGATGCAATTCGGCTGAGGATTGCTCCCTGAACAGAAGCCAGGGTTACCAGGGCTCCCATCAGACTGGTGAAATAGAGAATCTTATTTTTTTCTGTATCCTCACCATATCTTCGATACAGATAATTGTAGATCAGGTAAAGTGATCCGTAGATGCCCGCTTTGATGACAGATCCAAGCTTTCCGGCAATGTAGTAATTCTCTCCCGACAGATAACCTGCATATTTTGGCACCAGAATAACCACTACCTGTACCAATACATTAAAAAATGCTGCACAGATCAGACCGATTGCAAAGTACAGAAATCTGGTGTTCTTTTTATAGGGAATCAGCGAGAAAAGCAGCATAACCAATACCAGATAGGCGGTTGTATGGAACATACCCGCAAGCACAACCAGTAATACAAATCGCACTCTCTTTTTTTCCATCAGGTACAGGTATGCAATGGCACATAAGCCGATGGCAATACACTGACGCAGCATGGTAAGGGAACTGTAATACATGGTCAGTCCCACATACATCAGGACGGAATACACCGGCGTTACCGATATCTTTCTGAACACCTTATACAGTAATCCGAAATAAACCAGGGATGAGATGATCAGCAGAATATGGGGATCAGAAAAGAACTGTGCAATCAGGCAGTTATACAGACGAAATGCAAACTCAAATCTGTTCTCGCTGACCGACAGACTTCCAAGACCATCCAGTCTTGAGAAATAGGAAACGTACATAGGTGTATCATTACCAACCTCAAGCCCTCGAAATCCTGCAATCACAAACAACAGGAGAAATGATCCCTGCATAAACAGCTTTTCTGCAGATGCTCTTGATATTCTTTTTTTTGACACTGTCCAGACTCCGGACAGGCACAGGAAAAAACATAAACTAACAAATAAAACCATTTTTCAGTCCTGTCTGTCGGGGCAGCATAGGAATACGTATTCCTGCAGGTTTCTCCTGCCGGGGTACCTGGAACCATAAACATATGTTCTGTTCATACATCCGTACACTTACCCAGACTCCTTTACTTTCTGATTATTTTTTTAATAAGTCTTCTCACTCTGTATCGGAAAAACAAAATATCCAGAAGTCTTTTGTTTTCTTTTTCATCTGTTCCGAGAACAGGATTAATCTTCAGCTTTCTGCGTTTTGCCTCGTTCCGATAGGCATTTCCCATATAGTCGATGCCACTGATATCCTCAAGTATCCCCTTACGAAGCTTCTGCAGGGAAGAACTGTCTGTTTTGTGATCGTACAGGATCAGCTGCTCTGAAAAGCTGTCCTGCTCAGGATCCCAGTAAACCAGCAGACCGTAATCGCACTGGTTGGTGACAGCTTCCTTAAAAACCCTTGTGAACCGTTTTCTCCTGGAGGAAAAATAAAAATTCCCCAGGGAATAATAGATCCGTTTTCCTTTATAAACTTCCATCGGCTGAATGTTGTGGGGATGATGACCGATGATCAGATCTGCCCCTTTATCGATCATGCTGTGGGCAAGATCAATATCATAGGGCATGGGCAGTCGGTTGTACTCAAAGCCCCAGTGCATGCACACCACCACTTTGTCTGACTGCTCTTTTGCTGAAACAACAGACTCCAGGATCACCTCTTTTTTTCGTGGAGAACAGCCCGGTGTTGTTTCGTCACTGTACACCGTTTCCTCCACGTCCCAGCCAAAATTCAGGATGGCAACAGATAAGTCCCCCACTGTTACAAAAAAGGGAGTTACTGCCTCCTCCAGATTTCTCCCGGCTCCGGTATGGGCAATTCCCTCCGCATCCAACTGCTGCAGGGTATTTTCCAGTCCCTGGGGGCCAAAGTCCATCATATGATTGTTAGACAGGCACACACCCTCCGTATACAGTCTCCGAAGAACCGTGAGCATCCCGTCATGGCATTTGAGATTGGGACCTCTTTTTCTGATTTTCTGTTCCTCTGAACTGCCAAGTCCTCCCTCCAGATTCAGGATGGTTTTACAATCCCTCTCACGGATCCTGTTGGCAATCTCCTCTATATCTGATTCCATATCCGGATAATCATAATAAAAATCACCCAGAAACAATAATTCTTCTGTCATAACACTCACCTGATACTACTCACTCATACAGGGACAGCCAGTTATCAGCAAACTGCTGTGCGCCAAAGCCCTTGTCCTCCAGCTGGAAGGAACGCTCTCTTCTCAGAATAAAATCCCTGTTCTGCTTCACACATCGGAGACTCTTCAGCCACTGTGCCTTATCTGCAAGGGGAATACTCTTCACAAGACCCAGTCCCACCTCCACCTCGGGAGTGACATAATCTGAGATAATGCAGGGACAGCCTGCTGCCTGGGCTTCCATAACAGTAACGGGAAATCCCTCCCCCGGAAGAGAGGGAAGAATCAGGGTATCAAAGATATTCATCAGCTCAGGGATATCTGATCTCTGGCCTGTAAGAATCACCTTTCCGGTAAGACCCTGCTCCTGAATGCTGCTGCTGATCTTTTCAAAATTGGCACCCTTTCCGGTAAGCACAAAACGAATATCCTCCCGGTCCCTCAGAGCGCTGGCCATCTCCAGGTCAAATTTCTGATTCTTCAGATTGCCAAAATGAGCCACATGGCCGATCACCACATCGCTTTCTCTGATGCCCAGCTCTTTTCTTAAAGCCGGGAGTTTCTCTTCATCCACCTGGCGGAACCGCTCTGTGGCAACTCCATTATATATCAGTTGATAGGGCACCGTCTCACCAAAGAGAAAGTTTCCTGCCATCCTGCTGCAGGCTGCAAAATCCGTGGCATTTTTCCTGATCAGATAACGAAAAACAGGGGTTGTAAGCTTCTTCAGAGTACTGGTGCTGTTCTGGATCCCGTTGGTGTGGGAATGACAGATCCGCTTTGGGATTCCCTGCTGTTTTGCCGCCAGAAGAGCAATTCCTGACTGCAGGGAGGTATGGGCATGGAACACATCATACTTCACCGGGGATTCTTTCAAAATTCTGCTAACCATTCGATAGTAGCCGGGAATACCCATTTTTCTCATATCACCGGGCAGTACATGGACCATATGCCCCTCCGAGCGCAGCTGGGCTACAACCTCCATATCCGCCCGGTCATGGGTCATAAAATCAAAATGAATTCTGGAGGGGTCTGCTTTTCTCATTACATTTAACACCACCGTGGTGTCACCTCCACGGCCCAGCTGACCGATCAACTGTAAAACTCTGACCATACTGTTCCCTCCCATCACTATAGCTTCAACAGCTTTCCTTTTTCCCTGACAAACTCCTCACTGAAGTTTGGAAGCACCCCGGAAGCCGGGGAAAATGTCAACTCACCGAAATAAATCTTTCCTTTGATCTCATAGAGATCCACCCGGACAAAATCAAACTCTGCAGCCAGAATTCTGCTGATCTGCAGCATTTTCTCCAGATGAAGAGGCTTCTGAAATTCCTCTTTTCCCTGCTGTTTTCCCACCATGGCATCTATGTTCTGCCAGTCTGTGGTATACAGACGCTTCTGCAGCCCTGATCCTCTGCTGCCACACACCAGAACGAAATCCGGTTCCCCGTGGAAGCAGTGAAATTTATAATCAATGATGGTATCTGCATCCTCCAGAAACTCCTCAATGATCAGCCGCTTCGGAATTTTCTTATAATGCGGCTCAATGCAGGCCCTTGGATACTCCTCCTGCAACCACTTCTTTGCAAGAGTCATCACCTGTTCTTCAGGAAGCCGGGCTTTGCTGCTGCAGATCAGATTCATGCCGCAGCCGTGGGTGGCCTTCATGGCAAACTGCTCCGGCAGTCTGTCATAGCAGAGCTGAGACAGTCGGGACACAGGCCCCTGTACAAGGGGTACGAGAATCTCCTCCAGCCCTTTTTCCGCAACATACTCTCTGACAGCGTATTTATCGGTACATCGAACCTTTCTCTCATCCTCTGTAAACAGCTCCAGATAACAGAGCTTATCTGCCAGAGACTCCGGCTGCTTCAGATTGATCTTTCTGCCAAACCGGATACGGGCATCCAGCTTCTTTGTGGTGGGTGCCCCCAGCACAGAGGCACTGACCTGCAGCAGGCCCCTGTATATATCCTTCACACTCATATTTCCTCCAATATACTTTCAGTAACTGTATATACAGTTATTCGTAAGCCGTTTCCCTGGCTGCATCACTTCAGGAGAATCTAAAGGATTATTCTACCGGGGAAGCAACTCACTTATGAAGCTACTTACCTATGAAGCAACTCCGAGAACGGAAAGCTGCTGCTCTCTGTCCATGGCAGGATCATTTACCAGAACTGCATTGACCAGGTATCTGGTTCTCTGATTCACACCCACGCAGGTGCTGAGAACAAGAATGTGATTCTTTTCTGATATCTGGATCTCATTTCTGAAATTGGCACTCATGCTTCTGGCGTTTTCCAGATCCGCCACATATTCCAGCACATGGGCATCCTCTGTAAACTGATACTGAGCCATAATATGCACATCTGAGTACACTAAAGATGCAAATACCTGGTACACCAGAACCTCACCGGAGGGGAGATAGATGTACACATACTGATACTGGTTGAAAAAATCAGGACTTTCAAAATTGTGAAGGGTGTGGAACATGCTTCCGTCCTTCATGCTGTGACCGTAGATTACGGTACCTCTGTCCTGGAAGGTTGTTGTATTGAAGTACTCTGTATAAATTGAACCCGGGAACCCTTCTGTTCCGTCAGGATTGTGTTCCAGATAATAAAATGCATCCGTAGGGTGCTGCAGCACAGGATAATCCACCACAGTTCCCGGAATATAGATCCATGCATAAATGTGGCTGTTTTGTTTCATACTTTTCGGCCATTTTCAGTAACTACCTTTCTTTTTTAATTTCAAGTCGACTCACCACCTATAGAGGTGGGAGTCTTATCGACTGAGATAAATTCTCTTCCACACTGCAAGAACAGCATAGCGAACAAAGCAGTAACAGCTGAAGGGAAGGGACAGATGCTCCACATCCCGATACAGCTTCCAGACACCCTTCACTGCTTTCAGCTTGTTGGAAGAAAGGGAGCCTGCTGCACGTCTGTATTCAGCAAGAATATCCTTCATTCCGTAACAGCAAAAGCCTGCCTTCAGCACCTGCAGCCAGGTGGCTGCATCCTGACGTCTTCTCATATCAGGCATAACAAGATACTTTCTGTCCACCACTGTAAGATCCGCCATGATTCCCACCGTCTGTAGCAGATTGTTGGTAAGAAAACCAACATAATCCACCTTTGGAAGCATATATACCTGCTTGTCCAGAGATTTCCCTGCATCATCGATGACCTCATAGGAGGTACAGGAAAAACCAATCTTCTTCTTTTTCATGAATCGAACCTGTTTTTCCAGCTTGTCCGGCTTCCACAGATCGTCCGAATCGAGATAGGCAATAAATCTGCCCTCAGCACATTCCAGTGCGTGATTTCTTGCTTTGGCTGCGCCCCCCTGCTCCTTCTGATGGAGAAGCCGGATCCTTGGATCCTTAGCTGCAAACTCCTCCACAATCTGAACAGAGGAATCCGTTGAACAGTCATTCACCAGAATCATCTCCCAATTCTGATAGGTCTGAGCCTGAACAGAGCGGATGGTATCTGCAACATACCGTTCACTGTTATACAGTGGTGTAATAATCGATACTTTATCTTCCATACAGAATCCCCTCAGATTTGATATTTTCTACAAAATAGTCTGTTTTCTTCTGAAAGTTTGTTTGTTTCTTTCTGAATATTGTTCAATAACACCCTATAAAGCCCCTGTTTTCTTCAACACAACGGAAATGGTTTTAAAAAAAATCTTCAGATCCAGAAGCGGCGACCACTCCTTCATATATTTCCGATCCAGCTTCACCACTTCCTCAAAATTCCTGATATCATTCCTTCCGCTGACCTGCCACAGACCTGTAATACCGGGCTTCATGGCAAGGCGGGCACGATGATGGGGTTTGTACTGGTTCCATTCATCCAATGTGGGGGGTCTTGTTCCTACAATGGACATATCCCCCTTCAGAACATTGAAAAACTGGGGGAATTCATCCAGCGAATACTCCCGGATGAAATTTCCGATTCCATGCTTTACTGTTCCATCAGGAAGTTTCTTCGTGCCGATGATCCGGGGATCATAGGTCAGCTTGAAGATGGGCCCTTCCATCTCGTTCTGCTTCATCAGCTCTGCTTTTCTCTTCTCCGCATCGGGATACATGGTGCGGATCTTATAAAAATCAAAGAGCTTTCCGTTCTTCCCTACTCTTGTCTGCCGAAACAGAATGGGTCCTGGAGACTGTACCCAGATAAAGGGGGCAAGAATCACAATGATCAGAGCTGCAAATACACAGCCCACCAGCGCTGCGGAAATATCAAAGGCCCTTTTGAAAAATGCTCCCACCGCTGTCTGGGGCACAAGACAGATGCTGCAGATCTTCAGATTTCCCTCTGTTTCTATCTTTTCTTTTCCTGTTTTCAGATTTCTTCTCCCAGAATTTCTGATCCTCACCTGGATTCCCATGTCAACGATCTGCTCCAGGATCTCATCCGGAATCCTGTCCGGATTCTTCAGTGCAACATACACCTCATCCACCCAGTTTCTGCAAAGATACAGCAACAGTTCTTCAAACTGTGCAGTATGTTCAGAAGCAGAAGAAACAGCACCATAGGTCAATGACTGCTCATCCAGAATAGCTTCTCCGGTAAGTAAATTGTTGTCTGAACTCCGCTGCAGTATTTCCTCTCTGGCCTGCTCTTTCAACTCCCTGCAGGTAATGAGAAATACCGATTTCTCCTTCCTGCCTTTGCCAGTCACTTCCTGTAACCGCTCCGGAATCCATATCTTTTTTTCAGGTTCCTTCCTATCCATATATCCTCATCCCCGTTCAGTTCTTTAATCTCTCCTGAAAAGATCCCGGGTATAGAGTTTGTCATTACAATCCTTCAGCTCTTCTGCATAGCGATTGGCAATGATCACTGTACTGATCCGGTTAAACTCCTCCAGATTCCGTACTACCCTACATCCAAAATATGTATCCCGCTCAAGATAGGGTTCATAGATTACCATGGCAACTCCATTTTCCCTGATTTGTTCCATTACATCATGGATGGAAGACTGGCGGAAATTGTCTGAGTCTTTTTTCATGGTAAGTCTGTATACACCCACAACAGGAGTACCGCTGTTACATCTCTCCCTGGCCATCTTAAGAATACGCTCCGCAACAAATGCCTTTCGAATAGTGTTTGCTTCCACCACAGCCCTCATAATCGGTAGTGTCAAATAAGTTATGAAAAAACAGAGTCAAAGAAAAAGGCTCTGATGAA
>JAUNCZ010000026.1 GCA_030526405.1 Lachnospiraceae bacterium | reverse complement strand
TATAATTACATATGTATTAGTAGCTGGATTGGGTCAACTCTGCCCGGATAGCACTTATATGATTCGTTGTCTGGCAAATGCTGTCCAGACAGCAGGGTAAAGCCTGTGTTAGTTATTTAAGGAGGTGAAAATCGGATATAGGGGTAACTGCCTTAGGTGGCATGGCACAGGGGATATATCCATGTATGAGTCAATGGTTTGATTCATAATTCCGTAACAAAGAAAATAAAAAAGGAGAGTGTGTTATGAAAGGAAAGAGAGTTCTTGTAACAGCCCTTTCAATGCTTACTGCATTCACTATGATTCCTTCTAATGTAATGGCGGATGAAGGTTCTACAGATGATCTGAAGATCAGCAAAACTGCCGTTTTAGAGGATGATGGAACCTATACCATCACATTGGATGCGTATGCAACAGGCACTGTTACAACTACCACCGTAACGGAAGCGATTCCTACTGATATCGTACTGGTACTGGATGAGTCCGGATCTATGATGTCTAATGATATGATGATCAACGGAATTCCAAGTGGTTACGAGAAAGCAGATCCTACTCACGGTGAGGCACTGAATGGTAAGTACTACTACAAGACTACAGACAAAGACGGAGTTGAGACCTACAACAGAGTCAGTGTTACAAGAGAGACTGTAGGCTACGAAGAGAAATGGAAAGGTGATGATGGCCAGTACTACACAGATGACCAGCTTGCCTATTCCTGGACAGGTTCAACAGGGGATACCTATACTACAGCGAGACCGTTTGTAGACAGTTCTCTGGTGGTATTCTATCGTGATAAATCCTGGGGTGCCTATATCTATAAAAAGGATAATAACTTATCCCATTACACTGGCAGTGTTGACACAGTGGGCGGTGCACTGCATGGTACCCAGTCTATGAGTAGTCTGAGATCTTATTTTTACAACTCAGACTGGAATAAAACTCCATGGACCGGTGAGCAGCAGAACAACGGTGGAAGTAACAACTCCGACTACACAGCTGCTTCCTATATCGCTGTATCCAAGGAGAAGGTATACACCTACAAATATACCTACACATACACCAATGCAGCGAATAAGATGATCAAAATTGGTGAGTACACCGGAACTGACAGCGATAAGCCAGTTGATACCGAGCTTTATACTGCTGGTGCTACAACTAAGGGTTACAGAATTGACGCACTGCGTTACGCTGCCAACAACTTTATCAGCAGCGTTCGTCAGAATGCCATTGCCAATAATGTTGACCATCGTATTGCAGTAGTTGGATTCGGAAGTGATAACAGCAATAGAAATTATTTATTCTCAAATCAGGAGCTGTTTGTAGGAGCGACACAGTATAACCTTAAAGAGAACGGTTTACGATCCACCTACAACAAATCTCCAAACCTTGCTGCTGATCACTATGCAGATGCATTCCAGAGCGTTGGAAACAATGCCGGCTACAGCAATCTGAATGCTTCCATTGCTGCTCTGGATGCTTATGGCTCCACTTACCCAAGCTACGGTCTGGAGATGGCAAAGGGTGTGTTTGATAACAGCAATGGGACATTTATCGATTCCACCGGTACTGAGCAAAACCGAAAAAAAATTGTAATCTTCCTGACAGACGGTGAGCCGGGACAGAACGCTGACAATTTTAGTGATGCAGAAGCGGACAAAGCCATCGCTAACGCACAGTTATTGAAAAAGGATGGAGCGACAGTTTATTCCATCGCTGTTCTGGATAAGGAACCTGCTGCTAAGAATGATGCATTCCTGAGGGCAGTTGACTCCGATGGTGAGTACTCCCTGGCTACCAATGCAGAGAGCCTTGATGATATCTTCACCGGTATCAGCACTGAGATTGATACTACCACTACAACTGTAACTCTGGATGACAAGGCGATCCTTTCTGATTTCGTAAGCGACAGCTTCACCATGGAGGAGGGTGCTACAGTAGAACTCTCTGTTGCTAAGCATACAGGATATGAAAGCTTTGCAGCTCCTACAGCAGCTCCTGCCGGTGTTGCAGCTGAGATGAAAGGAAATACTGTATCTGTAAAAGGTTTTGACTACACTTCAGATGAAAACCTTGTTACCACTAACGTTGCGGATGGTGGAGCAACAGGAAACAAGCTGATTGTTACAATCAAAGGTGTTGTGGCTAAGGATCAGGCTGCAACTGGTGCTTTTGTTTCCACCAATACCCCGGCTTCCGGTATCTACAACCCTGATGAAGAGAACATCAACGTTCTTGTAAAACCGTTTGAGCAGCCAATGGTGAAGATCGGAAGAGAGATGTTTGTCCTTGACTATGCGAAAGAGACTACTCTGGATGTTCAGAATGTTGATACCATCTCTTATGTAGATGATGCTTCTGACAGCATCATGAACAGCAGTACTACAGCGGTAGTTCCAACAGGAAACTACGGTGCCATCGCACAGGCAGGTAATGATTTTACCTATACACCTTCCACTATGCAGTGGTCCGGATATGACAGTGCCTATGCATTTGGTAAAAAAGATGCAGTCAACGCATGGACTAAGGTTTCTGTAATCCCTGCAACAAGCGTATTCTACGAGGATGACTTTACAACAGATGGAGAGACAGGCCGTGTTGGTATCGTATATTCTAATGACTGGAGTGTAGACGGAACTGCTTCCGGTAATACTGAGACTGCTAACAACGAGGTTCAGGGCTGGATCGACTCCATGGCAGATGATACAGGATTCAGTGATGGTTCTGCCCATGGAACTAATACTGCCAGAGCAACTGCCACCTTTACCTTCACTGGAACAGGTATGGATGTATACAGCAGAACTGATATGACAGCTGGTACAGTACTTGTACAGATTAAAGGAACCGACGATTCCGGTGTTGCTGTTAATAAGGTGTTTGCAGTGGATAATAAATCCGTTGATACCTATTATCAGATTCCTACACTGACCGTTTCCGGTCTTGAGCACGGAACCTATGAGGCGAAGATTACTGTTACCACAGCAGCGGAGGGACGTTCTACCTTCTGGCTGGATGGAATCAGAATCTACAATCCGATCAGCGATGCGGACGCAGACACAACTGTTGATGTTGCGTACGAAGAGCAGAATATTGCAGCAGATGCAATCTTCACACCGGTTCGTGACATTCTGATTGATACAGCCGAAGAGAATAAAACAGATGTAATTTCCGGTTCTGTTTACATCGAGAAAACCTACAATGATGAGGGTCTCACAGTAACTTCCCTTGGAGTGTATAAAGATTACGGTCCAAAGAATGAGGTATATGTTGAGCCAGGTTATATGGTAATGATCCCTGTGGAGGATTTTGCACAGTATTACTATATCGGTCTGAAAGCTCCGGCGGGTGAAACCGCTGCGAAGATTTCCGATGGAACAGAGATCGGTAAAGCAGTTACTATTGCAAATCCTGCAGACCTGTATTATCCTGTGAAACCATATGTTCAGGATGGAATCAGCTACATTGCAGTGGAGAATACAGGAAGCAACCTGCTTTCTATCACCAAGCTGTCCATCTCCGGATTCAATGCAGCTCAGGCTTCAGATGGAATTATGACTGCAGCACTTCCTGTTGAGAACTATCTGTCTGCAGCACAGTCCTTCTCTCTGCTTCCTTCCGTATCCTATGTTCCTGGAGAGGACACAGAGATCGATACTCCTGAGACAGAGGGACCTGGCGATGTAATTATCGACAATGGAAATCAGGAAGAGACTCCTGAGACTCCTGCAAAACCACAGACCTGGATTGAGAAGGTATTCAACACAATCAAGGGCTGGTTCAAGTAATTATAGGAAAGAGTGAAAACAATGCGTGAAAAATACGAAAAACCACAGTTCGTAATTGAGCACTTTGGAATGACACAGACCGTGGCAAGTTGTAACTTTGACTACAGTGCTGAAAATTCCCTTGGTGTTCCAAACCACTATAACAAGGAAAGCTGTGGCTGGGCTCTGGGCGATATTGTAGTTTTTACAGAGGCAAATACCGGCTGTGAAATCCAGACGAATGATGATTTTGGTGCTGTTTGCTACAATACTCCAGCTGGTAACGTAACTATTTTTGCATCCTGATATGCAATAACACAATATGGCGGCGGCCCGTTTTACAGGGCCGCCATTTTTGAGAGAAGGTATAAATAATGAAAAGGATTCTTAAGAAAATTACTGCAATGTTTCTGGCTGCAGGACTGACCTGTGCCTGCCTGCCGGCAACAGCAATGGCAGCAGAGGAGACGGTTTCCGGATCATTTACTGCTGCAGCAATGAATGTGGATGGTCTTCCACAGACGATTTTGGGCATTAGTCTGAACAAGGATGGCCCTGGAAGTGATGGAACAAAGCAGATCAGTCAGGCCATTGCCGCAAAGGGCTGGGATGTTTTCAGTGTTTCTGAGGACTTTAACTATCACACAGAGCTGATGTCTTCCCTGGGAAACTATACTGCAGGAAAATATCGCGGTAAGGTTTCCGGACTTACCAATAATACAGATGGTCTGAACCTGATCTGGAAAAACGGCTATACTGTTACTGGCGAAACCTGTGTGCCCTGGGAGGTAAAATACAGCAGTGGTATTTTTAACACCGGTAATGGGGCAGATCACATGATCGACAAGGGCTACCGCTTCTATCAGATGACCTTCGCTGAGGGGGTTACCGTTGATTTCTATATTCTTCACATGGATGCGGATTCTGATCCTGAGGATATCGCAGCCCGTGAGGCAGAGCTTCAGCAGATGGTTACTGCCATCAAGAAAAGCGACAATCATAACCCGATTATTGTGATGGGTGACACAAACTGCAGATATACCAGAGAGCATCTGGAGACAGGATTCATCGATGCGATCAATGCGGATCCTCGCTTTACAATTGCGGATGGCTGGATCGAGAAATGTAAAAACGGCATTTACCCGGAGTATGGCAGTGCTTCTCTTATGGTAGGAGAGCTGGGCTATGTGGATGGTGAGATTGTTGATAAGATGTTCTACATCAACAATACCGACAGTGATGTAACTCTTACACTGGACAGCTTTAAGGTGGATACTGATTTCAATAAGGCTGATGACACACCGCTGGCAGACCATTATCCTGTTGTGGGTACCTTCACCTATGAGAAACAGGCTGCTCACACACATCAGTATACTGTGGAGACAACAGATCCAACCTGTACAGAGGCGGGAGTAAAGACCTATACCTGTAGCTGTGGTGATTCCTATACAGAGGAGAATGGTGCAGCCCTTGGCCATGACTACAGTGCGGCTGTAACCAAGGATCCAACTGAGACAGAGGAGGGAGTACGTACCTATACCTGCACTCGCTGTGACGATTCCTATACAGAATCCATTCCGAAGCTTGAGCATGTGCACAGCTACGTGGATGCAGCTGTTCCTCCAACCTGTACAGAGCAGGGATATACTTCCCATATCTGTGTGTGCGGTGATTCCTACGTGGATACCTATGTGGAGGCAACAGGACACAGCTTCCAGAATGGACAGTGTGCCGTATGCGGAACTCCTGATCCTGATTATGTAGCTCCTGAGCAGGGTGGCACTCTTGGTGCTGAGGTGACCTTTGAGCAGTTTACAGAGGGAAGATACTGTATCGCATTCATGGGCGCTACAGAGAGAAAGGTTCTGTCTGCAAACGGTTCTGCGGTGTCCTATGTGGATTTTGAGACAATGGATGCTATGAATCTAGGTGAGAACCTGATCTGGACAGTGGCAGCTACAGAGGGTGGCTATACTCTTTCCACAAATGTGAACGGACAGACCATGTATCTGGCAAAAACAACCTCATTCACCGGAGCAGGCTACAAGGTAAAACTGCAGGATGCACCATTTACCTGGGTAATGGGAACCAACGGAAATGCAGGGGGTATCAGAGTATCCTGGTTAAACAGCTCTATGAGAAACTACTATCTGCGTTATTTCAACAGCAGACTTGGATTTATCGGTAGCACCAGTGTTGCCGGTCTGCATTTCTACGCAGTGCAGTAAATTCTGTTTATCAACAGATCGCTGATCTGACTATTTTGATTTCTATGGGAGTGAACAGTAAATCCTATGATGTATTTATATACAATTGCAGGAGTCAGAATCCTCTGCTCCATACCATTTGAACTTCATATCACACAGGAATCAGCAGATTTCCTTCAGCCTCTTTCCGAGGCTGAGGGAAATTCTATTCTGATGGATAATTACTATGACTTTTATATGATCCTTGAGGGAAAAGATGAAATTATTGATGGTTCTGAACGGGGAACATGGCAGAATGATTTTTGTTTTGTTTCTGATCCAACCTGTCGTTTTATGTACAGACGACTGGGCCCCGGGAAAGAGCCATTTTTGTGTGTGGAAAGACACAGCTGTGAAAAGAAAATAATCCGTGCTTACTATCGGAAGGGGGAGGAACAGGAAGTATCCTGGTCCAGAAGTCTTCTCAATCTGCTGAATCTTGAGAGTATTCTTCTGGACAGCAATGGACTTCTTCTTCATTCTTCTTACATCAGTTACAATGATTTTGGAATACTATTCTCTGCCCCCAGTGGAACAGGAAAATCCACCCAGGCGGAGCTTTGGAATACATACAGAGGGGCTGAGATCATGAATGGTGATCGCGCTGCTCTGAAACTGGAACATGAAATCTGGAAAGCCTATGGTCTTCCCTTTGCGGGCAGCTCCGGAATATACAGGAATGAAAGTTCTCCGGTACAGGCCATTGTGATTCTGAAACAGTATCCTGAAAACAGGATCAGAAGACTGTCCCCCAGGGAAGCCTTTATGAAGCTGTATCCGGAATTTATGATTCACAGATTTGATCAGGATTTTGTTACGAAAACCACAGATCTGATCAGCCAGCTGCTGTGCACTATTCCGGTTTATCTGCTGGAATGCACACCGGATGAAAGAGCAGTTGAAATTCTTGAAAAAGAATTATATAATAAACAGTTAGATGATAGTAAATAAGAAAGAGAAGAGGTGCAAGTATGATACAGATGCCTGTAGAACCACAGGTGACTGATTATTTACATAGAAAAGCAGCGGCAAAAGGGATTCCTCTGAACGGAACCTTTGAACTGACTCCCTGCTGTAACATGGCCTGCAGGATGTGTTATGTGCGAATGACTGAGCAGGAGAGACGGGCTGCAGGAGAGCTGATTTCGGCAAAAGACTGGCTTACTCTTGCGGAACAGGCCAGAGAGAAGGGAATGCTTTATCTGCTTCTTACCGGAGGAGAACCATTTTTACGAAGGGATATCCGGGAGATTATTGAGGGACTTCATCAGATGGGCTTTGTCCTTACCATGAACACCAATGCCACCCTCATTGATGAAACTGTCATGGAATGGCTTGTAAAAGTCCCCCCTACAAGAATGAACATCACCTTATACGGTGCTTCCGATGCCACCTATGAGCGACTGTGCGGAAATCCCAGAGGATTTACCCAGGCTACCCATGCAATCCGTCTCTTAAAAGAGGCAGGCATTAATATTAAGATTAACTGCAGTGTCACTCCCTATAATAAGGAGGATCTGGAGGAACTTTTTGAATATTGCAGAAGGGAGGGCCTGAACTGGCAGCCCACCAGCTACATGTTCCCGCCCCTGAGGAGAGATGAGGACAGTATCGGCATCAATGATCGCTTTTCTCCTGAGGAGGCCGCCTATTATTCTGCAAAGCTGGAAGCCTTGAATTATGGAAAAGAGAGATATATCGCCATGGTGGAGGGCAGAGGAGAACTGCCTGCTCCTCCAATGGATGACTGTCTGGATACGGATGCTGAGGGTACAGGAATCAGCTGCAGGGTCGGACGCTGCTGTTTCTGGGTTACATGGCAGGGGATTATTATGCCCTGTGGAATGTTTCCATCTTCCTATGGAACACAGCTTCGGATTGGAAGTGAGTCCGGTGTTTCCTTTGCAGAGGCCTGGGATACCATTCACAGCCAGGCAATGGCCATCCGACTGCCTGCAAAATGCAGTTCCTGTGAGCTGAAGGGAATCTGTCATCCCTGCGCCGCAATGTGCGTCACGGAGACGGGGCATTTTGACCGGGTGCCTGAATATCGGTGTCAGATGTCTCAGGCTTACAGAGACCAGTGCAGAATACTGGCAGAAGAATTAAAGAATCAGAAGGAGTGAAATACAGTATGAAAATGGGAAAAGGCCCTGTGATTATGGGGGCAACAGGAATTGTTCTTGCGGGACTGATTGTTGGAGGAGTTCTGTTTAATAAGGCGAAATCAGCTGATTCAGAGGCTGCCGGAGGAGAAAACAGTGTGGCAATGGCTGAGTATTCCGATGATGAATCAGGTGTGGATTCCGGCTCATCCATGGGTGAGAATTCAGAGGAGCAGGATTCTGATGGTTCTGCAAAGCAGAAAAATGCAGCGGATGATGCCATACTGGATGATCCGGAGATTGTTGGCGATAATCATCCTGATCCTGGCTTATCCGGCTTTGAGCCTAATTACCAGGGTTTTGGTCCTCAGTATACCAAGAAAGAGAATCAGAACCAGGACATCACAGATGACAGCGCTGTACAGGAGATCACCTTTCCCTATGAGATTCCTGATACCGGTATTATCGTAGATCAGATGCTCAGCTATGACGGTGCCTATATGGAGGACGGCAGCGGTGATGAGATCGGTGGTGTGGCTGCCATTACATTTACCAATAACGGCAGCTCTGCCATTGAGTTTATCCAGTTTATTGCGGTCCAGAACGGTGTGGAGAGACGTTTCTGTGCCTCTGACATTCCCCAGGGGGCCCAGTGTCTTGCCATGGAGGTAAACCGGGCAGGCTTTGATGGTTCGCCCTGTACTTCCTTCGTTGCTGATACAGCCTGGGCAGATTCTCTGGATATGGCCTCTTCCCAGATTTCTGTGGAGGAGAATGAAGAGGGAACACTTACTGTGACCAATGTGTCCGGGGCAGATATTCCCTGTGTGAGAATCTTCTATAAATATTATATGAGTGATATGGATGCCTATGTTGGAGGTATCACCTTTAACGCTAAGATTACAGATCTGAAGGCCGGAGATACCACGATAATCAGCCCTTCCCATTACCTGGCAGGATACTCAAGGGTGATGGAGGTTCGAACATACGATGCTGATAACTGAATTCTGTCATTGATCAGGAGGTGACTATGAAGATCAAAGGTACTTTTGTTTTACGATCTATTATGGATGAGAATGTGCTGATTCCCGTGGGGGATACCGCAGCGGAGATCAATGGCATGATTGCTCTGAATAAAACCGGGGCAGCTGTATGGCAGGGGATCGAAGCTGGAAAAACGGATGATGAGATTATTGAGACTCTTGTGCAGCGCTTTGAGGTAGAAAAGAGTGTTGCAAAAGAGGATTATCAGGCATTCACAGAGGGAATGAAGGCGGCAGGCATTTTAACTGAATAGCAATAGAAGGAGTATTTTAAAGGAGTATTTCATGAGCAAAGCAATGAAACGACTGATCCTTCTTCTCTGTGTGCTGAGTGTGGTTGCCTATGTCGTCACCACCCAGTATGCCAACAGAGAGAAGGGCAATAAAAAACCGGAATTCTCCATGGAGGACCGTGAGGTCACCATCAGTGTTGCGGACCCGAAGGAAGCCATTTTCCAGGGTGTTACCGTGAAGGATAAGGAGGATGGAGATGTGACAGACTCCCTTCTGGTGGAGAGTCTCAGCAATATGGCCTCTGACCATACCAGATCTGCGGTGATCGCAGCATTTGATAAGAATGGAAATGTGGCAAAAACCACAAGAACTGTTGTGTACAGCGATTATGTATCTCCCACATTCACCCTGAACAATCCACTGACGGTGCAGACCACCAAGCTGTCCACCATTCTGGAGGGTGTCCAGGTGGAGGATGTGCTGGATGGAGATATCAGTGACCAGGTACAGCTGGAGACGGAGAAAACCGTGGAGAAGGATGTGACAGACAATTATAAGGCGAATCTGCTGGTGACCAACAGCGCCGGTGATACGGTGAATATTCCTGTTACTGTCACCGCCTGCACCATCACAGATATGGCTGCCGCCCCCTCCATTGAGCTGGATACCTATCTGATCTATCTGAACAAGGGGGACAATACCCCTTCCTGGAAGAGTTTCCTGAAATCGGTTACTGTGCTGGGACGTACCTGGCTGTGGGATTCCGGCTTTTATCCGGAACCGGAGGAGGATGGCTCTGTGCCTGAGCTGCGCTCCAATGAGAGCTGGCTGCAGTCCTCCGATATCAAGGTAAAACAGGACGTGGACACCAGTGTTCCGGGCGTGTATGAGGTAAAATACTATGTGAAGGCCTACAAGGCCAATCCGGCAGCCAGTGTGAGACTGTTTGTTGTAGTTCGTGAGTAAGGAGTTTTTGGATATGGATGAAAAAGAATATCAGAAAACAGGCAGTCCGGAGCCTGCCCAGGCAGGGTTCGACATTGACCTGACTATTATCATAAAAGACCTGCTCCGACAGATCTGGCTTGTGGTGGCGGCCTTTATCATTGCTGCTGCTGCCTACGGTTCCCTGATGAATCTCAGCTATAAGCCGGTATATAAGAGCTCTACCACCTTCTTTGTCAGCAATCTTGGTGTGAATACCGCCTATTCCTCCAAAAATGCCACCGCGGCAAAGACCATGGCCTCCAATCTGGTGACCATTGTAAACAGCAATATTCTCCAGGAAGAGGTGGCTGAGGCCCTGGGTCGGGACAGCCTTGACTGTAAGATCGAGGTCAGCAACGTTACCAACACCAACCTGGTGACCATGTCGGTGACTGCATCCACTCCAAGGGATGCCTATGAGATCCTGACAGCCTCTGTGGAGCATGGAGTTGCCCTCTGCGCCCACATTGATAAGGCCACTGAGATCCTGGTTCTGGAGGAGCCGGTGGTGCCAACTGCCCCGATGAATTATCTTCCCACGAAACGGCAGCTGATGAAGTATGGGCTTATCGGCGCAGCTCTCATGGCTGGTCTTATTGTACTGCTGTCCATCTACCGTGACACAGTAAAATCGGAAAATGACTTCGAGAAGAAGGTCATCGGCAAACGTCTTTCCACCATCTGCCACGAGCGGAAATTTAAGACGCTGGGAACCCTGCTCCACAGGGAGAGGGCGTCTCTTCTGATGACTAACCCCAATTTAAGCTTCCGTTTTTCTGAGACCACTTCTCTGGCGGTGACAGATGTGCGTCTTGAGATGGATAAGAATCAGGCAAAGACCCTTCTTGTAACCAGTACCGTCAGCGGTGAGGGAAAATCCGTTACCGCCGGCAATATTGCGGTGACTCTGGCCAATAAGGGCTATAAGGTTTGTCTTGTGGACTGCAATTTCCGTAATCCGTCCCTCTATAAGATGTTTGGAGTGACAGAGGAGGAGATCGGCTCCACTGAGCTCTGCGATATGCTGGAGAAGGGCAGAGACCTGAATTTCCGTCGTCTTCCCTGCAGCGGTGAGCTGTATGGCCTTCTCTCAGTTAAGGCGAAAGAGCAGCTGCTTTCCTCAAAGAATCTCCGCCGTCTGGAGATCATGATCCAGCAGCTGAAGCGTTCCATGGATTATGTGATCATCGATTCCTCCTCCTGGAGAGAGGCGGCGGATTCCGTTGCCCTGACATCCTTCGTGGACAGCATTCTTCTGGTGGTGGAGCAGGATCATGTGGCTGTGAACGTATTGAACGATACCATTGACCAGATTATGGATTGCAAGGCCCTGATGGTCGGCTGTATTTTCAACAATGTGACCTCCTCCGGAATGGTGAGGGGCCGTTATGGCTATGGTTACGGATATGGCTATGGATACGGTTATGGCTACGGCTACGGTCGTTATGGTTACGGCTATGGCTATGGCCGCCGCTACGGCTATGGAAGGAGAAAGGCTGCGGAGACTGCAAAACAGTCCTCAGCTGAAAAAACAGGTGCTTCCGCTGCCGGATCTGACACAAAGAATACCAGCAATAAGAAAGGAGCGAAGTGATGCAGGAAGAAGCGAAAATTGAAAAAATCAATATCACCAGACTGCTGTACACAGCGCTCCGCCATCTGAAGCATACCTGGTTTCTGGGAGTGCTGCTGACCATTCTGTTTGCTGCTTTGGGTGCCCTGTACCAGTGGAGATCCTATTCTCCCCAGTATAAGGTTCACGCCTCCTTCGTGGTAAATGCTGCCAGCAGCGAGACGGTGACTTCCACCTAC
Source organism: Lachnospiraceae bacterium (assembly GCA_030526405.1). Lineage (GTDB taxonomy): Bacteria > Bacillota > Clostridia > Lachnospirales > Lachnospiraceae > JAKSRN01. Next base: position 31,735 of record JAUNCZ010000026.1, on the reverse strand, counting down.
ACCAACAAGGAGACCGCCAAACAGCTGAATGAGACATTTCCCTATATCCTCACCTCCGGTGCCCTCAGCAAGATCGTTGCCTCTGATCTGGGCTATGACACACTGCCAGTGCGGGTGAATGCGGAGGCATTAGGGGATATCAACCTGTTCCGCATCGTGGTGACCGGCTCCGAGCCACAGCTTTGCATGGATGCCCTGAATTCCATCATTGCCAACTATCCGGAGGTGGCCAAATATATCCTTGGAACCACCACCCTGGATCTTGTGAATATGAGCAAGCTGCCGGATAAGCCCTTCAATACCCTGAATGTGAAAAGCGGGGCGAAAAAATACGGTGTTATGGGACTGTTGCTGTACCTGGCCATTCTTGTCTTCAGAAGTCTGTTGAGCAGAACGGTAAACAGCAAGGAGATGCTGTCCCGCTACATCAGCGTACCGATTCTTGGTACCATTCCTCAGATCGGATCAGGAAAGAAAAAACGAAGAAGTCCTATCCAGATCGCCAAAGGGGCTGTTTCCGGACAGTACCGTGAGGCCATGGAAACCCTCCGGGTGCGTATCCTGGCCAGAATCCAGCATCGCAACTGGAAGAGCATCTATGTAACCAGCTCCATGGCCGGTGAGGGAAAGACCACCATGGCCACCAACCTGGCTGTACTCATGGCTAACCATGGAAAATCCGTTATGCTCATGGATGCGGATCTTCGTTATCCTTCCGTTTCAAGAACACTGGGTCTTGACAGGGAAAAACATGCTCCTGGCATGAACGAATACCTGCTGGGAACCGCTTCCTTTGAGGAGGTGCTTACAAAATCCGGTATCCCCAATCTTCTGGTGATTCCAGGCGGTCCTGCCATCGACAGAGTGGGAGACCAGTTCAGCAACGGTCGTTACCAGCAGCTCATCAGTCTGATGAAGGAGAAGGTGGATCTGGTGATCGTGGATACCCCTCCCTGTGCTATGATGGACGATGCGGCTATGGCAGCAGAGTGTCTGGACGGTGGTCTTCTGGTAGTTCGCAAGGATTACGCCTCCATTGATGCAGTCATCGCAGGCAGCGAGCTGATGGGTAAGACAAATGCGCCACTGTTCGCCTGTGCCATGAATTTTGCCGATACCAGGGTTCTGTAACAGAAACGTTACAGAATTTAGGGTTGACGTTGGTGGAATGTGGGTTTATACTAGTTAAAAATGCAGTATTGTATATGTTGTATCAGCCTAAGATATGAGTGATAATGGGAGGAAGAGGACATAATGAAAAGAAAATATGTAACACCAACAGCTGAGTGTGAAGTGTTTGCAGCGAATGAGTATGTAGCTGCATGCTGGAAGATTTTCTGCAACGTGCCTAATGGATATGCTTTCGAAGATCTGAATGGAAATGGAAAGTATGACAAACGGAGTGAGAATATTATTGCCAGCGGATACGGTTGTGGCGAGTGGCACACCGGTATCGAGAAGGATCCTTCTGATGTGCCTGTTGCTAATGCTATGTGGCAGCCTACTTTCTGGGGCAGTGATTCTGGTGCTGCTTACCCTGTTTACTGGTTCAGCACTGGATCCGGTAATAATAACCAGCATTTTTCCAAGGTTTCTGATGCACAGTGGGAGACAAATCCAAACGCTTCTTAATCAGATGATTGTATTCAGAATTTACAGCGGACAGCTCAGGCTGTCCGTTTTTTCTGCCTCTGTAGCGTCAGTGCCGGGGGTTCATAGTATGAGGTAGATGAAGTATCAGATACATTAGATACAGGTGATGGAATGGATGATTTAGAAGTAAGATTTGGAATAGAGGAGCGTCTGGTGCAGAATGCCACATGGAAGCATATTCCCATCTATGGAATTCTGGAACTAACGCCATTGTGTAATTTTAACTGTGATATGTGCTTTGTCCGTTTATCTACGGATGAGCAGAAAAAAGCCGGAGAACTGCTGCCTGTTGAGAAATGGATGTCTCTGGCAGACGAGATGGCTGCAAAGGGGACACTTTTTGTACTGCTGACTGGTGGAGAACCTCTTCTCTATCCTGGTTTCAGGACCCTGTATGAGCATCTGAGAAAACTGGGTATGATTATCACTGTGAATACTAACGGCAGTCTCATAGATGAACAGTGGGCGGACTTTTTTGCCAGGAATAAGCCACGACGCATTAATATCACTTTATATGGCAAGGATGCGGATACCTATGCTTCTCTTTGCCATAATCCCGAAGGCTATGACAAAACGATCCGTGGAATCCGTTTACTGAAGGACAGAGGGATTGATGTAAAGGTAAATGGAAGTATCACTCCTGCTAATATTCAGGATGCCGTACGTATTACTGAAATAGCAGAAGAGCTTGCTGTTCCCTGGAAGCTGGATACCTATATGTATCCGGGCTCCAGAGAACGGTCCCGGGATTTTAATTCCCAGGCACGGCTGACTCCGGAGCAGGCAGCTGGATGCAGAGTCCGTCTGATGCAGAGACAGCATCCGGATTTCAGACAGTTTGCAGAGGATTTTTTTAGAAAGGCGACGGAGGATTCGCCTGAACATGACGGAGCTGTTCCCTGTCGAGCAGGAAGAAGCTCTTTTGCCGTAAACTGGACGGGAAAGCTGCGGCCCTGTGTTATGGTGACAACACCGGAGTTTGATGTGACAGAGACCAGGTTTTCTGATGGTTGGGATTCTCTGGTTGCAAAAACAGCAGAGATTAAGCTCAGCAGCAGATGCAATGGCTGCAAAAGAAGAAATGTGTGTCAGACCTGTGCTGCCTGCGCTCTTCTTGAGACAGGCCATTATGATGGTACCCCGGATTATATGTGTGCCTATACAGAGCATACAGTGAGATTAATGGAAGAGATTTTACATGGAAAAGAAATATAAGATTGGTGCGTTCTGTTTTTCGATTACCTGTCCGGAAAACATGCCAATACCTGATACGATGCAGGTTTTTGAAAGAGAGGATATTCTGCCTGAATACCATTATTCAATAGAACTGGCGAAGGTTCTGAAACAGCCCGAGGGCACCCTTCTTCAGAAAAGGCAGGACCTTCTGGTTTATCAGAATGAGGGAAGGGAGGAACGACTGATCGGTGTCAAGGGAATGGAGGGCTATTACGCTCTGTATCAGGAGATTTCTGAGCAGAATGCCAGGGTCTGCGTTCTGGAGTCTGAGCTTGGTCAGTACAACCTGGCACCATTTTTCACGTCCCTTCTGGCGCTGGAAAGGCATATGCTCCAGAGAGAGTCCCTTGTATTGCACTGTGCCTATGTTGCCTGTCAGGGAAAGGCAATCCTGTTCTCGGCCCCCTCTGAAACAGGAAAGACCACCCAGGCAATGCTCTGGGAGAAATATATGGGAACTGAGCAGATAAACGGGGACCGGGCCCTGCTTCATAAAGAAGATGGAATCTGGCAGGCGGGTGGATGGCCTGTATGTGGTACCTCTGAATACTGCAGTGATCAGACCATGCCAGTTCATGCCATTGTGATGCTCAGTCAGGCGAAGGAGAATCATGCAGAGAGGATGCGGCCCATGAAGGCATTTTCCTCAGTTTACAGTCAGATTACCATAAACAGATGGAACAATGAAGCTCACAACAGAGCCATGAGTCTCATTGAAGAGCTTGTGACGGAGGTTCCGGTGGTACATCTGGCCTGCGATATTTCAAAAGAGGCGGTTATCTGCCTTGCAGAGATGATTCTGTGAAAAAAAGAAGATGGAGGCTGATAAGGATTTACCAGCTTCCATCTTCTTTTTCCGGCTCACATATGCCGCGTTTCACCAATTCACTGATAAAGCCAAAAGCATCCCGGGCAGCCAGCTGGTCCTCCACTTCAAATTCATCAAGGATTAGCTGAACCAGCTGCTGAAAGGTTTCTGCTTCCTCCAGGTTTTCCCAGATAAATGCTGCTGTTTCAGATAAGGTAATCATTCCGTTGAATTCCTCTGTGGTGGTTCCGGTGGGAACGAGGATGGATTCCCCTGCAATGTTTCTTAATACAAATTCTTTTTTTATTTTCATAGTAATTTCCTTCTTATCAGCCAGAATCAATACGCTATATTATCGTATCATTTGCTTTTATATATTTCAAGTGAGTAAATGTTTACGAAGAATGTTCTTTTCTGTATAATTGTAGTAACAATTGAAAAAACTGTTTCCGTTCCGTGACGCCTTTTCCTGTTTTTTCAGAAACAGACACAGACGGAAGCTGTCAACTAAAGCCGACCAGAATCGCGCGCCAGGTCTCCGCGAGGGTCGACTTGAATTTCCTCTGTAAGGAGAATCCCCATGAACGATTTATTTCACACTCTGAAGCGACTTTCTGTATACGGTGTTTTATTGCTGATTATCATACTGTTTAACTGTCGCGTTATTCCAGATTCCATGTTGAGCCTTCATATTTGTGTATATTTTCTGATGTTCTTCGGCATCTGCCTGGTGGTATACTATTCCTCCCGCATCGGACAGGAGGGGATTCAGAAGAAACTTCTCATGGCTCTTGGTGGGCTGGAGGCACTGTTTCTTCTGATCAGAGGTATTAAATATGCGGCCATCCTGAATGATTGTGTGCTGCTGCGATACGCCTGGTATGCTTATTATGCGCCGGTGCTCTGGATCCCCCTGGTGCTGTTCTATATCTCCATGACCATTGATCCCAGAAGAAAAAGAATGGTTTTTCTGGTTCTGAAGGGCTTTGGCTGGTTTACACTGGCCCTGATCCTCCTGGTGTTCACCAATGATCTTCATCAGCAGATGTTTCGCTTTCAGCCGGGATTTCGGGAATGGAATAGCACCTATAGCTATGGATGGCTGTACTGGCTGATCACAGTCTAGGAGTATCTTCTGTATTTTTCAGCTGTCTTTATGCTGATCTATAAATCCACCATCAGCGGCCTTTTGAGACGGGCCTGGGTGATTCTGATTCCCTTCGTGTTCGGCATCACCATGATGCTACTGCTGATGCTTGGAAAAATACCAAAGATAAATGGGTGCAATACTCTGCAGTTTCCGGAGATTCTGGTGTTTATGGTGGCTGGAATCATCGAATGCTGTATGGATCTGGGTCTGATCCCGGTAAATGATGACTACACCGGGTTGTTTCGTATCTCCACCGTTGCCGGTCAGATTACAGACCGGTCTGGCAGAGCAATCTACAGATCAGATTCTGCTGCTGTGCTCACACCACAGCAGGCTGTGCTGCCCAGCGGCTCCAGAATTGATGATCATACCATTCTTTACAGGATGGAGATTCCCGGGGGCTACGGCTTCTGGCAGAAGGATATGACAGAGATGGATCTGCTGAATGAGGAACTGTCGGAGGTGAATTTCCGCCTGTATCAGGAGACCGAGCTGCTGCGTCGGAAAAATGAGCTTCGGGAGAAGGAGGCGGTGATCGAGCACCGTATTGCCCTGTATGATGCCATTGTGAATCGTGTACAGGCTCAGTCCCAGCAGATTTCTCTCATCGCCAACAGGGCTCTTGCCTCCACAGATCTGAAGGAGAAAAACAGATGCAGGAGAGAAATCAACCTGCTGAATTCCTATATCAAACGATTTGCCAACCTGATGCTGATCTCGGAAGCCACCGGTACCATCAGTTCGGGAGAACTGGCTCTCTCCATCAGTGAGGTGATGCGGTACCTGAATATCTACGGTATTCCAGGAGAGTGCATTTATACTGCGGAAGGAAGCATTTCTGCGGAGGGGGCCCTGGCGGTGTTTGAGCAGTTTCAGCAGCTACTGCAGTGCGGATTACCGGTGCTGCAGGGAGCCATTGCCTGTCTCACCATGGAAAAGGGGCAGATTGCCTGTAAGCTGACACTGGAGAACTGTCTGTTGGAGGTGTCTAGGGACGCTACAGAAGCCCTGTCCCTGCTGGGCATCCATACGCTGCAGGAGCAGGAGGATGACACCCTGTATGTGACATTTTTGTTTTCGGAAAGGAGGGAGATAGGATGATTCCTTTTTTTGATATGCCGGAACTCTTCCAGTCCATCCTTCGCACGCTGTTTTATCTGCTGTTGATGCTCACCATGGTGGGGGTGGTATACGGCATTTACCTGCGACTGCTGAGAGAAGCCTGTATGGAGCTGGTGATGTTTGTGATCTGCTACCTGCTTTGTCAGAGCCTTATGGTGGAATATCCGGACAGAATACCGGAAATTCTGTACCAGCTGAACTTTCTGCCAGTTGTATTCTGGATCCTGCTCTTTCTGGGATTACTGTCCATCGCAGTGATAGTATTTCTTCAGATCCGATATTTGGAAGATTTTACCATCACTCCAGTCAGAATCAAAACTGTGGGAGATGAGCTGCCCTGTGGGATCTGCTTTTACAGAGCCAATGGAAGGGTGGTGTTTGCAAATCAGTGCATGAATGAGCTGTGTCGCTCTGTCACAGGGAAAAGCCTTCTCAACGGCAGGAGATTTCAGGCTGTGATCCGGGATATGATGGAGATCAACGGTGCCTCCTGGAACTTTCAGGTTATGGAACATCAGTACAGAGGGGAGACCCTGCTGGAAATGGTGGCCTGGGATGTTTCTGAGGAATACAGGATGATTCAGGAGCTGCAGGAGGGCACCCTTCGACTGGGCGCCCTGAAAAAGGAGCTGGATGAATACCAGATCAGCATTGATGATGTGGTGAAGCGGCAGGAGATTCTTCAGGCAAAGGCTCACATCCATGACGAGATGAACCGACTGATGCTGTCCACCAATGCCGCTGATGGCCAGAATGCTGCCCAGCTGGACGAGATCTTCACCCTCTGGCAGCGAAATGCCCTGCTGCTGTGTATGGAGACGGAGGACAGAGTAGTACTCAGTGCCATGGAGCGTCTGAACCAGCTGGCAGAGATTCTGAATATGCAGCTGAATCTTCTGTCGGAGCTGCCGAAGGAGTATACCCCCAGGCAGAGGGAGCTGCTTCTGGCGGCTGCCCAGGAGGCCATCATCAACGCCAAAAAGCATGGGGATGCAGACCAGGTGGATATGACTTTCTATGAAACACCGGATATCCTTACCTTAAGTCTTACCAACAACGGAACAGTTCCGGAGGGTGACATCACCCTGGTGGGAGGACTGTCCAACCTTCAGCGAATTGCCGGGGAGCAGGGGGCGGAGATTCAGCTTTCTGCTGAGGAGGGCTTTACACTGACGGTTGTTATCAGAAAGAATCAGGGGAGAACAACATGAAACACAAACACAAGAATATGTATTATATTTTTTCATTGCTGTTTACTGTGGCAGGTATCATCGCCATCAATATCATCTTTCATATGGATACCCTGAACAATCTGAAGCAGAGGGATGAGATGCTTTTTTCAGATGCCTGTTCGCTGGACAGTCTGCTGGCTCTTCAGAACAGAAACCTGAATTCTGAGCTGAAATATATCCTGAATCTGAAGCAGTTTCATGAGATAGAACGGCAATTCGGGGAAACCGGGGACAGAGAGGAGATGGATGCATTTTTACAGGATTCCCTGCTGTTTGAGAAGGATATCGTGGAGGGCGTCCTGATCTTCGACGGTGAAGAACAGATCTACTGTCTGAACGTGGCAGATAAGCCGGGAACCTACACCTACACCTTTCTTGAGGATCTTGAGGAGGATGATATGTATGTGGTGGAGGACCAGAACGGTCGCTACGCCATTGCGGCAAAGCTGAAATACCATGTGTCCCCCTATACCTATTATCTTCTGATCAATCTGGATCATTTTTATGACACGATCATTCCGGAGCATCTGAGGAGAAGCCACTGGGTGGTGCTGTACGATCCCGACAGTGGTCTGCTGGTGCAGAATCATGATAACCAGCCCCCTTCCATGGTGCTGAGCCGCCAGGAGATCCTGGATCGTCAGGACGGCTATTCCATTATGCTGGAAAATGAGATGAAGGGCGAGGCTACTTCCGGCTCCTACCTGTATAATAATTACTATGGTGTGCGTGTCCATGTGCGAATCGTCACCATTCCAAGGGAATTAACAAAAAACAGATTTTTCTCCATTGGCGTGGCCATGGACAGTGAAGAGCTGTATACGCGAATGATGGGTCGGCTGATCATTATTATTGCCATTATCATTCTGATCCTGCTGAACTCCATTGCCATCACCAGATATGTGCTGATTGTGAGACGGGATACCAAAGAGGCGGATCGTCTGATGCAGCTGAAGCTTCGGGAAAATGAACTGCGGGAAGCCCTGAAAGAGGCCCAGCTGCAGAATTCCATCAGCCAGCTGCAACCCCATTTCCTGTACAATTCCCTCAGCTCCATCCGGGAGATCGTGCTGGAATCACCGGAGTATGCGGCAGAGCTGCTGCTGGATTTCACCAATTATCTCAGGGCCTGTCTGCGGGCCATGAATTCCAAAGAGCTGGTGCCCTTTGAGCAGGAACTGAAGAACATCCAGGCCTATGTGGGCATTGAAAAGATGCGCCTGGGGGATCGGCTTACAGTGGTCTATGATATCCAGGATACGGATTTTATGATCATTCCCCTTGGCATCCAGCCCCTGGTGGAGAATGCCATCCGCCACGGAATATCTAAAAAGAGAAACAAAACCGGTACCGTCTGGGTTCACACATCCAGAAATGATGATTACGTGGAGATTCTGGTGGAGGATGACGGAGTCGGCTTCGATTCCGAGAAGAAAAAGCAGGAGATTGATGCCGGAATCTGTGATTCCACCGGTGTGAAGAATCTGATCCTGCGTTATAAAAACAGCATGAATGCGGAGCTGAATGGAATCAGCAAGCCGGGGGAGGGAACCCGGGTGTGGGTACATATTCCATTGAAGGATACAAAGCACAGGCTTCAGAATGAAGAGATGGAAGAATACGAATAAGAATACGAATAAGAATAAGGAGAATGGAATGAGAGCGGTAATTGTAGATGATGAGCCTATTATGATCAGAAGCTTTAAGCGATATACAGCAGATATCCCTGATTTTGAAATCTGCGGTGAATTTGAGGATTCCCAGGATGCCAGGGATTTTATTCTGGAGAATCCGGTGGATGCGGCTTTTCTGGATATCGAGATGCCGGAGCTGTCGGGACTGGAGCTGGCCAAAGAGCTGAAGGCTGCCAGGCCGGACCTGCTGATCGTGTTTGTTACAGCCTATGATTCCTACATCAAGGAATCCAATGAGATCGGTGCGGATTATTATGTGGTGAAGCCCTATTCCCATGACACCATGAAAACTGTGGTGGCAAAGCTGAATAAGCTTCTGCCGGCGGTGGCTGAAACCAGGAAAAAGGATATTGCGATCCATACCTTTGGCAGATTTTCTGTTATGGCTGAGGACAAGCCTGTGTCTATGGTGGGCAAGACCAAGGAGATTCTGGCTCTTATTGTATCCTATATGGGCAGGGAGATCAGCAATGAGGAGCTGTACACCACCATCTGGGAGAACCGTGTGTGCGACAATGCCCATATGAAGGTGTATTACAATGCTCTGAAACGACTTCGTGATGCCCTGGAAAAGGCTGAGATCAGCGATCTGCTGCTTTCCACAGGAAGGGGCCAGATGCTGAACACAAAAATCTGCCGCAGTGACCTGGCGGACTGGCTGGAGGAATACAGACGTGCAGCCTCAAAGCGCACAAAGAATAAGCTGAGAGCTGCTGATACAGAATTTATGAAGGAGTATTCCTGGGGAATGGATAGACTGGAGGCTTTGATCCGGGAATTGTAAAACAGAGATCATGTGTGTGTATATTGGTAAATGGTTCAGGTTAATATGAATTTACGTGTATATTGGCGGATGACTGGGGGGTGATCTGGTATGCGTGAGGTAACAAACGTATTAAAACGACTTTCGATCTATTACATTCTGATGGCGGCGATGGGACTTGTTGAGGTCAGTGTATGGCAGGACCGGTTTATGCCTGTTCGTCTCAGCAATTTTCTGCTGCCGCCCATAACGGTGTGTCTGATCCTGTATTATTCCTTCCGTGTGGAGAGAAAGGGAATTCTTCACAAGTTGATCATGGCCATCGGGTATATGCAGCTGCTTTTTATGATTCTTCGTACTTTGAAATATGAGCTGGTGGCAGATCTGGAAATATCAGCCCGCCACACCTGGTATTCCTACTATATTCCCACCATGCTGATTCCGATGCTGCTGTTCTTTATCGCTCTGACAGTGGCAAGGAGGGAACCGACTGTACAGTCCGGAACAAGTATGCTGTTCCTGTTTGTTACTCTTTTTCTTTTGTTTATGGTGCTCACCAATGACTCCCATCAGCTGATTTTCCGGTTCGGGAAGAACTTTGAGGACTGGAATTCCGATTATTCCTATGGCTGGCTCTACTGGGTTGTCATTATCTGGCAGTATTTTATGTATCTCTGTTCTATGGTGATTCTGATCTTTAAGTCAAGAATCGATGGAATTCTGAAAAATACCTGGGTGATTCTGATCCCATTTTTTATCGGAGTCTTTCAGATTGTTCTGCTGATGACAGGGCATATGCTCAAAATAAACGATCTGAAGGTTCTGGAATTTCCGGAAATCTATATGTTTATGACTGCAGGTATTCTGGAATGCTTTATGGAGCTTCGCCTTATCCCGGTAAATGATGACTACAATGGACTGTTCAGACTTTGCTCCCTTGCCTGTGAAATCAGAAATAATGCGGGAAAAATTCTGTTTTCCACTGAGTGCAGCAGGTCTCTTTCTGAACAGCAGCTGGTCATGCCCAGCGGTTCCAGAGTGGAACCCCATTCAATTATGCAGAAACGAACCATTCCAGGGGGCTTTGGATACATTGTGCATGATATTTCCAGGCTGGATCAGCTGGAGGAAGCACTGTCAGAGCTGAGAGGGGAACTGCTTCAGGAGACAGAGCTGCTTCGCCATCAGAATGAGCTGAAGGAAAAGCAGGCAGTGATCGAGCATCGAATTGCAGTGTACGATTCCATTGTCAACCGGGTGAAGCGTCAGTCTCTGAAAATATCAGAGCTGGCAGGGAAGGCAAAAAAGACCTCTGACAGACAGCTGCAGGATCGATACCGCAGGGAAATCCTGTTGTTAAGTGCCTACATCAAGCGCTATGCCAATATGATGCTGATTGCCGAGACGGCAAATGTCATTAACACGGGAGAACTGTGCCTGTCCGTGAACGAATATCTCCGTTATCTGAATTTCTATGGGATACCCGGGGAGTGTGTCCACACCGCAGAAGGAAGCATTGCTTTTGAGGCGGCACTTGGACTCTTTGAAGCATTTGAAAGTATTGTAGAAAAGAACCTGCCCGGGCTGCGAGGGGTTATTGTGAATATTTCAAGAGCAGAGAGAAGAATCCAGTTTAAAATCAATCTGGAGATGGAACCGGGAGAGGAGCAGCCTGCCTGTGGGGGGGCAGAGGAAGTGCAAACTCTGCAATACGCTGCAGGTGGTACAGGCAGCAGACAGCTGGTGTCCATGGATACCCTTTACATGCTGGCGAATCTGCGAATTCTTACCAGGGAGGAGCAGGAGGATGAGATAACCTACATCTGTTTTACATACCAGGAAAGAGGTGATTCGGTATGACTGTATTGTTGACTTCATCTGACATTACAAAGGCTTTGGTGGGTTCCGGCTTTTTGCTTTTGTTTCTGATTTCCTTAAGTGCGATTGTCTATTCCGGTTATCTCCGCAAGTTTTATCATATGGCCGCAGAAGTGTTTTTCTGGATGATATCCTTCCTGTTCTGCCAGCTGACAGAGATGACCAGACCCTGTTATATAAACAGATTCAATCACCTGTCCCTTCCCATGTGGATCGTCCAGCGCCCCCTGATCTTCTTTGTGTTGCTGCAGATCACTCTGGCGGCGGGAATTCTCTGGGTTTACCTGAAACTGGTGCATTATTCCAGAACCCATGTGACCACAGAGGCAATCAAGATGCTGAGTGATGAGATGCACTGCGGAATCTGCTTCTGGAGAAAGAATGGAAAGGTGATTTTTTCCAATTCCTGCATGAAAGAGCTGTGTTTTGCTATCACTGGCAGGGGTCTGATGAATGGAAATGAATTCAAAGCATGCCTATACGGTGAGATTATCAAGATAGATGGTATCTTCTGGAATTTTGAGATTCGTGAACTGGAATATGACAGAGAGCCCCTGTTTGAAATGAAGGCAACGGACATCAGCAAGGAGTATCTGATCGTTCGGGAGCTGGAACAGGGTACCAGAGAACTGACGAAGATGAAGGCGGAGCTGGCGGCCTACCAGATCAATATCGATGACATTGTGCGCCGGCAGGAGGTGCTTCAGGCCAAAATGCACATTCACGACGAGATGAACCGCCTGATGCTGACCACCACCGCTGCTGATACGGCTGACATCAAAAAAATGGATCGGATTTTTGATCTCTGGGAGCAGAATGCCCTGCTGCTGAGTCATGCCTCTGAAGATATCTCTGCCGTGAATGCGGTGGAGCGGCTTCACCAGCTGGCGGATGCCCTGAATGTCCGTCTGGACACAAGGGGACAGATTCCAAAAAACATCAGTAAAAAGCAGAGAGAACTGCTGTTTGCTGCTGCCTATGAGGCCATCATCAACTGTGTGAAGCACGGGGAAGCAGACAGGATGGAGATTGTGTTTGAGCAGAATGACACAACTGTTATCTGCCGTTTTTCCAATTCCGGAAAAATGCCTGAGAAAGAGGTTACCTTCACCGGCGGCCTGGCAAATCTGAAGCTGATGGCGGAGGAGCAGGGGGCAGAACTGTCTGTGCAGATCGGGGAGAAATTCACTCTGCAGATGAAGATAAACCTGTAAAACATTCACTCTGCAGAGAAGACTGTCTTTTTGAGAAACAGAAGCATTGCACATTGCAGAGAAGACTGTCTTCTTGAAAAACAGAAGAGTTTTATGAGTTTTTTATGATATCTGCTGATTGGGGGATGTAAAAGTATAAAAATATTTTATAATAATAGTAAAGTGGTAGGATGACGCGAATCGTATCTGAATCATCGTAAAAACCCACGATTTTGGAAAGGAGGCGATGGAGATGGCATACAATGTATTAATTGTAGAGGATCAGGATATGCCAAGACAGCTGTTTGAAATTCACGTGAAATCCAGTGATAAATTTCAGCATCTGCTTTCCGTATCCAACGCTTCTGCCGCATATGCTGTTTGCAAAAATAAAAAGGTTGATGTGATTCTCATGGACGTAATGACGGAGCTGGGACACAGCGGGCTGGATGCCGCGGAGGAGATTAAGAAGGCATTTCCCCAGATCAAGATCATTATTGTAACTTCAATGCCGGAGTATTCCTGGCTTGAGCAGGCACGGAGGATCGGTGTGGATTCCTTCTGGTACAAGGACGGTCAGAAGGACAGTATTCTGTCTGTTATGGAACGCACCATGAATGGTGAGCATATTTATCCTGACGAAACGCCCCTTGTGCATATCGGAAATACCACGAACCACGAGTTTACTCCCCGTGAGCTGGATATTCTGAAGGAACTCACCACCGGAGATACCAACACGGCCATCGGAGAGCGGCTTCATATCTCTCCGGGAACAGTAAAATACCATGTGCAGCATCTGCTGGACAAAACAGGCTTCAAAACCAGAACGGAGCTGGTTTCCGAGGCCAGAAGTCTGGGAATCGTTATTCGTAAAAAATCATAGAAACAGCCGGAAAACTGTCAGGCGGAGACAGCCGGCTGAGAATCATAAAAGACTCTTACTGGGAATCAGGAGGAACAACATGCAGGAATCAAATTATGACAAGTTTAAAAGGGACGCGCTGGTGCGTTTTCTCACCTATGATCAGGACGCTCTGATCCGCAGACTTGGACTTGAAGCAGATGAAGAGTATATCTATATCACCTTTTGCCAGAAACAGTATCGGCTCCATCGTGGGCAGCCTTTGATGGAGATAAAGCATCCCTGTTCCTGGCTGGAAGCGGACAGCAATGCTGTTCTGACCATCTGTGATCTTCTCTGTCATACCCCGGATCCCATTCGGCTGTCCGGAAACTATACCTCTCTTGAGAGCCTGAACCGGGTAAAGGGAGGAACCACCTCCACACAGCTGGGAGATGGCTTTTTCGGAAAGGGGGTAAAGCTCTTTGATGGAGCCTGTGAGGATCTGGCAGCTGCCTGCAGAAGCCTTGGCGGTGTCCCCATGGGAAAGGGGGATGTGGCCTTCCGAATTCCGCTGTTTGGGAATATTGCCCTTCAGCTTTCCTTCTATGAATCGGATGATGAATTCCCTGCCCAGCTCACGGTGTTTCTTGATTCAGATATCTGCAACTATCTGTTTTTTGAGACTCTCTGGTATATGGTGGGCATGGTGCTGGAGACTATTACTGAAAAGATGCTGGAGAAGGATATATGATTCCCTTTGCAATCTGCGGGGGAACTCTGATTTTTGATGAATCAGTCATTCCTTCGTCTCTGGAGATTCGGTTTCTGGAGATGTCACCGGACTATTGCACTCTGCGGGTTCCTGTTTCCATGGAAAAACACATGGAGCAGGTTTCCGGGGTGAATTTTTCTTTTTTTTGCGCCTTTGAGGGAAAAAAACCTGGGGAACAGCAGGTACATCTGAAAAAGGGCGATTTTTCTCTCGAGATGATGGAGAGAGAAAAGTATTGGATTCTATATGAATTAACAACAGATCATTCCGCCTATCGGAGCTGTGCCATTTCCCTGTCAAAGGAGTATCTTTCCTACATCCGGGCCAGACTTTCCCTTGAGGATGCAGGGCTTTCCCATGTTCTCACCGGCACCTATCCGGAACATGAGGAGGAATTCTGTGGCAGTGCCAGGGAGCAGATGGAGCATAATCGGCGGGAGATTGCACAGCAGTACAGGCCGGAAACCTGGAGCTGGTTACAGAGGGATTCCATGAAACCAGGCCAATTGTCGGAAGAAGAGTGGGATTACGAGCATTATTCTGCTGATGCAGTACCGGAAACAGAGAAAGAATACGGATACGATCTGTGGGGAGCTGGCCTGAAATTCGGCATTTCCCTCGAAACGGCTGCTGCCTGCAGACATTGGCTGTCCCTGGGGCATGCCGGCTACATTGAAAAATCCCTGGAGAGGCTGGGGCTGGTTACCCTGCAGCATCCATTTTCCCGGCAAAACTATGAATTCCTGTATATAGGAAACCAGTTTTGTGGCTGTCAGAGACCTGACTTGCCATTGCTGTCAGAAATTCTGACTTCCATTGCCGGAAATCCTGGGGGTATAGGTATGTCTGATGGTATTGATATGCCTGATGATAATGGCATGTCTGATGGTAGTGGTATGTCTGATGGCATACTGAAGCCTGTACTGGTGCTGGCACCGGTTTCTGAGCTGCAGGTGCAGGAGACCCAGAGCTATCTTTCCTCTGTTCACGGGCTGATTACCCAGCTGAATCTGGAACTGGAACTGGTGGTAAATGATGCGGGAATCAGGAACTGGATCAGATTTCAGCAACAGCAGGGCGATTTTGGAAGATTTTGTGTCAGTACCGGGGTGCTGATGCACAAAAGAAAACGGGATGCCCGCATGAAATATCTGCATACATCCGATGAAACCATGGGCGCAGCCGAAAGCAGCAGATGTGATACCAGAGGAGAGGTTAGAGACGGCAGGTGTGATGCCATTGGTAAAGCAGAAAAGATTAGTAATGATGCAATTGGCAAAGCAGGAAACTCCAGGTGTGATGCCATGGGAATAACCGGAAATACATGGTATCTTCCCTGGTATCAGATGAATACAGGAACCTTCTGTCCCCTCCACGGTCTGATCACCAGGGGGGACAGAGGCGCCTATCAGCGGGTAACCCACTGTCCCGGGTATTGTGAAAGAGCCTGTCTTCTGTATCCGAAGCATCTGGGGATGATGGGGCGGTACAACTCTGTGTTTGGAGCAGACCTGAGGGCATTTTCCGAGGGAGAGTATTTCAGAGCAGCCTGCAGGAAAGCCCTTGATACGTCAGTGAATACGACAGCGACTTCGTTCTGGGGTAAAGTAGGAAAGGCAGGAATCCAGGATGCAGGAACAGAATTTCGGGTAATTCTGAATATCTGATTATCGGATGAGGCAAAAAGAACATGGGTTCTGTTTTGAATCATGATAGAAGATCCCGGGAGTCGGCGTGAATTCGGAAGGAAACAGGAATATTCTGTGAGAAATGAGAGGATTGCATTGATATGATTATTGTTGCTGGTCTTGGATCGGTGGATGACTATCTTCCCTTTGTGGAGGCCGGAGCAGGAGAACTGTTTATCGGGTATGTACCCCTTCAATGGAGAGAGCAGGCTCCTTACGACTCTTTGAACAGGCGGGAGGTACGTTTTTACAATGTGCAGATCGGGTCCATGAGCGAGCTGCTGATCCTGCGGGATATGGTGAGGGATGCAGGGGTGCCTGTAACCATTGCCCTGAATGCCCTGGATTTTACGCCGGAGCAGAGAAGTTTGATCGTTTCCATGGTCAGAGAATGTGCCGATCTTGGATATGAGGATTACATCGTTGCCGATGGTGCTCTGGCAGAGCTGCTCTGTCAGCATCGGGTGCATCTCAGCGGAGAATACGGGGAGCTGAATCATCTGATTCTTGCTGATATGAAGTCTATGGGGGTGACCAGGATCATCTTCCCACGGCAGACAAAAGTGGAGGAGATGGAGTCCATGATCCAGAGATTTCCTGATTTTGAGTATGAGGCATTTCTCCTGAATGAAAAATGCCATTACACCGGGGCCTACTGCAATTCTCTTCACTGCGACGAGCTGTGTCACGCCTGCAGGATTCCCTATCGTCTTTTTGCTGAGGAGGGGGAAATCCCGGGATACAACAGACCTGGGTATGAGGAAGACCATGAGGATTTCTCTGTTCCCGGGGAATCCGGCTGCGGGCTTTGCAGGCTGTGGAAATACAGACAGATCGGTATTACCCATCTGAAGCTTGTGAGTCGTGGCAATGACACGGAGTCCACACTGGAGGATCTCTCTGCGATCCGCACCGCCCTGGAAATACTGGAGCAGGCACCGGATGAACAGTCCTACATCCGGAAAATGAAGGAAATGATCTTTCCTGACGGATGCAGTGGGAATTGTTATTGATTGTTCATTTTCAGGAACCCATTGTTTTTACATGGCACAACCTATGGAATTGTGTTATTATTACCGTATATTACTATGTATTTATGTGATTATACATAGATTCGACGTTGATACGAAGGTTTTCGAAATTACAGGAGGAAGAACTAGTGAGAGAAACTGCACTTGTAATCATGGCAGCAGGCATTGGTTCCCGTTACAGCGGTGGCATTAAGCAGCTGGAGGTTGTAGGACCTAACGGGGAGTGCATTATGGATTATTCAATCCACGATGCCATCGATGCAGGCTTTGATAAGATTGTATTCATTATCAGAGAAGACATTTATGATTTCTTTAAAGAGATCATGGGAAACAGAATTGAGCATATGTGTGTGCTGTACGGAATTAAGGTTGAATACTGTTTCCAGAAGAAAGACGATATTCCTGAGGGCTTCACTGTTCCGGAAGACCGTACCAAACCATGGGGTACCGGACAGGCGGTTCTGGCGGCAAGAGATGTGCTGGATTGCCCGTTCTGCGTAATCAATGCAGACGATTACTATGGAAAGGAAGCATTCAGAAAGGTTCATGACTTCCTGGTTACCAACGAGGATCCGTTAAGCTACTGCATGGCAGGCTTTATCCTGAAGAACACTCTTTCCGATCACGGTACCGTTACCCGTGGTGTCTGCAAGGTAGATGAAAGAGGACGTCTGCTGGATATTGTTGAGACTAAGGAGATCCGTAAAACCGAGGATGGAGCTGCTTCCGGGGATCAGGTACTGGATCCAAACGGCTTTGTTTCCATGAATATGTGGGGACTGAAAGAGGGCTTCATCGACATTCTGAAGGAGCGTTTTATCGAGTTCTTCAAGAATGACGTTGCCGCAGATCCGCTGAAGGCTGAGTATCTTCTGCCGATTCTTGTGGGCAAGCTTCTGAAGATGAAGAGGGTAACAGTAGATGTGCTTGAGACCTCCGATGAGTGGTTCGGTGTAACCTACAAGGAGGATAAGGCACAGGTTGTGGAGGCATTTAACAAGCTCATTGCCGATGGTGTATACCAGAACGAGCTGTACAGTGATCTCTATAAACCTATGGCGTAAGATATCAGAAAAAGGGATGCCGCAGAATAGCTGCGGCATCCCTTTCTGTTACAAAGAAGTCTCTCTGGTAAATAATGCATGTGTAATTTTTGCTGAAAAACAGACACATTTTTCTCTATTGCAACACTTGATTTTTGTAGTTATAAGGATATAATAGAGATATCAAAAAGATATCATATATACATTTCTTATTTACTAACAGGAGGTATTGTTATGACAGAGAAAATCTATACAGACAAGAAGCTTGGTATGCCTGTGCTGCTTCTGAACATTGTAGCTCTGATAGGTGGCGTATTCCTGATCGTGCTTGGCGGGATGAAGATCGATCAGTACAGACCCATGATCGGTGTTCCCATGCTGGTTCTTGGAATCCTTATTGATGCCCTTGGCTGGATTCCTCTTTGTGGACTGAAGGTGATCAAACCACAGGAGGCCCTGGTGCTTACACTCTTTGGTAATTACAAGGGTACCTTAAGAGAGCCTGGTTTCTACTTTGTGAATCCTTTCTGTTCTGCAGTAAACCCTGCAGCCAACACAAAGCTTGCCCAGAGTGGTGAGACTGGGGAGACAAAGCTCAGTGGTCTTCAGCTGAATCTGGGGGGTGCATCGAAAACCGGTGCTGAGGCTGTCAGCAAGAAGATCTCTCTGAAGGCAATGACATTAAACAATGGAAGACAGAAGATCAATGATTGTCTGGGAAATCCTGTGGAGATTGGTATTGCCGTTATCTGGCGGGTAACAGACACAGCCAAGGCAGTGTTTAACGTGGACAATTACAAGGAATACCTGTCACTGCAGTGTGATTCTGCTCTCAGAAATATTGTTCGTATCTATCCCTATGATGTGGCCCAGGGTGTGGACACCACAGGGGATGGTAATGCCGACGAGGGCAGTTTAAGAGGCTCCGCCGAGGTGGTTGCAACCCGAATTAAGGACGAGATTCAGTCCAAGGTTATGGATGCAGGTATTGAAGTGATGGAAGCTCGCATCACCTATCTGGCATATGCCCCGGAAATTGCCTCTGTTATGCTCCAGAGACAGCAGGCCTCTGCCATCATCGATGCAAGAAAGATGATCGTTGACGGTGCTGTGGGTATGGTGGAAATGGCTCTTGAGCGACTCAGCGAGAAGGAGCTTGTTCAGCTGGACGAGGAGCGCAAGGCAGCTATGGTTTCCAACCTGTTGGTGGTTCTCTGCGGCAACCACGATGCACAGCCGGTTGTAAATTCCGGAAGTCTGTACTAAAATATGCAGGAAACCTGGATTACATAACCAGGGAGTATATCTTATATTGCATATAGTATCAGTACGGAACAGGAAGAATTGCCATGGCACCAAAAAAACAGATTCCGCTTCGCTTGTCGGAAAAGCTGTATGCCGATATCGCCGCATGGGCTGAAGATGATTTCCGATCTGTCAACGGCCAGATTGAGTATCTGCTGACAGAATGTGTGAGACAGCGGAAGAAAAACGGAAAATATGTGGGGGAGGAGATCGACGTTCCCCCAAAGCTGGATATATAACTGGAATATCAGTCAATAGCATAGCAATGACCGGAAATGGGATAACAGGCTAATAGAAATGACTGTAACAGGATGAGCAGAACGGGTAGGGGCTTCGCTGATAAACAGCGGAGCCCCTACCTGTATTACTGTTACAGCCACCAACTGTGGTTTTTCTGCATCAGTGATACACTTGCCTTTCCCTGTCGCAAATGATATATTTTTATTGTAAAACATTTTTAAATCTGAACTATAGTTCTGTTATGTATTCTGACCGATAATCAATATGACTGTTCATGTATTCTGAACCGATGGTCAATCTGACTATTATGTATTCTGAACCGATGGTCAATTTCCCTGTTCATGTATACATAGAAGTGTAGTTCAGTTGTCTGAGTTAAGAAGGATGTTAGTACCATGCATATTTTACAGAAAATCTACTGCCGTACCTTTCAGACGGCATTTAAGCTGGCACTGCCGGTGCTTCCCTACAGAAAACCAAAAATCCTTGATTCCATTCAGGAGCTTCCGGATGCTCTGAAGGACAAGGGAGTTTCAAAGATTCTCCTTGTTACCGACAAAATGCTCCGAAACAACGGTCTCACAAAAGATATTGAGACTGTTCTCCCGGAAAATGGCGTTGAGGTGGTGGTCTATGACGGCACCTGTCCCAATCCTACCGCTGAAAACGTGGAGGAGGCCATGGGACTTTTTATCTGGGAGGAGTGTGAGGCCATTGTTGCCTTTGGCGGTGGCTCCTCCATCGACTGTGCCAAGGCCTGCGGTGCCCGTCTGGCAAACCCCAACAAGACTCTGAAGCAGATGAGGGGAATTCTCAAGGTTCGCAGAAGACTGCCCCTTCTGGTGGCTATCCCCACCACCGCCGGTACCGGCAGTGAGGTGACTCTGGCTGCGGTGATCACAGATGAGGCCACCCATTATAAATATCCCATCAATGACTTTCCTCTGATTCCCAGGATGGCGGTGCTGGAGCCAAAGGTGACCTATTCTCTGCCCAAACATCTGACTGCCACCACCGGAATGGATGCGCTCACCCATGCTGTGGAGGCCTACATTGGTAATTCCACCACCAGGGAGACAAGAAGAGATGCATTAACTGCCACCAGTCTCATTTTTTCAAATATTGAGACTGCCTGCAGAGAGCCGGAGAATGAAGAGGCAAGAAGAAACATGCTGCAGGCAGCATTTCTGGCGGGAAATGCCTTCTCCCAGTCCTATGTGGGTTATATTCATGCAGTTGCCCACACGTTGGGAGGCGCGTATCATATCCCCCATGGTCTGGCAAACTCTGTGATCCTCCCCAATGTTCTTGAGGAGTACGGTGAGGCTGCCTGGAAAAAGCTGAAGGACCTGGCTGTGGCAGCGGGTATTGCAGAGAAAGACACCGATCCGGAGGAGGCGGCAAATGCATTTATCGCTGAGATCCGTGCCATGAATAAGCGAATGGGAATCCCCACAAAGCTCAGGGGTATCCAGGAGAGACACATTCCGAAGCTGGCAAGACGAGCTTCCGCAGAGGCCAACCCTCTGTACCCTGTGCCGGTGCTGATGAATGCAAAGGAATTGCAGAAGTTTTATTATCAGGTTATGACGGAGGAGAATAATGTCTGAACACAGTGAATCTATCAAAGGTATTCTTGAGGCTCAGAGAGCATATTTTAAGACCGGGTCAACTCTGCCGGTGGAATTTCGAATTCAGGCGCTGAAGAAGCTTCAGCAGGCCATCCTGGCCAATGAGGACAGGATCAATGCTGCTCTGAAGGCGGATCTGGGAAAAAGCAATTTTGAGTCCTATATGTGTGAGCTCGGAATGACTCTGTCTGAGATCTCCCATATGCTGAAGCATATCAGAAGCTATGCCAGGGAGCACACCGTGCTGACTCCTCTGGCGCAGTTTGCCTCCAGAAGCTACAAAAAGCCCTGTCCAAAAGGAAATGTTCTGGTGATGAGTCCCTGGAATTATCCGTTTCTGCTGACCATGGATCCCCTTGTCAGTGCCATTGCTGCGGGAAATACTGTGATTGTGAAGCCAAGTGCCTATTCCCCCGCCACCACAGAGCTGATGAAGGAACTGATCGAGAGCTGTTTTCCTGCGGAGCATGTGGCGGTGATTAACGGCGGAAGAGAGGAGAACCAGCAGCTTCTGGATCTGAAATTTGACCATATCTTCTTCACCGGAAGTCAGGCCGTGGGTAAAACCGTGATGGAGAAGGCTGCCAGACATCTGACACCTGTCACTCTGGAGCTGGGCGGAAAGAGCCCCTGTATCGTGGATAAATCTGCAAAGATCGGTCTTGCAGCAAAACGTATTGTTTTCGGCAAGTTCCTGAACTGCGGACAGACCTGCGTGGCACCGGATTATGTACTCTGCGAGGCAGCGGTGGTGGAAGAATTCAAAAAGGCTCTGGTGAAACAGATCAGAAAGCAGTTTGGAAAGAATCCGCTGAATAATAAAAATTTCGGAAAAATGATCAATCAGAAGCATTTTAACCGTGTTATGAGCCTCATTGATCAGGATAAGGTGATTGTGGGCGGTACCTGTAATGCGGATACTCTTCAGATCGCCCCCACTGTCATGGAGGACGTTACCTGGGAGGATGCAGTTATGCAGGAGGAGATTTTCGGCCCTGTACTGCCCATCATCACTGTGGAGGATGTTTCCTCTGTTCCGGATCTTCTGGATGACAAACAGAAGCCCCTGGCATTTTATCTGTTTTCTGAGGATAAGAAGACCATCAGAACCCTCACCTCCCGCTGTGCCTTTGGAGGCGGCTGTGTCAATGACACCATCATCCATCTGGCCACAAACTACATGGGCTTCGGTGGTGTGGGAGAGAGCGGAATGGGCAGCTACCACGGAAAGGTTGGTTTTGATACCTTCTCCCATACAAAATCTATTGTGGATAAGAAGACCTGGCTGGATCTGCCGATGCGTTACCAGCCGTATAAAGGTGCGATGCTGAAGATAATCCGCATGTTCCTGAAATAAGTTGATATCTCAGTGAAATAATCAGGCGACGGTGATATTTCCGAAAGAAATATACGCGGAAATATCGCCGGCGCCCGGTCTGGCCTGAAGATGAAAACTGCCCTATTTGCATTTTCGTAAAAATGTGATATAGTTATTCAGTATGGCATTATTGCGTCGGGAAGGAATGTAGTGAATATGAGAATCGCAGTTTTAAACGGAAGTCCAAAAGGGAAAAACAGTATCACGCTGCAGACTGTTTTTTATCTTGAGAAGCATTTTCCGGATCATCAGTTTCATATTTATCCGGTAAGCTCCAGAATCCGTACTCTTGAGAAGGATATGACAAATCTCCTGAATGCAATGGAGGAAGCTGATCTTCTTATTTTTTCTTATCCGGTGTATACTTTTATGGCACCAAGCCAGCTCCATCGTTTTATGGAACTGTTAAAGACCTGCGGAAGAGATTTTTCAGGTAAATATGTAACCCAGATCACAACTTCCAAGCATTTTTACGATGTAACTGCCCACAGATATATGGAGGAGAATTTCCATGATCTGGGCATGAAGGTGGTGAAGGGCTTATCTGCTGATATGGAGGATCTTCTCACTGAGAAGGGCCGTACAGAGGCTATCAAGTTCATGAAATACGTAACCTGGCAGATTGCAAATGACTATTATGAGCTCCCCCCTGCTCCTCACTATAAGGGTATCCGGGTGCCTGTGAATCTGTCCATGCATCACGAGGAAATGAAGGTGAAATCCACCAATTATACTGCTGTGATCGTGACAGATTGCGACAAAGAGGATTCCCATCTACAGGATATGATCCAGCGCTTCCAGCGCGTGTTTCCTTTCCGGACCAAAATCGTGAACATCCGGGAGTTTGCATTTAAGGGGGGCTGCATCGGCTGTCTGAACTGTGCCTCCACAGGGGCATGTATCTACGATGATCATTTTCCTGATTTCCTCAGAAATGACATTCTCACGGGATCTGCCATTGTCTATGCGTTCCGCATCCGCTGCCATTCCATGGGCTGGCATATGAAGCAGTACGATGACAGGCAGTTCTGCAACGGTCACCGCACTGTATCCATGGGTAAGCCTGTGGGCTATCTGATCAGCGGTGATTATCGCTACGAGGAGAATCTCCGTACCGTCATCGAGGCACGGGCGCAGGCCGGGGGCAATTACTTAAGTGGCGTTGCCACAGACGAGTGCGATACGGACCAGTCCATCGACCAGATGGCTGCTTCTCTTGCATTTGCCCTGGAGGAGGGCTACACACAGCCGCAGAATTTCTACGGTGTAGGAGGAATCCGTATTTTTCGTGATCTGATCTACCTGATGCGCGGGTTGATGAAGCAGGATCACAGATTCTTTAAGGAACACGGCTTCTATGATTTCCCACAGAAGCGTCCGTTTACAGCTCTGAAGATGTATCTGGTGGGTGCATTGTTCAGCAATGAGAAGCTGAAACACAAAATTCGTCCTCAGATTAACGAGGGCATGATCAGTCCTTATAAAAAGGTGATCAAGGAGAAGTGAATGATCAGTATGCTGGCATCGGAAACAAGGGATTCTTGTGTTTCCGATGCCTTTTTTACGCAAGCAACGAGCCAAAGTCCGTGCTTACATGAGACATTGGCGACTGCCGCGATAACTTGAGAAACTCCCAAAGCGTGTTTCTCATAGTTATCTCTGTTTTTATCTAAGGGGGAATCTATATGAGGAAGAAAACGGTATCTGTTATTCTGGCAATGCTTCTGGCTTTCTGCAGTGTCTCTGTTCCGGCTGCTGAAGTGTTGGAATTATCAGAAGTATCCGAGAAACAGAATGATTTCAATGGAAAAGAGAAAGACCTTTCAGGATCAGAGAGTGCTACCGGCAGTGATACTGATCCAGTTACTGATTCAGATATCTGTGGGGATACAGATTCAGTTAATGATACTGCTACCGACAGTGATACAGATTCAGTTAACGATACTGATACAGGCAATGATACTGGTGTTGCCACTTCTTCTGATATTGCTATGGAGTCTGATGAAGAAGCCTCCATCATCATTCCGCCACCCGGAACTGTTACGGGATTTCCTGTGATGGATCAGGCGGACAGTACCATACGATCAGGATATAAGCCCTCCATGGAGGAATTGAAGCAGCAGATGCCGGATACGTTTTCTGTATATCTGGATTATTGCTCTGAGGCGGTGGAAATTCCTGTGGAATGGGTCTCAGAAGTTGATTATGAGACCACCAATGAGACGTATTATATCTTCTGGGCCAACTGGGATCAGGAGATGTATCCCCTTGTTTCCGGATACGGCCATGAGGACTATCTGCCATTTGTGGAGCTAATCCTGGATACCTCTTCCTTTATGAGCAGATATGTCATGTCCTCTGGCGTCACCAATATTGTGGCAAGAGCCCGGCAGATGGTGGATATCCACTGGACTCCTGTCAGGAACGTGAACGGCTTCAGCAGCAGTACTGACCAGCTGACGGTGTATCAGGCAGGGGTAACCTACCACGGTATTCCTTACGGACAGCAGGTATACAGTGGTACCTGGGTGCCAAATACCACAGATTTTGATACGTTTCTTAGTGCAGTGTCAAATGCTGCCAGTCCCATGTATTCTGCCAGAGGCAGTTACGGTGATATGAATTCCACCTATTATGCCAATGACTGCAGTTCTTTTGCGTCATATTGCTATGGATTGCCCCGCATGACTACCTGGGCCTTCGCAACATCCTCCCGGTTTTCGAAGGTTTCCGGCAATTCCATCTACAATGCCCAGGTGGGAGACTGTTTTAACAGCGCCGGGGCTCATATTGAGATGATCACCGGCATGGAGTACGATGCAGCAGGCAATCTGATTTCCGTGGAGATCAGTGAGCAGACTCCGCCAAAGGCAAGAACGGTGATCTATACCCCAAAGCAGGCCCAGAATCTCATCAATACCGGCTATACCCTGCTTCGTTTTGACGGAAGAAATTCAGTTGCAGCTCCGGAATCCTACAGCAGTTATGCATCCGACCTTGCCATGCCAGAAAAGGTGAATTATGGAAATGAAGCCGATGCAGAGATTACAGTAAAGGATCGTAACGGAAATGCCACTGATTTTGACATTGTTGTGACGGATCTGGAGTATTATTCCAAAACCACCTACAAGGCAGCCATCTGGAGCAACGAAAACGGCCAGGATGATCTGAAATGGATCCAGCTGAGCCGTCAGACGGACGGAAGCTTTACTGCCACCATGCGACTGTCGGATTTTAAGCACAAAGGGAAATTTATCCTGCATCTGTATAAGGTGGATCCATTCCAGTCCATCTGTCTTCGCACAACGGACTTTGTGGCGGGGAATGACAGAGATCCTGCTGAAACAGCGGATGTTTCAGCGGAAAGTGTTACCGTGGACCGGATCAATGATCTCACCGGCACCTGCCGTATTCTTGTTTCCGGTGTTTCCTGTCCGGATGGTGTGGCTGGTCTTAAGATTCCCGTGTGGACAGATGCAAAACAGGCAGATATTCAGTGGTACACTGCGAAACAGCTGGATTCTGCCACATGGTATGTGAATCTTTCTGCTGGAAACCACGGGAACAGCTATGGCCCTTATCAGATTCATGTGTACGGCACCAACAAAGCGGGGAAAATGAACTTCTGCGGTAATACAAAACATAGCTTTGCGAAGGTGGAAACAGAGGTTACTTCTAAGGTGGAAGGGACTACAGTTACAGTATCTGCCAGAAATCTGGCTTTGTTTGGCGGTATCAAAAATATTCTGATACCCACCTGGAGCGCTGAAAATGGTCAGGATGATCTTCGTTGGGAGTCTGCTGTCTACAATGCGGAGACTGGAACAGCAGAGGCGAAGATTAATCTGGAGAATTATAAGCATTTTGGAGCATTTTATTCCCATGTGTATGCACAGGACAATGCCGGTAAGCTGATTTATATGGGAAAAACCACTTATACAGCTGAGGAGCCGGACTATGTGCCAAATGACATTTCCTGCAGCTACAACAACAGCACCGGTGATTTCACTGTATCCATCACCCGGCCCAGAACCGGGGAGGGAAGGGTGACCTCTGTTATGATTCCCATCTGGAGTGGAAAGAAGCAGGAGGATATCCGCTGGTATGAAGCCGTTGCCAGATCCGGTGAGCGTTATGTGGTGTCAGGAAATATTAAAAATCATCTTGGAATTGGCAAATATAACTGCCATGTGTACGGCAAAGTGAACGGAAAGCTGGTTTTCTTAGGAAATACGGACTTCACGGCATCCATTTCCATGAAGGAAATCATATTGGGTTCCTCCACAGAGGGGGTGAAATACCCCATTCAGGTGAAGGGGCTGTCTTCTCCTGTTGCTCTGAAACGCATCGAGGCAGCCGTCTGGTCTGAGAAAGGGGGACAGGACGATCTTGTGTGGTACACGCTGTCCGGCTCCGGGGCAGGCCTGCAGCCGGGAGTGACGGAGGATTTCAAAGGCTCTGTTGATATTCGAAAACATAAAACTCTGGGTACCTATTTTGTGCATCTCTATGGAGTGACCACGGATGGAAAACATGTATTCATTCAGGCTGAGAAGCTGGATGTAAGCAGCGCTGCGGAGGCTGTCTGCGCTGTGAAGGATCCTGTGGCGGGTGATGGAAAGCTGCAGCTGACTATTGCTGTCAAAAACAGCAACTGGGATATCCCGGCAGTGAGTGTTCCGGTGTGGTCAGCATCGGATCAGAGTGACATTTTCTGGTATCAGGCAGTGAAGAACAGCGACGGAAGCTGGAGTGTGGAGATTAATAAGAAAAATCATAAGAACCATACGGGAACCTGTCAGATCCACGTTTATGCAAACTACAGCAATGGAATCATGGGTTATGTGGGTCACACCACTGCGGTGCTTTCATGAAACACATGTTTTCCTGGCTACCTGTAGCAGGAAAGGAACTATGCCGGTTGTCTGGTGGCTACCTGCAGCAGAAATGTGCATGTAGTGTTTTTGAAAGTGGTCTGACATTGACATTTTTTCGTTTTTCTGGCTTAATAGTGAGTAAAATTATACAGATTGGAGACATAAACCAATGGCAAATGAATATCTTGCAAAGATTGGTGATCTGCTGATCACTAACGAAGACATTGATCGCGTAATTGCATCTTTCCCAGAGGAGCAGAGAAGATATCTTACCACTGCTGAGGGTCGCGAGAGAATCCTGAATCAGAAAATTGCAAACTGCGTAATGGCACTGGATGCAAAGGAGTCAGGGGAGGCTCTTTCTGACGAGTTTAAGATGATGAAAGCTGATTTCGAGGAGCAGTATCTGGCTCAGCTGGAGATCACAGATGCCTTTGCTGAGGTTGTTGTATCTGACGAAGAGGCTCAGAAATATTATGAAGACTGCAAAGAGAACTTCAAAACTGACGAGCAGGTAAATGCACGTCACATTCTGGTGGATACACTGGAGCAGTGCCAGGAGATCAGAAATAAGATCCTTACAGGAGAGATTTCTTTCGAGGACGCTGCAAAGGAGCATTCTACCTGTTCTTCAGCAGCTGACGGCGGAGAACTTGGCTTCTTCGGACATGGAATGATGGTTGCAGAGTTCGATGAGGCAGCATTTGCGGCAGCACTGAATGAGGTGACTGAGCCTGTTAAAACTCAGTTTGGTTATCATCTGATCAAGGTGGTTGAGAAAAAAGAGCCTGGCTACACTCCTTTTGAGGAGGTTGAGGCACAGATCCGTCAGGGACTGTCTCAGCAGAAACAGAATCAGGCACTTCTGGATCGTATCGCTGCTCTGACTGAGAAATATGGTCCTCAGGACATTGATGAGGCTGCCATCGACCGTCTGATCGCTATGTATCCTCCACAGCACCAGGAGTTTCTTGCCACAGAGGAGGGAAGAAATGGTGTTCGTGACCAGAAAACTGCTTACATGGTGATGACTCTGGCTTCCAGAGAGAAGGGTAAGGACAAAGAAGAGTCCTTCTTCAGAGCCATGAATGATTATGAGGAGCAGATGCTGGCTCAGCAGATGATCCAGAAGCTGTTTGACAGCGTTGCGATCACTGATGAGGAGGCAAAAAAATACTATGATGTAACTATCTCTGCTTACAGAATCAATGAGCAGGTTCGTGCAAAACACATTCTGGTGGATACTCTGGAGAGTGCTCAGGAGATCAGAAACAGAATTCTTGCAGGAGAAATCTCCTTCGAGGACGCTGCAAAAGAGAATTCTACCTGCCCATCTAAAGAGGAGGGCGGAGATCTTGGCTTCTTTGAGCATGGACAGATGGTAAAAGAGTTTGATGAGGCGGCATTTGCAGCACCTGTTGGTGAGGTGACTGAGCCTGTTAAGACAAACTTCGGCTACCATCTTATCAAAGTTGAAGCGAAGAAAGAGGCTGGTGAGAAGCCATTTGAGGAAGTGAAAGCCCAGATTGTTCAGCAGATGACCGAGCAGAGAAAGAACGAGGTATACTTTGCTAAGGTTCAGGAGCTGAAGGACAGATTTGGCGTTGAGATGGCGTAAAATCTGGCAAATCCGGCTTCGGATGACAGAATGAATAGATGACAAGTTGCCTGAATGAGAGAATGACAGGATAACAGGATGGAACTGTATCAGACTTGCAACAAACCATGGTGTTCTGCACGCACGGACTTTGGCTCGTTGCTCGCGTAACTATGAGAAACACGCTTTGCGAGTTTCTCGAGTTATCACGGCAGTCGCCAAGGTCTCATGCAAGCACAGACTTTGGCTCGTTGCCTGCGTAAAATATAATGGGGGTGGAAAAACAAATTCATGTTTTTGCACTCCCATTTCTTTTACATGCTGCAGATTGATTGGAACAGATTACTTACTGGACATTCTTCTCATCAATGGTGAAAGATTGTTTACTGAACATCCTTTTTTGTATAGTGCCAGTAGGCAGCGGCGATTCCTGCTGTGGTGAACAACAGTCCCACCAACACATAACCACCGTCCAGTTTCATATTTATCACGATATCGGACCCTTCACAGTAGGAGAAAGGGGTGAACCATTTCAGGAATTTCAGTGAATCGGTCATGTTGGCCATGAGATTCAGGAAATACAGGATACATGCCAGCCCCATTCCAATGCCAAGGCTACTGTTTTTAAGGAAAGCGGAGATGCCGAAGCAGACGCAGGAGAGTTCCACCAGCAGCAGCAGATAGGCTGCGTGAATCAGCAGCATTTCCCGCCAGTAAATCTGGCCACAGGAAATTCTGGTACAGATCAGGGACAGCAGAAAGACCACAAGATTCAGTGCCAGAACCTGAACCAGCACTGCGTCCAGCTTTTCTGTGATCACCGTGCTGCGGGAAACAGGATGGGTAAGCAGAAATTCTGCGGTTTTATCCTTCTCCTCTTTAGACAGGGCAGCCGCCCCCACAAGACAGGCGAAAAATGCTCCACCAAGGCCAAGAATATTTCCGCATTCCACGGAATAGAAGCCCAGGAAAGAGCCAAAATTCAGCTTATCCATGCCAAATGCTGCCGAAAAGCTTCCCATAGATGCAAACATATTTCCCATGGCATCCATTTCTGACTCCATCTGGGGATACATCAGAATACAGATCACCACCATAAAGCTGATGGAAGCAGTCCAGATCAGCCAGGGAATACGGGCTTTCCTTATTTCATGCTTAAAGATTGTCATAACCGATATCCTCCTTCTGATGCTCTTCGTGATAGTGGATGAATACTGTCATAACCGATATCCTCCTTCTGATCTTCTTCGTGATAGTGGATGAATGCTGTCATAACCGATATCCTCCTTCTGATCTTCTTCATAATAGTGCATAAAAATTTCTTCGAGATCTGGTTCAGTGATGGAAAGATCCTGGACTTCGCCCTCGGTGAGGATTTTCAGAAGCTCCTTCATATCCCCACTGTAGAGAAAACTGACAGTGTTCTCATTCGGTAGTCCATTTTTGTCATCTGCAAAGGGCTCAATGACCTGAATATCACGGACACCGGGAAGTTCCCACAGATTTGCGGCACCACGGAGCACCACACGACGGGCACTGGATCTTGAAAGTGCCTCCACTGTATCGCAGGCAATGATCCGACCCTCGCGGATGATGGCAGCCCTTGTACAATTGTTCTGAATTTCAGATAGAATGTGACTGCTCATGAAAATGGTGGCTCCTGCCTGATTCTTTTCCCGAAGGATACTGAAGAATTCTTTCTGCATCAGTGGATCCAGACCGCTGGTGGGTTCATCCAGAATGATGATTTCAGGATCATGTTGCAGAGCACAGACAATTCCCACTTTTTTTCTGTTTCCGAAGGACAGCTCACTGATTTTTCTTGAGGTATCCAGCTGCAGACGTTCACAGAGTCTTGCAGTTTCTTTCTTACAGTTTTTTCTCCGAAGATCAGCTGAGAATTTCAGCAACTCCTTTACACGCATCTCCGGATAGAATATCGCCTCAGAAGGGAGATACCCTGTCTTTGCCAGGATTTTCTCTTTGTTTTTCACAATATCCATCCCAAGAATCTCAGCGCCTCCGCTGGTGGGGGAAATCAATCCCAGGAGGGTACGGATGGTGGTAGATTTGCCTGCACCGTTTGGACCAATAAAACCGAAAAACTCACCTTTATTAACGGTGAGATCCAGCTTGTCGATGCCTCGAAACTTGCCATATCGTTTTGTCAGCTTTTTTATTTTGATAGCTTCCATGGTGTGTACCTCAACTTTTTTATATTTAAACTATATTAGATAACAAATTATTCTAGACTACAAATTACACTAGATAACAAATAATAATAGATAACCAATAATACTGGATAATAAATTATATTAGATAACAATTATTTGGGTTTTATCTGGCTGAAAAACTAAACGCTATTCTTTACATCGGAAATCTTGCTTTTTTACAATTCCGTTGCCCGGAATTAGCGATCCGGCAACCCGTGGCAACGAAAAAGGAAGAAATCCTTGAAATCGTTGCCCAGAATCAGAGATCTGGCCAACCATGGCAACGAAAAAGGAAGAAATCCAGGAAATCGTTGCCAAGAATTAGAGATCCGGCCAACCATGGCAACGGAAAAGGAAAAAATCCAGAAAATCGTTGCCCAGAATCAG
>JAUNCZ010000082.1 GCA_030526405.1 Lachnospiraceae bacterium | reverse complement strand
ACCCCTGTTTCCGCCGTGAGAGGGCGGCGTCTTAACCGCTTGACCAATCGACCATTTGTGTTTTGTTTGCTCGCTCGTCGCTTGCTCAGTCATAATAGCATCACTCTGGGAAGAATGCAAGCCTTTTTTTGAAATTTTTTAAATTTTTTCTCCAATTCATGATCAGAGTGCTTTTCTGGGGAGAACGGAGAGGGTTCTGAGGGCATTTTCGGGGAGAACAGAGGGGATTCTGAGAGGACTTTTTTGGGAATCATTTCCTATGATAAAGCAGGACAGAAGTAATGCAGTGACACGGCAACAATGCATTTTTGTAAAGTTTTAGTTGGATTATGTACTTTTTTCTGATATACTGGGAATAAGGTTCACCTAAAAAAACTAAATAAAGAAGGAGGAGAAGATAATGAAAGCTATCTTCAAAAAATGGTCAGAGATCAGCCTGATTTTAAGAATTCTGTGCGGTCTGGTCATCGGTGCGATTCTTGGTATTGCATGTCCACAGCTTGGCGTTGTAGCTGTTCTGGGTAACGTATTTGTTGGTGCGTTAAAGGGCGTTGCTCCGGTACTGGTATTTATTCTTGTTATGAGTTCCCTGGCAAATGCAGGAGAGGGAATCGGATCAAGATTCAAAACAGTAATTTTCCTGTATATGCTGAGTACTCTGCTGGCAGCAGTAATCGCTGTATTTGCAAGCTTTGCATTCCCTGTGGATATTGTTCTGACTGTTGATGCAGCAACAAACACACCTCCGTCAGGTCTTGGCGAGGTTCTTACCAATCTTGTAAATAACATGGTTGCCAACCCAATCCGTTCCATTACAGAAGGAAACTACATCGGTATCCTGTTCTGGGCAGTAATGTTTGGTATGGCACTGAAGCTGTTTGCAAGAAAATCCACCATCGAGGTACTGGCTGATTTCTCTGACATGGTTTCCACAGCTGTACGCTGGATCATCCAGCTGGCACCATTCGGAGTAATGGGTCTTGTGTTCACAACAGTTGGTGAGAACGGTCTTGGAATCTTTGTTACCTATGGAAAACTGCTGATTCTTCTTGTTGGATGTATGCTGGCAGTGGCTCTCATCGTAGATCCGCTGATTTCCTTCCTGTTCCTGAGAAGAAATCCATATCCACTGGTATTCAAATGTCTGAAGGAGTCTGGTGTAACAGCGTTCTTTACAAGAAGTTCTGCTGCTAACATTCCAGTAAACATGACACTGTGTGAGAACCTGGGCATGGATAAGGATTTCTATTCCGTATCTATTCCTCTGGGAGCAACCATCAACATGGACGGAGCAGCCATCACCATCACAATCATGGCTCTGGCTGTTGTTCATACAATGGGCATTGAGGTAAGCATCCCAACAGCAATCATTCTGTCTGTAATTGCAACTCTGGGTGCCTGCGGTGCTTCCGGTGTTGCCGGCGGTTCTCTGCTTCTGATCCCGATGGCATGTTCTCTGTTCGGCGTAAGCAACGATATTGCAATGCAGGCTGTAGCAGTTGGATTTATCATCGGTGTTGTACAGGATTCTGTTGAGACAGCGCTGAACTCCAGCGGTGACGTTATGTTCGCAGCAACAGCTGAGTTCCATGACAAGCTGAAAAGAGGAGAGAAAGTTCCATTCCTGGAGAAAAAATAATCTTCTTATTAAATGATACTGGATTGTATTAAGAAATGAATACCGGGAAGAGTAATCTTCCTGATCCAGGGGACTGTGGTCACAGCCCCTTCCAAAATCGAGAGGTGTCTGTTGTATTAAAACAATAGATGCCTCTCTTTTTTGGCAGCAGCGAGCCAAAGGCTGTGCTCGCACGTGATTCTGGCGGCTGCGGGGTAATAGGGATGCGCAGCTGCACTTTGTTCCGCTGGTAACGATCCTGCCGGACAAAGATGTAGGTTGACAATCGAACAGATGTTCTGTACAATAGCCATGTAAAACTCATTTCGTACATTTTACAGGTCTTGGATTGACTGCAATATGCAATCTTTTCTTGACAGTACAGATTGTTCCATGTAAGGTGGACTATGTATGCGTCTTCTGAGACGGGTGTTTTTTGGAGAAAAGGAGGTTTCTGATGTCAGGAACAAATTGTGAGGAGTGTGCATTTTTTACCTGGGATGAGGATTATGAATGCTATGTCTGCGAGCAGGATCTGGATGAGGATGAACTGGTTCGCTTTATTGAGAATAAGATGTATCAGTGTCCCTTCTATCGCAACGGAGATGAGTATGCGGTAGTAAGAAAACAGATGTAACGGAGGTGTCAGATGAGTCGGTTTAAAGGAGCGATTTTTGACCTTGATGGAACACTTCTGGACTCCATGTGGATCTGGGATCAGATCGACGTTGAATTCCTTGCAAAAAGAGGAATTGATCAGGTGCCGGAGGACTATCAGGAAACCATTGCCACCTTTGGGGCGGAAAAAACGGCAGTGTATACCATTGAACGATTTGGTCTGGATGAGAAGCCGGAGGATCTGATCAGCGAGTGGCTGGATATGGCTCATGACTATTATACAAACCGTCTTCTTCTGAAGGAGGGGGTCTATGAATTCCTGAGCAGTCTTTATGAGAAGCAGATTCCCATGGCGGTGGCCACCTCATCGGAAATTTCCCTGGTTCAGCCCTGTCTGGAGAGGACGGGACTCCTGCCCATGCTGAACACTGTGCTGACAGTGAAGGAGGCAGGACGGAGCAAGCAGTTTCCGGATATTTATCTGGAGGCGGCAAGACGGCTGGGCTGCCGGATAGAGGAATGTCTTGTGTTTGAGGATGTTCTGGAGGCAGCTGAAACAGCGAAGAATGCAGGCTTTTCCGTGGTGGGAGTATTTGATTCCCGCACATCGGAGGCTTCAGCAGAAAAATTAATGGAACGGGCGGATTATTTTATTCATTCCTTTGGGGAAATGAAGGAAAAGAATCTGTTCTGATTATAAGAGTAAGGATTGAATAATAGAATGGCTAAGACTACTACATACGACGCAAGCAGTATCTCCGTTCTGGAGGGACTGGAGGCGGTCCGTGTTCGTCCTGGTATGTATATCGGAAGTACAGGAAGAAAGGGTCTCAATCACCTGATCTATGAGATCGTGGACAACTCCGTGGATGAGCATCTGGCAGGTTTCTGTTCAGAGATCCGGGTGACCCTGGAGGCGGATGGCTCCTGTACCGTTCAGGATAATGGACGAGGCATTCCCGTAGGAATGCATGAAAAGGGAATGTCAGCAGAGCGTCTGGTATTCACCACCCTCCATGCAGGAGGAAAATTTGATAATGCAGCATATAAGACCAGTGGAGGCCTCCATGGTGTAGGCTCCTCTGTTGTAAATGCTCTCTCACAGTACATGGACGTACAGATTTCCAGAGAGGGCTATATCCATCACGACCATTTCGAGAGGGGTATTCCCACTATTGAGCTGGTGGATGGACTTCTTCCAACCCTGGGAAGAACAAAGGAGACGGGAACCAGGATCAATTTTATGCCGGATGATGAGATTTTCGAGCATATTGTGTTCTCCTCCACAGAGCTGAAAAGCAGACTTCATGAGACTGCCTACCTGAATCCAAATCTGACCATTTATTTTACAGATAAAAGGGCAGGAAAGGAAGAGGAGCTCACCTTCCATGAGCCGGAGGGAATCGTGGGTTTTGTAAGAGAGCTGAATCAGAAGCATGAGGCCATCTGTGAGCCGGTATATTTCAGGGGTGAGTCAGAGGGCATCTCAGTGGAGATCGCATTCCAGTATGTGAATGATTTCCAGGAGAATGTGCTGGGCTTCTGTAACAACATCTACAATGCAGAGGGTGGAACCCATCTCACAGGCTTTAAGACCCAGTTTACCACACTGATGAATGCCTATGCCCGTGAAATCGGTGTGCTGAAGGAGAAGGATTCCAACTTTACCGGTGCCGATATCCGTAACGGTATGACAGCGGTTGTGTCTGTGCAGCACCCGGATCCGAGATTTGAGGGTCAGACAAAGACAAAGCTGGATAACCCTGATGCGGCCAAGGCCACAGGAAAGGTTACCGCCGATGAGGTGGTGCTGTTTTTTGACAGAAATCTGGAGACTCTGAAAAAGGTGCTTGCCTGTGCAGAGCGTTCTGCAAAAATCAGGAAATCAGAGGAGAAGGCCCGTACTAACCTTCTCACCAAACAGAAATACTCCTTTGATGCCAATGGAAAGCTGGCAAACTGTGAGAAGCGGGATCCAAATCTCTGCGAGATCTTCATCGTGGAGGGAGATTCTGCGGGAGGATCTGCAAAAACAGCCAGAGACAGAAATTATCAGGCCATCCTGCCTATCAGAGGAAAGATTCTCAACGTGGAGAAGGCCACTATCGACAAGGTACTGGCAAACGCAGAAATTAAATCCATGATCAATGCCTTCGGCTGCGGCTTTTCTGAGGGCTACGGCAACGATTTTGATATCACAAAGCTCCGTTATAACAAGATCATCATCATGGCGGATGCGGACGTGGACGGTGCACATATCTCCACCCTGCTGCTGACCCTGTTTTACCGCTTCATGCCGGAGCTGATCTATCAGGGACATGTGTACATTGCTATGCCACCTCTCTACAAGGTGATTCCTTCCAGGGGAGAGGAGGAGTATCTCTACGATGACAAGGCTCTGGAGAAATACAGAAAAACCCATGCAGGAAGCAAATTTACCCTGCAGAGATATAAAGGTCTCGGTGAGATGGATGCAGAACAGCTGTGGGAGACCACCCTGGATCCAGCAAGACGCCGGCTGAAGCTGGTGGAGATCGAGGATGCCAGAATGGCTTCCAAGATGACTGAGATTCTGATGGGAACCGATGTACCGCCCCGGAAGGCATTTATCTACGAGCATGCCCGGGATGCGGAACTGGATATCTGACAGAAAGGACAGTGACAGAGAATGGAAGAAAAGATTATTCGAATGGAATATTCCGAGATCATGCAGAAGTCATACATTGACTATGCCATGAGCGTCATTATTGCCCGTGCCCTGCCGGATGTCCGGGACGGTCTGAAGCCGGTTCAGAGACGTACCCTCTACGATATGATGGAGCTGGGCATCTACCATGACCGCCCGTTTCGAAAATGCGCCCGTATCGTAGGTGATACCATGGGTAAATACCATCCCCACGGAGACAGCTCCATCTACGATGCCCTGGTTGTAATGGCACAGGACTTCAAAAAGGGACAGCCGCTGGTGGATGGGCACGGAAACTTCGGCTCCATTGAGGGAGACGGAGCCGCTGCCATGCGATATACAGAGGCCCGCCTTCAGAAGATCACCCAGGAGGTGTATCTGAAGGATATGGACAAGGGAATTGTAAACTATCTGCCCAATTTTGATGAGACAGAGAAGGAGCCGGAGGTGCTTCCGGTACGAATTCCCAACCTTCTGGTAAATGGTGCCGACGGTATTGCCGTAGGTATGGCCACCAACATTCCGCCCCACAATCTGGGAGAGGTGATCGATGCGGAGCTGGCATTTATCAGGAATAAAGATATTACCACAGAGGAGCTTCTTCAGTATGTGAAGGGCCCGGATTTCCCAACAGGAGGAATCGTGGTGAATAAAAAGGACCTGCCTGCCATCTATGAGAGCGGAACAGGCAAGCTGCGAATCAGAGGAAAGGTGGAGCTGGAGAAGGGTAAAAACGGAAAACAGTTTCTGGTGGTTACCGAGATTCCCTACACCATGATCGGTGCAAATATCGGAAAATTCCTCTGTGATGTGGCGGATCTTGTGGAGACAAGAAAGGCGCCGGAGATCATCGATATCTCCAATCAGTCCTCCAAAGAGGGTATCCGCATTGTGCTGGAGCTGCGCCGGGGAGCCGACGTGGAGAAACTGAAAAATCTTCTCTATAAGAAGACACGTCTGGAGGATACCTTCGGCGTCAATATGCTGGCGGTGGCAGAGGGACGTCCCGAGACACTGGGGCTGCGAAAGGTGATCGAGCATCATGTGGAATTTCTCTTCGATCTTACCACAAAGAAATATACAGCCCTTCTTGAAAAAGAACTGGAGAAAAAGGAGATCCAGGAGGGTCTGATCAGGGCCTGCGATATCATTGACCTGATCATTGAGATCATCCGTGGATCCAAGAGCCAGAAGCAGGTAAAGGACTGCCTGACCATGGGAATCACAGAGGGAATCACTTTCAAAAAGAAGGTCAGCGAGAAGGCTGCGAAAAACCTGTGCTTCACCCAGAAGCAGGCCACAGCCATTCTGGAGATGCGTCTCTACAAGCTGATTGGTCTGGAAATTGAGGCTCTCATGAAGGAAAATCAGGAGACTCTTCAGAAGATTGCCCGCTATGACGACATCCTGGATAATTATGACTCTATGGCAGAGGTGATCAGTGAGGACCTGCTGGCCATCAAAAATGAGTTTGCCCGCCCAAGAAGAACACTGATCACAGACGCGGAGGCAGTTGTGATCCAGGAGGCTCCTGTTCAGGAGGCAGAGGTGGTGATTCTGATGGATCGCTTTGGCTATGTGCGCTCTGTGGATCCTGCCGTGTATGAGAGAAATAAAGAGGCGGCAGATCAGGAGAGCAAATATATCGTCCGCTGTATGAATACAGACCGCCTGTGTATCTTCACCGATGCAGGAAAGATGCATTCCATCAAGGTGCTGGATCTTCCTTATGGAAAATTCCGTGACAAGGGAACACCAATTGATAATCTGTGCAACTATTCCAGCAGCACAGAACAGATTCTTCTTGTCAGCGCTCTGCAGAAGATCAAGGAGGATAAGCTGATCTTTGTATCCTCAGCAGGCATGATCAAGCTGGTGGACGGAAACGAATTCAGCACTGCAAAACGTGTGATCCAGGCTACAAAGCTCTCCGGTGAGGAGGAAAAAGTGCTTTCCATCGGCATCGGAAGTGCCTGTGAGACTCTTGTATTCCAGTCCCAGAAGGGATTTTTCCTTCGTGTGCCCATCAGTGAGGTTCCCGAGAAGAAAAAAGGTGCTTTGGGTATGCGCAGCATGAATCTGGCAACAGGAGATGTGCTGGAGCAGGTGTATTATCTGGCGAATTCTCAGGATTGTACCATTGAGTACAAAGGAAAATCATTGTGTCTTAAC
Organism: Lachnospiraceae bacterium; assembly: GCA_030526405.1. GTDB lineage: Bacteria > Bacillota > Clostridia > Lachnospirales > Lachnospiraceae > JAKSRN01. Next base: position 476 of record JAUNCZ010000082.1, on the reverse strand, counting down.
AGAATGAAGCTTGCAAAGAGAGGCGGCAGTGGAACAAAACACTGATTGAGATGGCTGAGTATGAGATACCTGGCGATTTGATGAGACCGGGAATTCCCGGCATGCTGTCAGGGGCAAAAAAATGAATCTGTAAATAAAAATTACAAAGAGGGGGTATGCGCTGTGAGAATTCCGGTGCATACCCTTTGTATTACGTCGGCGACGAAGGAAAGTTTGAGCCTTTGTGAGATCCTGGCGAGGATTGCGATAACTTGAGAAGTTCGCAAAGCGTGCTTCGCATAGTGATCATGAAAAAACTCGCAAAGTATATTTTGCATAGTTTTCAAGAAAAGAAACTCACAAAGTATATTTCACATAGTTTTCATGAAAAGAAACTCGCAAAGCAGATTTCACAGAGTTTTCATGAAAAACAACTAAAATAAGCCTGAATTATTCATGGGACAGATTTCCAACTGAAATCCATGCCATAAGTCTTT
>JAUNCZ010000081.1 GCA_030526405.1 Lachnospiraceae bacterium | reverse complement strand
TCGGAGCTATGAGAGGAATCCTAAATCCCACAGAATTTGTGATTGAGCCTTTATTCGTATGGAAAAAAATACGAACAGAATCTATAGAATGAAAATAGTAAATAGTATATCCTTCCTGAATGATGATGCATAAATCGATTAAAGATTGGAGTCAGATATGAAAAAAATCAATCTGCTGATTAAGCCGGTTTCTGGTCTTTGTAATATGGATTGCAGATACTGCTTTTATAAAAAAGAGATTTCCAGGTGTCAGACAGTACGGCCGGAGATTATGTCTCGTGAAATGTCAGAACTTCTGGCAAAGCGTATCTGTGAGGATGCCTATGATGAGATACATATCACCTTTCAGGGAGGAGAACCTACTCTGGCAGGCCTGAACTATTATCAGGAATTCCTGGAAATAGTGAACAGGTACAGAAAAAGGGGACAAAAGATTAGTTTTTCATTGCAGACAAATGGACTTCTGATAGATGCCTCCTGGGCGGAATTTTTTAGAAAAAATCATTTTCTTATAGGGTTGTCTTATGATGGGACTGATTTTCTCCATGACAGATACAGAAAAACTTCAGATGGAAAATCTACTTCAGATCAGGTCAAAAATGCATGGCAGAGTTTACGTTCTTATGGAGTTGAGACAAATCTACTGTGTGTTGTCACAAAACAGGCTGCAAAAAAACCGGAGAGATTATACCAGAATATGAAACAAATGGGTGGTCAATATCTTCAGTTTATTCCCTGTATAGGAGAGACAGATCTTTACCCAGAGTGGTGCCTGACAGAAGAACTGTATTGTTATTTCTTAAAAACAGTTTTTGATATGTGGTATTTGGATTGGAAAAAAGGTGCGTATGTAAGTATCCGCCAGTTCGATGATTTTGTCCATCTCATGTGTGGACACCATCCGTCAAACTGTGCTGCCTGCGGGAACTGCGGAGGATATCTGGTGATTGAAAATGATGGGAGTGCGTTTCCGTGTGATTTTTATGTGGAAGATGCCTGGTATCTGGGAAATATACAGAAACTGTCCCTGGAACAATTATTGCTTTCGCAGAAAATGCTCCGGTTTAAAGGAAACAAAGTACTTCCAGAAGAATGCAGCCAATGTCAATACTACAGACTGTGTATGGGAGGCTGCAAAAATGATTATCTGGTAGAGAACAAAACAATCAGAAACAGGTTTTGCAGAGCCTTCAGGAATTTTTTTGATTATGCAGGAAGTAGAATAGCAGAAATATCTAAAATCGAGATGCAGTATGAGGTGAGAAATAATGAGAGTATTATTTATTGATATTGATACGCTCCGACCGGATCATATGGGATGCTATGGATATGGAAGAAATACAACACCTAATATTGATTCTGTTGCAAGAGAAGGAGTGCGCTTTGACAGATACTATTGTTCGGATGCACCGTGTCTTCCATCCAGAGCTGCTCTGGTAAGTGGAACATTTGGAATTAAGAACGGGATAGTCGGACATGGAGGAACAGCTGCTGACCGTTTTTCAGAAGCTACACACAGAGGTTTTACGGATCCTCGTGACACATGGAATTTCCATAATATTTTTCGCAGGGCAGGATTATATACAGCTTCTGTCAGTACATTTTCGGAACGTCATTCTGCCTGGTGGTTTCAGGCAGGGTTTCAGGAGATCTACAATCAGGGTGGTCAAGGCATGGAATCAGGTGAAACCATCCTTCCGTATGCGCTGGAATGGCTGGACAGGAACCGTGAAAAAGATAACTGGTATCTGCATGTACATTTCTGGGATCCACATACACCATACCGTGCCCCGGAAGAATTTGGAAATCCTTTTGAAAATGAAGAACTTCCGGATAACTGGATTGATGACGAAGTATTCCTGCAACATAAGAAACATGTAGGACCTCACAGTGCCAATGAGATTCATATGTGGGACGACCAGGAGTTTCCGCAATGGCCCAGATATCTGGGAAAATTGGACAGTCTTTCGGATGTAAAAAGACAGATAGACGGATATGATACAGGTGTTGCCTATGCAGATTATCTGACGGGACAGATTTTTTTCAAACTGAAAGAAATGGGCATTTATGAAGAAACAGCCATTGTCATTACTGCTGATCATGGAGAAAATCTTGGAGAACTTGGACTGTACAGTGAACATGCAACTGCTGATGAGCCATGCTGCCACATCCCCCTGATCATCAAGTGGCCGGGATGTAAACAAGGATACGAGGACAAAGAACTACACTATAATGTGGATCTTGCTCCTACAATGGCAGACTTACTTCAGGTAGCAAAGGCAGATTTCTGGGATGGCGAAAGTATGGCTGCAAATATTCAAAAAGGGGACAAGAAAGGAAGAGACAGTCTTGTTCTGTCTCAGATGGCACATGTCTGTCAGCGTAGCGCAATATTTGGAGACTGGCTGTACATACGAACACTTCATGATGGTTTTCATTTATTTGATAAAGAGATGCTTTTTAACTTGAGGGATGATCCCCATGAGCAACGGAATGTGAAAGAACAGTATCCAGGAATTTGTGATAAGGGAGCCAGAATAATTCTGAATTGGCAGGAAAAGGCTCTGCTGGAAAGCCGGCAGAAACAGGATCCCATGTGGACTGTGCTTAATGAGAATGGTCCATACCATACCTGGGGGGCACTTGATAATTACATAAAGCGCCTGAAAGAGACAGGTCGTGAGGATGGTGCGGAGAAGCTGGAAGAAAAATATGGGAAGAGAGATGAGAAATATGAAGAATAAAACCATAAAAGAATATAAAACAAGAGCATCAATATGGATATGGCAGCTTCTTTCACTGGCAGCAGCAATACTGCTATGGTTCGTGCTTTCAAAAATACCGAAAACTTCAAGAAGCTTTCCTTTTGCTACGCAGGTAATTCCTGCAATAAAGACAATGATAGAAAGAGATGTTCTTTGGAAAGATTTTGCCAGCAGTATTATATCAATTCTGGCAGGCTTTGCTTTAGGCTTTGTGACAGCACTTCCCGTTGGCTTTCTGATGGCCTGGTACCGGCCCGTTCAGAAGATTCTGGAACCTTGGATTCAGTTTGTACGTAATATTCCTGCACTTGCCTATGTTCCTCTGGTGGTTATATCAGTGGGTGTGGGAAGAAAACCACAGATTATTGTTATATGGCTGGCATGTTTTATGACCACCAGCATTATGATTTATCAGGGAATAAAAAGCGTTGATCTGACATTGATCAAAGCTGCAAGAGTTTTGGGAGCTGAGGACAGAGATATCTTTTTTAAAGTAATTATTCCGGCTACCACTCCTTTTGTTATTACAGCAGTGCGTCTGGGCTTAAGTGCTGCTTTAACTACATTAATAGCTTCAGAATCCACAGGAGCAGTGGCTGGAATGGGTATGAGAATACGTTCTTTGTCTAATACCTTTGAAACGGCGCCTATGCTTTTATATATCATTCTGGTGGGAATAATCGGTATGACTTTCTCAAAAATTGTGGACATAGCAGAGAGGAGGTTGACAGGATGGCAGGAGAAGATAGAGCTGTAAAGCTTAGAATAGACCATGTGAAAAAAGAATATCAGAGCAGAAATGGGATAATGCGAGCATTAGATGATGTGAGTCTGGATATTCATGAAAACGAATTTGTTTGTGTGGTGGGACCTTCTGGATGTGGAAAATCCACATTGCTCAATATCATTGCAGGATTATTACAGCCCAGTGAAGGAGAGGTTTTTTTGGATGGAACCCCCATCCAGGGAACAGGTAGAGAAAGAGGGGTTGTATTTCAACAGTATGCTCTGTTTCCCTGGCTGACAGTAATGGACAATGTATTGTTTGGTCTTAATCTGAAAAAAGTCCCGGAAAAGGAAGCAAGAGAAATTGCTCTGAAATATATAAGGAGTGTAGGTCTGGAGGATTTTATTGATGCATATCCCAAAGAATTATCCGGCGGAATGAAGCAGAGAGTAGCCATTGCACGAGCTTATGCAGTAAATCCCGAGGTATTGCTTCTGGATGAGCCTTTTGGAGCATTGGATGCCCAGACTCGTGCCCAACTACAGAGTGAACTTCTTGAAATGTGGGAGCAGGATAAAAAAACTTGTTTTTTTATCACTCATGATGTGGACGAAGCAATCATTCTTGCACAGAGAGTGATTATTATGAGTGCAAGACCCGGGAGAATCAAGAAAATTGTAAACATCGATATTCCCTATCCGCGTACCCAGGAAACAAAATCTACAAAACGTTTTCTCGAATTAAAGGCGGAGATCTGGAATCAGGTTTATCAGGAATATATGGAAGTACGGAAATAATCAGCCACCATGGTGATTATTATAGATTATTTATAGGAGGAACAGTATTATGAAAAAATTGGCCGCATTTTTAATTGCAGCAGCCTTGGTTGTGTTAGCCTTAATCGGTGTCAGGAAAGTGTCTGAAAAGGAAAACAATGCAGAAGAGGTTATTGAGGTGACAGAAAAGCAGCAAACAGTAAGTCTGAATATTGCTTATATGCCTAATTACGCAGCTTTATGGGCAGTTCTTACAGGAATTGACCAGGGATATTTTGCAGATGAGGGTCTGGATCTGCAGTTATATGAATTTGCAGATGGTCCAACCGAAATTGCTGCAATGGAATCTGGAAGCATTGATCTTGCTTATATCGGCCATGGTGCCCATAAATTGTGCATTACAGGAAGTGCTAAGATTTTTGCACCACAGCAGATAAACACCAGTGACTACGTGATTGGTCTGAAATCTCATGGAGTAGAAAAGCTGGAAGATCTGAAAGGAAAAAAAGTAGCGTATGCATCAGGAACATCTTCTGAAGCATCTCTTAGAAGTGCACTGGAAAAAGTAAATCTTTCTTTTGATGACATTGAGGCATATGAAATGGAAGTAGGAAATATGGTAAGTGCCATGGCATCTGGAACCATTGATGCATGTGCAACATGGTCTCCTTATACAATGCAGATTACTACACAGATTGACGATGCAGTAAAAATTGAGTTTGAAAATGGTACAACAAGCCTGGCAAGCTGGATTGCACTTCCTGATTATGCAGAACAGAACAGGGATGTTCTGGTTCGTTTTTCAAAAGCCCTGTATAAAGCCATGGATTTTGGATCAAAAGAAGAAAACTACGAATATGTAGCTGGTCTGGTGGCAAAGCAGACAGCAACAGATCTGGAAGTAAATCTGTTCCAGACAGAGGATGCAGAATGGTTCAATTCCGAAAAAATTAAAACAGGCCTGGAGGATGGAACATTAAAGGATGATTATGTCAATCAGCAGCAGACTTTCTTAAACGCTGGAGCAATTGAGAAAGAAGTGCCGTTGGAAGATTATATTCTTTTTGATGTAATTGAAGAGGCATTACGATAAAATAGAGGACAGAATTCTTATTTTTTCAAACATATAAGTCATATTTATTCAAACAGATAAAGCACTGATGTCGATGACTCCAGTGCACCGACGCCCTGCAGAGTGTGAAATCATTCTGCAAGGCGTCTTTTCGTTTATGAAAGCAGAACATAGTTGCATTTTATGTATAAATTGGCTACGAGCTATTCTGATAGGAAGATGTCAGCTAAAGCTGATCAGAATTGCGCGCCAAGTCTCCGCAAATGTCCGCTTTACTCCCATTTTTGTTCTATCGGAAAAAGTATGGAAAATTGAGTGACAATATACCTAAGGAGAATATATAGACAGAAATCAATAGAAGAAAATAGCAAAGAAGCGTATAACATAGTCAAATAAACAGAGGACAAAAGGAGGAAATACATAGATGGCTAATTCACAGTATATAGAAGATTTAACAGAGCTGGTAGGCAATACCCCACTTCTGAAAATAAGCAGATATGCAGATAAAAATGATGTGGAGGCTTCCATATTTGCAAAACTTGAGTATCTTAACCCCACGGGATCTGTAAAGGACAGAGTAGCATTGGCAATGATTAAGGATGCGGAAGAAAAAGGCGAATTAAAGCCTGGTGCCACAATTATTGAGCCAACCTCTGGTAATACCGGTATTGGTATTGCAGCAATTGCTACTTCCCTTGGGTACAGGACTATCATCGTGTTACCTGCAACAATGAGTGAAGAAAGAAAATCATTACTTAGAGCCTATGGAGCTGAGCTTGAGCTTACGGAAGGCCCACTGGGAATGAAAGGTGCAATTGAAAGAGCAAATGAGCTACAGGAGTCAATACCTGGATCAATCATTCTGGGTCAGTTCGATAATTTCGCAAATCCGCTCATACACGAGAAGACTACAGGTCCTGAGATTTGGGAGCAGACAAATGGAAAGGTAGATATATTTGTGGCTGGTGTTGGTACCGGTGGAACGGTGACAGGAGCCGGAAAATATCTGAAAGAGAAAAATCCTGATATTAAGGTTGTGGCAGTTGAGCCTGCGGGAAGTCCGGTGCTTTCGGGTGGAAAAGGTGGAGCTCATATGATTCAGGGAATTGGTGCTGGCTTTATACCTAAAGTACTTGATACATCCTTATATGATGAAGTTATTACTATCGAGAATGAGGATGCCTTTACAGAGGGAAGAAATTTTGCTTTAGCAGAAGGAATCCTGGTGGGTATTTCTTCAGGAGCAGCACTTAAGGCAGCTACTATTCTCGCTAAACGAGAAGAAAATAAAGGAAAAAATATCGTTGTGATTTTACCAGATTCAGGTGACAGATACTTATCCACCGGATTGTTTAAAAGTAAATAAAGACACTAACATGGATGTAATTGTCTTTGCAGGTACTACATTGGATGAAATAAAAAATCATGCGAATGATGAATATCCTTTGGAATGCTGCGGTATTCTCATTGGAAAAACAGAAGGCAAAAACCTCATTGTGTGTCATATAAAAAAGACATCTAATTCAGCAAATAAAAGCAGCATGGGAAATGAGTTCAGGATCAATCCATATGAAGTTTACCAGCTGGAGAGGGATCTGGAAAAAAAAGGATCAGAGGTGCTTGGCTTTTATCATTCTCATCCTGATTATGATGCGCTACTTTCGGATAGGGACGAAAGATATATGATTCCCGGTATGGTTTATCCTGTTGTAGCTATTAAAAAAATGGATCCTTTAGACAGAAGTATTTCTGTCAGAGTATATATGAAAAATGCTGAAGGATGGGTTGAGGAAAAGGAGTTTGTATGCAGATAAAGGTTATTATTTCTGCCACCTTGAGAGCATTTACAAATAAGCGATCAGAAGTTTTGGTGGAAGGAGATACTGTATCAGATGTACTGGAGAATCTGATAGATGAATATCCGGAATTAAAAAAATCCATCTATGGAGAGGATGGAAATCTAAGAGATTTTGTTGCTTTATATCTGGGGGAGGAAGACATATCTGACACTGACAAATGGAGCAGGACTATTCGTGAAGGTGAAGAACTTTTATTATTGCCGGCTATAGCCGGAGGTACCCCTGAAAAAGGAATTATATCCAGTGAGCGTAGAAAAGAAGCGGCATTGGATGATGAGGAGATTGAAAGATACAGCAAGCATTTGATGCTTCGTGACATAGGTGTAAAGGGTCAGAAAAGTATTAAGGCTTCAAAAGTATTAGTAATTGGTCTTGGGGCTCTTGGCTCTCCGGTTGTACAATATCTGGCTGCAGCCGGAGTTGGAACAATTGGAATTGTAGATTTTGATGAGGTATCACTGTCAAATCTGCAAAGTCAGGTCTTGCATACCAGGCGAGACATTCACAGACCTAAAACAGCCTCTGCTAAAGATAAAATGGGTCAATCATTTTTCTCGTGGGATTGACGCGACCACGATATACACTTTC
>JAUNCZ010000025.1 GCA_030526405.1 Lachnospiraceae bacterium | reverse complement strand
AACTACACGGGTTTTAAACTCTTGAAAGGTTAAGCCGTGAATAATTCAGGTATAGAATAATCAGCTTCAGGGGCTGTCGCACTAAGCCCCTTCCCAAATCGAGAGGTGTCTATTGTATTTAACAATGGATGCCTCTCTTTACTTGTGCAAGGAGGAAAAAACCATAATTAATCAGATACTTTCAATGAATCGTACATATTATGATTGTATATGCCTGAAATTGGACGTGCTCAGGGCTTTCTTCGCAATGCTGGTGAAATTTGTATGACATACATGTATACAAATTATTGATATGTACTTAACAATAACTGCGTAAGTGAAATACAAATAAACCCATGCAAAATGTGGTAAAAACCAGCTGATTTGTGCAATAAATAACAAAGAAATGGATTTTCACGGTTAAAAATGTTGTGATACTGTTGGTTATGAACAAAACCAAAGCTTTAAAATGGCGAAAACGGCAAAGATGTATCGTACATATAAGATATAATTGACATATTACAAATGAAAATGTACAATACAAATAAAGAAAGTTATACGCAACAAATTGGAACTGATGGATAGGTAAACAGTCAATAACAATGACTGAAGAAGGAGAGCATTGAATGGGTAATGTGAAAGAATTGATCGACAGTGGAAGGGCTGTACTGGGTATTGAGTTTGGTTCTACCCGAATCAAGGCTGTACTGATTGATGAGGACCACAAGCCGGTGGCATCCGGAAGCCATGAGTGGGAAAACCGTCTGGAGAATGGAATCTGGACCTACACTCTGGAGGATATCTGGGGTGGACTTCGCAACTGCTACAGCGATATGGCTGCAGACGTAAAGGCTAAATACGATACTGAGATCCGCAGCTTAAAAGCAATCGGCTTCAGTGCCATGATGCACGGCTATCTGGCTTTTGATAAGGAAGACAATCTTCTTGTTCCTTTCAGAACCTGGAGAAACGGAATCACAGGAGAGGCTGCAGCAGCACTGACAGAGCTTTTTAACTACAATATTCCACAGCGCTGGAGCATTTCTCATCTGTATCAGGCAGTGCTGAACAAAGAGGAGCATGTGAAGGATGTTGCATTCTTTACAACACTGGCAGGATTTATCCACTGGAAACTGACAGGCCAGAAGGTGCTTGGTGTAGGCGATGCTTCAGGAATGTTCCCCATCGCTCCTGACACAAAGGATTATGACGCAGCAATGCTGGAGAAGTTCAACGGACTGGATGCGGTGAAGGGATTCTCCTGGAAACTGACAGACATTCTTCCAAAGGTTCTTCAGGCAGGAGAGGATGCAGGAACTCTTACAGAGGAGGGTGCAAAACTTCTGGATGAGAGCGGTGTTCTTCAGGCTGGCTGTCCGATCTGTCCTCCTGAGGGAGATGCAGGAACCGGAATGGTGGCTACAAACAGTGTGGCACAGAGAACCGGAAATGTTTCTGCAGGAACCTCTATCTTCGGTATGATCGTTCTTGAGGATAATCTGAAGGATGTTTACGAGGAAATTGATATGGTAACAACACCGGATGGTTCTCCTGTTGCCATGGTTCATGCAAATAACTGTACTTCTGATCTGAATGCCTGGGTTGGCATCTTCAAGGAGTGTCTGGAAAGCTTCGGAATGAAGGTGGATGGCAATGAGCTGTACGGAACACTGTACCGCAAGGCTATGGAAGGTGATCCGGATTGCGGCGGAATTCTTTCCTACGGCTATCTCTCTGGTGAGAATATCACAAGAGTGGAGGAGGGAAGACCAATGGTTGTCCGCACTCCGAAGAGCAACTTCTCCCTGGCAAACTTCATGAGATCTCATCTGCTTACAGCACTTGGAGCTCTGAAGGTAGGTATGGATATCCTGCTGAAGAAAGAGAATGTTAAGATCGATACCATCTTCGGTCACGGCGGTCTCTTCAAAACAGAGGGTGTAGGACAGAATCTTCTGGCTTCCTCCATCGGCGCATCGGTTTCTGTTATGGAAACAGCCGGCGAGGGCGGCCCATGGGGAATGGCTCTTCTTGCAGCCTACGCTGTTGAGAAGGCAGAGGGTGAGAGCCTTCAGGATTATCTGAACAACCGCGTGTTTGCAGGAAGCAACTGCATTACAGTGGAGCCGGATGAGAAGGATGCAGCAGGTATCGAGGTGTTCATCGAGCGTTACAAACAGGGTATCCCGATTGAGCAGGCTGCTGGTCAGTATCTGAAATAAAGGAGAAAACACATGCTGGAAGAATTAAAAAAGGTTGTATATGAAGCAAATATGCTTCTTCCTAAATATGGTCTTGTTACTTTTACCTGGGGAAATGTCAGCGGCATCGACCGTGAGAAGGGACTGTTTGTAATCAAACCAAGCGGAGTTCCTTACGACGAACTGAAGCCGGAGGACATGGTTGTTATGGATCTGGAAGGCAACAAGGTGGAGGGACGCTACAATCCTTCCTCTGACACTGCTACACACATGGTTCTGTATAACCGCTTCCCAAATATCGGTGGTGTGGTTCACACCCACTCCTCCTGGGCTACAAGCTGGGCACAGGCAGGAAGAGATATTCCATGCTACGGAACAACCCATGCAGATTATATCTACGGTCCTGTTCCATGCGTGCGTAATCTGACAGAGCAGGAGATCGATGACGGATATGAGGAGAACACAGGAGTCCTCATTGCAAATGCCTTTGCAGCAAGAGGTATCGATTACGAGGCAGTTCCAACAGTTCTCTGCAAAAACCACGGTCCTTTCACCTGGGGCAAGGATGCGGATGAGGCAGTTCACAACGCAGTTGTTCTTGAGGAGGTGGCAAAGATGGCTGCCCGCTGCGAGATGATCAATCCTCACTGCCAGCCGGCTCCACAGATTCTGCAGGACAAACACTACTACCGTAAACACGGTGCAAATGCTTACTACGGACAGAAATAAGGAAGAACGGTAAGCAGAATGATTCAAGGAACCAATCCCATAAGGGGGTAGGGAATATAGGTTTTTATTAAAAGGAGGAAAGAAATGAAGAAAAGAATTTTAGCTCTTATCCTTGGCGCAGCTATGGCAGCATCTGCTTTTGTAGGATGCGGCAGCAGCTCTGACAAAGGCGGCGACACAGCTGCAAAATCTGAGGGTGCAGCAGAGGAGACAAAAAAAGAGGCACCATCTGATATCAAAATCGGTGTTTCTATCTGGAGTTCCACAGACGTACTTGGTTCTCAGTGTAAGAAAATCCTTGATGCAGCAGCAGATTCTCTGGGCGTAAGCGTTCAGTACGTAGATCAGGCTCACGTTTCTGAGCAGGTTACAGCTTCTGTTGAGACACTTGTAGCAGCAGGATGCCAGGGAATCATCATCTGTAACTCTTCTGATACAGAGATGGCTTCTGCAATCAAAACATGTAACGATGCAGGTGTTTACCTGGCTCAGTTCTTCCGTATCATCAGCGAGGAGAACAGCAAAGACATCTACGATGCAGCAACAAAATCTCCATACTACATGGGTGCAGTTCATGAGAACGAGCCTGAGAATGGAAAGAAACTGGTTCAGATCCTTATCGACAAAGGTGACAGAAACATCGGTCTCATCGGCTGGGAGCAGGGTGATGCTACATGGCTTGGAAGATGGGAAGGATACAAAGCAGGCGTTGAAGAGTGGAACGCAGCTAATCCAAACGACCAGGTTAAACTGTCTGACCCACAGTACGCAGGAACATCTTCAGAGGGTGGTTCCAAAGCTGCTGAGGCTCTTATGAGTGCTGATCCTACTCTGGATGCTCTGATTCCAGCAGGCGGCGGCGGAGACCCACTGCTTGGTGCTATTGCAGCTGTTGAGCGTGCAGGTAAAACTGACAGCGTTGACATCGTTTCCACAGACTTCCTGCCAGACCTTGGCGAGAGACTTGCAGACGGATCCATGGCTGGTGAGTCCGGCGGACATTACTGCGATCCTCTGTTCGCATTCATGATGGTTTACAATGCAATCCAGGGCAACTACACAGATATCGAGGGCAACTTCATCGATGTTGAGTTCCCATACCTGTACGTAGCTTCTGCTGATGACTACACAGCATACGAGAAATACTTCGTAGATCAGCTTCCATACACAGCTGATGAGCTGAAAGCTATGGGCGAGATGAGCCTTGATGATCTGAAAGCAGCTGCTGCAGCTCTGTCCATCGAGGATGCTGAGGCACGTGCAAACGGCTGATTATTCAGTGAAGATTCAGTTACTGTAAATGAGTGATAAATAGCCGGTATCATACCGTGATACCGGCTATTATTGAAAAAAGGAGAGAATATGGGAACATCAAAAGCGGCTTCCTCTGGAAAAAAGATGTCACCTACAGCTAAGGGATATCTTGTTTTACTTCTGCTGGTTTTCGTTTCCTGGGCGATTTTCAAGGTGCTGACACCACATAACTTTGGTTCACCTGCAAATATGCTCAGCTACTTCCAGGCCAGCCTGATCGCATCAGCTGGTGCTGTTGGATTTTATTTTGTACTGGTAATGGGTATGTTCGACTTCTCCATCGGAGCGAATATCATCCTTTCCACAATCATTGGCTGCAAACTGGCAGCAGGTCTTGGCATGGGATATGCAGGTCTGATCATCGGATGTATCGTAACAGGTGCGCTGGTTGGACTGGCTAACGGAATTTTCTATGTAAAACTTCGTATTCCATCCATGATCGTTACTACAGGTCTTGCTCTGATCTATGAGTCCCTGGCAAACATCATCGCCGGCGGTATGGAGCAGACACTTCCTTCCAACCTTCGTATGTTCGGTAAAATGCCTGGAAACATCATTCTGGCAGTTATCGTATTCATTGTAGCTTACCTGATCCTTAACTATACAAAAATCGGTACCTATACCTATGCTATCGGAAGCAACGAGTTCATTGCAAAGAACATGGGTATCAACGTAAACAAATACAAAGTACTTGCATTTGTTATCAGTGGTGCTTTCTTAGGTGCCATGGCTGTTCTGACCATCAGCTACGGTTCTTCCATGGTTGCTGTAACTGGTATGGCTTCCATGAGCCGTAACTTCATTCCTACTATGGGATGCTTCTTCGGTGTAGCGTTCAAAAAATACGGAATCCCGCTTCAGGCTATCATCATCGGTGAGTTCATGATCAACATCATTTTCTTCGGATTCATCGCATTGGGTGCACCTACAGCGATCCAGGACGTTATCACTGGTCTGGCCCTTCTGATCATCATTACTCTGACAACTAAGGTTGTTAAGGGCGAAATCGTTAAATAAGGAGGAAATCATTAATGAGCGAAGTAAGATTACAGGTGCAGAATCTGTCAAAGTCTTTCGGAATCACAAGAGCTGTTCGTGATGTTTCCTTCAATATCAATAAGGGCGAAGTTCACGCACTGATCGGAGAGAATGGTTCCGGAAAATCAACTCTCACAAATATGCTGTGTGGTATCCATACCATCGACAGCGGAAAATTCATCCTGGACGGAAAGGAAGTACATCCAAAGAACCAGGTTGAGGCAAACAACGAAGGCATCTCCATCATCGTACAGGAGCTGGGAACTCTGGACGGTCTGACCGTAGCAGAGAATATCTTCCTGGGACATGAGGATATGTTCGTTAAAAACGGCATCAAAAATACCAATGCCATGAACCGTAAAGCCAATGAGCTGCTTCAGCAGTATGGCTTTGAGCGCATCAAAGCGCAGAATCAGATTGATGATTACAACTTCGAGGACAGAAAGCTGGTTGAGATCGTAAAGGCTACCTACTTCCATCCAAAAATTGTTGTAATTGACGAGACAACAACAGCTCTTTCCCAGGAGGGACGTGAGGAGCTTTACAAACATATGAACCGTATCAGAGAAGAGGGAAATACAGTTATCTTCATTTCCCACGACCTTCCAGAGATCCTGGATAAATCTGATACCATCACAGTTCTCCGTGACGGTGTTTACATCGACACTGTTAAGAGTGCTGATATGACAGAGGATGATCTGAAAAAACTGATGGTAGGCCGTGAGGTTACAGGTGCTTACTATCGTGCAGATTACGGTACACCAATCTCTGATGAGGTGGTTCTCTCTGTTAAAAACGTAACTGTTCCTGGACTGATCGAGGATGTATCCTTTGATCTTCACCAGGGTGAGATCCTTGGCTTCGGTGGTCTGTCTGAGTCCGGTATGCACGAGATCGGAAAGGCTGTATTCGGTGCTTCCTATGATCGTCAGGGTACAGTAACTCTGGCTAACGGAACACAGATCAATGACATTCCTACAGCCATCAAGAACAGCATTGCCTATACATCCAAAGACCGTGATAACGAGTCCATCGTCATCAACCAGAGTATCGGAGATAACATTGTTCTTCCATCCCTGGGTGAGCTTTCCAATAAGTTCGGTCTTCTCAGCGACAAAAAGCTGAAAACATTTGCTGATAAATTTGCAGCACAGATGTCTGTTAAGATGCAGAATGTAGGACAGTTTGTATCTGATCTGTCCGGTGGTAACAAACAGAAGGTTGTACTGGCTCGCTGGATCGGTAAGGATTCCAACATCGTTGTGCTGGATTCCCCGACCCGTGGTATTGATATCAAGGTTAAACAGGATATCTACCAGCTTATGGACCATATGCGCCAGAACGGAAAATCCATTATCATGATCTCTGAGGAGCTGATGGAGCTGATCGGTATGTGTGACCGTATCATCATCATGAAAGACGGAAAGCTCAATGGTGAGCTGCTCAGAAGTGAAGAAATGGATGAGAATCTGCTCATCTCTAAGATGGTTTAAGGAGGACGTTATGGCAAATAATACAAAAACATTATCTAAAAAGGAAGAAATGGCTAAAGCGGCCCGCATGAATACCCTGCGTATGCTTCTGCCCATCATCGGTCTTGTTGCCATTCTGATCCTGTTCAATGTTCTGACAAACGGAGGCATGTGGAACAGCAGATCCCTGATCCTTTCTCAGGTATACGTTCTGATGATCTCTTCCATGGGTGTTTTCTTCATCATGACCATGGGTGGACTTGATTTCTCCCAGGGATCTATTATGGGTATTGCATCTATCGTTGTATGTTATCTTTCACAGTACAACATTATTCTTGCGATCTTCGGTGGTATGGCTGCCGGTGCTCTTATCGGAGCATTCAATGGTTTCTTCTATGTAAACAGAAAGATCAAATCCTTCATCGTAACAATCTGCTCCATGTTCCTGTTCCGTGGATTCATCAAGTATCTTACTTCTGAGTCACCAATCGCAGCCAGCATGAAGGTATACGATTACGATACAACAGCAGTTAAAATGACCTGTACAGTGATCATCCTTGTGATCGGCTTCATCGTGTTCCGCTATACAAAATTCGGAATGCACCTGAAAGCCATCGGTGCAGGTGAGAAGGCAGCAATGTTTGCCGGTATCCGCACAGACCGTATGAAATTCCTGATCTACGTTCTGGCAGGTGCTATCACAGGCTTTGCAGCATTTATCAACATCGTTAAAAACGGATCTGCTACAGCAAACGTAGGAAACCAGCTTGAGACACAGATCCTCATTGCCCTGGTACTTGGTGGAATGCCAATCTCCGGTGGTGCAAAGGTTCGTTTCATGAACGTTGTTGTTGGTTCTCTTCTCTATGTAGTACTGAAAAACGGTCTGACAATGATGGGACTTACACCTCAGGCTATGCAGCTGATCCAGGGAATCATCTTCCTGATCTTCGTAGCAGTATTTGCTGACCGTCAGTCTCTGAAGGTAATCAAATAATATCAGAAAAGGCGTGGTGGAACTGCTGTCAGTTCACGCATCATGTGTTAAATTCAGAAAGGAGAGTGCAGCAGATCTTCGGATCCGGGAAGAACCGGAGATCTGCTGACAGATAGAAAAGAATGAAAAAATTATATTTTATTCCAGGAAGCCAGGATCTTTACGGAGAGGAGTGTCTGAAACAGGTTGCGGCTGACTGCGCTGATATGGTAGAATACTTAAATCAGAAAATCGGCGACATTGCAGAGGTTGTACTTCTGCCAACTGTTGAGACTTCTGCTATCTGTGTAGAGGATATGAAGAAGGTTATGGTGGATGATGACTGTGTTGGTGTTATCACATGGATGCATACCTTCTCACCTGCAAAAATGTGGATCAAGGGTCTTCAGATTCTGAACAAACCACTGCTGCACCTGCATACACAGGCAAATGAGAAGCTTCCATACGATGCCATCGATATGGATTTCATGAACCTGAATCAGGCTGCACATGGTGATCGTGAGTACAGCTTCATCCTGGCTAAGATGAACATTCCTCACGAGGTTGCTGCAGGTTTCTACAAACACGATCATGTAATCGAGAAGATCCGTCAGTTTGCTCACTGTGCAAAAGCAATCGATCAGTCCCGTCATACTCTGGTTGCTACCTTCGGAAACAACATGAGAGACGTTGCTGTAACAGACGGAAACCGTCTTGAGTGCGAGATCAAATACGGATGGGAAGTTAAATACTGGGGTATCGGTGAGATCGCAACCCGCGCTGAGGCTGCTACTGAGGCAGAGGTTGATGCGAAAATGGCTGAGTACGCTGAGAAATACGTGATGGCTACTGATAATATCGAGTCTGTACGTGAGCAGGCAAGATATGAGATCGCTCTTGAGAAATTTATGGCTGAGACAAAGGCTACCTGCTTTACAGACAACTTCCAGGATCTGTTCGGAATGAAACAGCTTCCAGGTCTGGCATCTCAGAACCTGATGGACAAGGGTGTTGGCTTTGGTCCTGAGGGTGATTACAAGATCGCTGCTCTTGGTTCTGTTCTGATGAAAATGTCTGAGGGCAGAGAGGGTGCAACAGGCTTTATCGAGGATTACACCTACGATCTGACACAGGGTCAGGAGCTTGAGCTTGCTTCTCATATGCTGGAGGTTCCACCTGCATTTGCAGCAAACAAACCACAGATTGAGGTTCATCCACTGGGAATCGGTGGAAAAGCTGATCCTGCACGTCTTGTATTTGACGGAACAACAGGAGACGGTATCCAGGTTACTCTCATCGACCTTGGTGATCACTTCAGAATTATCTGTGCTGATATCGAGCTGGTTGAGCAGCCAAAACCAATGCCAAATCTTCCGGTAGCACGCATTATGTATCGTCATAAACCAAACTTTGCAATCGGAACTGCAGCATGGTGCTATGCAGGAGGCGCTCATCACTCCGTAGTATCCACAGCACTGACAAGAGCAGACATCGCAATGTTTGCAAGACTGACAGGTACAGAGCTGATCACAATCGGTGATGACACAACAGAAGCTGATCTTCAGAAATTCTTTATGAAATAAAAAGGAAACCTAAATCATGATGATGCAGGAAGCTAAATTCCAGAGTATTGCAGACTGGATCAAAAAGAATATAGAAGATGGAGTATGGAAGGCGGGAGACCGCCTTCCTACTGAGAATGCGCTGGCAGAGCAGTTTGGTGTAAGTCGACAGACAGTACGGCGTGCACTGGATGTTCTGAAGGCGGAGAAGGTAATTGAGAAGACCCAGGGAAGCGGAACCTTTGTTTACGGACAGAGTGGAAGAAAAAATACCCAGCGTCAGAGAAATTATACCATCGCCATTATCAGTACCTATGTGGATCACTATATTTTCACCTCTGTATTGAAAGGGGTGGAGAAGATCCTTACCTCCAACGGATATATGCTGCAGATCTTTTTTACCAATGACAGCATTCATCATGAAAAAACAATTCTGAAAAATCTGATCCAGAGAAATGATGTGGACGGAATTATTGTGGAGCCATCCAAAAGTGCACTGCCAAATCCAAACATTCCGCTGTATCAGGAGCTTCAGAATATGGGAATCCCTATGATAAATTTCCATACCGGATATCCGGAACTGCAGCTGCCCTGTGTTTGTCTTGATGACAAAAAGGTGGCCTATGATGCCACAGAGCTGCTGATCCAGGCTGGACATGAGAGCATTGCAGGCATTTTCAATGCAGAGGATGGTCAGGGACGTCTGCGCTATTCAGGTTTTCTGAAAGCGATGTGGGATAATCATCTCAGAACAGACAGCAAGAGAACCATCTGGCTGGATTCTGATATGCTTACCAGATTGAAATCCATTGAGGAGTATCTCTTTGACTGCATGAATGAGGTTACCGCAGTTCTCTGCTACAACGATGAGATTGCCTATGAGATCATCAACATGGCAGTAAAGCGAGGAATCCGGGTACCTGAGGATCTTTCGGTGGTGAGTATCGATGATTCTGATCTTGCCTCCATCAACAGCATTCCCTTTACCTCCTTCCGACATCCTAAGGAAGCGCTGGGTAGGATCCTGGGAGAGAATATGCTGCGGGTTATTGAGGATCCTGATTCTGACGCCAACTATGTGTTTGACAGCGAGCCCTCCATCAGGCAGTCCATTGTACCGCCTGTGAAAAAGGGGTTTGAGTTTGGCGGGAATATCTGAAAAGATAGAAATACAGTTAGGTTGTCTCTGCAGAGGATGCAGAGCATTACATGAGAGCAGGTCTGATTTGTCTGAGTCAGACCTGTTTTTTCATTTCATAGGATTCGGGTGTCAAAAGCCCCCAAAACAGATTACACGGATTGTTTCGTACTTCGTACTCCCACAATCCTCCCCAAGATTCGGATATCGTGGTGCTTGCGCCCCACTTACATCCTCATCTTTGGGGCGTGTCACAAGGTCTATCACCACCGTACGTGCAAGCACCGGTGGCTCTGACCTTTTGACACTGTAATCTTCATAGGAAATTGTGTTAGTTTTCATTGGATCAGAGTATAAAAGTAAGGGCTTTTCGGGTAAAATAGAGATACAGAGGCGCAACAGAAGCGTTCAGCAAAACTGACAAGAAATCTTGTGAAAGTACGTTGAGGCGAAGGTTACCGGGTGCTGTGAAATGGGGGGAATGGAACATGGTAAAATTATTTCTGGCGGAGGATGAGATCATTATGCGCAATGGCATAAAAAAGATCGACTGGATATCCTCCGACATTGAACTGGTGGGTGAGGCCAGTGACGGTGAACTGGCATATCCCATGATTCTTGAACTGAAACCGGATATCCTTCTGACGGATATCAAGATGCCCTTTATGGATGGGCTGGAGCTGATTCAGAGGGTAAAGCAGGAGCTTCCTGATTTACAGGTAATTATCCTGTCTGGATTTGATGAGTTTACCTACGCCCAGAGGGCCGTTTCTCTGGGAGTAACAGAATATCTTCTGAAACCGGTGACTCCGGGCAGACTGCTGGAGTGTGTCAGGGGGGTAAAGCAGAAAATCCAGGATCGCAGACAGCGGGAGCTGCTGTCTGATTCGGAGACCCCTGTGTCCCATGAGAGAAGGGAGCTTCAGAAACAGAAGCTGTTCCGACATCTTGTGATGAATACAAAAAGCAGTGCGGAATGTCTGGATATGGCAAAACAGGTACAGGTGAATCTCACTGCCCGCTATTTTGCCGTGATTCTTCTGATGATCCGCATCAGAGGGGAGGCCGCAGGGGATTTTTCAGAGGCGAGAAATACTCTGCAGGACAGATTGAACAGTCTTCTGGAGGAGCAGAAGGGCTGGACCCTTTTCGACAGAGGAGAGAATGGGTTTGCCATGCTCACCGCCAGAAATCATCAGGATACCATGGAAACAGGTCTGGCACTTACCCTGGAACGAATCTGTGAGCTGTTTCAATCCACAGAAAATCTGGAATATTTTATCTCGGTGGGTCCTGTGGCAGGACGGGTCAGTGAAATCCGCCATTCCTATGAGCAGGCGGCAAAGGCGGCAGCCTATCGCTTTCTTGCAGGTCCCAATCAGGTGGTGTATGCAAAGGATCTTCCGGGAACAGGATTTCCATCCAATGATGCCCCCATCGATCTGAACGATGCGGTGACCAACAGTGATTTCCGTGATGTAATGATGAACTTCATGCACACTGGTGAACGGGAGGAGATTGCGCCCCTGGTGGAGGAGATGTTTGCCGCCATCGGTGAGAAGAATCTCAACAGTACCATCTTTATGACCTATATTCTGATGGATCTGTATCTTGCCATGGTGCGGTTTGCCCGGGAAAATGAAATCTCCTGTGAGGATATCGATGGACAGCTGGGCAATCCCAGAGATGTGCTGAAGAAGGATTTTTCACCGGCTGGGGCAGCCAGGTATATTGAAGAGTATCTGGATCACATCCTTGAGAAGAGGGATTCAAAAAAGGAGGGCAGGATCAGCCTGGCTCTTCGTGAGGCGGTGGCCTACATTGATGCCAGCTATGCCTGTGAGGATATCTCTCTGGCAAAGGCAGCAGCCATAGCAAACATCAGTCCCAATCATTTTTCTGCTGTTTTTTCTCAGCAGATGGGCACCACCTTTATGGAGTATCTCATTGGGAAACGGATGGAGAAGGCGAAAAAGCTTCTTCTCACCACGGATATGAGAAGCTCTGAGATTGCATTTCAGGTGGGGTATAAGGATCCCCATTACTTCAGTCACACCTTTAAGAAGAATCAGGGCATGACACCCATGGAGTACAGAACCAGCGGAGGAAAAAGAGAACAATGATACAGCGTCTAAAACAGCAGATTCGTTTCATGGATCTCACCTCAAAGATCCGGTGGTCCTATCTCCTTCTTACCCTGCCCATCCTTGGACTGGTGCTGTTTGCAGTGGTGAGCTTTCTGGAGCTGAATCATCGCTATGATGCCATGATTACTTCTGTCACAAAGGCCAGTGAGTTTTCCATGGATTTCAAGAAGGATTTCGACTGTGAAACCTATCTGGTGCTGGTGGGGAACAAAACCCCGGAGGAGTCGGATCTGGATGAGATGCTTCTCACTGCCACCGGGGTGGTGCAGGAGCTGAACCAGGTAACGGTGAACCCGGAGAACAGAAAGATCCTGGAGAGTATTTCCAAATATCTGAAGAATCTGGAAACCTATAAGGCCAGGATTCAGGAAAATCTGAAATCCGAGTATAAATATGAGGAGAATCTCCGGATCTGGGAAAATGACGTGCAGATCGTGACTACCCTGATCCGTGAATCGGTGATTGCCTATATTCATGGAGAAAGCTGTGATCTTCAGGAGGCCAGAGATGCCTACAGAGAGCTGTATATCAGGATTCTTCAGCTGCTGTCCTTTCTGGTGGTGGTACTTCTGGCATTTCTGATTCTTGTGTCCTACTATATTCCCCTTGGCATCACCCGGTCTCTCAGGGAGCTGTGCGCCATCACAGACAGAATTGCAATGGGAGATCTCACCGTATCGGTGGAAACCCAGGGAGGGGTGGAGACCAGGGCACTGAGTAATTCCATGAATACCATGATCAGGAAGATCAATGAACTGATCGATCAGGTCACCGCGGAGCAGAAGCGCCTCCGCAGGTCTGAATTTGAGCTGCTTCAGTCCCAGATCAATCCTCATTTTCTGTATAATACCCTGGACGCCATTATGTGGCTGATTGAGACGGAGGAGAGAGCTCAGGCGGTAAATATGATCAGAAATCTCTCGGATTTTTTCAGAACCTCTCTGAATCAGGGGAAGGACATTGTTACGGTGGAGGAAGAAATGCAGCATGTACGCAGCTACCTGGAGATTCAGCGCACCAGATATCAGGATATTCTGGAGTATGAGATCCATGTCCCCTCTGAACTGAACCGCTTTACCATTCCAAAACTCACCATTCAGCCTCTGGTGGAGAATGCCCTGTACCATGGCATCAAAAACAGAAGAGGTGGCGGCAGGATCCTTGTCACAGGACGGCTGCAGGGAGAGGATTACGTGCTGACGGTGGAGGACAACGGCATGGGTATGACCGGGGAGCGACTGGAGCAGGTCAGAGAGGGACTTCTTACCGGATCCCCTGCAGAGGGAAATATGTATGGACTGTACAATGTGAATGAGAGAATCCGCCTGAATATCGGTGAGGGATATGGACTTTCCCTGGTCAGTACCTACGGGGAAGGAACCTGCATTGAGGTGCTTTTAAAACAGTAAAAACAGAGAAAAACCGTAAAAAGCCATACTATTCGGGACTGTGAATAAGAATTTACACACAGAACCGTAAGATATTCAACTAAGGACATATATTTCATAAAATACTCCCCCTTTTCCAGAAGATATCCCATGGAGAAGAGGGGAGTTCTTTTTTATAATAAATGCAACAAAGCTGTTCAGAGTTCGTATAGCTGAACAGAAAAAAGCTTTATTTCTCAATAAGGAGGGGAATGTATGAAAAAGAAAGTATTAGTGGCTTTACTGGCAGGAGCAATGGTTATGTCCATGACCGCTTGCGGAGCAAAGAAGGATGATGCGCCAGCTGCATCCGCAGCAGCAGAGGAGACAGCTGAGGCTGGAGAGGAAAAAGAAGAGGCAGCTGAGGCTCCAGAGGCATCCGGAGAACTGATCAAGGTTGGTATCATCAACAACGATCCATCAGAGTCTGGATATCGTACAGCAAACGTAGCTGACTTTGAGAAGACATTTACAGAGGAGAACGGCTACGAAGTGGTTGAGAAATTCTACAGTCTGAAGAACGATGAGCAGATTGCAGCAGCTCAGAACATGATCCAGGAGGGTATTGACTACCTGCTTCTTTCCGCAGCTGAGACAACAGGCTGGGATACAGTTCTGAAGGATGCTCAGGACAACGGCATTGATGTAATCCTGTTTGACCGTACCATTGACGCTTCAGAGGATCTGTATGTGGCATCTGTAGTATCCGATATGGCAAAAGAGGGTGAGACAGCTGTTGGCTGGCTGGCTGACCAGGGACTGGATGAGTACAAAGTGATCCATATCCAGGGTGTGATGGGATCCTCCGCACAGATCGGTCGTTCCGGTGCTCTGACATCCAAAGCAGATGCTGAGGCAAACTGGACAATCGTTGAGGAGCAGACAGCAGAGTGGAACGCAGAGAAAGCACAGCAGATCGTTGAGGCTGTAATTGCCCGTGGCGATGAGTTCAATGTAATCTACGCTGAGAACGACGACATGGCTAAGGGTGCTGTGGCAGCTCTGGATGCTCACAATATCAGCCACGGTGTTGACGGAGATGTTGTGGTTATGGGATTTGACTGCAATAAATGGGCACTTCAGGAGCTTCTTGACGGAAACTGGAACTACGATGGACAGTGTAACCCATTCCAGGCAGGCACCATCGATGGTATCATCAAGGATCTCATGGCTGGAAATGTACCTGCAGAAAAAACAGTCATCATGGAGGAGAAGGGCTTTGATGCTTCCTCCATCACAGAGGATGATGTAAATACCTACGGAATCTGATAGAACCTGGTTCTGAGATCAAAGGTTAGGAAGTGAAGAGAGCGG
This sequence comes from Lachnospiraceae bacterium, assembly GCA_030526405.1. GTDB lineage: Bacteria > Bacillota > Clostridia > Lachnospirales > Lachnospiraceae > JAKSRN01. Next base: position 29,985 of record JAUNCZ010000025.1, on the reverse strand, counting down.
CATAGCGGTATGCTATACCGCTCTTCTTTTTAATAATTCGTATGGGAGGTAATACACGTGAGGGATAACACAGTTTTGGAAATGACTGGAATAGATAAGATATTTCCAGGGGTCAAGGCGTTGCAGAATGTGGATTTTTCCCTTAATAAAGGTGAGATCCATGCGCTGATGGGGGAAAATGGTGCAGGAAAATCCACCCTGATCAAGGTGCTGACCGGCGTCTATGAAAAGGACGGAGGTCACATTTATCTGGCTGGACAGGAAAAAGAGGTGCAGATCAAATCCCCTCAGGATGCACAGAATCTGGGAATCAGTACTGTATACCAGGAGATTACACTGTGCCCGAATCTTACCGTTGCAGAAAATATGTTTATCGGACGCACAGAGGGGGTAATCCAGAAATGGGGCTGGATGAATAAGAGAACCAATGAGATTCTGAAGTCTCTGGATATTCCCGCTTCTGCCACACAGCAGCTGGATACCTGTTCGCTGGCAATTCAGCAGATGATTGCCATTGCCCGGGCGGTGGATATGGACTGTCGGGTTCTGATTCTGGACGAGCCCACCTCCTCCCTGGATGAGCATGAGGTGGAGAAGCTGTTTAAGCTGATGCGGGATCTGAAAGCAAAGGGAGTAGGTATTATCTTTGTCACCCATTTCCTGGATCAGGTATATGAGGTCTGCGACCGGATCACCGTTCTCAGGGACGGACGCCTGGTGGGGGCCTATGATATTGCAGAACTGCCGAGAGTGAAGCTGGTGGCAAAAATGCTGGGCAAGGAAATGGATGATATGGCAGATCTCAAGGGAGATGCAGTGTCCTTTACTGCACAGGAGAACAGCGTTCCTGTCTACGAAGCCCAGGGGCTCTGTAGCAATGCGGGAATCAAGCCCTTCGATTTCCATATCAGCAAGGGAGAAGTCAATGGTTTTACCGGTCTGCTGGGTTCCGGCCGTTCTGAGAGTGTCCGTGCCATCTTTGGCGCAGACCATGTAACCGGTGGAAAGGTGAAGATGAAGGGCAAAGAGGTGAAGATCCATGAGCCCATCGATGCCATGAAGAACGGAATTGCCTATCTGTCAGAGGACAGAAAGGGAGACGGCATCATCGCCGATCTCTCCGTAAGAGAAAATATCATTCTGGCAAGCCAGGTGCTGAAGGGGCCGCTGAAACCCTATTCAAAATCTGAGCAGATCAGGATCGCGAAGGAATATATTGACCTTCTTTCCATAAAAACCGCCTCCACAGAGACCCCCATCGGTTCTCTTTCAGGTGGTAATCAGCAGAAGGTGATCCTGGCCAGATGGCTGCTGACCCATCCGGAGTATCTGATTCTGGATGAGCCTACACGTGGTATTGATATCGGTACCAAGGTGGATATCCAGAAGCTGGTGCTGAAGCTGGCAGGAGAGGGAATGTCGGTGACATTTATCTCCTCTGAGATCGATGAGATGCTTCGAACCTGTTCCCGCCTTGTGGTTATGAGGGACGGCAAAAAGGTTGGCGAGATTCAGGGAGAGGATCTGAATCAGGAGAGCATCATGAAGACAATTGCAGGAGGTGAGGAAGAATGAATAACGAGAAAAAAGTTTTTTCCCTGTCGGGGCTTTTACATCATCAGCTGTTTATTCCGGTGACAGCTCTGGTGCTTCTTGCTGTCTTTAATCTCATTATGGATCCCTCCTTCTTTTCTATTCAGATGGGTCTGAACAGTGAGGGAAACCATATTCTTCAGGGATATCTCATCACCATCCTTGATTACGGCTCTGAGCTGGCAATCCTGGCCATTGGTATGACCCTGGTAACCGCCGCATCAGGAGGACAGGATATTTCCGTTGGTGCCACCGTTGCCATTGCGGGCTCTGTGATTCTCCGTCTTCTCTGCGGCGCCTCTGCAAGGGAACCGGAGCTTCAGATGCCCATCATTCTGGCATTTCTGATTGCAGTAGCAGTATCTATGGTGTTTGGAGCATTTAATGGAACCCTGGTGGCAGTATTCCGGATCCAGCCTATGGTAGCGACTCTGATCATGTATACAGCAGGACGGTCCATCGCAGCCTGGATCAACCATAACCAGCTGCCCATTGTAACGGATAAATCCTACAGTCTTTTTGGCACCATCATTCCGGGAATTCCCATTCCTACCCCCTTCTTCATCGCTGCGCTCTGTGTGACTGCCATCATGCTGGTGCTCAGATTTTCCACACTGGGTCTGTATGTGCAGTCTGTGGGAATCAATGAGAAGGCGGCAAAACTCAACGGAATCAATCCGGTGGCAGTGAAAATCCTGACCTTTGTGATCCTGGGCATGTGCGTTGCAGTGGTGGGACTGATCAAAACCAGCCGTCTTTGCACCATCAACTATTCTGTAATTGCCAAGGACATTGAGATGGATGCCATTCTGGCAGTTGCCCTTGGAGGAAATGCTCTCTCCGGAGGAAAATTCAACATGTGGGCCTCTGTTCTGGGTGCCTATGCCATCCAGTTCCTGACCACTACCCTGTATAAATATCAGGTATCCTCCGACGCTCTTCCTGCCTACAAGGCAGTGGTGGTCATTCTTCTTGTTATCTTCAGTGCACCTTCCGTACGTGAGAAGATGGCGGCCATCAGTCAGAGACGTGAGGCAAGAAAGAATGCCGGAAAGGAGGCTGCATAATGTTTAAGAAAGAGTCAAAAACAGGAGCTGTAACCAATAAAAAATCCGGCCTCTCCGACACCAATGCGCTTCTTGTGATCACCCTGGTGATCTTTGTGCTGATGTACACCGGTGCCATCACCATACTGGGTGGACAGTTTACCAAGTGGCAGACCTTCTTCAATATCCTGAATGGAAATGCCTATCTGATCATCCTGGCCTGCGGTATGAGTATTGTTATGATCTGCGGAGGAATCGATATTTCTCTGGGTGGCCTCACAGGACTTGTTACAGTGGCCTGTGCCGTATATCTGGATGAGAAGGGTGGAAGCATTCTTGTATCCGTGGGAATTGCCATTTGTATCGGACTGGCCTTTGGTATCGTTCAGGGATTTCTGGTGGCTTATCTGGATATTCAGCCCTTTATTGTTTCCCTGGCAGGCATGTTCTTTGCAAGGGGTCTGGCCCATATTATCCGCTCAGCCCCGTTCAATGTTGCCAGCGAGACCTTCAACAGTCTGAAGGAGACAAGAATCTACATCAGTTTTCTTGGTTCCGTGAACAAAAAGGGTGTATTTGTCCCTGCCTACATTGAAATCGGTGTGATCATTGCCATCTGTGTGGCAGCTCTGATGTTTATGATGATGAAATGGACAAGACTGGGGCGGAATTTCTATGCTGTGGGTGGAAACAGGCACAGTGCCCTGATGCTGGGAATCAATGTGAAGAGAACAAAATTCCTGTCCCATATCATCTGTTCCCTTCTTGGTGGTCTCGGTGCCTATGTGTATTTTCTGCATATTGGCTCCGGTTCCGGAAGCAATGCCTCCGGCGCCGAGATGGATGCCATTGCATCCTCCATTATCGGCGGTGTAATGCTCACCGGTGGTGTTGGAAATATCATGGGAACATTTTTCGGTGTCCTCTCTCTGGCAACCATCAAGAGTATTGTTTCCGCAGCAGGATTCAACGATCCCTGGTGGACAAATATTACTGTGGCGATCATGCTCTGTTTCTTCCTTGTAATTCAGTCTGTTGTGATGGCTCGAAAGAAAAAGGCAGCAAAAAAATAAAACAGGTGTTATACTGGCAGAGACAGATATCTGAGTGAGTGCAGAACTCCCGGAAGCAGTCGCAGAACTACCGGAAGCAGTCACAGAACTCTGGGAGTTGTTATGTATATATCTGAAGGGCAGAGTGCCCTGTGCTTCAAAAAGAAACAGGAAGATAGAGGATAGAAAGATGAAAAAAGCTCGTTGTATCATAGGTATCACCCTTGTTCTGACGCTGATCTTCAGCCTTTGTACAGCCTGTGGCAGAAAAAAGGAGCCTGATCCGCCAGTACAGGAAGCAGAAGAAACGGATTCCCTGATTGTTGTGGGCTTTTCCCAGCTGGGAGCGGAGTCAGACTGGCGTGATGCCAATACAAAATCCATGGTGAATGCTCTTTCTGAGGAAAATGGATATGAACTGATCTTTGATAACGCCCAGCAGAAACAATCCAATCAGATCACCGCGATCCGAACCTTTATTCAGCAGGGGGTGGATTATATAGTGGTAGCTCCTGTAACGGAAACTGGCTGGGAGACGGTGCTTGAGGAAGCAAGAGATGCGGGAATTCCTGTGATTATTGTTGACAGAAAGGTGACGGATACCTCTGCAGATCTGTATACCTGCTGGGTAGGATCTGATTTTGGTCTGGAAGGCGAGAAGGCTGTGGCCTGGCTGGCTGCCTATGCAGAAGCAAGAGAAATTCCTCCGGAGATGATCCACATTGTAAATATTCAGGGCACACTGGGATCCACCGCTCAGATCGGCCGAACCACTGCCCTGGAACAGGGGGCGAGAACCCATGGCTGGGAACTGCTGGCGGAAGAAACAGGAGAGTATACCCAGACAAAGGGCCGTGAGGTTATGAAAAAGATGCTCCGGGAGTATGACAGCATCAATGTGGTGTACTGTGAAAATGATAATGAAGCCATCGGTGCCATTGAAGCCATAGAGGAAGCAGGAAAACAGTGCGGTTCAGATATTCTGAACGGAGAGATCATGGTGATATCCTTCGATGGAGTGAAGCCCCTTGCCATGGAGTATTGCCTCCAGGGAAAGATTTCCTGTATCGCAGAATGCAATCCATTGCACGGTCCCCGGGTGGCAGCAATTATCGATACTCTTGAAAAAGGGGAAATGCCAGATAAAAGGTGGTATGTGGAGGAATCTATCTATACTGCAGACAACACTGTGAACACCCTGACTGTGGATGGAACAGAGTATCCTATTACCATGGTGACACAGGAGTTTTTGTTCGACAGAGCCTATTGATAAAGAAAGAATAATTGAGAAATAGATTAGTAGAGAAAAAATGAAAGGAACAGGATAAGAAAACAGGAATAATAGAGAAGAGAACGTTTTTGAAGATATCCCCCCGTTCAGTGCTGTACACACATGAACGGGGGATATTACGCTTGAGTGATCAAATCCAACCATCTCCTGAGTTCAGTGCTGTGCACATATGAGTGGGAGGACATCTTGGTTTCGAGGGAAGGCAACGAAAAACAAGAAAAAAGAGAAAATCGATGCCCGGGGACCAGGGAATAGTCAGAAGCAGGCAACGAAAAGCAAGAAAAAAGAGAAAATCGCTGCCCGGGAACCAGGAAATAGTCAGAGGAGGGCAACGAAAAACAAGAAAAAAGAGAAAATCGATGCCCGGGGAACACAGATAGAAAAAAGAACAGGGTGGAAGGCGATAATGAGAAGACAACATGAAAACAGTGGTAACCGAAAGTATTGAATTGCATAAGTGATTGGAAAAAATGTATCATAGAAGCAACTGGAAGAACAGCAATAGAACTGGAAAGACAGTGATAGCAGAGGGCAACTCTTCTATAAAAAGAAGAAATCTATGGAAACAGAAAAGGGGAAACAGGATGCAGAATATGAAACGGATTGACATACATGAAAATGGACTTCACATGGTATTTGCAATTGTTGAGGGAAAGCTTCGATTGCTGCATTTTTCAAAAAAAGAGTTTCAGGAGAACACCCTTGCCTGGACAGATGGAAGGGACATGTATTTTCCTGTGGAGATCCAGATTACAGGGCGAAATCGTCCCTCCAACTGGCATGGGGTAAAAAGTGTTCAGACCTCGCCGGGCTGTGAGCTGCTGTTCAGGGAGCAGCGTGATTACAGAAATCAGACAGGCAGAAAGTTGGAGTGGGTGACAGAGGATCCGGAGAGCGGACTTGTGGTCACTTTGCACTATCAGTTTTTTGACGGTCTTTCCGTGATCCGATGCTGGACCTCTGTGTACAACGGAGGAGAAGAGGAGCAGGGAGTAGAATCCGTCTCCTCCTTCTGCCTTACCGGCATTTTCAAGGAAGCCATGTATGGGGATGCAGCAGAGGAGTGGAGACAGGGCGAGACCATTCCTGCCAGAGATGTGCGGGTGTGGGTGCCAAGACAGTCCTGGCGAAAGGAGATGCACTGGAATACCTATTCTCTGGAGGAACTGGGACTGACCTGTATTTCTGACCTTGGCAGACCGGAGGCGGAATCCTCTCAGGTATTTCGGATCAGCAACACAGGAAACTGGTCCTCCAAGGAGTATGTACCATTGGGATATGTGGAGGATCTCTCCTGCAATACATCCCTCTTCTGGCAGATCGAGCACAATGGCTCCTGGCATTATGAAATCAGTGATTTTGAGGGACAGTACTATCTGGCCCTTCATGGACCGGACGAGTATCACAATCATTGCTGGAAAAATCTTAAACCGGGTGAAACCTATACCACAGTACCTGTCTGTGTAGGGGCAGAGGCAGCAGACTTTGATGCCGCAATGGGCGTGATGACCCAGTACCGCCGTCGGATCCGCCGGCCAAATCAGGATAACGAAACCCTTCCTGTTATCTTCAACGACTATATGAACTGCCTTTTCGGTGATCCCACCACAGAGAAAGAGCTGGAAATGATCCCAAAAGCAAAAGAAGCAGGCTGTGAGTATTATGTGATCGATGCCGGCTGGTATGGGGACGGCTTCTGGTGGGACAGTGTAGGAGAGTGGCTTCCTTCCGAAAAGAGATTTCCGGGAGGATTCAAGAAGGTGATGGATGCCATCAGAGAGGCCGGGATGATTCCGGGAGCCTGGCTGGAGCTGGAGGTAATGGGAATTCGCTGTCCGCTGGCAGATAAGCTGCCGGACGACTGGTTCTTCATGCGCCACGGAAAACGAATCAAGGACAAGGGTCGTTACCAGCTGGATTACAGAAATCCGGAGGTGCGGGCCTATGCAGACAGCGTGGTGAAACGTCTGGTGGAAGAGTATGGAGTGGGTTATATCAAGTTGGATTATAACATTGAGCCGGGAATCGGAACCACCCACAATGCAGACAGTGCAGGAGAGGGTCTTCTCTCCCACAACAGAGCCTATCTGCAGTGGCTGGATTCCATATTTCAGCGTTATCCGGATCTGGTGATCGAAAACTGCTCCAGCGGCGGTATGCGAGCCGATTATGCGTTGCTTTCCAGACAGAGCATTCATTCCACCAGTGATCAGGAGGATTACCGCTGGTATGCCACCGTTGCGGCAAATGCTCCCGCCGTTCTTACTCCTGAGCAGGCAGCTGTCTGGACTTATCCGTTATCGGATGGAGATGAGGAAGAGACCATTTTCAATATGGTCAGCGCCATGCTGCTGCGAATTCATCAGAGTGGTCATCTGGCAAACCTGGATGAGACAAGGTTCCAGCTGATTCAGGATGGTATCCGTGTATACAAGGAAATCAGACAGGATATCAAAAAAGCACTGCCCTTCTGGCCACTGGGGCTTTCCACCTACAGCAATCCCTGGGCAGTATCCGGACTAATGATTCCAGAGGAATCCTCCCCTCAGTCTGAAAAATGCCGGTATCTTGCAGTGTGGAGAAGGGACAGTGAGGAAGCAGTCTGCCGTATCCCTGTTAAAGGAATGAAGGGAAAGGCAGCGGAAGTAGTGTGCATCTATCCGAAGGATGAAAGATGCAACTATCACTGGGAGCAGGAAACCGGGGAACTGGTGGTGGAGCTTCCGCGGAAAATGACAGCCAGATTGTTTGTTTTACGATAAGGAATCTGTTCCGTGGGTTCTCATTGTGGACGTTTAGAAAAAGTGTTCATATTTTGACAGGGAATCCAGTTCTGATATAACCTGAGGAATATTCTTTGCAAGAGTATTTATCTTTCGATAAAGAATCCATTCTGTGGGGTGTTTCTGAAAAAACACATTGAATCCCCTGGAATCTGGGCGTATAATTCAAAAGGTTGATAGAAAAAATGGCTTCAGCTCACCGAAAGGTGGGCTGAAGCTCTGTAAAAAACATTTTGATAAGGAGAGAACAAGTGAACGTAGATATTGCCGTTGTGTTTTCCAGCCTGCTGGGACTGTTTGCCATCATGGGTGTAGGAGCATTGGCTGTAAAAACAAAGATCATCCCATCAACGATCACACAGAATCTGTCCTCGATTCTGCTGAAGATCACCCTTCCCTGCACCGTGTTTTATTCCCTGGTATCCAAAGAGTATGATCCAACATTTCTCAGTGACAGTCTGATTTCCATGGGCCTTTGCTTTGTGATCCTTGCCCTGGAGGCGGTGGTCGCATTGGTTCTGGCGAAATATGTGCTCCATGTTCGCGAAGGAGGACAGGGGGTGTGGGCTATGGCCTGTACCTTCTGCAACAATGGATTTATCGGATACCCCATTATCCAGTCCCTGTTTGGAACCGATGGTCTGGCACTGGCAGTCATGTATGGACTGGTGATCAATGTGATGACCTATTCCCTGGGAATCTGGCTGGTCTGCAAGGACAGAAAACAGGAAGAGGCTGGTGAAAAACAGAAAACAGGTCTTCGCACCATGCTGTTTAACAATATAAATATCGGTCTTCTGATCGGTGTGATCTTCTATTTTGGACAGATTCCGGTGCCGGAGTTTGTTATGGTGCCCATTACCCATTTCGGCAACATGACCACACCTCTCTCCATGTTCACCACAGGAGCAATCATGGCATCCAGCACCATAGGCACAATGCTGAAGGATAAAGATGTATACAAAGCAGGACTGGTGCGCCTTGTGCTGTTTCCAATTCTGATCCTCACCTGTCTGAAGCATTTGCCATTTGTGCAGCCGCTGGTATATATGGTGATTGCAGTAACCATGATGATGCCATCTCCGGCTATTGCAACTATTCTTTCTGATATGTATCATGGAAACAGAGACCTGGCAGCCAGAATTGTCCTGTTCAGCAGCCTTTGCTGTATGATCACGATTCCCCTGCTGACCACCCTGCTTTAAATGTATTTACGACAGTTCAGTATTGCGAATAAGAATTCACTGGATGATTCGATAGACCGGTATTGTGAATAAGGATTCACCAGATGATTCGATAGTCCGATATTGTGATTATGATAGTGATACAGCGATAATTACTAACAGGTTAACAAGAAGTCACAGAAAGGGAAAGGAATAAGAATAATATGGAATATATGAAAGCAGTAGTAGTAACTGCACCTGGAGAGGTTACGGTAAGAGAAGACGTGCCAAAGCCTGTGCTGGGAGAGTATGAATGTCTGATCAGAGTGCATGCCTGCGGGTTCTGCAACGGAACCGATCTCCAGATTATCCGGGGAACAGGCGGAGATCTCGGAAATGGCGTAAGTATCTATCCCACCGTCCTGGGACATGAGGGAGCCGGAGAGGTGATTGCTGTGGGCTCAAAAGTTCGCCATATTCAGGTGGGGGAGCGGTGGATTCATCCCAATCTTTATCCAAATGTGGGAAATGGCTATACCAAGACCCATGGAAGTATGGCTGAGTACGGCATGATCTCTGATAATCAGGCCATGCTGGAGGATGGATATAAAGAAGCAGATTTTCCCTGGGTAAAACAGCATCGTTTTCCGGAGTGGATGAGCTATGAGGATGCAGGTGTTCTGCTGTCCCTGGCGGAGAGTCATTCCACTGCAAGAAATATCGGTGCTGCACCGGGAAAAGAGATTCTGATCTACGGCGCGGGCCCCATGGGACTGGCTCTGGCCCTGTTCTGTACTCTGGAGGGGGCCTCTGTCACCCAGATCGACAGTCACGATGACCGACTGGAGCGAGCTGTCCGCATCGCAAAGGTGGGCACAGTGATCAACCGCAGAAAAGAAAATGTGGATGAACGACTGAAGGGAAGAGAATTTGACGTGGTGGTGGACTGTGTTGGCCAGTCCGGTATCCTTTACGAAGGCAGTCAGCGTCTGAAAAACAACGGAACCGTTGTATCTGTGGGAGTTCTGAAAAAGGACGATCTCCAGATTGATTCCAGCAGACTGAAGGCCAATACCTCCCTGAAAATGCTGAATTTCCCGGTGGGTGAGTACGCCATCATGGACGAGACCATTGAACTGATTCGTACAGGAGTGGTAAATCCAAAGGATTTCTATTCCCATGTACTGCCCTATGAGGAAATCAACAGAGCAGCAGATCTGGTGAGAACAAGAGCAGCTCTGAAGGTGATTTTGTCATTTAAAGAATAAAGGAACGACAGAATAGAAAACAGAAGAGAGATAGAGCAGGAAACAGAAAATTTCTTGTTGCTGGATAGAATATTGACTGAAAAATGATGAAAAGAGGAGGATGGAAGATATGAAGAGCACATTGATTAAAGATACAACAAAAGAGGAGCGTATTGCTCTGATCCGTCAGTGGATTCCGGCTGAGGATGGTCTGGAGGATTGTGGCATTGACCTGTGGGAGATGTACGATCCCTACATCAGAGGTGAGAAAGAAATTGCAGAGTGCAATGCTGCATTCAGTGAGGGATTCTATGAGGAATCTGACCTCCATGGAGAGCCGGGTTGCGGAGAGGGAACTCCACGCCAGACAAGATAACTATCATCAGGTGAGAGAAGGCAAACGCCAGAATAATTAAAATATCTGATAATTGGAATGATTAATAAATAATATTAAGAGCCGTCGCGGAATGATACGATTCCCTGCAACAGATTTGGTGAGTAACCTTGTCTGTTTCAGGGAGAGCATATCATAAAGCGACGGCTTTTTTAATATTTTTCCAGGTTCAGTACCCGCTCCAGAACACTGGCAGTGAATCCCATCTGAGCATTAATCACCTCTCCGTCTGTATGCAGAGGAAGGGGGCGGTCAGAGGTGACTGTGACGGATTTGCATCTAAGAATCTTTACATACCTCCTGAATACTGTATGCTTTCCACCAAGCAGACAGGCAATCAGCAACGGAAGGGTATGAAGCCGACTGGGAACATGTACAATGCATACATCCAGCAGTCCGTCTGTGGGTGAAGCATCAGGTGTAAAGGGGAATCCACCGCCCTCAAACCGAAGATTCTGCACAGATACGAAGGCTGTCTTTTTGAAAGTCACAGGATTGCCATCTGTTGTCACTGTGATGGTGGCCCTTCTGGCGCTGGACATCTGACTGATGGTTTTCAGTCCCACAAGGAGGTAGGACAGTTTTCCGATATGCAGCTTATTGCATATGGCTTTCAGTTTACCCTGCTCCAGAGCACGGCAGGTGGCAGCATCCAGACCAAAGCCGCAGCTTACCGCAAACCGCTTATTTATCAGAGGAGGGAAGTAGGCTGCATCGGCACTGGTGCTGGAGATCTGTCCCAGATCCAGATTTAAGATATTATCAGGGTGATTATCTGATTTTAGATGAGCAATCAGTTTTTCAGTATCTTTATCCAAACCTATTCCTCTGGCGAAATCATTGCCGGAACCGCAGGGCAGCAGCATCACAGGCACCTGGAATGGAAGCTCCAGGTTGTTGACCAGATTGTTGACTGTGCCATCACCGCCTATAACAAGGAGATGATCCTGCTCTGTCAGATGCAGACTTTTGAGCAGATTGGATGTGTCATCAGGCTGCAGGGCGGAGTGCAGAACAGCATCGATCTTTTCTGTTTTCAGTTTTTGGATAAATGTATTGATCCTATGTTTTCCTGCCCCGGACTGGGCAGAGGGATTGGCAAGGATGTGAAGCATAGGGGAGGCCGCCTTTCTACGAATAATTTGATTTGCTTTGATAAAACAAACCTGAACAGGTGCAGATTTTCTTCTATATATTATCTCATGCATGAGAGGATAATGAAATTAGTATATTAAAAAAGAAGCTTGATAGTAGTTAGCATACTCGTTTTACCGTCCCTCTCCACAAGGAGAGGTATCGAAATATTGCTTAGTTGTATTTGACAAAGAATAGTCAGAAAACTATACTTGTATTGTATATATTGTTCGGGATTAATCTGTAATCAACGTATGGGGGACATAATATGAGAAAATTCTGTGTTTTCAGTGGCTTTCTTGGTTCTGGTAAAACCACTACTATGATGGCCCTGACAAACCATTATTCTGAGCACCACGGCAAAGCGGCTATGATCTCCAATGATCTTGGACATGGGGTGAATCTGGCGGATCACCGCCTGGCTGTTCTTGCGGGCTGTAATGCTTCAGAGATGACGGAGACCTGCATCTGCTATCAGAATGAGAACCTGGCTCAGCGTCTGGATTACTGCTATGAGGAGGGCTGTGATCTGGTGATCTCTGACATTCCGGGATTTGGTGTTGGTGCCCTGGAGCATGTGTACCATGGATTAAATGAAAAATTCCCGGGACGTTACGAGCTGGCACCCTTTACTGTTCTGATTGAGCCGGATATACTGGCACTGCTGCGGGACGGAAAAGGAGGAGATATGCAGTATATTCTCCATACTCAGCTGGTGGAGGCGGACCTGATCCTGCTGAACAAGTGCGATACCATCTCTGAGGAGCAGATCGATGCGGACAGAAGATGGCTTCTGGAGCAATATCCCCAGGCAGAGGTGCTGGCTATCAGTGCTTTGGAGGGAACGGGACTGGAGGAGCTGTCTCTGGCACTGAAAAAGGGCAATGCCTCTATGCGTCGTCCTGAAATCGGATATGGCGGCGGGGAGTTCATGAATTCCATGGGAAGGATCTGTGAGTATTATCTGCAGTACCATGCAGTTGTGTGCTGCAATACCTTTGATGGCACTGCCTATCTGATGGATATCGCACAGATGGTCCAGGAAAAACTGCAGTCTGCCGGAGAGGATGTGCCCCATCTGAAGTTGCTGGCCTGGGAACCTGAGGGGGACTATGGAAAAGTGGACCTTGTGGGAAAAAACAGAGAAATCGTGAAAACAAGAGCATTTCAGAGGGAGTGCACAGACATTGCTGTGATTCTGAATGCCAGTGCCCTTTGCTCTGGTGACCGGTTTGCTGAGGTTATGCAGGAGGCAGTGGAGACAGTTTCAGGGCGATATCAGCTGGATTACCATGTGTTCAAGGAAGAGCACTTCGGAATGGGCGGCTGATAATCTGCCGAAGGCAGCAGTGGTTCATGAACAAGTAGCGAGATGGAGAGAGCCTCTCCGCTCTACCAGAATATGGCAGGTACGTTAAATATATAGTTGATAGAGTATAGGACAAATAGATCCATGAAAAAAAGTATTCGAAAAACCCGTTCTGTTTGCCCCATCTGCCTGAAGAATCTTCCGGCAGAACTGGTGGAAGAAGAGGACGGGAGAATTATTATGGAAAAAGCCTGTCCGGAGCACGGGCAGTATGCTGCTCCTGTATGGCAGGGGCGGCTGGATTTTGAACAGTGGCTTTTAGGAGTACCTCCGCTTAGAGAGTATGACGGAGTCTGTTGTCCCGGGGAGTGTGGAATCTGTCAGGAGCATGAGACTGGCAGCTGCTGTACTCTGTTGGAGGTGACACAGCGGTGCAATCTCCGCTGCAGATTCTGTTTTGCAGACGGAGGGAAAGCTGTGGAAGATCCATCCTTTGAGGAGATGCAGGCGGCTATCAGGGATATTGCGGAGAAATGCGGAGGACCTCTTTTGCAGTTCTCCGGTGGAGAGCCTACTCTGAGAGATGATCTGCCGGAACTGGTACGCTATGCAAAGGAGGCGGGTTTCAGCTTTACCCAGGTCAATACCAACGGAATCCGGCTGGCGGAGGAGCCGGACTATGGAAGGGCATTGGCGGATGCGGGGCTGGATATTGTGTTTCTGCAGTTTGACGGCACCAGGGAGGAGATTTATGAGACTCTCAGAGGCAAACCCCTTCTGGAGAAGAAGTTAAAGGCCATTCAGGTCTGCAGTGAACAGAATCTGGGTGTCACCCTTGTTCCCACTGTGGTAAAGGGGGTCAACACGGACAATCTGGGAGAAATGATCCGTCTTGCGGCAGAGCTGTCTCCCGGAGTAAGAGGGGTGCATTTTCAGCCGGTGTCCTATTTTGGACGAATTCCAAAAACGCCGGAGGTGGTGGATCGATACACACTGGATCAGCTGATGGCTGACATCAGTGAGCAGGCAGGGATTCCGCTGGAGAGTTTCATGCCCTCCCGCTGTGACCATCCCCTGTGCGGCTTTCATTCCAACTATATGATCCGGCCTGACGGCAGTCTGAAATCCCTGTCCTCCATCACCCACTCATCGAAAAAGAGGGGCTGCGCAGCAGATAACAGAGGCTATGTGGCCCGTCACTGGAGCAGACCGGAGGAGGAAAAACCGCCGGAGAAGGCATTTTCCGAGGAGATGGATTTCGATACCTTTCTGTATTATCTTCGTCACAGAAGTCTGGCCCTCTCAGCAATGGCATTTCAGGATGCCATGAATCTGAACATTGAGCGTCTTCACAGCTGTACCCTCCATGTGTATGACAACGGCAGGATCAAGCCCTTCTGTGCCAGATATCTGACTCCGTTTCAGGAAACCTGATGGGAAATCCGCAGGGACATGCTGAATCGAATTTCGGTACAGTTTCACAATTGCATTCTCAGAAATATTGCAGTAGACTTGTAACATGTGAAAGAATTAACGAAAAATCGAAGATGATAAGGAGAATTTCCATGTTTGGATTTAAGAGAAAAGAAGATAAAGAGGAGGGCTCCATCAAGGTGCTGATGCACCCGGAGTGTAAGAAGATTGCAAAGGCTCTGAGCATCAATCCGGATGCCATTCTGGACAGAGCTGCGGTACATGCCATTATTTTTGCAACGGAGCTTACCGTGCTTCAGAAAAATACACTGATGATCGGATACGATGCAGAGCTGTATGCCTATATGCAGGAGAAGGAGAGTATCAGAGGCCACATGTATTATGAAATGAGGAAAAAGATGAAGCGGGAGTTTGGTCTCAGCGATAAAACAGCGGACTGGTGCGTGGATATGTGGTCTAAGATCTATGCTGGAAAGGTGCTGGGTCTTCCTATTGAGGATTACATCTATACAGAGGATTTCCGCAGAACCATGAGAGCAAAACTGGATAACCGACTTTGATGAAAGACAATCTGCAGATTCAACTCGACGTTGGAGGAGACTTGAAAAAGAGACACCGGAGCACTTGCTGCTCTGGTGTCTCTTTGTAAGAGTCTCTTTTTTGATAATTATCTGATTGCCATCAGCTTCTGGAATTCCTGGGCAACTGCAGCAAACTCGTTGTCGTCCTCGATGTACACAACCACGGGATTCTTCTCAGCGTCCTCCTCCACACGGTACAGCATCAGTCCCTGGGTGGTGTCCGGCTTTTTATCCGGGGTAAGTGGCTGCAGGGCGAAGTAGGTTTTGCCGCTGACATCAAAGGAAGCAAAAACTCCGCAGGTCATCTCGGAACCGTCTGCCAGATTCAGGGTGATCTCCAGATCCTTCAGTTCTTTATCGTGAAATTTCATGATGGTAGTCTCCTTTTCTTCTGTGCCTCATTTCCCCTGGGGGATGCACAGTTTCTTTGAATTAAGCTGTTGCTTTTTACGCTTCAATGGTACTATAGATAAAGAAAAAAAACAAATAGTAATCCTATGAATATGTGGCAATTGAGGAAAAAGATATGGAATATACAAGCTTAAGTGAAAAGGTTCTGATTCATCCGGAGCAGGTGTCTGAGGAGATGCCCTACACAGATCAGAGACGGGTGCGGGAGGCTCTGGAGGCTCTGGGCTATGAGAGAGTGCATTTTGACAGAAGAATCCTGAAGAAACTGTATCCCCTCTGTCGCTCCGGGCAGGGTGAGTATACCCTGTCGCTGGTTCATACAGGGGACCGGATTGAGATCACAGATATCGAAAATGGCGACACCAGGGAACAGCATTACGGTCTGGCGGTGGACTACGGTTCCACCACCATTGTGTTTCAGCTGCTGAATCTGTGTACCGGAGAAACCATCTTTCAGTGCAGGGAAACAAATAGCCAGCGCTGCTACGGTACGGATATCCTGACCCGCATTATATACGGTCTTGGCGGGGAGGAGAAAAGAAGAGATCTCCACAATGTTACGGTGGATACCTTCCACCGGGGATTTTTGAATATCCTGACCCATACGGGCATTGATCCGGCGGATTGTCCCTGCATGGTGATTTCCGGAAATACCACCATGATTCATTTCCTGTTGGAGCTGGATGCATGGACTGTATTTTCTTCTCCCTATGCTCCGGTGGTTACGGAGCCGGGATTCTTCAGCGGGCCTGAGCTGGATCTGGAATTTCCGGGTCAGGTGTACATCATTCCCTCCGCTTCCAACTACATTGGCGGCGACATTGTCAGTGGCCTTCTGACCATTGATCTGCAGGAGCGAGAAGAGATTTCTGCATTTTTTGATGTGGGCACCAATGGTGAGCTGGTGATGGGAAATAAGGACTGGCTGATGGCGGGAGCTGGTGCAGCGGGACCTGCTCTGGAGGGATACATCAGCAAATATGGTATGATCGCTGGTCCGGGAGCCATCGACAGGGTGAAGATCCAGGGAAAAGAACTGACCTATACCACCATTGATGATGAAAAACCTGTTGGAATCTGCGGCTCCGGCATCATAGATCTTCTGGCAGAAATGAGGCTGAACGGATGGGTAGATATTACAGGAAAGCTGAATCCTGATGCCTCTGACAGAATCGTTCCTGTTCCTGCTGCCGGCGAGGAGGAAGGAGCAAATATCATGACTGACGGCAGTGGCCGGAAGGAAAATCGGAAGTCAGATAAGAGCAATTCCGATGGTCCGAAGAGTGGCCGGGAAATGGAACATTCTGCCGGGAAGTCAGACAGCAGTGTCCGGGAACAGGAAGACTCCCTGGAAGCTGGAATGGAATACGGAGCAGTGTATGCCTGGGGGTCGGAGTCTGGAACCGGAAAGGATCTGTACTTCTCCCAGACAGATATTCTTCAGTACATAGAGACAAAGGCAGCGGCTCACACCATGGTGGACTGTCTTCTGGATTTCGCAGGTCTTTCCATCGAGGATGTATCCCGGATGTATCTTTCCGGAGCCTTCTGCAACCATGCGGACCTGGAATCGGCCATCACCATAGGCATGTTTCCGGATCTGCCAAGGGATGCCTATGTACCTCTTCCCAATTCCTCTCTGGAGGGGGCGAGGACCCTGCTGCTGAACAGAGGGAAATTGCAGGAAATCCGGAAGATTCTGGATACCATCTACTGTGTACAGCTGGCATCAGCCCCGGATTTTACCATCCGCATGAATTCCTCGAAATTCATCCCCCATACAGATATGCGGCTGTATCCCAGTGTGGAGAAGCGTCTGGCGGAGCGGGGGCTGCAGTAGACAGCAATGGTTCAGGAGCAGGCGGCGAAGGGAACTGCGACGCTTCAGTTTCCTGTGCAGCTTTGCGAAATATTCCCCATATTTTGCATTTCTGCTGGGAAATACTGTGTTGAAAACAACTAAAATGCAAGAAAAACATTAAAAACTTGCATTTTGGGCTTGTGTATTTCAGAGAATAATGGTATTTTATTATGCGGAAGCTATGCAGGAGACTGCAAAGCCTATTGACGAGGAATATGAGGAGGAAACCCCAATGAAGAAATATACCGAGATGACAAAAGACGAGCTGCTTACACTGAAGGCTGCGTTAGAGGAGCAGTTCAAAACTGAGGAGGCAAAAGGACTTTCTCTGAACATGGCACGTGGAAAACCAGGAAAAGCTCAGCTGGAGCTGGCTATGCCAATGCTGGACGTGCTCACAAGTGAGTCTGATATGAATACAATTCTTGGAAACGATACAAGAAACTACGGTGATCTGGATGGAATCGGTGAGTGCCGCCGTCTGATGGCTGAGATGATGGACGTTGAGAAGGATAACGTAATTGTATGCGGAAACTCCAGTCTGAATATTATGTATGATACAGTTGCACGTTCTATGTCTTTCGGTGTAAACGGATCCACACCATGGTGTAAACTGGATAAGGTAAAATTCCTTTGCCCGGTTCCTGGATATGACAGACATTTCAAAATCACAGAGCAGTTTGGCATTGAGATGATCAACGTTCCTCTGGGTATTGACGGACCGGACATGGATATGGTTGAGGAGTATGTAAACAACGATCCTGCTGTAAAGGGTATCTGGTGTGTGCCAAAATACTCCAACCCAACAGGAATCTCCTACTCTGATGAGACTGTACGCCGTTTTGCAGCTCTGAAACCAGCTGCAGAGGATTTCAGAATCTACTGGGACAATGCATATTGTATGCATCATCTCTATGATGATGATCAGGATCAGATCCTGAACATCCTGACAGAGTGTGCGAAGGCTGGAAATCCAGATATGGTTTATGTGTTCTCTTCCACATCTAAGATCAGCTTCCCAGGTTCCGGTGTGGCAGCAATCGCTTCCTCTCTGAACAATATCGATCATATCCTGAAACTGATGACAGTTCAGACCATCGGACATGATAAGATCAATCAGCTGCGTCACGTTCGCTTCTTCAAGGATCTCGACGGACTGAAAGCACATATGAAAAAACACGGAGATATCCTCCGTCCTAAATTTGAGGCAGTGGTAAAAACTCTGGAGGCAGAGCTGGGCGGTCTTGGCATCGGCAGCTGGGTAGCTCCTAAGGGAGGATACTTTATCTCCTTCAATTCCCTGCCAGGATGCGCTAAGAGAATCGTTGCTCTCTGCAAAGAGCTGGGCGTTGTAATGACAGGAGCAGGTGCAACCTACCCATACGGAAAGGATCCTGAGGATTCCAACATCCGTATCGCTCCTTCCTTCCCAAGTCCAGAGGAGATGGAGATGGCATCTGCAGTGTTCGTACTCTGCGTAAAACTTGCAACAGTAGAGAAACTGCTGAGCGAGATGTAATATCGTTTGAATGTGATTTTAATAAACCAGGAAAAAGCTGCTGTACATTTTGTACTGCGGCTTTTTCTGTTATGATAAGGATATCAAAAGACAGAGCAAGTAATGTATTTTGGCAATGAGGAATAGAATATGAAGTATGAATTAAATAACAGCGGTATCATTGAGACAGCAGAATTTGATGATCAGGCGGTGGAACAGGTGTTTCTGCCCCTGGTAAAACAGCTTACCAGGCTGCAGAAAGAGAAAAACAGAAGGGTGGTGGCCTTTCTTGCTGCACCTCCAGGGGCGGGGAAAAGCACTCTGGCAGCATTTCTCGCCCATCTGTCCAGGATTACAGAAGATGTGACAGAGATTACCACCATCGGTATGGATGGTTTCCACCGGTACCAGGAGTATCTGCTGACCCATACCACAGTGCGGGATGGAAGGGAAATCCCCATGGTGAAGATCAAGGGTGCTCCTGTAACCTTTGATCTGGAGAAACTCACTGCTGCTGTGGAACGTGTGGCTGCCGGTGAGGAATGCGGCTGGCCGGTGTACGACCGGCTGCTGCACAACCCTGTGGAGGATGCGGTGCAGGTGACAGGGGATATTGTGCTTCTGGAGGGCAATTATCTTCTGTTGGATACAGAGGGCTGGCGGGAACTGAAGAAGTATGCGGATCTGACCATTTCTCTGTCAGCGGATGCGGATTTCCTGAGAAATCGTCTGGTTTCCAGGAAGAAGAAAACGGGAACTCCTGCCCAGGAGGCGGAGGACTTTGTGGACAGCAGCGATATGGTGAATGTACAGACCTGTCTCAATGAATCCTCCCAGGCAGATATCAGAATCCAGGTGTTGGGAGACGGTAAATTTATCTGAACCACTTCAAGCAGTCCCCCGCCTCTAAGGCGTAGAGACGTAGGCGGGGGTAAGGGGGATGCTTGAAGCAGCAGATTTCTTAAAAGGAGAAGCGTAATGGATATTTATGAAGTATTGGATGCTCTTCAGACAAGGGCAAAGCATGATCCGCAGGTGAGAGAGCAGCTTCTTGCCACAAGAACAGATCCTCATCCGGTGGATGCATTCTGCAGGGTAAGTCAGAAGCTGGGGTATCCCATCTATATGATGGATCTCATCAGTGCCGGCGAGGATTTCTACGCAGCTATGAGAAGAAGTACCAACGGCGGTGGTGAGAATTCACCTATGCTGGAAGGGGAGGATGATTTTTACGAGCTGTTCATGGCTGCTATCCAATAAAACACCGTAAATCAGAGGTGGTTCATGATCGGGCGGCGAAGCGGACTGCCAATGTCTGCTTTGCTGAAATGGCTGCTCTGGAAAAAACTGACAAGGGAGATGTGGTATGGAAACAAGGATGACAGGGAAAGAGCTGGAGACCTGTATCCAGGAACTTCTGGAATGGGATGCCCTGGAGCTTCAGATAAAGAATTATGAGAAGACAGGGCAGCAGGAGGACTGGAACGAATATGCAGACAAAACAGAAGTGCTTCTTCCCTATCTGATGAATGATGCGGTGGAATATTTTATTCGACTGGAGGGTTGTGTTCTCCAGGGCAGCTGGCAGGGAGAGAAGGACGGGGTTCAGGCTGTTTCCTTTGAGGAAAAGGAGGGATTTGGAGAAATCCTGATTCTTCAATCCGGGGACAGTCAGTTTCGGATCCGGTATACCAAGGCCTGGAAAGTGGAAAACTGCTACCAGTATCACAGGATCGGTCACAACTGGAGAAAAGAGAAGGGGCAGGAGGAATTGAGACGGATGGTCAATCTGCTCTGTGTCCTTCATGACAAATGCACCTATCTGGGAGAGGAATGCTCCACAGAGGGAGAGGGTTTTCTTGCATCCCTTATTGAATTTCAGCCCCTTTGTTACTGGACACCCATCAACAGCAGTATAGAGGAGTGGTATCCGGAAACCCTGGAGGGAATCTATGCCATGGAGGAGCTGGTGGCGGAAGCCGGGGACATAGAATACGGGAAACAGCTGGCCAGATACAGACTGTTTCAGGAGAATTTTGATGAGAGTCTCAGCGGAAGAAGAATGCAGAAGCAGCTGTTCCGCCTTCGGGCGCTTCAGTCCGCTCTGGCCATGGATCTGGTGCAGAAGCAGCACAGAGCCATTCTGGATCTGCTGGAAGAGAAACTGGAGAGAGAATCCCTCCACTGGAAGAAGCGTTCCTATGGCTGGGATCAGGAGCAGAAGATGCAGCGTCTTCGCAGGGAAAAGGAAGAACAGTACAGAAAAGAGGGATTTAAGGGGGATTATCCCAGAATGTACAGGGAGGATCCGGACTCCGGGGAGCGAATCCGGGTGCATTTTGTGGAGGAGCATCCCTTCATGGAACTGGAATGGTCGGATTACCGGTTTCAGATTCATGACATAGTTGAGTGAGGCAGGGGAATAAAGAAACAGGTAAGCTGAGGAAATAGGAAAAGAATAATAGCTATTTAATCATAATAAAGTGAGACTTTCTGGTTCTGACAGGACAGACCAGATCGTCTCACTTTTTTGCTTTGTTTACTCTGTCTCTGTTTCCGAACCAAGAAGCGGATTGAAGTATTTTCTGAAGTTCTGCAATGTTCTCCACAGAGATGGATTCCTGATAATGACGGAGGATAAACCGCTGAGCCTTCATGATGGGAGGGCTGATCCTGGGAGATTCCTGCATCACAAGCCGGCTGAAGATCTCGTGGAGAAGGTGGGAAACCCTGTGCTCATTCATGAACTCAGATTCCGTTTCCTGCTGGATCTTGCCAAAGAGAAGGGCGATCTTTCCGTTGGGAGCATATAGATAGCCATATTGTCCCGTGAGAATCTTCCACCATGGACAAGAGTGCTGGAGGAGGCACATCTGGCTGGTTATCGCGCCATTGAGCTGGGACCCTACGGATATCTGCCAATCGATATCGATGCAGTATCAGCAGAGCTGAACAAGAATGACCTGGCCATCGTTGCCGGAACTATTTTTGATGATCTTGTAAGTGAGGAGAACTACGAGAACGTACTGAAGGCAGTGGATGATATCTGTTCACTGATCACAAAGCTGCCAATGCTTCCTGTTTATGAGGGACAGCATTTCCCGACACCATACATGACAGTAATGGACTGGGGCCATGATCGGTGGCGGTGTAGGAAGCCAGATCGGCTGTATCCATCTGCAACTACTGACGACAGAATCGGTGGAGGACATCCAGAGGGCCTGTTCGGACATTCAGATGTTCCTAAACCATTCCCACCACACAACTCTGACATCTGAATATTTGAACCATTACAAGCAGTCCCCCGCCTCTAAGACACAGAGGCGTAGGCGGGGGTAAAAGGGGGATGCTTGCATCAGCAGGAGAAAAAGCTCCTGCTGATGAGCTGCCAAAGGCAGCAATGGTTCATGAGCAAGTAGCGAAGCGGATTGCGAATGTCCGCTTTACTAAAAGAAACTGCCGTTGAAGATATTATGTGCAAAAATGTCTTCAATGGCAGTTCTTTTTGACGTTTTTATACATTTTTCACATGGAAAAATTGCCGATATAGCAAAAAAACTGTTATAATAGTACAATAAAATACGGATGGTATAAATACGGACGGTGAATAACATGATTACACAGATGAAAATTGCTGTCAGCGGGGTGAAGAATTCGGGAAAGACCACTTTGATCAGTGCGCTTATTCCTGAATTGAAAAAGCTGGGACTTAAGGTGGCTGTGATCAAGCATGACGGCCATGAGTTTGAAGCGGATACACCGGGCACAGACAGCTATCGTGCAAGAGAGGCCGGTGCCTATGGCACGGCTGTTTTTTCTGATACCAAATATCTGGTGGTGAAGGAGCAGCCGGAGATGAATCAGGAGAAACGTGCTGAGGAGCTGGGAAAGCTGTTTCCAGAGGCGGATCTGATTCTTCTGGAGGGCTTCAAAAACAGCAGCTATCCAAAGGTGGAGGTGGTGCGGAAAGAGAATTCCAGGACACCTGTATGTATTGGAAAGAATCTTCTGGCAATGGTATCAGATCTGGACAGAGACAGCCTGGAGCTACCCGGGGAGATTCCCCTGTTTTCCCTGAATGGGGCAGCAGAACTGGCCGCTTATCTGGTGAGAGTCTGCAAAGAGGAGCAGATTGCAGAGTCAGCTCCGGCCCAGGAAGCATGGGAAGATCTGCATCCTGCAGCTTCGACCCGGGCACTGGAAGGAGAATATCACCCAGACACCGCCAGATCCCTGGGTCCGGAGGTGAGTATGGTGATTCTGGCTGGTGGAAAAAGCAGCAGAATGGGCAGAGACAAATCGGATCTTCTGCTGGGTCAGAAGACATTTCTGGAGCTGCAGATTGAAAAAGGACGGAGTCTTGGCATCTCAGATATCCTGGTATCCGGATACAGAGGCAATAGATGCACAGTGCCGGTTATTAAGGACAGAATGCTGGAAAAGGGTCCTCTGGGGGGACTGGAGGCCTGCTTCCGCCAGGTGAAACACTCTTTTGTACTGGTACTTTGTGTAGATGTTCCCCTTGTGCCGGTGGAGGAACTCCGGAAGATGATGGCCATTGCCCTGAAGGAGCAGCAGCCGGTGATCCTGCGGCACGGAGACCGACTGGAGCCAATGATGGGGGTATTCCCTGCGGATATGGCAGATGCCATGGTGGAGGAAATCCAGCAGGGAAGGGGACGGATCTTTCACGTGTTGGAGAAGAGAGGATACCATGTCTATGAAACAAAGGAGGAGGACAAATTGTTCAGAAATGTGAATGATCCCCAGGAGTATGGGTGTCTCCTCCAACAGAAAGTACAGATGGAACAGACAAACGGATAATCAGACTATATGGGGGGAAAGATGGAAACAATACCATTCAATATTCCTGTGGAGGAAGCAAGAACCCTGCTTCTGGACACAGTAGCGCAGCTTGGAACTGAAAATGTACTGCTGGAGGAGGCTCTGGGAAGGGTCGCAGCAGTGGAAATAGTGGCAAGGGAGGATATTCCCTCCTTTGATCGCTCTCCGCTGGACGGCTATGCTCTGCGCAGCAGTGATCTGGCAGGGGCATCAGCCTCCACACCTGTCACACTGCAGGTGCAGGAGGAGGTTCCGGCGGGATATACAGCCAAAGAGGCTGTGAAAGAGGGCTTTGCAGTGAAGATCTGCACCGGTGCACCGATTCCACAGGGGGCAGATGCGGTGGTGAAGTTCGAGGAGACAGAGTTTACTGCTACCCAGGTTACTTTTTTCAAAGAGGTGAAACCGGACAGCAACATTGTAAGACGGGGCAGTGACATCAGTCAGGGAAGGACGATCATAAAGCCGGGAAAGGTGCTGGATCCGGCGGATCTGGGACTGCTGGCAGGACTCGGATATCCGGAGCTTCCTGTATTCAGAAAGCCGAAGGTGATCCTTTTCAGTACCGGGGATGAGCTGGTTCCTGTGGATGAACCCCTTCGCCCCGGCAAGATTCGAAACAGCAGTGCCTATCTTCTGAAAGGAATTCTGGAGAAAAATGGCTGCAGTGTCACCCTGGGCGGTATTGTCAAAGATTCACTGGAGGAACTGATGGCAGCGCTGGAGGGGGCCCTGGATCAGGCCGATATTGTGATGACCACAGGAGGTGTTTCTGTGGGGGATTATGATTATACTCCAAAGGCCTTTGAGCAGATCGGTGCAAGAGTCCTGTTCTGGAAAACAAAACTGAAACCGGGTATGGCCACCGTGGCGGCAGTAAAGAAGGAAAAGCTGATCATCGGCTTATCAGGAAATCCATCGGCTGCAGCAGCCGGACTGTACCGTGCTGTAATGCCCGCCATCTACAAACTCTCAGGAAGAGAAAGCCTGGATCCGGCAGAGATGACAGTAACCTTCCTGGAGCCCTTCGGAAAGAGCAGTCCGGGAGGAAGAGTTCTTCCTGGAAGACTGGTATTCCGGGATGGAAAAACCTGTATTCAGATTCAGTCAAAACAGGAAAATGGTATGGTCAGCAACTGGGGCGGCTGCAATGTGCTGGCTCTGGTGGAGCGGGGAAGAGGTCCTATCGAAGCCGGAGAGACCTGCAGAGCCGTGTATCTTGGAGGCTGAGTCATCCACGAAGGACAAAAGATATGCACAGCATGATATCCCCAATGTTCCAGGGGGCTCCCGGCTGTCTGAATATGCCGGGATGAGCCTGTGCAATGAATCACCGAATCAGAAAATACAAGAAAAGCAGCTGTGGGATATACAGCTGCTTTTCTTATTAAAAGGAAGGAGTTCGCCGGCCGAAGCCGGCTTATATGAAAAAGAAAAAAGTTTAATTGTCGAATGAGTAAGGCGATCTGTATTTCTCAGTTCGCTTTGTTTTGTGTTCCCTTCGATGGTTATATAATAATGAATAAATATGACAGATGCATGTGCTTTAAAAGAACAATGCGAAAACGATTTATGAACAAATTATGTACATATAGTACAAAATCAGAAAGAATAGTCTGATTTGTACAGGGAAAAGGGTGGAAAAACAGATGTTTTTCTGTCTGGTGCATCATTTTAAACTTAAAACAGAGGGATTTACTCCCCTTATTTGTGACTTTCTGATGAATGGCAGTGTTTTCTGATAAAAAGCTCCGCCGTTTTTCCGCAGATCCAGCCAAGGAAGGCTCCTGCAATCACATCAGTGGGATAGTGTACACCCAGATACAGTCTGGAGAAGCCGATGAGTGCAGCCAGAGCCAGCAGGAAGAGGGTAACAGGTCTGTTCTTTTCTCCACCGGTAAGATACAGGGCCGTTGCAGAGGCGAAGGAGAAGGCTGTGTGACCAGAGGGAAAGGAAAAATCCTTTGGTTTTCTGGCCAGCAGTACAAGCTCCGGAATCCGGTCATAGGGGCGAACCCGGGCGACGGCATTTTTCAGAAACAGATTTACAATCAGAAAACAGAGCAGCATGGAAAGGAGACAGGTCAGTGCCGGCCTCATAAAAGGATTCACATGGTTCCCTGAATTCATGGGATTTCTGATTTTTGCCTGCTGCATCAGGGCAGCGATGAGCAGAAGCAGAGAGAGCACCAGCCAGAACCAGCCGGAATTCCCCAGAGAAGTGATAAAAGACATGAAGCCTGTAAGAGCCGGGGTTCTCATATGCTCCTGGATCCAGAGAAGGATTGAAGCTTCCATATATAAATACCTCCTGTATGAATGAAGTATGTCCCGGCATGCCGGGGCAAGACCAGAGTCAGCTTTACTGACACCGCTGAATGATGTGTGACATTTTTGAAGGAACTGTAAGGTTTCTCTTCTGGAGTTGTAAGGTTTCTCTTCAGAAGGTGAAAAATACACACATATTCCGCAAAAACTGCACTTTATTGCCAGGGGAAAGCTGTGTATGATGGGTAAATACAGAACACATCCCCGGTACAACCAGGAATTGCGGGAACATTGCAATGATAACAGTAAAATTGTATAATAAAAAGGGGAAGTTTTGTAGACCTGAATTTCGAAAAGAGTTCTCTTCAGAGCAGACAGTTGTGAAAGGCTCTTTTCATAGTTGACAAAAACAGAAAGGATAATGAGATGGGAAAAGACTATAATTCCAACGACCCGATCGATGCGGAGTTCAAGGTTGTTGAGCCTGAAGAACAGGGGCAGTCAGATAATCATGGAATGCCGCCGGTGGAGGATCCCTGTGATGAAACAGGGGATGCCGCTTCAGAGGCAAAGGAGAACACCTGGAAGGAGCCTGGAAAGACAGGCCCGGGGGATCCGGGAAACATGAAAAAGCAGAAAAAACCAAAGAAACCAAATCGGCCCGGCCAGTCTGGTGGTGCCGGAGGAA
Organism: Lachnospiraceae bacterium; assembly: GCA_030526405.1. Lineage (GTDB taxonomy): Bacteria > Bacillota > Clostridia > Lachnospirales > Lachnospiraceae > JAKSRN01. The sequence goes on along the minus strand of JAUNCZ010000025.1, from coordinate 3,387 downwards.
ACGCAGGAAAGAAGGCAGTCAGAGCAGCCAGCCGTGGTACAGTGCTTGCCCTGGTCCTGATTGCAGGCATTTCTCTCGTGCAGAAATCCATGTACTCCATCGGTGAGACAGAGTCTGTTGTAATCACCACCTTTGGAAAGGCCTCTGTGGTGGAGGAGAAGGGACTTCATTTTAAGATTCCATTTATCCAGAAGGCCACAAGAGTGGATACCACAGTAAAGGGTGTGAAGATCGGCTACAGCGAGGGTGCCGATGGCAATCCCGTGACCATTGAGCATGAATCCATCATGATCACCTCGGATTACAACTTTATTGACTGTGATTTCTATGTATCCTACCAGGTTACAGACCCTGTGAAATATCTGTATCAGTCCGATGAGCCGGATATTATCGTGAAGAATATTGCCATGTCCTGTATCCGTTCCACACTGTCCGCGTACTCCGTGGATACAGCCATCACCACAGGAAAGGCTGAGATCCAGAGTAATGTAAAATCCATGATCATTGCGGAGCTGGAGGAGAAAGACATCGGAATTACACTGATCGATGCCAGCATCCAGGATGTGGAGCCTCCTACAGACGAGATCATTGAGGCATTTACTGCTGTGGAAACTGCAAAGCAGGGAAAGGAATCCTCTATCAACCAGGCTAATGCCTACAGAAACGAGCAGATCCCCGCTGCAGAGGCGGAGGCTGACCGGATCAAGCAGGAGGCAGAGGCAAAGAAAACCTCCCGTATCAACGAGGCCAGAGGTCAGGCAGCCCGTTTTGAGGAAGAGTACAGCGAGTATAAAAACTATCCGCTGATCACAAAGCAGCGTATGTTTATGGAGACCATGGAGGATGTTCTCCCAACTTTGAAGGTTGTCATCGACAACGGCAACGGAAGCATCAATAAATACTACCCGATCACGGATCTGGGCAGCATGTCTGCAGAGGAGGCGGCAGTGGCCTCTGAGGCAGATGGACAGTAAACGCGGGAGGTAGGATGAAGATGAAAAAAGGAAAAGGCTTTAGCCTGTTTTTGATTGTTGCGGTGATTGCAGTGATCGTATTGTCCAATGCACTGTATACCACCCCTGAAAATGAATATTCTGTGGTGAAGCAGTTTGGAAAGATCGTCAGCACCAATGACAGTGCCGGTCTTCGTGCAAAGATTCCATTTGTGCAGGAAATCAGCTATGTGCCAAAGGCAAAACAGATCTATGACCTTCCTGCATCAGAGGTAATTACATCGGATAAGAAGACCATGATCGTGGATGCCTATGTGCTCTGGAATGTTACCGATGCCAAGACTTACACAAAAACCCTGAATGCCAGCGCAGCGACAGCCCAGGGACGTATTGATGTGATCGTTTACAATGCCATTAAGACAACCATTTCCTCCATGACACAGGAGGAACTGATTGCCAGCCGTGATTCTGCGGTGAAGATCCAGATTACAGAGAGTACCCTGGATGACGTGGAGATCAATGATATGGAAAGCACAGAGGAGCTGGACGAGAACGGAAATCTGATTGCAGCACCTGAACAGGAGAAAAAAGAGATCATTCTCATCTCTGACCGCCTCATCAGCTGCATCGGCGATCAGTGTGACCAGTACGGAATTGAGATCACTGATGTTAAGATCAAGGTTCTGGATCTTCCGGAGGAGAATAAGGAAGCAGTGTATAATCGCATGATCACAGAGCGTAATAATATCGCTGCTGCCTACAAGGCCCAGGGTGAGTCTGAGGCTCAGATCATCCGGAATACCACAGACGCTGAGGTGAAGGTCATGCTTTCTGAGGCAAAGGCAGATGCGGATGCCATTGTGGCAGAGGGTGAGGCAGAATATATGAAGATTCTCTCCGCTGCCTACAACGATGCGGATAAGGCAGATTTCTATCTGTTCACTCTGCAGCTGGATACCCTGAAGGAGTCTGTGACAAATGGCAATACCACCATTTTCCTGGATAAGGACAGTCCGGTGGCTGGCATTTTCAATGGAATTGAGTGAAAAATTTAAAAAATTCAGTAATCTATTGCCCAGGCTCAAAGAATTTCAGTTGAAAAATCTCTGAGTATAGTGTATTCTATTAACGAATAAACCATAAGGAGGCAAAAAGATGGTTACAGCTGGTGATTTTAGAAATGGTATGACTGTTGTCATCGATGGAAAAGTTTGTCAGATTCTTGACTTCATGCATGTAAAACCTGGTAAAGGAGCTGCTTTCGTAAGAACAAAGTATAAAGATATCATCAACGGCGGCGTTGTTGAGAACTCCTTCAACCCAACTGCAAAATTTGATGAGGCTCGTATCGAGCGTCAGGAGATGCAGTATCTGTACAACGATGGTGATTTCTACAACTTCATGGATCCTAACACATATGAGCAGGTTGCTCTTCCAATGGGCGAGTTCACAGATGCTATGAAGTTCGTTAAAGAGAATGAGAACTGCAAACTGGTTTCTTACCAGGGAAAAACATTCTCTGTAGAGCCACCTATCTCTGTAGAGCTTGAGGTTACAGAGACAGATCCTGGATTTGCAGGAAACACAGCTACAAATGCTCTGAAACCAGCTACAGTTGAGACTGGTGCAGAAGTTAAAGTTCCTCTGTTCATCGAGATCGGTGAGATCATCAAGATCGATACAAGAACAGGTGAGTACACAGGACGTGGCGGAAAGAACTGATCCATTAACTGAAAAACACTGAAATCAAAGAGACAACGTGGTTTTACCACGTTGTCTTTTTTTGACGAATCAGAAGTCTAAACACTAGTGAACTACATCGGTAATTGAATTACCGAGCATCTGATTGCGGAGCATTGCTCCGCAGTTTCAGGGGTGTGTCCATGACACCCTTACTGCTACCCTGCACAGGGTTACACAGCTACTTTTACCATTATGGTATTTTTCAGCCCAGATATGGGCATGTTGATCGTCTTGCCAGATTTGGCATTATATTTTCTCAGGATATTATAGGCTCCAACTGCATCTGCATTGTAGATCACGTCATCCACAAAAAAGAGCCCTCGTTTCTTTCGATTTTCTTTCTTTGCACAGGCTCTGGATACTTCTTTTGACTCAGGAGGACACTGACTGGTATAGCGTTCTTCCTGTTTTATCAGTTTAATCCCCTGCAGCTTCAGCTTATACTCCAGCTGTTTGTAAATGCGGGCATAGGGAAGACTATGAAGCTTCTGATTTGTTTTCGCTCCCAGATCCTTCTTTTTTCGGATTCCTTTTATGTCTCCTGCCACAACTCTGTATATCCCATTTGATACACAATAGTCTGTGATATACCTTGTCATCTTATGAATATAATCTTTTATACAATTATTCTTCTTCACATAAAGTTTCTTCAGATGCTTTGAAGTTTTTGGATATTTAATCCCCTGTGAAA
>JAUNCZ010000080.1 GCA_030526405.1 Lachnospiraceae bacterium | reverse complement strand
GAATCCTCAGAGTCTGAGATTTCAGAGGATGAGGCAGAAGAGAAGGAAGAGGATAAGCCTGGGGCAGCCACCTTCAGTACCTATGCCAGTGGTTCCTGGGATGGCAGCAGCATGACAACCCCGGACATGGTAGGCAGCACCTACCAGATCGGTACCGCTGCAGAATTAAAATGGTTTCAGAATGAAGTCACAGTGAAGGGCAATTCCACCATCAGGGGAGCGCTGACTGCAAATATTGATCTGAAGTCTTATAACTGGACTCCAATCGGAACAGAAAGCAACCAGTTTAAAGGCATTTTTGACGGAGGAAATCATACCATCAGTAATCTGAGTATTGTTGACTCCTCAGGAAGCACTTCTTCCGCCCACTTTGGATTGTTTGGATACCTGGGCGGCAGTGCCGTGGTAAAAAATCTTACAGTAAATGGTCGGTTTAATATTTACAGGATGAAGTGCTTTGCAGGCGGTATTGCCGGCCGCTGCAAGGGGGAAAGTGCTTCTGTATATCCAACCATCAGCAACTGTGTCAACAATGTGAATATTGAGGTTTCCGCAGAACAGTATGACAGTAATTCCACCAGCCATTCAGTGGGTGGAATTGTGGGACATGTGAGTTATGGCGCCCTGGAAAAATGCATCAACAACGGTAATATCACCGGTTTGCGTAATGTAGGCGGAATCACATCTCAGATTACTTACAGAGGTACCATTGAAAACTGCAAGAATACCGGAAATATCTCCGGACAATCAGCAGGAGGAATCATGGGATTCGGAGATCCCTTCTCCACGTCATATTGCCTCATAACAAAATGCTACAATCTGGGTGACATTACGGGAAGCTCCTATTCCGGCGGAATCGCAGGAGCATTTCCGGTAAATACAACCCTTACCCATTGTTACAATGCCGGTAATCTTACTATGACACTTTCCAGCGGATTCAGTGATCCCATAGGACGATTAACATATTTTGATTATCAGGATGGAAACAACGTAACTCTGGAGGATCTGTGGTATCTGGATACCTTTGAGGGAACTGGTGAGTATGGCACAGCCCGTTCCATGGATGAACTGTGTAAGGCAACGGAGATTGAAGGCTTCTGGCCAGCCCACAGCGGAACTCCTGTTCTGAGCTGGGAGACAGCTCTGAAGCACGGGGCCATTAACGGCACCATTGTGGCACCGACCTGTACAATGGGAGGAGGAACCCTGTACCAGTGTATCTCCTGCAATACATTCTACTGGGGGCATGTGGTTGAGGCAAAGGGGCACTCCTATGATGAGGGCGTGATGCATCCAGGTTATTCTGTGAAAACCTGTTCCGCCTGCGGCGAGGTGATCAGGGAATGGAACGATGAACGAATGCCGGCCCTGGATTATGATGAGAGCATCGTCAATAATAAATACTTTTTCAATTCCGATGAAAGTGACATGGAGTATCCATGGATTCTGAAGGACGGAGTGCTGATGAGCACCAACAAGGGAAAGGGCAACTCAGAATCTCTTCTTGAAATCGGTTTCTATCTGAATCAGACAGGTGAACTGAGCTTTGATTATGCTGTTTCATCGGAGCCAAAATTTGATATCCTTACCATGCGCCTTACCAATAATACCAGCTCACCGGAGATTGAACTTGCATACGACGAGATCCATGGTACGGTTTCAAAGAGCTTTTCCCAGGTGCTGGATCCAGGTCAGTATTTCCTGGTCTTAAACTACAAAAAAGACGATTCCTACAACTTCGATAATGATACCGCAACCCTTTCTAATTTCAGGCTGAAACCAGCTGTAAAGGGCTTTGCCATCACAGAGCAGCCGAAGTCCCTGGAGTCTGCCAGGGTGGGTTCTTCCATCTCCTACCATGTAACTGCGGAAAATGCTGCCTCCTACCAGTGGCAGTACAGCAAGGATGAGAAATCCTGGTACAACAGCGGAGCGTCCAGTGCAAAAACTGATACACTGACACTTACCTTAAGTACCGCCAATGGTGCAAATAAGTATCGTTGTAAGATCACCGATACCCAGGGTACCGTGCACTATACAGATACTGTGTGGGTAAAACAGGTGATTGCAGATGGCTTTAAGATCACTGCACAGCCCCAGTCCGTTGCCTCTGCCAAATTTGGAGATACCATCACCTATAAGGTGACCGCCACAGGAGCAGCTTCCTATCAGTGGCAGTACAGTAAGGATGGTAAAACCTGGTACAACAGCGGAGTAGCCAGTGCAAAGACCAATACCATGACCCTGGTGCTCAGCACATCCAATATGAATAATAAATATCGCTGTGCTATTAAGGATAACGAAGGAACTGTACACTATACCAACACCGTATCTGTACTGAAGGTGGATTCCTTCACCATCACAAAACAGCCGTCAGACTGGGATGTGACAAAGGGAAAGGCGGCCTCCTTCTCTGTAACCGCCCAGGGAGCGTCCTCCTACCAGTGGCAGTACAGCAAGGACAGAGGTAAAACCTGGTACAAGAGCTCCATCACACCAACCCTGAGCAGTGGAACCAGCACCATCAAGGTGAACATTGCACCATCCAATGCCGCCAATATCTATCGCTGCAAGGTAACAGGCAAGGACGGAACCGTGCTCTGTTCAGGCAGCGCCGGCTTTGCAGGGGCGCCCATTGTCACTGCACAGCCCGAAGATGTCGTCTACCAGGCAGGAAAGGCAGCAGTCTTTACCGTAACCGTATCCAACCCATCCATCTGCAGCTTCCAGTGGCAGTACAGCAAGGACGGCGGAAAGAACTGGTATAACAGCGGAGCAACAGGCTCTAAGACAAAATCTCTCACACTGACTATGAAAGAGAGCAATCTGGGCATGCTGTACCGTTGTAAGATCACCGGTAAGAATAACGTTTATCTGTTTTCCGATTCTGTGCAGATGAAAAAGTAGGATTATTGTGGGGGCGGTCCTGTAAAGACTGCCCCTTTTAGTAACGTGCAGTCGTAAAAGCTCCTGCTGATGGGTTGGTGAAGTCAGCAGTGGTTCATGAGCAAGCAGCGAAGCGGATTGCGAATGTCCGCTTTACTAAGAAGAAAGGATGTGAGTCTATGAAGAGGAAGTTTGAAAGCAGGATGCTGGCAATTGCAATGGCAGGTATGCTGGCATTTTCCGGCTGTTTTACAGCTCCGATACCTGTATATGCAGAGAATGCTGTGTCAGAGGAGAAAGTCATGGAGGATGGTGCCTCAGAAGATGTGATCCTGCAGGATAGTTCCCTGAACGAGGATCAGGAAAAAAGCATTGCTGAAACAGGGACAGAGGGGGAAACAGAGCAGGAAACAGCGCCAGAGCAGGAAAACTCTATGGCAGAACAGGGAGTGGATACAGAAGCAGAAGCCCCTGCAGTATCCGACGACAGCAAGGATGATACCGGAACTGCCCAGGAAGAGGAGACTGCAGAAACAGAGATTTCTGAGGATAACACAGAACAGAATGAAAGTATCGCTATGACATCCACCTATACCGCTGGCTCTGCAGAAGCCTGGGACGGAGTATCAATGGAAGAACCGGAGGTGGAGGGAGGCGTTTACCTTATTGGTACCGCTGCGCAATTGAAATGGTTCCAGTATATTGTAAACTATGGAGGTGATCGGAGTTGTAAAGCTGCTTTGACTGCAGATATTGATCTGGGTAATCACAATTGGACTCCAATAGGAATTAACACCTCTGGGTTTTCTGGTTCATTTGATGGAAGGAATCACAAAATATATAATCTGAGTATAGAGGATGTTTCCGATGAAATTATCGCCTGGGGTGGTGATACCTTTTATTTGGGATTATTTTCCAAGATATTTCCCCGTGGAGCAATTGAGAATCTGACAGTTGAAGGTTCCATCAAAGTCAGTGAGGGTAAGGTCTTTGTTGGCGGTCTTGTCGGAAAGATGGTGGGTTATGGTTCCAGTCAATATTATGAGGATTATGTACGGATCAGTAACTGTGTAAGTAATGTTGATATTGAATCTTCCTATGTGGCAGGAGGCATATGCGGAGATTTTGGCGTTGAAATAATTGAAAACTGTACCAATAACGGAAATATCTCAGCACCTTATGCTGCAGGTGGAATTGTAGGGTACGAAAAGAATTTATCCAACATTAAAAACTGCAAAAACACCGGCACTATTCGCGGAGATTATGCCGGAGGAATTGTGGGGGATTATGATGCGGTTTACAGACCAAAGATATCAATATCACAATGCTATAATATTGGAGATATTTATGCTTCTATTTGCGGAGGAGGAATCATATCCGAAATACCAGATAATACTTCTATTACCCATTGCTATAATGCAGGTATTGTTACAAATGAAGGTACGCATATTCCACTTCTTGATCCCATAGGATATTATGATGGCGGAGGTCAGTCTGATCTGAATCAGTTACCTGTTACCCTGGAGGATCTGTGGTATCTGGATACCTTTGAGGGAACCGGTCTGTTTGGCACGGCACGAACCTGGGATGAACTGTGTAAGCAAACAGATATTGAGGGCTTCTGGCCTGCTCACAGCGGCACCCCTGTATTGCTAAGAGAAGAAGATCTTAAGCATTGGGATACTTTTGTGAAAGAGGTGCAGCCTAACTGTAAAAGAGGCGGCGGTATGGTATATCGGTGCGAATTCTGCAGTATTTTATATCTTGGCGTACATTATCCACAGGAGGATGACGCCCATATGCTGGATGATGTCAAAATGGAGGAGCATTTCGGTTATGTTATTGCACCTTGTACTATCTGCGGAGAGGTAATTACTGTATGGACAGAATCAAGAATGCAATTGATGGATTATGATGAGAGTATTTTAGAAGAATTCTATATAGAGAAAGCAAACGGGTATCCATGGAAGATGCAGGATGAATACCTGATCAGTTCAAATCAGGGGGAGGATATTTCAACCTCCACCATGGAAATCGTATTCATCCTGAAAGAGGAGGGAGAAATCAGTTTTGATTATTCCGTTTCATCAGAAAGAAATAATGATGAGCTGATCATGACATTAAGCCTTGTGGAGGATCCATCTGCACCGGTGATCCTTGAAAAAAATACAATCACCGGTGAAACGTCAGTGAATTATTCGGTGGTATTGGCTCCCGGTAAGTATGTTCTGAAATTTAGCTATGAAAAGGATAATGGTGTAAATACTGGAGAGGATTGCGGAAGATTATCCAATTTCTCTCTTAAAGCAACAGAAAAGCAGTTCCGCATCACAGAGCAGCCGAAGTCCCTGGAGTCTGCCAGGGTGGGTACCTCTGTTTCCTACCATGTAACTGCGGAACATGCTGCCTCCTACCAGTGGCAGTACAGCAAGGATGAGAAATCCTGGTACAACAGCGGAGCGTCCAGTGCAAAAACTGATACACTGACACTTACCTTAAGTACCGCCAATGGTGCAAATAAGTATCGTTGTAAGATCACCGATACCCAGGGTACCGTGCACTATACAGATACTGTGTGGGTAAAACAGGTGATTGCAGATGGCTTTAAGATCACTGCACAGCCCCAGTCCGTTGCCTCTGCCAAATTTGGAGATACCATCACCTATAAGGTGACCGCCACAGGAGCAGCTTCCTATCAGTGGCAGTACAGTAAGGATGGTAAAACCTGGTACAACAGCGGAGTAGCCAGTGCAAAGACCAATACCATGACCCTGGTGCTCAGCACATCCAATATGAATAATAAATATCGCTGTGCTATTAAGGATAACGAAGGAACTGTACACTATACCAACACCGTATCTGTACTGAAGGTGGATTCCTTCACCATCACAAAACAGCCGTCAGACTGGGATGTGACAAAGGGAAAGGCGGCCTCCTTCTCTGTAACCGCCCAGGGAGCGTCCTCCTACCAGTGGCAGTACAGCAAGGACAGAGGTAAAACCTGGTACAAGAGCTCCATCACACCAACCCTGAGCAGTGGAACCAGCACCATCAAGGTGAACATTGCACCATCCAATGCCGCCAATATCTATCGCTGCAAGGTAACAGGCAAGGACGGAACCGTGCTCTGTTCAGGCAGCGCCGGCTTTGCAGGGGCGCCCATTGTCACTGCACAGCCCGAAGATGTCGTCTACCAGGCAGGAAAGGCAGCAGTCTTTACCGTAACCGTATCCAACCCATCCATCTGCAGCTTCCAGTGGCAGTACAGCAAGGACGGCGGAAAGAACTGGTATAACAGCGGAGCAACAGGCTCTAAGACAAAATCTCTCACACTGACTATGAAGGAAAGCAATCTGGGCATGCTGTACCGATGCAAGATCACAGGAAAAAATAACGTTTATCTGTATTCTGACGCAGTGCAGATGAAGAAGTAGGATACCCTGAAAACATAGCGCCGGGCAACGAGATAGAAGGAAACAAGAAAAATAGTTGCCCGATATGTGCAGAAAGAAAGGAGTCGGGCAACGAAAAAGAAGAAAACAAGAAAAATAGTTGCCCGATATAGGCTGAAAGAAAGGAGTCGGGCAACGGAAAAGAAGAAAATAAGAAAAATAGTTGCCCGATATGGCAGAAAGCAAGGTATCGGGCAACGAAAGAGAAGGAAATAAGAAAAATAGTTGCCTGATGTAGCCTGAAAACAAAGGAACGGGCAGCGAAAATATGCAGAAAACATAATTTCCGCTGCCCGTTCCTTATAGTTTCAGAATACGAGCCGCAATGCATCCAACTGCCACCAGAATGCTTCCGTAGCACAGAAATCCATTCACAGCGGAATTTCCTGCTTTGCAAAGTCCCAGGCGGAAGCGTTTATCCATTGGCCACAGCAGCTGAATACCCTGCTTTGTAATCACATCCAGCGCCAGATGAGACAAAAATCCCACGGTAAATGCCATGGCAGCAGAGGGAAGAATTAACTGTACTGTACAGCGCAACAGAATGCATGCCACAAAGCTATGCATAAAGGATCTGTGGGGCGTATTGATTCCATAAAGGCAGATTGCAGAAAACAGGATCACTCCAAGAAGGATTTCAAGGAGTCTGTCCTGACTCTTCAGGTAACCGGATATGGTAACTCCATATCTCTGTTCCAATACGGCTGCTGCTGCCGCCAGAACCATGCCGGCTGACACAGCCTTCACTGCAAGTCCGTGTGTTGGTGAAGAATCTGAGTCTACATCGCTGATTGCTCCACCTAGTGCTCCCCCGCAGATTCCTGCAGCTACAAGAAGAAGGGGTTCTCCTGTGGCAACTGCATATAAGCCGCCTGCTGCAGCGCCCACTGTAATATGAGTCTTTCGTAACATATCTTATACCACCATCATTGTTTTTTTATCTCAGTCGAGAAGACTGCCACCTCTATAGGTGGTGAGTATTGACAAATCAGTCTCCGCCAGCGTCGACTTGAATACCTGTTAACCAACAAAGAAACTTCGAATGGAACCTCTTTGTTATTGTGTGTTCTACAATATCATATTATTCGTTAGAATGCAAACATGCGTTCTTGTTGCCGTGAGAGCAAGAACATCTCATACCGCTATGTAAACGCGACAGTCAAACATGTTTTTCATATTATTGATTCTTCAGGAATTCCCTATATAGCCAGTAATATCTGCCATATGGCAGATTAGGAAAAAAGTCAGAAATGATATTCTTATTATATCCAGTTGAAACGGACTAGCCAGATATAAATAATTAGGATACGAACGAATTAGATATGGATTACTATGAAATGGATTAATAGAAACGGAGCAGAAAGAGAAACCGGATTCTGAGAGGAGGGATTCAATGGATAAGCTTCAGAAAAAGTATGACGACTTGTACAGATTTGGAATTCAGTTAGGAGAGAAAGTGGCAGCCAGAAACAATCTACCAGCGGAAATTCCTTATTCCAGGAATTTAATTCCATGTGAGTTTCAGTGCTATCAGTATGGCACCATTCTTCAGGCATCACCGGATCCAGTGTGGATGAATAATATGATATTCAAGGAATATCTTCGTTTGTTAAGCGAAGGGAAAAATCTAGGATTGCCTTTGAAGGATACGTTTTTTTGCGTAGAGAAGGAATTGAATGAGGATAGATTCTACTATTGCCTCTTTAGGGATTGTATTATCTATTCACATGGCGTGAATGAGGTGTGTTTATTATGGGATACCCTTAATGGTTTAAGGGAGTACATTACAAAAGGTTTACTTCCGGAATCA
>JAUNCZ010000079.1 GCA_030526405.1 Lachnospiraceae bacterium | reverse complement strand
TAGTATTCGCTGTGCAGCTTTTCGCCGGAGCGATAGGCGGCAGATGCAATAGCGGATTGTCCTGCGCTGCGCTTGATTTGCGTCACATGAAAATGATATAGTGCGATACTCAACACCTCTCTTTCTGTTCTGCCCGATTGTGTTCGTTGACCGCTTCCATGAGCAAGCCCTTGACCTCCGGGACGGCAAGAGCTTTTTCCGCAAAAGCATAAAACTCGGTTTCGGTCAAAACCTTTGTCAGCGGGGCAACATTTTCGATAGCTGCGCCACGGGTGATAAGATGGTGTGCCCGCTTGCGTCGATCACCTTTTTCATAGTAGGTGATACGGTTTTCAAGCTGCTGCTTTTTGTGTTGGAGCTGCGAGAGCTTGTGTTCATTTTCCGCTTTCTCGGCTTCCAGTTCGGGGATGGTTTTCAGTTTTGCCATAGTACGTGACCTCCTTGTTTTTTTGTGTGGGGATATAAAAAGACCGCTTACCAAAGATCGGTAAACGGTCTATGTACGGTATGCGATTTTCAGACTTGCCGTTTGGAAATGGTTTGTCAAAACCGTTTCCAAATGACAAGTACGCAGGAATAGGCGAAGCCGCAAGGGGTGCAGCCCCTTGTTCGGAACGGAGTGACGCAAAACAGCCCGGACTTCAATCGTCCGGGCTGTCTGCCTCGCAGAGCGCACATACAGGGCTTGCCCCTGTATAGAAGTGCGCCCTTTGTTCCAATGGGAATATTAGTTCTGCGTCTTTTGATACTCACGTTCTCCGTTTTCAATTAAATCGATCCATTTGAGCAAAGTGCTTTTTCGCAGAATCATTCTTGCTGAGACTTTCAATTGGTTTGAATTCTTTTTGGACTGAACATCCTCAAGAATAAATACACATTCACCGTCAACATCGACCATGTTCAACCGACAGTGTGCAAATGCATTCCTGATATGATAGAACACACTTAAAAATTGATTTCCCTGATTGTCATAGATACAGATTCTTTCACGAGAAAAATCAGATGGAAATGTTTCTTTCAAATCAGCTTTTTCTAAGGCTACATCCATTTCATCGTATCCTTTAGCTGAATAAACCAACTCATATAGTGATGCTGCTTGACGAAGTTGCTTGTTCAAATAATAAGGTTTCCTCCAAGGTGCATTCCAACCATATTCAGTCAGAGTTTTTCCCATTGAGGATAAATTAGAGCATGGAGAATGAAAGACAAAAAAGATTACAATTCTAAATAGATCGTAATCGTTGAAATGCTCTGGAGCAATCCACCGCATCCATACTGGGTTGCGATCAGAAAATGTAGCCATATGGTGTACCTGTACTGGATATGATGTTAAAGTATAAATCTAACAATCCGAGAATTTGCTTTTTCTTAGCGTCAAACTCTTCTTGAGTTAAGACACCAGCATCTAAGAGATCTTTCAATCTCTTCAGCTGTTCTGCTTCACTGCCGACTGTAGGAGCGGACTGAGCAGGCTGAGCACTGCTTTGCTGAGAATTAGCAAGCAAGAAAGAGATAGCCTTCATGACTTCTTCTTGATTTTCGATACAATGGAAATTGCTTACGTTACCAATGGAAGTGATAGAAATACCATTGAAGGAACTGCGGTTAATCGCAGTAATTTGGTTCAAAGGAATCTGTACTTCTTTTCCACGAGGAAGCTTACCGCAAATTGCTTCGTTAGTTACAGTTATTTCGCATTTTTCAGTATTGAGCTTCATAATGATGCCAACAATCAATGCGACAACGCCCAACATAATCATGTAACCATAGTAGCAAGAAAAGTTGAAAAACTCACTGATAAAGAAGTCGCCAAACTCAAAATCATAAATGACACACCAATAATACCAACCACCATATCCGAAACCGAAGGACTCATAGCCTTCACAGTTTTCAAATACGTAAGAGGCTACAATGAAGGAAGTCAGTAACATTACGACTCCAACAATAATGATAATAAGAGCAGGTTTATTTTTCTGTGGCGTACCTTTAATCACAATGTTTTGTTCCATAATGCACCTCCAAATTACAGACCAAGAATTTCTTTCTTCTTCGCATCAAACTCTTCTTGAGTAATGGTGCCGGAGTCCAAAAGATCTTTGTACATTTTCAGTTTATCTGCACCACCAATGGTAGAAGAAGCTGCCGTGGTAGAATACACTGACTGAGGGTTAAATGTTGCATATTCATTTACCGGAGCAGCCTCTTCAGGCGTAGCGTCTTCTTTAATCCACATTCCAACAAAAAGCAAAGCGGCTATTTCGACAAGTCCAAACAGAATGGGCTTCCATGCGGCGGATAGGTAACGGAAATATCCACCATTAATCCAACCAATTACGCAGCCTATGAGCAGCACTAAAGCAGGAATGAACCAAATCTTTTTAACTGCAGAGTTCCCTTTAATAGAAAGAGCAATGAGTACAACTGCGCCTGCATACGCAACAAAATCGCAAAGATTCCAAAGGCTAAAGTAGCTGATAATGTAGTACGCCCCAAGAAGCGCGTTGACACCTGCTGCGGCAACTACTGCTTTTTTGTTCTTCATGAAGAGCGTTACTGCCATGCCAAGAGTAGCGATCCAAAAGATTATGTTCAAAGCAGTAATTGTCGCATAGTCAGACTGTGAAACATAAATAATCCGGTTAATAATATTGTAAAGAGCATAAACTGTATAGCATATTGCAGCTATCAAGGAAAACTTTTTCCCAGTTTCAGATTTTGTCATAGTCCGAACCTCCTCACATAAGTTTCAGAAGCTGTTCTTTCTTTGCCTGAAACTCTTCTTCTGTAATAACGCCTTGATCTTTCAATTCCTTATACTTCTTCAACTCATCCGCTGCACTCTGACCAGCATTTGTCGGAGGGCAATACGGAATGTGAGAGGCTGCGTTGATCGGAACCTGTTGCGCATTTTTATCCGGAATTAAACTTACATGAATGATTGCTACGATAAAAAGCATCCATCCATAAAACCACCAAAGGCCAAAACTATAACCTTTATTTTTTGCAATGCTTGCAGGAATGAAGCCTAAACCTGCCGCTACCACTAACGATGCAATTAAATATGCTTCCATTTTAATTTCTCCTTTTACATAAATTTAGAATGAACTAAAGAGGATTCCATAAAAGATTCCTAACACAACTGCGATTCCAACAGCAACCCAGACAACTGTCATAACACCATTTTTGTAGTTTTCTTCGGCCTGCTTTTTCTGAGTTTCTGTTGCTATGAAGTCTCGATGAATGGAATACTCACGTTCCCGTATCACTTCTTGTTCTTTTGTTTCCGTGTATTCGGAAATTACCATATTTCCGGGTTGGTTAATCATCATTGGTGCAGAATATTTTACCATTAGCTGCTCGTCATCTATTACATTGATAACTGATTCTGCAAAACCTTTGAATGTATCAAAAGTATGAGATTTGTACATTTTAACGGTGTGTTCGCCAGCGGGTATTTCGACTATTTGGTTTGTTAAAGAAAGCTTACCTGCGTTCTTTCCGTCAATGTCGAAGTACACGTCTCCGCCGAATATCTCAATCTCCTTTTGAGTGCGTTTTAGAAATACAAGCTTCGCCATAAAATTCTCCTCAACGTATTACAACCAGATTGAAGCTTCCCATATAGCAAAGATAATCGCTCCAATAATCATGCAAACAATCCAGATCATAATACCTGTATTATATCTCTCGTTTTGTTCTTTCTTACGATTAACATCGGCTGCATAGTCATGAGCAATTGTCTGCTCTCGATTGCGGAGAACCTCGGCTTCTTTGCAATAGTCATATGCAGAGATAATCATGTTACCCGGTTGATTAACTGCCATAGGAGCTGCATATCGAACCATAAGTTCTTCAGTTTCGCCAACATCTATCGCGGACTCGGCAAAACCAATAAAAGTATCATAACTATGAGACTTATACATCTTAATGGTGTGCTTACCTGGCAAGACATCGATTTCTTGATTAGTACGAGACAGTCTGCCAATGTTTTTACCATCAAGGTCGAAGTAAACATCACCGCCAAATACTTCTATTTCCTTATCGGTTCGTCGCAAAAAGACTAACTTTGCCATTGTTCAAACCTTGTCAATTAAAGACTTTCAGCTAATGCCTGCAGTTCTTCAATCGGCATTTCCTTTCCTTGGTAAACCTTGGTTGTCTGTGCGTTGCCAACCTCTTCGACCTTCATATAAACGGTGCCAACACTTTTGCCACTTGCTTTTTTGCCGATTGCATTAAACAAGCCTGCGGTGGTAAGAATACTTGCCTTATTTGAAGAAAATCCGGAAAGATCTGCGGTTGTGGCAGATAGGATTGCTCCACACTTATCACAAAGGAACAAGGTACGATTTCCCATCATCTCCATTTTGTCCTTCAGTTTCCAATACGGCTCATGAGTGCCGCACATTGGACACTTAGGAAACCGTGTGTCGATAAACTTCTGCGGAATACTTCCCGCAAAGCCATCACAGCGTCTAAAATCAAACATCCCCATTTTTTATTCCTCCTAAATCAAATAATTTTTTATTGTGTACTTTTGCAAAACACAGAAAAGTTACAATTATCGTCGAAAATGTTCAGCTCAACGCCTTGAAAATTCATGCATTTTGGTGTACAATATTGAAGAGTGTAATTTAATGCCCTAATTTGTAAAAGTACACCTTTACAAATTTAGGGCATGATTTGTTTAAGCCACATTTTCAAATTTTCTTGCCTTTCCGTAGAATGTGCCAACCGGCATATTGCAGGCTTCCGCTGCTTGTTTCAAGGTTATTTTCTTGCTGCGCCATGCTTTGTGTACCTCATAGAAATTATCCGGCAAGGGCAAAGGTGGTCTGCCAAACTTGATGCCCTGCGCTTTGGCAGCGGCGATTCCCTCGGCTTGGCGCTGTTTGATATTTGTACGCTCGTTTTCTGCCACAAAGGACAGCACCTGCAATACAATATCGGAGAGGAATGTACCCATCAAATCTTTGCCCCGGCGGGTGTCCAACAACGGCATATCCAACACCACAATATCAACGCCTTTTTCTTTCGTGAGAATCCGCCATTGCTGTAAAATTTCTTCATAGTTGCGCCCAAGACGGTCAATGCTCTTGATATAGAGCAGATCGTCTTTTTTCAATTTCCGCAGCATCTTCTTGTACTGCGGACGGTTGAAATCTTTGCCGGACTGCTTATCCACATAGATATTTTGCAGTTCAACGCCGACCTCTTTCAAGGCAATTTGCTGTCGATCTTCTTTCTGATCCTTGCTGCTTACACGGATGTATCCATATACACTCAATTGAAAATCCTCCTGTTCGTTATTTTCTCATAGGCATTCACCCCTCCGTCGTCTTATATTTTACAGCGTACCGATGCCGTTCTTTTTCGCCCACTCACTCGCCGCCTGTTTTCGTTCCTCGCTGTACGGTGCAGTCAGACGAAAGCTCAATCTGCCTTTTTCAATCTCAAAGGTCAGCCCGCCTTGCTCGTCATCGTCGATCTGGCGGCAGCACTGCGGATGTTCTTTCGCAAATGCGGTCAGCCGCTTTTTCAGATCGGTGTTGTGGGTCTGTACCTCGATCATACTGCCGTACTCATCAAAATAGATAGTGGTTGTCTTTTCTCTCTTGGTAAGTCCTGTTCTCATAAAACCTCCTGTTTTTCGCAAATTTTTCTCGGCTCTTGAATTGGAAAAGTGGTACGATTTTCCGATGGAAACACTCCAAACGATGCGGAGTATGTTCCGGCTCTCGCTATCGGCTGATTTGCTGCTTTTACGGCTCTTGACCGTGTTTTCACGCTTTTCGGTTTGTGCGGCTTTTCAGCCATTCCACAAGCTCATTTTTCATCACCAACTTGCGTCCGCCGATCCGCAAGGTCGGAAACTCCGGGTCATTCAAAAGGTTGTACGCACCCGCCTTGGAAATCTGCAATGCTTTGGCAAGCTGCTTTGCATCCATCACATCGGGCATGGTTTCAAACGGTTCTCTGCTCATAAAATCCTCCTTTCGGGCATCAAAAAAGCAGCCACGTTTTTCGTGACTGCCTTCATGAGCAAATTGTTATTTTGTGTGTTTATCCAAAAAGCTGCCGTACTCACCGGACACATAATCCTCATACGCACCGGCGATCTTTTCAATGTGTTTGCTGACGGCGCTCGGTGTTTTGAAGCCAACAGCAGCGGCAATATCTTTGAGGGAACAACCATCCATGCGCATCCGCAGGATTTGCTTGTCCTGCTCGGTGAGCTGTCTCTCAAACTGCTCAATACCGATTTTCTGCAGCACCTTGGTTTCAAACTCTGCCGCCGGGTTGGGAATATCAAACAGCATTTCTCCGTCGATCATAGCTCCGGTTTCCGCAATTTCTTCGATAGACAGGTGTTTGTGATTGCGGTCATGATACCAAGAACGATTGAAGTCCCGCTTGTGGACGCTGGAGCCGCTGTAATCATCGGGATTTCGGTTATTCCAGAACTCGTCGATCATCGGCTGCCAGTTTTCCTCGGCAACGATCATATCGGTCAGATTGCCGATCAAATTGCTGAACTGCTGATAGGTGAGCCAAGGATGCGCATCATCTCTATCCATAAGAAACAGCCGCTGGAAGCTCCAATCCATCTCCGTCTCAAACTTTTTGCGGAAATGCTTGATTATTTCATAGGACAGCCGCCACAGAGGAAAATCGCCGGAATAGTTTTTCCAATCACCGGGGATATCCTTATATGTGCCGTCCTTGTTCGGCACTTGGAAGAATTGCCACGCAGACCACGCAAAGCAGTCCCACACCAGCAATAGGAACATATCGTTTTTGACAACTTCCATACTGTCGGGATCGTCAAGCAATTCATAGATATTTCTCGGCAAGGACATGGCGAGCGGATATTTTTCGACAAGCTCTTTCGGCAGAGCATAGAACAGTGTCAGCCATGAAAGATTGCTCCCTTGCGGGATTTCGATAATGCCATCGGGTACAATGGCGAAGAAGCTATAGCGCAGACTCATGTGGTTCATCTCCCTTCGGTAGTTTATATCGCTACGGTTATTGTAAGTTCCCGATTTGGGTACTCGCCTAACCGTAACACTATTTTCGTTACGATTGTTGCAAGTGGTCATCGTGACCACTTGGCCTATCTGTAACACTTTACTGATTTTCGTTACGCTTACACCAAGGTGTCAACTTGGCACTTTTCATTATCCGTAACACTTTCTCTATATGCTTTCTGTCGGCAGGCATTACAGCAGAACTTGGCGTCTGACCGCTTCGGCGTAAAGGTGGTACCGCAGGTCTGGCAGGTGCGGTCTTTTCGCTCCTGCTCACGTCTCCATTTCAGCTCCTTTTGATAGCCATGGTTGCCACACAGAGAATACAGACAATACTTCTTGGTTTTGATGGTGGTGTAGAATACTCTGCCGCATCCTTTACAACGAAACCTGCGGACATGGAGATGAGTATCCTTACCCAACATCCTTTTCTCATAGTGTTCCTTTAGGTAGTCCTGGTTCTCATATTCCCATCTGCTGTGATTTATCATTTACACATCCTCCATATTGCAAAAAATATAGAGGAGTTTTCATACCCCTCTATAACAGAGGGCATGAGAAGGCTCGATTTTTTCCAATCTTTCAAAAATTTTTTAGATTTTTACGATTAGCATCGGAATCGAAGCGAAAGGAACGATATTGTATTTATTATACAGGAAATTTGTGAATAAATCTATTGTTTCTAAATAGGGCAAAAAAGAAGCGGTATCCGAATCATAGCAGACTCGGATACCGCTTCAAGCGAATCAATCAAGCGGCTTATATTCAGTAACCGCTTTAAGGTAGGCTTCGGGATCACCGTTCAGTACGAGATCGGCATAGGCAATAGGGTCATTATAGATGAGATAATCAAGCTCTGACCGCTGATACATATTATCGGCAACCTCGTTCTCAACGGCGATAGTGTCAATCGCAATCATACTGCCATCTGTGAATGTCAGTTCCACACAGCAGTTATCCATATTGTAAGCGCAAGCGAGTAATGTCCTCATAATAAACCTCCGTATGTTCAGTTATTAGATAGCAATAGCCCGTCTGACTTCCTGTTAGAAATCAGACGGGCTTTCCGTATGCACCCCGGTACCGTCAGCTAACAGTTGATAAGTGAATTAGTTCCTTATCACTGTTTAGCCTTGG
>JAUNCZ010000024.1 GCA_030526405.1 Lachnospiraceae bacterium | reverse complement strand
GTCGGAGCTATGAGAGGAATCCTAAATCCCACAGAATTTGTGATTGAGCCTATTTAAATATTAAAACCTTAAAAGCATGAAAATCACTTTAAGCTCTAAATATCAAGTATAATTACTTAAGAACAAGTTTTTTGAATGCTTTTTTACCACGTTTGATCACGGTACCCTCTGCTGCGATCTCGTCTTTTGTAACAATCTTCTTGAAGTCTGTTACTTTTGCATCAGCGAAGGTTACGCCGCCCTGCTCGCAGGCACGTCTTCCCTCAGAACGTGTTTTTACCAGCTCTGCTTTCACAAGAAGGGAGATGATATCGATTCCCTCCTCACCGAAGTCCTCTGCTGTCAGCTCTACTGTTGGCATGTTTGCTGCGTCGCCACCGCCTGCGAACATAGCTTTTGCTCCGGACTCAGCCTTTTTAGCCTCTTCCTCACCGTGAACAAGTTTTGTAAGCTCAAATGCAAGGATCTCTTTTGCCTTGTTCAGCTGGCTTCCTTCCCATTTGTCCATCTCGTCAATCTGCTCCAGAGGCAGGAATGTCAGCATGCGAAGGCATTTCAGAACATCCTGGTCACCAACGTTTCTCCAGTACTGGTAGAAATCGAATGGAGTAGTCTTCTCAGGATCAAGCCATACAGCACCTTTTGCTGTTTTACCCATCTTTTTACCCTCTGAGTTCATCAGCAGAGTGATGGTCATTGCATGAGCATCCTTATGGAGTTTTTTACGGATCAGCTCAGTTCCACCCAGCATGTTGGACCACTGATCATCGCCACCGAACTGCATGTTGCAGCCGTACTCCTGGAACAGCATGTAGAAGTCGAAGGACTGCAT
Organism: Lachnospiraceae bacterium; assembly: GCA_030526405.1. Lineage (GTDB taxonomy): Bacteria > Bacillota > Clostridia > Lachnospirales > Lachnospiraceae > JAKSRN01. The sequence goes on along the minus strand of JAUNCZ010000024.1, from coordinate 46,061 downwards.
CAGCATGTAGTTGAACTCAAGGAAGCTTAATCCCTTCTCCATACGCTGTTTGTAGCACTCAGCACGAAGCATGTTGTTTACAGAGAAGCATGGTCCGATCTCACGGATGAACTCAACATAATTCTGTTTCAGCAGCCAGTCAGCATTGTTAACCATCAGCGCTTTTCCATCAGAAAAGTCGATGAAACGGCTCATCTGTTTTTTGAAGCAGTCGCAGTTGTGCTGGATTGTCTCAGCTGTCATCATGGAACGCATATCAGAACGTCCGGATGGATCTCCGATCATAGCTGTACCGCCGCCGATCAGAGCGATTGGTTTGTTTCCAGCCATCTGCAGACGTTTCATCAGGCAGAGAGCCATAAAATGTCCAACGTGGAGAGAATCTGCAGTTGGGTCAAAACCGATGTAGAAAGTAGCTTTTCCATTGTCCACCATCTCACGGATCTCTTCTTCATTTGTCACCTGCGCGATGAGACCGCGGGCAACCAGTTCGTCATAAATTTTCATAACCTGTTACTCCTTTTTCTATATGATCTGTGTTTTTTACATCAGGACGAAACACTGTCATTCACTTTACAGGTATAAAGTAAAATAAAGAAAGGCCCTCGTCCCACATAGGACGAAGGCCATGATCAGCATTCGTGTTACCACCTAATTTCACATTCTCCTCACGAAGAAATGCCTCATGGAGTACTATCATACTCCGACATTGTTAACGGTTGTCACTCCGCTGTAGCCTACTGAATCACTGACTTTGCAATTGTTCGGTACAGAGCTCCGGGATGTATTCGAAAAAATGTATCACGCGCCTCTCACCCACCGGCTACTCTCTTTGTGTATCGTTTTTTTCTACTGGTTCCCTTCATCGCCTTAATAAATTAAATTGAAGATGTGAACTAGTATATACAATTATACATGCCCCTGTCAAGAGGGTTCTGCGGTATCAACGCTGTGCATTTTCTGACAGAGGTGCATTTTCCCCGGGTCCTTCTTCCGGATGATTCTCAGATATCAACCCCCGGAATTTTCACGGGTCTGCTGCAGCACATCATTCATCTCATAATCGGTAATTCCCTTGCCTTCATTTGGGACAAAGTGAGAATATACGGAATCTGCTCCGAAAAACAGCATCAGTACAACAGAAAGGGGAACGATGATGCGCTGAGGAATCCGTCTCAGATAATGATCCATCAGCGGTGCCACCGCATAGACAATGGTCATTCCCATGATGCCGAACACCAGAAGTCCCTCTGCGCAGATTCTTCCGTTCAGATTCATATAGTAACCGGTGTAATCCCACCATCTTTTTCCCTTATCCAGCTCAACAAGCAGGGATGTCATGTATTCCAGTGTGCCGCTGAGCAGGATTGCTGCAAAAAACTCTGCAATGGGATATTTTCTCAGTCTTGCCAGGACAACAAGAATCAGCATACCGCCTGCACCGTAGATAGGAATCCATGGTCCGTGAAGCATACCTCTGTTCACAAATGCTCCATCCTGGATGATATGAAGGCTGACCTCCCAGCACCAGCCGATGAAACAGAAGAGGAAAAACATCATCAGAACACTCCATACAGAATAGTATCTGTTGTAGTTGATGTTATTGACCCAGCGTCTTCGCTGACTTCTTGGAACAGGAGAAAGACGGCCCGGATAGGTTTTTCCCTCTGCACAGTCTCTCTCATGTCGAAGATGATTCTTCTCGTTGCGGATCCCCTCCACAGCACGAACATCCTTATCAATGGACAGCACAACACTTGTATATTTTGCCACCAGTCCCTTCAGACCTGTCAGATAGGTGGACTGGATCTTCGGCTGGCTGTACAGCTCCATTGCATCTGCATATTCCTTCTGTAACAGCTCTGGAGCAGCCTTCTCAAAAAGATACTCGTCCCGAAGAAGCTCCACTCCCTGAATGCCATTTTCCCTGGCGCATTTTCTGATTTTTGCGTAAAACTCCACCTCTGCCGCTGCACGATATGGGTTAGAATAGAAGATTCCGCTTAAACCGATGGTAAGACCGCTGAGAATATGCCATCCCAGGAAGGACAGATCCAGCTTAAACATCTCCATCTTATGCCCCTTCATCATCCTTCTGGACAGAGTGATGGCCTCTGTGGACTTCAGATCTGTGTTTTCAGAGCAAATATAGTGCACCATGGCATAGGCATAATGCTTGATGGGACCACCAATCACAGTAAACCACCACAGGGTCTCCATAATCTGCCATACCATCATGTTGACAGCTGTACGGATCCAGCGCTTTACTGCAAAGAAATACAGAAAACGGTTATAGGGCACCTTCTCATAGATACGGGCCTCCAGAAACACTCTGCGGCTGATGATGCGCAGCATATTTTTGAAAAATGCCCATACAAAGATGGTAAATGCCATGGAGATGAGAAGCAGAATAAATACTGTCACTCCTGGCTTTTCAATCAGTGTAAACAGAGCATCAAAAATCTTTACCCACATTCTGCCCTGGGAAACGGAATTCACCACCCCCGCCAGAACACCTCGTTTTGTGCCGAAGATCTCTTCTCTCGTGCTCTCTGTTTTATCTGCCACATTGTCCCTTAAGACATCCACAATGCCGCTGGCATAGCCCACGGTTCCGTTAATTCTTGCCAGTTCAGAATCAATGATAGCTTCTGCGTCATCTACAGCGTCATTCACTGCACCATCCACTGTGTCAGAAAGGGAATCTTCCCCTTGCGTCTGGACACCCAGAGCCTGATTGATTCGATTTCCCAGCTCTGTGTCGGACTCCTGCTTTACTGTTTTTGTGGAACTGAAGGAATAGGTGTATTCCACTCCCAGAAAGCCCAGAAAGATACAGGTCAGCAAAAACATAATGTAATGTTTTTTCACCACAGCTCTGGCATTCTTCTTCATCTCTTTTCTCGTCATTTACGTACCTCTTTTTTCCTGAAGAGTATTACATGCAGGATTTATCTCAGTGGAGAAGACTCCCACCTCTATAGGTGGTGAGCATTGACAAATTAGTCTCAGTGGGAGTCCAATCTCCGACTGAGATAAAACGCTCCGCGAGGATGCGCAGCGATTCTGATAGGAAGATGTCAGCTAAAGCTGACCAGAATCGCGCGCCAAGTCGCCGCAAGCGTCGACTTGAACTGTCTGTAATACTCTTTGTTACATCCACGGATTATCTTCAATTATGATTCCAATCATTTTCCCGTGAAATTCAGGATCATTTTCCCGTGAAATTCACAGTGATCTGGCAGATTTCCGTGTCGGTACCGATTCGCATGGGCGGTCCCCAGATTCCGGCTCCGGATGTAACCACGCTGTGCATAGTACCAATCTGCTTGTAGCCCCAGGCATTTTCCCACATAAGTTTCATCAGCAAAGTACCCGGAAATACCTGGCCACCGTGAACATGGCCGTTCACACAGAGATCACCTCCGGCCTCCGCCTGCTCTTTCAGATCCCTTGGCTCGTGATCCAGAATGATCACCGGCTTTTCCTGGTCTGTCTGCTTCATCAGTTCCTGGATGGATTTTCGCTCCTTCAGACCCTTACCTGGACGCTCCTCATCATTTCTTCCTACAATATAGAAGCTGTCATCCACCAGCACCACCTCATCCCGGAGATGCTTCCAGCCACATGCCTCCACAAATGCGTCCATGCGCTCATCAGCGGCTTTTTCGCTTTTGTGATCAAAGGTGAAGCCCGCCAGGATCTTCTCCTGAATATCATGATTTCCATAAACGGAATACACACCGTATTTCGCTTTCAGAGTTTTCACAATATCGATCAGTTTCTCAGGGTTATCCAGTGCCTCGTATTCATTGTCGAAGATATCACCGGCCACAAGGATGATATCCGGATTCTGGGCGTTGATCAGATCCACCATTTTTCTGGTATGTCCAACGCCAACGTTGTAGCCAAAGTGAATATCACCGATCATGACAACGTTCAGAGAATCCAGGTCGCCTGCGTCCTTCTGAATGTCCACCTCAAAATTCTTCACCTTAATATCTCTTCCGTGATAAATGCCATACACGGTGCAGCAGATCACGGTCAGGGAAAGTACCAGTCCCAGCACCCTGTACCAGATGGTTTCCCGGAAGGCCTGGCGCATGGAACGAAAGGTTTTTCCCTTTTTCTTTCCTCTGAGAAACAGGATCCAGCGAATTACAGCCACCGGTACCAGCACCTGGAAACAGAAGGCATTTACACCGATCCAGATGTTTCCGATATATTTCAGGATCTTCTGTAGAATTCCCACAGGCATTACAAAGGCAATACCAATGGAGCTGACAAGAAACAGGTAGATGAGAATCACCGGTATTCTGAAATACCAGGATTTCAATGGTTTAAATGTGATTCCCAGCCATCTCAGATACATCACAAGAATCCAGATGTCAAATAAGAAATAGACTGGTGCAAGATATAGTGCAATCATACGCTTCCCCCTCCAGGCTTTATAAGCCTGTTTTTTCTACTATAACACAAAATGATACCAGGTAATACCGCTGGTATTCTTCCTGGTAGTATATTCTTTCTGGTAGTATCTGGTTATATTTATAGTAAATACTCTTTGATCACAGCTGCGCAGCCATCCTCATCGCAGGTTCCTGTAATCACATCTGCAATCTCCTTAATATGAGGAGCTGCATTGCCCATTGCAACGGACAGACCCGCTGCCTTCAGAATTGCCAGATCATTGTCCGCATCGCCCACTGCGATGGTATCCTCCACAGCAATCCCCAGATGACTGCAGAGTATGCGAAGTCCCTCAGCCTTGGAAACACCCTGCGGAGAGCATTCCAGACTTGTTTCCTCTGAGTAGACAAACTCCAGAGGAAGACCAGACAGCCGCTGCTCCATCAGTGCTCTCTGTTCCAGATTCTGACAATACAGGTTCAGTTTGAACACAGGGCAGGGATTCTCCCTGTACCACCCTCTCAGATCCTCCGTCAGGATACAGCAGGAGTAATAATTCTCCTTATGGGGCTCCATATGGTACCTGTGGATGTTATCAACTTTATCCTTCTCCATTACAGACTCCCAGGACAGCAGATGAAACATAAGATCCTGATCCACTGCTGCATCCAGGATGGCCTGTACCAGTTCCGGCGGAATTGCGGTGGATGCAATCTCCTTCTGCTCCCGGTTGGAATACACCAGGGCACCGCTCATGCAGATAAAGAATTCCACCTCTTTCAGCTGTTCCCGGTAGGCCCGAAGCTCCGGCAGACAGCGTCCTGTGGAAAGTGAGATGTATTTTCCCGATGCCACAGCCTTGCTGATGCAATCCAGAGAATCAGGACGGATCATTTTCCCGGAATCCAGCAGTGTTCCATCCATGTCAAATGCTGCCAGCCGATAGTTTCTTTTCCCGCTGTTCAGCATATTGTCGGTGGAATTCTTTGATTTTTTGTTCTTATTACTGTTCATCTTCCCTCGGATCTCCCGTTCCTTCTATTTTCGTATCCCAAATACAATTCCGAATCATTCTGCTTCTTCCAGATATTTTCTGAACCCCTCATAAATGTGAGTCTCCAGAGGCGGACAGCCCTGGATATTGAAATCGAAATCCCGGGTGCAGTTTCCTACCCCCACTTTCCCCTTCTGTCCTCTGTAGCCCTGTCCGATACAGATTTTATCAGGAAGGATCTCCAGCAGACGATCCAGAAGTCCCTCCTCCCGGAGTCTGTCCAGGGCAGGAATCAGATATCCGTAGCAGGCACTGCAGGATTCCACCTCCTGAACCGCATCCATCACAGCCACCACCTTCTCAGATCTTGGCAGTTCCTGATCCTGGTCCTCCCCCAGCACTCTGATCTGAAGCTTTGAAAGATCTGCTGTTCCCACTCCCAGCTTCTCAGCCAGTCTGATATAAGGAACATCATCCGCTGTATAATGCAGCAGACTGCAGACATAGGAATCCACCAGCACAGGATCCTTTGCGGCCATGATGCAGTTGCGAACCACCGGGTTTCCTCCGTCTTCGAAATCCAGATCACCGCAGATATGATCGATCACGATAAAATCCTGTTTGATGGCTTTGTTCAGATGGGCGATGGGCTCATGGAGTCCCATCTTATGAAAATGCCTTTTCTCAACGGAGGGAACAAGACCCTTGATATTTTTCAGAGCACAGGTGATTCTGGTCTGACAATGTCCCTTCAGTACCGGCACATTGATGAGGAAATCCACCTGCTGAATTCCATCGCAGATTTCAAGCTGAAGACCGGCTGCATCCACTGGGTGATGTCCGTCCTTCTGAATATCCAGAAACGGAACCTGATATTTTTCGATGAGGGCATTATAGCCGCAGACCTCCAGAGCATCACTGGTCTTATCTCCCACCCAGGAACTCTCCAGCATCAAAAGCCTGTGAAAACCTCTCTCCTGCAGATATTCAATGATGCCCGCCACAATTTCAGGATGGGTAGTGGCGCCCCAGTCGGCGGTACTGGGAGAAACAAGGTTTGGCTTTATGCCGATCCGTTTGTCCTTATCACCGATTTCCCCTGCCAGATCTGTTGCCTCCAGCAGGCGTTTTGTCATCTCTTTATAGTCTGTACCGTAAATCTTCCAGATTTCATGAAGTGTCATATATCTCTCCCTTAATATGAAATATTATCCCGTTCATTATACTATCATTCGCATATTTCAACAATCTGTTCCTTTATTCATTTTTTACCCGGTTTTTTGCTTTTCTTCATAAACGGTCAATCAATATCAGTCAATTCAATCATCCGCTCAGTTTTTTGAACGAATCCGCTCTTTTTCCATGTCGCATATGACATATTTTGTTTGTTAGTGACAATATCCGGTCACATTCATGACTATTTTGCGTGCGCGCATCCGCTAATTGTTTGTAATATACTTTGATCATCAAGAATTGTCTGTCTTTAATAAACGATTTTTACTCATCTGTTCCTGTTATAACACATTTCCCCTTTGGAAGCGGCATATCACCTGTTTTTTCCATGACCGACTACTGTGAACGTTTTTTGTTATCCTCCTCTGAAACGCTGTTACTTAATCGTTTTAGTGGCATTATTTGTCGTTTTTTGGTAGAATATGTACAAACAACTCACTCTTTTTCACTGGTTTTTCTACATCATAATACAGATTTACACTCTTTTCATAATCGGTCATTAGTGCTATTATAAATATGACATAATTATGCATGTGCCGTTCGCGTTCGTGCACGCACATTGCATAGAAAAGGTTCGTGATTTTTTACAATACCCATTTTTTTATACTTGAAGGAGTGAGAAACTATGAAACAGCCTTACATTGATATCATGAGATCCCTGCGCAAAGACAAAAAACGTACCCAGCAGCAGATTGCTGAATACCTTGGTACTTCTCAGACAATGTATGCCCGTTATGAGCGTGGAGCTAACGAGCTGCCAATTCATCACCTTGTTCGTCTTGCTGAGTACTATGACGTAACCACAGATTATTTCCTGGGGCTCAGCGCTCACAATGTCAATGCTATGTAATCTGACCCTTTTTATTACAAAAAGAGCCAATTGACCAAAACCAAAACAAAGAATGAAGAAAACGGAAGAAGGCATGCCTGCACGGCATGCCTTCTTCTGTTTTCGTTCTTTATCTCAGTGGAGAAGACTCCCACCTCTATAGGTGGTGAGCATTGACAAATTAGTCTCAGTGGGAGTCCAATCTCCGACTGAGATAAAACGCTCCGCGAGGATGCGCAGCGATTCTGATAGGAAGATGTCAGCTAAAGCTGACCAGAATCGCGCGCCAAGTCGCCGCAAGCGTCGACTTGAATCTGTTTCCCCTGGCTACCTGAGTAAAGATTCCGTTAATCACCCTTTTGGCTTTCATATTAATGTTTCCCCGGGCGTTCCTGGTCTATGGTAAAAGAAAGCAGTTTTTTCAGTGGGAAATTGTCCTCAGAAAAAGGCTTCGATTCCTGCAACCAGTCCGCCTGCCAGGGCTTCAAGGGTCTCCGGGCTATGGTCGGACACTGCATTACCCAGTTCAATGTCCACAGAGGGAATCTTACTGTAGGAGGTCTGAGTCAGGTCCATCTGCATGGAGCCACTCTCAAAGATCAGTGCTCCTGATTCACGAAGGCCGCTGATGAGACACTCTCCCAGATGGTCGCTTTTTTCCCAGGCCTCGCTAACCGGATACATGGTTTTCAGTCCATCCGGCACCGACATATAATAACAGCCCTTATCGTAGTCCAACCCGTCGCCGTCCCAATGGATGGCAATATGGCAGTCTGCATAGGCATTGCAGATGAGAGTGCGGGCTATGTTATCCAGCTGTACGTCCTCCTGGTCACGAAGCATCAGCACATCGTAGCCACGCTCCAGCAGCATTTCCTTCAGAATTCTGGCCTGGGCCAGGGTCACCTCTCTCTCAGGCGTTCCGTCATAAAAATCCATGCCGGTGTCGCAGGCAGTCGCTGTCACCTGCCCCTCCGCTGTACTTCCTCCTGTAATCTTTGGGGTCTGATCGGGATGACAGTAGGTTCTCACAGAGGATCCTCCCTCACAGCCATGCCCCGCATTGACACCGATCACCAGATTTTTTCTGTTTTCTGCTGCCCGATACAGAACCGCCTGTCCTGTATGGATCATGGAATTAGCGCCAAACTCCCAGTCCTCCTGAAAGGAAACAGGCTGAGGAGTGGTATCAACAGGATCACAGTCTTCTCTCTGAAGGTCTGATTCCCGGTTTTCTGCAGAGGAATCAGCGGTCGTTTCCTTCGCTGCATCTGCAGCAGCATTCTCTGCCGACGAACTCACAGCTGTTTCTTTCGCTGTATCTGCAACAGAATCCTCTTCCGAAGAACTCACAGTCTTCCCTTCTGTGGCCTCCTCTTCTGGGGCTTCTTCCCAGGAGGAATCCTGTGCAGAAGCTTCTCCCTGGTGAGAATTATCTGTTTTATTCCAGGGAGCAGAACACCCCGACAGAATAAGACAGCCGGACAACGCCAGAGCAGCCAGAGACCCCGCAACACGTACTTTAAACATTATATCACCTCATAATTCTTCCGTCATACAGGAAACCGCATCGGCAGATGAATGCCCGATGCGGTTTCTTACTCTTGTTTTTTACATCAGAATTCCCTGCAGATTCTGATCTGTAAAGAATGTATTGCCACTGTACAGGAACAATACATCTGAAACTCCGTAGGTCAGCATCAGCTCCTGAATATCCCCGTAATAATATCGTGGATCCACCACCACGATCTCCTTATACTGGGTTGCCAGGAATGGAATCATGGAGTTGGCAAAGGAATCCTTAAACAATAACAGGGACTTGTCTGTATCTGTAGTGGTCCTGATCTGGATCAGCGGATAGTTTCCTCCCAGAAAGACCCCATACTGATCCCTTGTGTTCAGCTTCTCCTTATCGTAGAGACTGGTGGTCTGACGCCCCTCCTCCACATAGGATACGACAGTTTTTGTCTGAGCCTCAGGAATATAGATCTCGATGGACTCTTTCTCGCCCTGGCAGAAGCCACTGGTGCTGGACAGAACACCGTTAAAGCTTGTGGAGACGGCATTTGCAACGAAATTGCCCTGCTCCAGTCCAAGGGTCTCACAATATTTCTGATATCCATAGTAGGCACCAAGAGAAGTCCAGTGATGATCTGTCTTATAATACAGTTTATCCTCTTTGTGGGTATCCAGACTGCCAAGCACATCCACCCAGCTATATCTGTCTGAAAGCAGCTCTTCAGTTTTTGCCAGTCCCTCTCTCTGATCCGCCTTTTCCGCAAATGCAGGATAGCGGTCGGTGTGAATGGTGGCGGCATCCGGAACAAGCATCATTGCATAGGCCTTATCCGGATATTTTTCCGCAAATGCATTCATAGCCTGCACATTGGCCTGAAGAAGATCCTCCCGGGGCTGCTGGATTTTCTCCAACAGCTGGCCCTTCTTTCCGAAGTAAACATCATGTTCCTCACGATCTCCTCCCACCCATCTCAGGAATGTCTGGAAGGAGCGAAGAACATCTCTGCCTGCAAACTGATCTGCCTGCCACTTCTCCACCTTTCCTGTATAGGTGCCGTCGGCAAGAGAGGTTACAGTGAGTTTTGGAGCCTGCTGCAGCTCTCTGTTCTCAAGGGCAGAGGACGCTTTATCCGGTAAAAGGGTATTGACAGCAAGAACTGCCACAACAGCCGCTGCCACAATCTTACCCAGCATGGCATCATAGCTCCTTCTGTTAAACAGGCTGTGAGGGCGTGTCCGGGCAGCAGTATCTGCTGTTGCTTTTTCAGCTTCTGAAGTTTTATCTGCTTCCGCTTTTACTTCCGCTTCTGCTGTCTCATCTGTTTCCGCTTCAATTGTTTCTTCCGCTTCAGATTCTGTCTCAGCGGCTGATTCTGTCTCAAGGGCAATTACAGGATACTCTGCAGACTGTTCTCCCGCAGAAACCACTGCTGGCACAGGGATTTCTGACTCTTCTTCTGCAATCTCTGCAATTACTTCTTCCTGAATCGAGTCTTCAGCTGTTGGCTGATCCGGTTCTTCAATGAGACTGGGAATTCTCCCCTTTCTTGTCTCCTTTGGTTTTTCTGAGTCCATGATTTTTTCGAAGGAGGGAAGAACAAAGCTCCTGGAAGAGTTTTTTTTTGCACCAGATGATTTTTTTGGCAGGAGAATCTCCTCGTCAAAATCATCATCATCAAACTCATCTTCCTCGAAATCATCGGAATCTAAATCAATATCTTCAAAGGCTATATCATCCAGATCGTCATCTGCATCCACATCTTCAAAACTGTAAATATCAGAATCCTCATCTAACTCCATATCTCCAGAGTTGAAAACATCAGGATCCTCAGTAACTGTATCCACAGTGTCAGGTTCCACAGCATCCAGAGTCTCTGCAGTTACATCCATGGTATCTGCTTCCACTGAATCTATAGTCTCAATACTGTCCTCACCAGTTTCACTTTCGCTAATTTCTGCCTGCAGAATCTCTGTCTCCTCTGCCTCAGAAATCTCCATGTCATCCTGATCAAGCTCATCCGCCAGCTCTGCATTTCTTGCCATCAGTGCCTGAATAGCCGACATCTGCTGTTTTTCAGCCTCAAGGGCCTCCTGACGGGCTCGCTCCTCAGCCAGTTCTGCTTCTCTTAAAACAGCGCCCTCTTCCTGAAAATCCTCTGCCTTCTGATGAAGCAGGGTTTCAATCTTACTGTGATGCGTCTCCTCCATATGGAATTTTGTCACATCACGGGCAATGTTTTTCTCCTCCTCTTCGCGAAGACGATCCGCCTGCTTCTCACGAACCTCTGCCACCCGCAGCTGCTGTACTCTTTCAGCTTCCTCATCAAGAATGCGCTGAATCTGAAGCTTTCTCTGACGTTCTGCCTCTTCTTTGGCTCTGGTAGCCTCCTCTGCTTTCCATCTGGCTGCTGCCTCCTCATTGCGGCGCTGAAGCTCAAGAGCTTCCAGACGGGCTGCCTCCTCTTCTCTGCGCTGTCTTTCCTCTTCCTCACGCATTTTTGCAATGGCTGCCTCCTGAGCCTTTGCTCTTTCCAGCTCCTGCTGTCTTGCTCTCTCCTGAAGACGCTGCTCACGCTCCTGAGCCTCACGCTTTCTCGCTTCCTCCAGCTCTGCCCAGAAAGTGTCCATTCCCTGGAGCTCAGCTTTCGGAACAGCTCTTTTTACAGTATTCTCAGACTGGATTCTTCTGGCTGCCGAATGCACAGAAGAAAAGTTTTTGCTGGAATCCAGTGTTTTACTGAGAATAGCCGCATTCCTGGCATCCTCCACCGGTTTCGGACGGACACCTGTCCCGGAAGATCTTCTCTTCTTTCGAACCTTTTTCTGGGGGATTTCCTGCGTTTTCTTTTCCAGAAATGCAATTCCATGGGATCGACGTGGCTCTTCCTCCACAATTCCGATTCCCTGGAACTGCTGCGGCTCTTCCTCCACAATTCCGATTCCCTGGAACTGCTGCGGCTCTTCCTCCACGATTCCAATTCCCTGGAACTGCTGCGGCTCTTCCTCCATATCAAAACCGCCAATCTGCTGCATGTCTGCGGCAAAATGTCTTTCCGGAATCAGTGTTTCCTGGGCAGCCTCCGCTGCCTGCTGCTCAAAGGCACGCTGAGCCTCTGCTGCTGCCCGGGCCTCTGCCGCCCTTCTTGCTTCCTCCTCTGCCTGGAGCTGCATTGCTTTCTGTAAGGAAGCTGCTCGTCTTGCTTCCGCCGCCTGCTGAGCCTCCAGAGCCTTTTTGGCAATAGCCGCCCTTCTCAGCTCAACCTCATGTCTGGCAGCCTCCGCTCTGCGCTCCTCCATCACTCTTTTTGTCTCTGCAGTTCTCCGTGCAGATTCCTCAAGCTTCATCTGATAGGAGCTTTCCAGCTCATTCATCTTCTCCTTCAGAGCCTTTGCATTTCTCTCTGCCTGAATGCGCTCCAGCTCTCTTGTTCTTCTCTCTGCCTCCAGTTCTTCAGCTCTCTCCTTTTTCAGGTCAAAGATCTGAAAACCGCCGTCAGGATTTCTATTGGCACCTCTCGAGGTGGTTCTGGAAGTGGTTCTTGAGGTGGTTCGCGAAGCACTTCTGCCAGCGCTTCTGCGGGAATTCTCAGGAGTGGCGCTTCTGCGGGAATTCTCAGGAGTGGCACTTCTGCGTGGATTCTCAGGAGCAGAGTTTCTTCTGGAATCAGTTCTTTCCCGGGAGGTTTTTTTCTTTTGTTCCGATATACGTCTCATTCACTCTCTCCTTTCTAAAATCTGAAATACAGGAACGGATTGTAGCTGTCTGTGATCAGACAGGATACAGCCACGATAAATACGGCTATGTAGGCAACATTTACTGCCATCGCTGCCTTTTTACTGTGCTCTGCCCGCTCTAGAAGCCTTTTGCAGGTGGTGGTGCAGGCGAAAATGCCAACGATCCACAGGGGCAGATGATACATGATTGCCGGCAGTGCAGCCTGGTCGAAAACACCTGTGGCACCTACACCAAACAGGTACCCCAGATATCGTACACCCTCGGAAACACTGTTGCTGAAAAACAGTGTCCAGCCAAGGTTGATAAAAAACAGTGCATAGATGTGCTGCAGAAGACGGGGCATCTTCTCTGTATACTTACCCCAGACAAATTTCTCCAGCACAATGAGAATTCCGTAGTACAGGCCCCAGACCATGAAATTGGAGCTGGCTCCGTGCCAGATTCCCGTAAGGGTCCACACGATGAGAAGGTTCAGGATCTGACGCTGCACACCCTTTCTGTTGCCCCCCAGCGGAATGTACACATACTCGGAAAACCAGGAGCTTAAGGAAATATGCCATTTTCTCCAGAAATCCGAGATGGAAACAGCTGTATAGGGCAGCCGGAAGTTTTCCAGAAAATGAAACCCGAACATTCTTCCAAGACCGATGGCCATATCGGAATATCCGCTGAAATCAAAGTAGATCTGCAGTGCGTAGGCTGCAATGCCGATCCAGGCTGTAACAACCGCCAGACCAGTTCCCGCATCTGCGGTTACCTCCGCGTAGATGGCTCCGATACCGTTGGCCAGGATTACCTTTTTTCCAAGACCCAGCAGAAATCTTCTCATACCTGCGCCAAATTCTGCCAGAGAGGTGTCCCGATGCTGCAGCTGCTCATTGATATCGGAATAACGCACAATGGGACCTGCGATCAGCTGGGGGAACATGCAGATGTACAGGGCAAAGCTCAGAGGATTCTTCTGAACCGGAGCCTGTCCTCTGTACACATCGACGATATAGGAGATGGCCTGAAAGGTATAGAAAGAAATACCGATGGGCAGGGACAGGTGCAGAAAGGTGCAGTATTTGAACAGACCAAGCACAGAAAGATTCACCGCCACCGCAAGCCACAATTTGATCTTCTTCTTCTTCGGATCGGTCTGAGAAACCAGTTCCAGACCACATACATAATTAAATGCGATAGAGAGGAGCATCAGCACAATATAAACCGGCTCTCCCCAGGCATAGAAAAACAGACTGGCAACCAGGAGCACATAGTTTCTGAAGCGCTCCGGAACCAGAAAGTAAGCCATCAGAACGATGGGAAAAAACATAAATAAAAAAGTAATACTACTGAATACCATGAATCATTCTCCTAATGCAGTAAAAAATGCCTTTTTCAGCTGATCCGCCTCAGAATAAGGAAGAAACAACACAAATTTTCCCTTTACCATCAGCTCTGCATTCTCCATCAGAGCCGCCTCCTCAGGGGCATAGCCGGAAAAATCGTTGATTCTGGCTTCTCTTCTCTTTTCGATGGCCTCCTTCAGAGGCTCCAGCTGGTCTGTATCCTTTACCTTCACAAGTAGAATTTCCTCCGCTGACATACCGGAGACGGACTGGTACAGAAGTACTCCCTCATACTCACTGGCCTTCAGACCATAAAAACGCTGAAAACCCCTGATTTCCGCATTCTGCATGGTCTCCTGATTGATGGCCTGCTCCACTGCAGTTCCCACCTGGTCAAAGGGGAGATTTTTCTGCCACTGCACCAGCACCGTCAGGGCAACGTAGGCTCCCATTGCCAGCAGAATCAGATATTTTGCAATCAGTAAGGCAGTATTCCGGTTCAGACCTGCCTTTTTAGTGGATGTTTCCATAGTGTCTCGTTCCTCCTTCCATCACATGAGTCCACTGATCTCCGCCATTCTGCGGAGCCACAGGGGATAGAAGGGGTAGATCATGTGATATCCGTCCTTATAATAGAATTCCTCCTTCACCAGATCGTAATTTTCGATGAGGGTAAGTCCGTATTCACCGCAGAGCTGGGTGATCATGGCGTTGTATTCCTGCACATTATCATAGCCCTCAAAGGCCAGGCTTTCCAGATGAATGGGATGGATCAGATGATTCACATAGATGGGAACCCCCGGACACACTGCCTGCAGCTGCTGGATAAATGCTGCAAACTTGGAGTAATACTGCTCTGTATCACCTCTGCACATTCCGATATCATTAAAACCGCAATACAGGAAGATATTCTGGGGATTTCTGCTCTGAATCTCAGGAATCATCTCCATCAGATCATCCAGATTGGCTCCGATCTCGCTGACCACGCTGGAGGGCAGCATCAGATCTGTCTGGATAATGCCGTTGACGATGGAATCGCCGATCACTACACTTCCTGAAAAGATCCCTTTGAACTGCTCTGCATCTGCCATGGCATTGGCCTCGGCACACCACTGTTCAAAATACGCCTGCCTTGCGGCCTCATCCGCTGCCGCCTGGGCTGCTGCCTCCGCCTCATGCTGAGCACGAAGAGCCGCTTCCTCCGCTTCACGCTGAGCCCTGGCTGCCTCTTCCCTTACACTCTGGATCTCATGAATCTGTGCCTCCACATCCTCCAGCTTCTGCTCCTCCAGCTCAGAGAGAAGCACTCGTCCGATGGAAATATCCGCCTCCGGATGCTCAGCTCGATAAAATCCCTTCACAAACAGCAATGCCGCTGCACCAAGAACAGCTGCTGTACCTGCCACCGGAATCAACAGTTTCTTATTCATAGATAGACCTCTTTTTCCGAAATTATAACTAATGTATTTTAGCATTTATCAGCCCTGAAAACAATAGAATTTACTGGTTAATCTCCGCCAAATCCTTTATACTGTCAGTATAGATATGTAATAACATTTCAAGTAACAGTATTCACATGGCAATACTGCCATTCGCAATCCGTTTCCTTTCTTGCTCATAAACCACTGTATACCTTATTTTTCAGAATGGGGGGATCGTATGACCTACAGAAGACTTCCTTTTGACCAGTATTTTATTGACACAAGCGAGGATTTTCAGAAAACCGGCAGAGTCCGGGCAAAAATTGAATACATCGGTGTGGAATACACCTGTGATCCGGAAAAACATCCAATAGAACATCTTCTTGGAATCCGCCACGAGGTGAATTATGCCTTCTGGTACGACGAGGAACGGGATGTGATCCAGATTCATTTTCAGAAAACCAATTCCAAAAGTGACTGGTTCGCCAATATCTTTGAATTTGCCAGCAAATATTATGATGCCTTTCCCTTCGAAGGAGAACTGGTGACCTTGCGGGTACATCGGGGCTGGGGTGATATGTACAAGGCCATCAAGCATATCATCCGGGATCAGTGGCAGGCACTGCATCTGGCACATCCCCAGGCTGAAACAGAGATTATCGGCTGGTCTCTGGGCTCCGGCCAGGCCATGCTGTGCTGTCAGGATCTGAATTACAACTTCGGTATCCGGCCCTATCTGTACACCTATGGCAGCGTGCGTCCCTTCAAGGCCAGACCCACTGAGCGGGCACTTCTGGAACGTTACCTGAACAGTATCTGCAGGAAATGCTGCAATTTTGCCAACCGCAACGATATCGTCACCTATCTGCCACCCTTCCCTGGCTTTCGCATGATACTGCGCCGGGAAATCGGAAGGGAGGCGATCAGTCTTGGAAAGCTTCTTAATCCAAAACTGTATCATACCAGTTATCATATGAAGGAGCTGTATCGCAGACCGAAACACCGGGGTGAGAATCAGGCACAGGATACAGGGCTTTGATTCATCATTCACCTATGGTTCCAGTGGCTAAAAACACAGCTGCAGGGCTTTGATTCATGATGCACCGGTGGATCCGGTTCCTGAAAACAGCTTCCAGGTTACCCTGCTGTTTCCAGCACCTCTTCCATCTTCTTCAGAGCATCCTCAATGACATCCATATTCAGGTTGGAATAGTTGATGATAAAGTAGTGGGCCTGATCCTCTTCCTTCAGCAGGTCGTAATCCGACAATGACTGGATGCGGATCCCCTGCTCCAGCAACCTGTTTTCTATTGTTTCATCCGGAATGGTGGTCTGCAGTTTCAGCAGAAAATGGAGCCCGGAATCATTTTCCAGGATCTCACTGCTGCTTACAAGACCGCTGTTCTGGATGATATCCATCACCTGTCTTCTCTTTCTCATATAGTAAAGTCGCATCCGATTGATATGTTTTTCAAAAAATCCCTGTCTGATGAACTCCGCCAGTGTGTACTGCTCGAAATTAGACACGGTGCAGGAATAAAAATCCATCTTTGCAAAGAGTTTTTTCACCAGATGCACCGGCAGCACCATATAGCTGATTCGAATGGTGGGGGACAATGATTTGGAGAAAGTATTCATATAAATCACCTTCTCGCAGGCATCAATGGAGAACAGTGTGGGGATGGGTTTTCCCTCTGTTCTGAACTCGCTGTCGTAATCGTCCTCTATGATATAGCGGGAGTCACTGGCATTGGCCCAGGCCAGCACCTCATATCTTCTGCTGGCAGGCATGGTGATCCCAGTGGGAAAATGATGATTCGGACAGATATGGGCCACCTGTGCCTCTGACCTCTCCAGTCCCTCCACCGTCACTCCGTACCGGTCCATGGAGGCATACTGACAGCTGATTCCCCTCTGTCGGTAGATCTGAGCCAGCTTTTTATACCCCGGAGTTTCAATGGCATAGGTCTTATCATTCCCCAGCAGCTCCGTAATCAGGCCGTAGAGATACTCTGTTCCTGCACCCACAATGATCTGATTGGGATCCACGATCATTCCCCGGAAGGATTTCAGATGCTCTGCAATGGCGGAACGCAGCTCCTCCACTCCGCAGACAGGGGGCATGATCATCAGTTCCTCCTTTTTCGTTGCCAGCACCTCTCTGGAGATCCTGGTCCAGATGGAAAAGGGGAAATTGTCTGAGGAAACGGCATTTCCCGAAAAATCCACTTTATATTCTTTTTTCTCAGGAATGGCAATATCGTAACTGATGTGCCCGCTGGCAGAAGGCCTTGTGGCCATATCCGGCAGTTCTGCCGCATAATACCCCCTCTTGGGCAGGGTATATACGTAGCCCTCACTGATCAACTGGTCATATGCATTCTGAATCGTAATGGTACTAATGCCGTGGTTGTTGGCAAAGGTACGTTTGGAGGGCAGCTTCTCCCCTGGCCGAATATTTCCTGATAAAATATCCTCTTTTATGCATTTATAAATATATTCATAGATGGGACCATCTATGTTTTGAAAATCATAGGTTAACATGGGTTTCTCCTGTATCTGGCATGAATTTTTATTCATTTTTGGTTATTTCTTTATGACCAGAACCATTATAAGATAGGTCTCAACAAAACGCAAACACTTTATCGCTTTATCGCGAAGAATAATGAAGACACTACTTTACAGGAGGATATGAAAAATGAATCAGACACAGTATGAATTAAATAAAGGTTTAGCACAGATGTTAAAGGGCGGTGTAATCATGGATGTTACCACCCCTGAGCAGGCAAAGATTGCTGAGGCTGCCGGTGCCTGTGCAGTTATGGCACTGGAGCGTATTCCTGCCGACATCCGTGCAGCCGGCGGAGTATCCAGAATGAGTGATCCAAAGATGATCAAAGGAATCCAGGAGGCTGTCAGCATTCCAGTTATGGCAAAATGCCGTATCGGTCATTTCGTGGAGGCCCAGATCCTGGAGGCAATTGAGATTGATTACATCGATGAGTCTGAGGTACTTTCTCCTGCCGATGATATCTACCATATTGATAAGAGACAGTTCAAGGTTCCATTCGTATGCGGTGCCAGAGATTTAGGTGAGGCCCTCAGAAGAATCAACGAGGGTGCTGCCATGATCCGTACAAAGGGCGAGCCTGGTACAGGTGATGTGGTACAGGCCGTTCGCCACATGAGAAAGATGAATGCAGAGATCAGAAAAATCACTTCCATGGCTCAGGATGAGCTGTACGAGGAGGCAAAACAGCTGCAGGTACCTTACGAGCTGATCCAGTACGTACATGAAAACGGAAAACTTCCTGTTGTAAACTTCGCTGCCGGCGGTGTAGCAACACCAGCTGATGCTGCCCTGATGATGCAGCTGGGTGCTGAGGGTGTATTCGTAGGCTCCGGTATCTTCAAATCCGGTGATCCTGCAAAACGTGCTTCCGCCATCGTTCAGGCTGTTACCAATTATAAAGATGCAGCACTGATCGCCCGTCTCTCTGAGGATCTTGGTGAGGCTATGGTGGGCATCAACCCAAGCGAGATCAAAATCATCATGGAGGAGCGTGGAAAATAATATGAAGATCGGTATCCTTGCAGTTCAGGGAGCCTTCATCGAACATGAAAAAATGCTGTCTGAGGCTGCTAAAAAAAGCGGAACTCCACTGGAATGTGTGGAAATCCGCCAGAAAAAAGACCTGGAGGGGCTGGAGGGACTGATCCTTCCCGGCGGTGAAAGTACTGTCCAGGGAAAACTGATGCATGAGCTGGATCTTTTCCATGACCTGCAGGCAATGATCAGGGAGGGCCTTCCGGTTCTGGCCACCTGCGCCGGCCTTATTCTTCTGGCGGAAAACCTGGATCAGGATTCCACGAAACATCTGGCAACCCTGCCTGTAACCGTCCAGAGAAATGCCTACGGTCGTCAGCTGGGCAGCTTCGCTGTGAATTCCGATATCGGATCCATCCAGGATTACCCCCTGGTATTCATCCGTGCTCCCTATGTAAAGGAAACAGCACCGGAGGTGAAGGTTCTCACCACCGTGGACCAGCGAATTGTGGGAGTTGAATACAAAAATCAGCTGGGACTGGCATTTCACCCGGAGATGACCCAGGACACAAGGGTCCATGAATACTTTCTTGAGAAGGTGAAAGCAAGCTGATTACCAAAGGAGTGACCAGTGTCACTGTCTGACGTATACTCTGATTTTTCATCAAAAACCCGCTGTACCCAGATCGGTACAGCGGGTTTTTTATCCACGGACATTTTTTCCCAATATCTAAGCTCAATTCCAAAGAATGACGCTTCTTACCCCTCCATGGTTTTTCTATAAGCTTCCTTTGTAAATCTGTGATACTCCAGTCCAAAGAAGTTTTTCTCAATATGATAGACATAGGGATCAACGGCCTCATCTGCAAAGGATACCGACCACTCCTCCTCACTGACCTTTTTCACCTCCACATCCTGGGAAAAGCTGTGGAACAGAGTTACGATATCCCCCAGGGTGATACCCGACTTCTGAATCTCCGCCACAAACTGCTTCATAAACTCTGTGGGGTGGAAATTGCTGTGTACCCAGTTCACACCTTTTGCAGAAACACGGACGCTAAAGCGTCCCTTCTCATTGGCAAGTTCCTGGATTTTTACTGGTCCCAGGGTTTCTTTTACAGCTTCCTGAAAGCTGCCGATGGCAGCATCCAGCTGCTGCTCTGTGCAGTCCAGCAGCTCCAGAAGGGAGATAACAGGGTAATAAAAGGTGATGGCCATATCTGCATGGCCCAGCTTTATCTCTGTTTCCAGAATATTATCGATAAGGTTTTTTTCAAGATTCATGCTCTGATTCTCCTGTTTATTCTTTTGTCAGAAAAGCGGACATTCAAAATCCACTTCGCTGCTCGCAAACGTATACTATACCCATTGTCAGGATTTCTCCCGAAAATCATATAGGGTCATATTAATATAGGAAGCTATTATCTGTCCACCCCTTGATTCGGCCACGCTTTAATGGCTTCTGCCAGCAGTAATCCAGGTTCCTTTGGATCTGTCACAACAATTATCCTCTTATCAGGTGGCTTTATACAACTCAGCCCCAGCTTTCATCTCTCACAAAGGACAGATATCTGATACCCTGCACAATTGTAAAAACAAATATTCCAATTACCAGAGTGAATATGATGGGGACAAAAACGCCCATCATTCCAAAACTCATCATAGGCATCAGCTCCTCTCTTAATACGCCTCCACATCAATGGCTGTGAGCTCCTGGAGAATCTCTTCCACCATCATGATGGCTTCCTCCACCTGCTCTAAAGACTGATTGATTTTATCCTGTACCATCCAGTCCACAAAAAAGCCGTCAAAAAACCAGTCAGCAAAGGTAAGAAAATCACCGATATCAATGGAAAGATGATACGATATCCGAACATCCTCCAACTCTTCACTGAAGCGCTTCAGATCGTATTTCACCATCTCCAGATTCTGTTTTGCCCTGTCAATTTTGGAATGCTTGATCATGCTGGAGAAAATGCCTCCACCAAACATATCCCAAAGCCCCCAGTTTTTTGCACTGTTCAGCTGTTTTCTCGCTTCCAGCAGACTGTCCAGGGCTCGGTTTCCCGCTTCGATCGCTTCCCTTTTTTCTTTCAAAAGGTCATATGCCATAAATCACCTTTTTCCCAGTATATTGCTGCTTCTTGCAGCTACTGTTTTGCTAAAGCGGTTCTATGCAATCCGCTTCGCTGCATTTAGTTGGTTGCTTCGTCCAGAGATGAGGTGCTTGCCACCGGACACATGAGAACGGTACCGGTTCCTCTGTATACATTTACAAGTCCCTCTCCGCTGACAGCTGAGCCCACCAGAGTTTTTGTGGATCTCTCCACTGTAAATTCCAGATTGGAGGACCAGCACACAGCCATATTTCCGTCAATCTTCAGTTCATCGTTCTCCAGACGGATCTCAATCAGCTCCTCCTCCGGCACGTTACTTTCCAGAGCCACTACACCATTTCCCTGAAGGCTCATATTGAAGAGTCCCTCTCCACCTAATACTGCTGAGGAAAGATTCTTTCTTGATACAATGTTTCTTTTTACTCTGCTGTCGCAGGCAAGGAACATACCATCCTCAATGGTCATACCGGCTGGACCCCATTTAGACACATCCTGAAGAATAATGTATTTATAGGTGGGCTCCAGTACAAGGCATCCATCGCCTACGTATTCCGGCTTCACTGCAGTTTCTTTTGTAACCGCACCTTTGAATGCTTTTCCAAACAGATCTCCGATTCCCTTAACACCAGAGGTTGCCTGCACATTTCCTGCCATCCACTGCATGGCACCTGCCTGGATCACTGCGGAATGGTTTCTGTCAATGTCGATTACCACCTGTCTTCTTCTTACGTTCATCTTGCTCATGAAAAACTCATTGGCTGCATTCCATGGGGATACGCTGGCATCCTGTACATATTCCAGAACATGAAAATTCTCTGCTGATTTAATGATACGTCTGTTGTTGTTCTCTAAGTTTACTACTTTCATGCTTTTTTCTCCTTTTTCCGACCTTAGCTTAGTTATATTGTATATGAAATTTATGCGAGAATAAACTTCTTTCTCAGCAAATTAACACCTGTTATTTCTTTGTGTTTCTGCTGACTCTGTTATCTTATCTGCAGAATATTTCTCTCATCTGATGGAAATCTTAAAAAAATATAAAGCGCAGCTTTGTTCTGCGTGCGAAACGAAGTGAAGCTGCGCATCTCTTGATTTTGTTTGATAGAGAATTGAAGCAAGTTTCTGTTAAACAAAAAGAGGAATCCGGTATTCTACCGAATTCCTCAATGGAAAAGAAAATATGGAAATTGATGTTACTTATCTCTGAATTCTTCCGGAACCGTCTCCGCCAGCCAGCTTCTCAACCTCCGGAACTGTTACCATGTTATAATCTCCTTCAATGGAATGCTTCAGTGCAGATGCAGCCACCGCAAATTCAACAGCTTCCTGTGTATCCTTACCCGACAGGATACTGTAGATCAGACCACCGCCGAAACTGTCACCGCCTCCCACACGATCAATAATATGAAGGTTATATCTCTTGGAGAAACAATATTCATCCTTTGCTACATTGTATAACATAGCAGACCATCCATTGTCAAAGGCAGAGTGACTCTCACGGAGAGTGATGGCTACCATTTCAAAATGGAATCTGTCTGCCAGCTGTTTTGCAACGGATTTATATCCCTCATGATTCAGATTTCCACCGTAGATATCGGTTGCCTCCGCCTCAATTCCAAACACATCCTTTGCATCCTCCTCGTTGGAAATGCAGACATCTACATATTGACAAAGATCTGTCATAGCCTCTCTGGCCTGTTCACGGGTCCACAGTTTTCCACGATAGTTCAGATCACAGGAAATTCTGCATCCATGGGATTTAGCAGCTTTGCAGGCTTCCCGACAGATTTCCACTACATTTGATCCAAGAGCAGGTGTAATTCCGGTGAAGTGGAACCAGTCTGCATCTTTAAAAATAGTATCCCAGTCAAAATCAGAGGGAGAGGCTTCCTGAATTGCTGAGTGAGCACGATCATAAATGCATACTGAACCTCTCTGGGAAGCACCCTTTTCATTGAAATAGATGCCTACCCTGTCACCACCGCGAACAATCTGCGATGTATCTACACCATATCTGCGCAGGGAATTCACTGCAGCCTGTCCAATGGCATGGGCTGGAAGTTTGGAAACAAAGGCTGCATCCATGCCGTAATTAGCAAGAGATACTGCCACATTGGCTTCTCCTCCTCCAAAAGTAAATTCCACGTGGTCACACTGTACAAATCTCTCATAATTATATGGTTGCAGACGAAGCATCAGCTCGCCAAAAGTAATAATTCTTGCCATTAATTTCTCCTCCAGACTATTATACTGTTATTCACCCTTTTGCCGCTCTTCGTGCCTCTGCACAAAGCTCTGTGATCTTATCCCAGTTTCCTGCTGCAATCTCTGCTTTTGGGCATACCCAGCTGCCTCCCACAGCATGGATAAATGGAGCTGAGAAATATTCATTGATGTTGGTTGTATTGACTCCTCCAGTTGGCAGGAACTTAATATCTGTAAAAACAGCCGACATATTTTTCATGGAATTCAGACCGCCATAAATGTTTGCCGGGAAAAATTTGATCAGCTTCAGTCCGTAGCTCATAGCAGACATGATCTCACTGGGAGTAACAGATCCTGGAACTACAGGAATACTATTCTCTACACACCAGCTTACAATCTCTTCAGAGAATCCCGGAGAAACGATGAATTTTGCTCCCATCTCAACTGCCAGCTTTGCCTGATCCAGATTTACTACGGTGCCGGCACCCACCAGCACATCCGGGCAGTTCTCTGCCACTGCTTTAATGGCTTCCGGTGCGCAGCTGGTACGAAAAGTAATTTCCATGGTGTCAACACCACCTGCACTCATGGCTTTAGCCGTTGGAATGGCATCATCCACCTTTTCTATTACTACAACAGGAACAACAATCGATTTTGCAAGTCTTTCAATTACTGTCATACTTTTTCCTCCGTTATTATACTCCCGGGTAGGCAGAAAAGCCTGCATCCACAGGTAAGATCACTCCTGTAATGGCCGATGCAGCCTTGTCATCGCACAGGAAAAGGGCTGCTCCAAGCAATTCCTCAGAGTCGACGAAACGACCGGCAGGTGTTCCCTTCAGAATCTTTTCAGATCTTGCAGTAAGACTGCCATCCTCATTGAAGAGCAGTGTTTTGTTCTGAGAAGAAATCAGAAAGCCAGGTGCAATTGCATTACATCGAATTCCAGTACACGCAAAGTGGGTAGCCAGCCACTGTGTGAAGTTTGAAATACCGGCCTTTGCAGCGGAGTATGCAGGAATCTTTGTCAGTGGAAGATATGCATTCATGGAAGAAATGTTCAGAATACAACCTTTTTTCCTTTCTACCATATCTTTGGCAAATTCCTGCGTCGGAATCAGTGTTCCCTGGAAATTCAGACTGAATACTGCATTCACATCCGCATCCTTCAGATCAAAGAATGTCTTCTGTCCTTCCTTCGCCTCATGCTGATATTCATTGTCAGTTGTGGCGCCGGCATTATTTCCTCCTGCTCCGTTAATAAGAATGTCACAGGGACCAAAATCCTCTGATACAGCCTGATGAACCTTTGCAATAGCCTCTGCATCCAGCACATTTGCTGTATATGCTTTACAGCAATATCCCTCAGCCTGAAGTTCTTCTGCCAGAAGTTCTATTTTTGCAGAACTTCTGTTGATGGCTGCAACCTTTGCACCACTCTGGGCAAAGGCCCGGGCCATGGTACTGCAGATGGCACCGCCGGCTCCTGTAATTACTACTACTTTTCCTGAATAATCTATGTTAATCGGAAGTATCAACATACTATATCCTCCAAATTCTGTTATCGTTTTCCTGCCAGTCTGTCCAGAGTATCCCAGACACCCAGCATGTACTGAATACCAAGTGCGCGATCATACTTGCCATATCCCGGACGGCAAACACCCGGGCCCTCCTCCCAGAGCTGTCTTCCGTGATCCGGGCGGATATATCCCTGCCAGTCATTGTCATGGTATGCACGAAGCACTTCAAGGATACCGGTTTCACCGCAGCAATCCCGATGTGCAGCTTCAGAGAAATCTCCATTTTCAAAATGGTGGATATTTCTGATGTGAGCAAAGGCAATTCTTCTATGATGCTTGCGAATGATATCTGCACAATTGTTTTCTGGATTAGCATTCAGAGAACCCGTACACAGTGTCAGGCAGTTACATGGATGATTAACTGTAGTCAGTAGCTTATTGCAGGCTGCTTCATCCACCATAAGTCTTGGAAGTCCGAAAATATCCCATGGTGGGTCATCCATATGAATGGCCATTTTTATATCACACTCCTCACAGACAGGCATGATAGCATTCAGAAAATAGAACAGGTTTTCCCAGAGCTGATCCTTTGTGACAGGAGCATAGGCTTTGAATAATTCATCCAGTTTAGCCATTCGTTCCGGCTCCCAGCCTGGGAAAGTCATATTGTATTTCTCTGTAAATTCCAGGATATAATTAGCCATTGCTTTATAATCATCCTGGATCATATCCTTCTGATAGAACAGTGCAGTGGAACCGTCTCCCACTGGATGAAACAGATCTGTACGTGTCCAGTCAAAGATTGGCATGAAATTATAGCAGATGACCTTTACGCCGAATTTGCTGAGATTACGAATACACTGCTTATAATTCTCGATTAGTGCATCCCTTGTGGGAAGACCAATCTTGATATCATCGTGAACATTCACAGATTCTACCACCTCGGCATCGAATCCCCATTCATGGATCTGGTCCACCACCTCTTTAATTTCATCCTCTTTCCAGATTTCCCCAGGCATCTTGCTATGAAGGGCCCATACGATGCTCTCCACACCAGGTATCTGTTTAATATCCGCCAGAGTGACAGGATCATTGCCCTCGCCATACCAGCGCCAGCCCATTTTCATTGGCATTATTATCTTCCTCCTTCGAGATTAAAGTATCGTTTGGTATTGTTGCCGCAAATATCCTGAACGATGGTTCCAAGGGTAATCCAGTCATCCGGATATTCTCCTTGTTCTACATAGCGGCCAAGAAGATTACACAGTATTCTTCGGAAATATTCATGCCTTGCATAGCTGAGAAAACTTCTTGAATCCGTGAGCATACCCACAAAATTTCCAAGAATACCAAGATTTCCCAGGCTGATCAGCTGATCTGTCATGCCGGTGATGTGATCATTGAACCACCAGGCTGAGCCATGCTGAATCTTTCCGGATATACCGCTTCCCTGAAATGCTCCCAAAAGGGTATCAATCCACTGATTGTCCGCCGGGTTCAGAGAATACAGGATTGTTTTTGGCAGCTTATTTTCCCGTTCCCAGGCATCCATCAGAGAGTAGAGATTTGCGCAGGAGTCGGAAACGGCAATACTGTCAAATCCGGAATCCGGACCCAGCAGACCAAAGGCACGGGAGTTTGGATTACGCATACAGGAAAAATGCAGCTGCATGACCCATCCAAGTCTTGCATACTCCCTGCCACAGTGCAGCAGCAGATATGTCTGATAGCTTTCTATTTCTTCCACAGAGAGAGTGTCCCCATTCAAAGCCTTCTGGTATGTCAAATCTGCCATTTTGTCTGATTCAGGTCTGAACATAACATAATCAAGGCCATGATCTGCAGAACGACAGCCACAGGTATCAAAATATTCCATTCTCCGGCTCAGAGCTCTGGCAACATCCGCTGCTGAGCTTATTTCCATCCCACTGGCAGAAGATAATCTGCCAATGTACTCCTTAAAGCCCGGTTTATGAATATTCAATGCCGGATCAGGTCGAAAGCTTGGAAGAACCTTCACTTTAAAATCACTGTCTTTCAGCAGTTTGTGGTATATAAGATCACTGCAGGGATCATCGGTGGTGCCCACCATTGCCACATTACTGCGGCGAATCAGGCTTCTGGCACTGAAATCAGACTGCTGAAGCCTTTCTTCCGTAAGATTCCAGACTTCCTCTGCCGTATTTCCATTCAGGATTCCCTGATAGCCGAAATAGTTTTTTAATTCCATGTGGCACCAGTGGTACATGGGATTTCCTATACATCGAGGCAGCGTCTCTGCAAATTTCTGGAATTTTTCCCGATCTGATGCATTCCCTGTAATGTATTTCTCATCCACTCCATTCGAACGGAGAATACGCCATTTGTAATGATCGCCTCCCAACCAGATCTGAGTGATATTCTCGAATTTTCTATCCTCCCAGATCTCCTTTGGATCGATATGGCAGTGATAATCGTAAATGGGCATCTTTGCAGCATATTCATAATACAGCTTATGCGCAGCCGGTGTAGTCAGCAGAAAATCTTCTTCCAGAAATCTTGTCATTCACTCACCCTCTTTTTAATGGTATTTAATTTTGCATTCATGGCCAGCAGTTCTTCTTTATTAAAGCTGATATTTCTCATTCCCAACATTCCTGTAAAGCGAAGAACAGTAAAATTACTGATCATACTGATGGTCTGTTCATCCATTGCTACTGCCTGATTCTGACCGGCACCCTCACTCTCCGCCTGTGCCTGTCCCATCTGAGCTGCCATCAGTGTATTCAGTTCTGCAAACCAACACTGTCCCTCCTCTGTGGTGAGGATGTCACCGATGGTATCATTCAGGCTGAAATATCCATCAATTTCTGTAATATCAAACCAGTTCAGAACAGCTCCCTGTTCCCGCAGGATATAATCAGGGTTCATTTTTTCCACTTTACGGATCATGCTCTCGTCTCTGCACTGTCCTGCCACTGCCTCAAGTTTTGTCTCCCCTGCATTTGGAACAGCAAAATAGAAGAAATGATCCTCTGCCGTCTGTTTTCCAATGCTCTTTCCATTGGCAAAGAGCTCCACCTCCGGGAGATTAGAGTAAACTGTAATCTTTGTGGTGTCTTCCACACGATCAATGTATCTTTTGCCACAAAGATGAACGAATGGTTCCTTGCTGAGCCATGCTTTGTATGCATAGAAAGAATCCTTCTTGTAGGTGCGGTCGAATGTCATAAGTCCCTTATGGTTCTGGCCATTCTCCCCTCCCTCAGCTCTGGCATCTGCACCGAAATCAAACATATTCCATACATGTGTTGCCCAGAGATACTTACGGGTAAAAAGTTGTCTGATCAGAGACTCATGATACATCGCCTGATATTCCTCTGAATAATCACCTGCTTTTGGGTTGGAATTGTGCCAGTTTAATGACTCACATCCATATTCACTAATGCCGATTGGTGTCTCCGGATATTTCTCATGGAATGCATCGAACCAGGGACCATATTCCTCTGAAGTTCCACCGTACCATCCAAAGTAATGGTTGTAGGCAACCACATCCGGAATATGAACATATTCATCATCCATGGAACAGGTGGACAGACAGGCAATGGTGGTTGGTCGGGAAGGATCCATGGAGTGTACCAGATTATTAAGAACATGATGCTCCTGAACCATATCCTCACTGATTCCATCCATGGTGATCTCGTTGGATAAACCCCATACACAGATGCTTGGATGGTTATAGCACTGGGTGATCAGCTCCTTCATCTGAAGCACTGCATTCTCATTGGCTCCGGGCATATGTCTTGAAATATATGGAATTTCTGCCCAGATCACCATTCCCCTCTCATCACACAAATCATAGAAGTACTGATCATGCTGATAATGGGCCAGACGAATGGTATTGGCTCCCAATTCACAGATCAGATCCATATCCTCTCTGTGATGGTCCGGCAACAGTGCATTTCCGATACCCCATCTGTCCTGATGACGACTGACGCCTCTCAGAGGGTACTCCCTGCCATTGAGAATAAATCCTTTTTCAGGATCGATACTGAAGCTTCTGCAACCAAATCTGGCAGTAACCTTGTCCAGAATTGTATCCCCTTTCACCAGTTCTGCCTCTGCAGTATAAAGATAGGGATCTTCAACGCCATCCCACAGATGAACATTCTGAACAGTAAAATACTTATTACCAGTCTGTTCTCCTACGATCACGCCTTCTCCATCAAGAATGCGGTACCGGATTGAAACTCCCTCCGGTAATTCTGTGGTAAAAGTTCTGATCTCCACAGCCGCATTCTGGTCCTGTACTGTAGCGGATACATGAATTCCCGGATGACCGAAGGTATCCAGATCAAAGTGCACCTCCGGTACAGCAATAATATTTACATCACGATAGAGTCCACCATAAAAAGTAAAATCTGCAGTCTGAGGATATACTCTGTCATTGGCAGAATTATCCACCAGAACTGCCAGGCAGTTTTCCTGCTGGAGACTGTCGGTAAGATTTACACGCCAGGTTGAATAGCCTCCGTCATGGCGTGCCAGCTCTTTTCCATTCAAAAATACTGCTGCTGATGAGTTTGCTCCAAGAATCTCGAGGTAATACTGCTCTGCAGGAGGTAACTCTGCTTTATGGAGCATTTTTACATAACAGCAGGTGCCTCGGAAGTAATCATTTCCTCCGTCCTGACCATCCACTGTATTCCAGGTGTGGGGAAGATCCACTGCTTCGCCCTCTGATGGCATATTCTCCGGCGCAGCTGCCACATCCTTCAAAAAGCACCAACCGGTATTGATATTCATTATTTTTCTCATATTAAATCTCCTGATTCTTTTTTACAGAGGAGCCTCAATGGCAGGAGGCCCCTCCACCTGCTTAGCCCCTTCTTGCTTTCAGAATATCCGTATTCTCAGCAACTTTCTTTTTGCTCAGAGGATACACAACTGCAAGACAAAATGCTACGCAGAAATATAAAATAGCAGGAACTAAAGTAGCTATATTATAAATACTGTTCTGAACAGCTACACTCTGACCGGTAAGGGATCCCTCCACATAGCCAATCAGGCCCAGAGACCATCCACCCAGTGCACTGGCGATGGCCTGTCCAACCTTACGTGAGAAGGAGCAAACTGCATAGATTGTGCCATCCTCACGGGTACCTGTCTGTACCTCCTGATCGTCAATTACATCACTGACGAAGGCCCAGATGATAAGATTGAAAAGACCGAAGCCAAGCATACCAATGATATTGATAATGGTATAAACCCACATGTTCGGTGTTTTGATAATGAAAAGAGTTCCAAATGCCACAGCACCAAGTCCTGCGGCGAAGATTCCAAGCTCCTTCTTGCCGAATTTTCTTGCCAGCGGAACAGCCAGCGGAGCCAGAATCAGAGTTGGCAGAAATCCTGCTGCGTTCATTACGGAAAGACCCAGGGTATTTCCAAAGTAGTCTTTGAAAACGTAGCTGTTGATTACCTGATTCAGCATGGAAGCTCCCAGATAAAATATAAATACAAGAGCAATTCCAATCAGTGCACGATTGGAAACCAGTGCCTTTACTGTCTCACCAAAGGAAACGCTCTTTGATTCCTCTGCCACCTTTACTCGCTCTGTACAAAGGAAATAACAGACAATGTAGCAGGAAGCTGCAAGAACAGACATTACAAGGGCTGCAACAGGAAATGCTTTTGCATTGGCAACCTTTGTTCCATCAGCCAGGGTAGTGTACAGGAACATTGGCATCACAACTCCCACCAGAGTCTGAGGAATCATGGAACCGACTCCACGGAAGGTGGAAAGTGAAGCTCGATGATCCGCCTCATTACTGATTACGGATGCCATGGATCCATAAGGAATGTTAATGGCGGTATAGCAAATGCTCCCCCAGAGCAGATAGGTTACAAACATGTAGATTACACGAGCAGTCATGGATGAACCCGTTGTAAAGGTCTGGTACATCAAAAATGATGCCAGGGCTACAGGACCACAGGCACGAAGCAGCCAGGGTTTAAATTTTCCATTGGAAGTTGCCTTTGCCTTATCACAGATACGACCCATAGCGGTGTCTGTGAAGGCATCCACAATTCTGGCAATCAAAAACATGGTTCCTACCAGTCCCGGTGCAATTCCCAGTACATCAGTGTAAAACACCTGAAGGTACAGACTGGCAAAGATGAAAGTAAAGTCGTTACCAATGTTTCCGATCATGTAACCGACCTTGTCTCTCCAGCCAAAAGGACGAAGAGTTGTTGTTTGTTTGCTCATAAAAAATCGATCCTCCTTAATAAATTATTGTGCAATTTGCTTGTAACGTATTGTAAAGGACAGATCGCAAAAACATGTATAACATTTTTTACAGGATATAGGACTATTTTTGTTTATATATTGTGCATTTTATAAAACTATATTATATTTTTATAAAACAGAACCATCGATATGCACAAAGAACAAAAAAAATGGAAGTGAAGAACATGTACTATGATGATAAAATTGAATTTCTGATCAGCCTGCTGGATGCCTTTCAGGTTCCCTGTCAATTGATATCTTCTCCAAAAGAAAAGGTTCCTTCGGAGATTGACTGCGGTCTGAGAGGAGTTCTGTTTGGAAAAGACACATATAGATCAATACCGGAAAACTTCATGGACAACGTTGCGGATAATACCATATATCGATATTATGATCAGTTTTTCTGCCGCTATATACTGCTTAAGCTTCCAGATCCGGACTGTCAACGCTTTTTATTCGTGGGACCCTATCTGGAAGAAATGCTTACAAAGGTTCAGATCAATACACTGATTCAAAAACTTAATCTGCCAGAGGATTCCCGACGTTTTTTCGCACTTTTCTACGAAAAGCTGCCTGTGATCAACGACGAAAACTGGCTTCTGACCATGGCTCAGACTCTGGGAAAAGTACTGTGGAAAGGGGAAGATTCCTATCGAATTGAGTATATTGACTATATGATTCCGGATCAAAATAATCCGGTGCCTGTCACCAGTTCCGGAGAACAGCTGATGGAATCAGTAAAGGCTCTGGATATCATAGAAGAGCATTATAGAAATGAAAATCAATTAATGGAAGCGGTAAGTAAGGGACAGATTCGGAATATTGCCTCTATTCCTGCAGCCACGTCATTCACCCAGGGTACAGAGCCCCGACTGCTGAATCCTTTGAGAAACAGAAAAAATTATCTGATCATCTTAAATACTATATTACGCAAGAGTGCTGAAATGGGTGGTGTTCATCCTCTTCATATTGATAAGCTATCTGCTCTATTCTCCAGGAAAATAGAAAATCTTCCATCTCTGAAGCAGTCATTGACTCTGCAGGAAAAGATGATTCGTGAGTATTGTCAGCTGGTGCGAAAGTACTCTCTGAAGCAATACTCCTACTATGTGGGACGGGCAATCACTCTGATTCATTATGATCTGACGGCTGATCTCAGTCTGAAAAGTGTTTCCGCTCAGCTCAATGTAAATCCCAGCTATTTCTCAAATTTGTTTCGGAAAGAGATTGGTTGCACTTATACAGATTATGTAAATCGTCAACGCATTGACCGGGCATTAATCCTTCTGAAGACCACAAACAAGCTTGTTCAGGATATTTCAGCAGACTGTGGTTTTTCAGATACCAATTATTTCATTCGTCTTTTCAAAAAAAACACAGGGCAGACACCCAGCCAATATCGTGAATCCACCATATAAAAAACCGCCGCACCCAAAGGTGCGGCGATCTCTCATTTCCGGACACAGTCTGCAAAGCATTGCAGACACTGACCCTGTTTTGGATCAGATTTCTCTATTCAGATTGAATTAGCTGTTTTTAACCTCTTTGAAGGACTCGATCAGCAGTGGAGCTACTGCGAACAGGTCTCCGCAGATACCGTAGTCAGCAACCTCGAAGATTGGAGCTTTAGCATCTTTGTTAACTGCAATGATCAGCTCGGAATCCTGCATACCAGCTTTGTGCTGGATAGCACCGGAGATACCAAGAGCGATGTATACTTTTGGATGTACAGTTTTACCTGTCTGTCCTACCTGGTGATCAGCTGTCAGCCATCCGGAATCGATAGCTACACGGGATCCACCAACTACACCACCGAGAACCTCAGCCAGCTCCTCAGCCAGAGCGATACCCTTCTCAACGTCAGAAGCGATACCACGTCCGATGGATACGATGTACTCAGCACCAACAAGGTCAACCAGTTTGCGAGCCTCTTTCACTACCTCAACAACCTGTGCTTTGATTGCTGTCATATCTACAGCAACTTCCTCTTTGATTACCTGTACTGCATCAGCTTTAGCCTGGTTGAAAGCACCTTTTTTCAGAACGCCTGGACGTACTGTAGCCATAGATGGACGGAAACGTGGGCAGATGATGGTAGCCATCAGGTTTCCACCGAATGCAGGACGTGTCATCTTAAGCTCTTTTGTAACGTCTTTTTTCTCACCCATAACAAGGGCTTTGTCTGTTCCTGCGATTCTCTCAGGAGCCAGAACAGAGTTGTCTTTCAGGAAATCCTGATATACTGCTGTATCAACATCAAGGTGTGTACAGTCAGCACAAAGACCTGTGTGAAGACGAGCTGCACAACGTGGTCCCAGATCACGTCCGATGTTGGAAGCACCAACAAGGAGGATCTCTGGTTTATATTTCTCTACCATCTGGCAGATTGCATCTGTATATGCCTCTGTAGTGTAAACTGCGTATGCTGGGTTATCAAGAACGATTACTTTATCAGCGCCGTATCCGCCGAGCTCAGCTGCCAGTCCCTCTACCTTGTCACCAAGGAGGATTCCGCAAAGCTCAGTCTCAAGAGAATCAGCAAGTTTTCTTCCTTCAGAGATCAGCTCAAGGTCTGTTGGCATGAGTTTGCCTTCACGCTGCTCACAGAATACCCATACGCCTTTAAAATCTTCAAGCTTCATGTTATCAAAAGCCATTGTAATTTACTCCCTTCTTAGATGACGTGTTTCTCAGCCAGAATTCCAGCGAGTTTGTCAGTAGTTTCTTTTCCGCATCCCTCAAGCATCTGGCCTGCGCCCTTCTGAGGTGGTGTGAAGGAAATAAGAATGTTTGTTGGAGATCCTTTCAGACCGATCTTGTTAACATCGATGAGAGGCTCATCCTTCAGAGTATTGTAATCAAATACCTCTACAGATTTCTCGTAGCATCCGTAAATGTCAGCAACATTCATGTAACGAGGATTGTTCAGCTCTTTGATACATGTAAGCATACAAGGAGTCTGTACTTTGATTGTCATATATCCGTCCTCAAGAGCACGTTTAACAGTCAGAGTATTTCCCTCTTTCTCGATTCCTGCTACATATGTAACCTGTGGCAGCTCGAGTTTCTCAGCGATCTGTGGTCCTACCTGAGCGGTATCACCGTCGATAGCCTGACGTCCGCAAAGAACGATGTCCTCTGCCTCTACGCCGATTTTATTAACAGCTGCAGCAAGGATCTGAGAAGTAGCGTATGTATCGGATCCACCGAACTCACGGCCGGAAACCAGAACACCTCTGTCACATCCCATAGCAAGCAGCTCTCTGAGCATTCCTTCTGCAGGAGGAGGTCCCATTGTTACAACGATAACTTCTGCGCCTGTCTGCTCTTTCAGTGCCAGAGCAGCCTCTACTGCATTAAGGTCATCAGGGTTTGTAATAGTCTGCATGGATGCACGGTCAAGAGTACCATTTGCATTTACAGCTACTTTACCTGAAGTATCAGGTACCTGTTTTACACAAACAATGATTTTCATCTTCGATTTTCCTCCTTAAAGAATATTTCCGGAAATAACTACACGCTGGATCTCAGAAGTTCCCTCGTAGATCTCAGTGATCTTAGCATCTCTCATCATACGCTCAAGCGGATAATCTTTGGTATATCCATAACCACCGCACATCTGTACGCATTTTGTTGTTGTCTTCATAGCCAGCTCAGAGCAGAAAAGTTTAGCACATGCAGCGTCCAGAGTTACTCTCTGTCCCTCAGATTTAACTTTTGCTGCTTTCATAAGCAGAAGTCTACCAGCCTCAATGTTCATATGCATATCTGCAAGTACGAACTGAGTATTCTGGAATTTGGAGATTGGACGTCCAAACTGCTCACGGGATTTAGCGAAAGCCATAGCCTCTGCCATAGCACCCTCAGCGATACCAAGAGCCTGAGCAGCGATACCGATACGTCCGCCGTCCAGTGTAGCCATAGCGATCTTAAAGCCTTTGCCTTCCTGTCCAAGGAGGTTCTCCTTCGGAACGATACAGTCTGTGAATACGATCTCAGATGTTGGAGATCCGTGCAGACCCATTTTCTCCTCATGTTTTCCAACAGAGAATCCTGGGAATGTATCCTCTACGATGAATGCAGAGATTCCTCTTGTTCCTTTAGAAGGATCAGTCATAGCAAATACTACGAATACGCTGGCAACATATCCGTTAGTAATGAAGATTTTGGATCCGTTCAGTACGTAATGGTCTCCATCAAGTACTGCAGTACAGGTTCCTTTAGAAGCATCAGATCCTGCGTTTGGCTCTGTCAGGGCGAAAGCACCTACTTTACGTCCCTCTGTCAGCATACGAAGGTATTTAGCTTTCTGCTCCTCATTTCCATGCTCCATGATAGGTGCACAGCAAAGTCCGTTATGTGTAGCAACGATATCTCCTGTAGATGCGCATGCTTTAGACAGCTCCTCAACAGCGATTGCAGCTGAAACAGCATCTGCACCTGCTCCACCGTACTCTTTTGGAACACACATACCCATTACGCCATACTGAAACAGTTTATCAATTGTCTCTGCAGGATACTGGCTGGTTCTATCGGTCTCAGCAGCGATCGGTTTTACTTCGTTCTCTGTGAAGTCCCGTACCATTTTCTGAACCATTTTCTGTTCCCTGGATAATTCAAAATCCATGTTTTTGCCTCCTTTTTCATAATCTACCTTATTCTGAAAAATGTGGTCGATCCGCAGCCTTCGAGCTGACATACACTCACTTCTTCTTTACCTGAATACGACAGAATCCTCTCTGTCGAAACGAACAGTAAGAGCTCCGTACGACCTCAAGAATAATAATATAGAATTTTCATCCGGGATGCAAGGGGAAAGGCGAAAATTTTGTGAAAAAAAAGTCATTTTCCTTGTTTTTTTGAATGGTTTTGAGTAC
Organism: Lachnospiraceae bacterium; assembly: GCA_030526405.1. GTDB lineage: Bacteria > Bacillota > Clostridia > Lachnospirales > Lachnospiraceae > JAKSRN01. The sequence continues at coordinate 10,052 of JAUNCZ010000024.1, read as the reverse complement.
GTTTCTTTACAACCGATACATTTCTTTACTTTTCCCCTTGAAATAGGCGCGTACTCGCGCACGCGTTTTCGTGACCGGACAATTATCCATACAATTCTCCCTGTAGAACGGTTCAATTACAAACAATTATAAAAGAAAACCCACTGAGAGACTCAGTGGGTTTTTTGCTGATTTCTTCCAATCTTTGACTGTTTGTGATTATCTGACCGTTTGTGACGGTTACGGGATCGATGGGCTTTTTCCTGCTTTTCCAGTGGGATCAGAGACAAAAAAGCTATTTTTTTTTACTCTTTTATCCCTTGTTTTTTACTCCTGAATCACGTCATCCAGAAGATCCTGTCCGTCCGCTGCCGTAGTGGCAAGACAGTCACATCTCTCATTCATCACATGGCCGTCATGGCCCTTTACCCAGATCCAGGTAATGCTGTGGGGCTCCGCTGCCTTCAGCAGTCTTTTCCAGAGATCTGTGTTTTTCACCGGTTCATTTTTCCCTCTCTTCCAGCCCTTTTTCAGCCAGGAATCGATCCAGTGCTGGTTGAAGGCATTTACCAGATACTGGGAATCGGAGTACAGTTTCACCTGACAGGGCCGGTTCAGGGCCTCCAGCCCTGCGATGGCGGCCATCAGCTCCATCCTGTTGTTTGTGGTCTTTTTGTAGCCCTGGGAAAGCTCCTTCTCGTGAAGAACTCCCTTTGTATCGGTGTAATGCAGTACACAGCCGTAGCCTCCGGGACCATCCGGGTTACCCCTTGCCGCCCCATCGGTATAGATTTCTACTAACATCGCTTATTTCATCCCTTTCAGGTAGTCCTCCACCAGATTCAGGGTGTTGTCGATATCCTGATCTGTATGGGTTACGGACAGGAACATTGCCTCGAACTGGGAAGGTGCCAGATGCACACCATGCTCCAGCATATAACGGAAATACTTTGTAAATGCTGCTGTATCTGCCTTTTTTGCGTCCTCATAGTTCTTCACCTGATCCGGTGTAAAGAAGACACAGCCCAGGGAACCGATATGGTTCATGGTGCATGGTACCTGATACTGTTTCAGCAGGGAATCGATGGTTCCGTACAGTTTCTCTCCCTTCGCTGCCAGCTCAGTGTAGAAGTTCGGGTTCTCTGTGAGGATCTTCAGCTGCTCCAGACCTGCTGCCATTGCCACAGGGTTGCCGCTTAAAGTACCTGCCTGATAAACAGGGCCCAGAGGTGCCACCATGCTCATGATCTCTTTTCTTCCTCCGTAGGCTCCCACCGGCATACCTCCGCCGATGATCTTTCCATAGGTTACCATATCCGGTGTTACACCTGTCAGCTCCGCTGCGCCTCCAAAGGCGAGACGGAAGCCGGTGATAACCTCATCAAAGATCAGCAGTGCGCCCTCGCGGGTACAGATCTCCCGCAGTCCCTGAAGGAAGCCCGGATCCGGAAGAACCACACCCATATTGGCTGCAACCGGCTCCACGATGAGACAGGCGATTTCTCCCTTATTTGCCTCAAAGAGACTCTCCACGCTGTCCAGATCGTTGTAGGTGGCTGTCAGTGTATCCTTTGTGCAGCCAGCAGGCACACCGGCACTTCCCGGTACTCCTGCTGTCATCAGGCCGCTGCCTGCATCCACCAGCAGACAATCGCTGTGACCATGATAGCAGCCGGAGAATTTGATGATCTTCTCTCTGCCTGTAAAGCCCCTTGCTGTACGGATGGCAGACATGACTGCCTCAGTACCGGAGTTTACCATTCGCACCATGTCGATGTGAGGAATACGGCTGGTCATAAACTCTGCCATCTCCACCTCGATCTCTGTGGGTGCACCGTAGCTCATTCCCTTCTGACAGGCCTCAATTACCTTATTCAGCACTCTCTGGTTGTTATGTCCATTGATCATGGGACCCCAGGACAGGATATAGTCAATATAATCAGTTCCATCCACATCATAGATGTGAGAGCCGTCTGCATGCGCAATAAAGCGGGGAGTCATTCCCACGCTGCCATATGCTCGTACAGGAGAGTTTACACCACCGGGGATGCACTCAAGGGCACGGGCCATTAAATCTTCTGATCTTCCCATAATTATCTCCTTATCTGATCTGATACTTTCTTATCTAATGCTTTCTTATCAGATACTTTTCTATCCGAGACTTTTCTCATCCAATTCTATTTCAGCAGATACTTTTTATCCGATTCGTCCCTCAGTGATATATCTTGCCAGTTCCTCTGCATAGTAGGTCTCATAGATGGAGCAGCCTGCGCGGAATGCGGATACAGCCATCTCACATACGATTCTGTCCTCGTCGATCCAGCCTCTCTCAGCTGCTGCCTTCACCATGGCATACTCACCGGATACGGAATAACCTGCGATTGGAACATTTGTCTCCTGATGTACCTTTGTCACCACATCCAGGAAGGACATACATGGTTTCACCATGATGATATCTGCACCCTCTTCCATATCAAGAAGGGCCTCTTTTACTGCCTCACGAACATTGTGATAATCCATCTGGTAGGTTTTTCTGTCTCCAAAGGATGGTGCAGAATCTGCAGCCTCACGGAATGGTCCGTAAAATGCTGACGCATATTTTACTGCGTAGGACATGATTGGTGTTTCCTTATATCCGTTGGCATCCAGAATATTTCTGATGGCCAGCACACGTCCATCCATCATATCGGAAGGAGCCACCATATCTGCGCCTGCCTGTACCTGGGACAGAGCAGTTTTTGCCAGAAGGTCCAGTGTAGGATCATTGTCCACGTCGTGATCACAGAGAACACCACAGTGTCCGTGGGAGGTGTACTCACACATGCATACATCAGCGATGTAGAACAGGTTCGGAACCTCTTTTTTCGCCTCACGAAGGGCTTTCTGAACGATTCCGTCCTCCGCATAGGCACCAGATCCGATCTCATCCTTTTTGTCAGGGATTCCGAACAGCATTACGTTGCTGACACCGGCATCTGCCAGGCTGTTCAGCTTCTCAGCCATTCTGTCAACGGTCCAGCGGTACTGTCCCGGCATGGAAGGGATCTCATCCACAGAGTTGGTTCCCTCCTGCACAAACATCGGGTAGATCAGGGAAGCCTTATCCACTCTTGTCTCACGTGCCATTCTTCTCATCAGTTCTCCGCCGCGAAGACGGCGTGGTCTTTTCAGCATATCCATAGTTTTGTCCTCTTTTCTCTTATTAAACGTGCTGCACCAGAGGCACAGCACGTTGTAATCCATATACTCAATTTTCTGTATCCGGCAGCTATGCCCGGGAATTACCTAACTCAGCTTTTCGTCAACGGATTTTCCCTCTGTAGCGGCTGTTCTTACACCTTCTCAGCCTTTCCGGCAGCGTGGATCTCCTCCACCAGCTCCACAACAGAATCGATGGTGGCCTTTTTCGCCATCCAGGTCTTCATTCCATAGGCGTCAGCTGCAGCCTTTGTCTGTTTTCCGATGCAGGCAGCTGTTACTTTTGAATAATCCAGTCCCTTTGTTGCCTCCACAAAGCCCTTCACAGTGGATGCGCTGGTGAATACGGCACAGGTCATCTTGCCCTCCTCAAACAGCTTCACCTGATCCACGAATTCCTGTGACTGGTAGGTGGTATCGTAGGTGGCGATATCATCTACCTGGAAGCCTTCCAGTGCCTGGATTACCTCCTGATTGCCGATGGCAGCCCTTGGCAGCAGGATTTTCTCATCCTTAGAAGCTGTCTCTGCCAGCAGTTTTCCAAGAGCTTCTCCGTCGTACACCTCTGGCATCAGATCTGCGATAAAACCTCTTTCTTTCAGAGCCTTTGCAGTTCCGGATCCGATTACGGCAAATTTCACATTTGCCAGTTTTCTGTTGTCGATTCCTGCCTCCAGCATCTGATCAAAGAACACACGAACCCCTGTTGGTGAAGTCAGTGCGATCCAACTATACTCTGCCAGTCTGGAAAATGCCTCCTTCAGAGCTGTATTATCCGGAATGGCTGCTGTGGCAATGGCAGGCAGCTCCAGCACCTCTGCTCCCTGAAGACGAAGCTTTGCTGACATGGTGGACTGCAGCTCTCTTGGTCTTGTCACAAGGACTTTACAGCCCTGCAGCGGCAGTTTCTCGTACCAGCCGAACTGATCTGCCAGAGAACAAACCTTTCCAACCACGATGATGGCAGGTGTTTCAATACCCTGACGCTGTACCTCTGTCTCCAGTGTGGATACAGTGGCAACAATGCGCTTCTGACCGGCTGTGGTTCCCTGCTGGAGAATAGCTGCAGGCATATCAGGATCCATTCCATTTTCCATCAGGGCTCCGCAGATATCTCCCAGTGCAGATACACCCATCAGAAATACCAGTGTTCCCTCTGTATCCACCAGAGCTTTGAAATTGATGTCATATTCCTTTCCTGCTCTCTTATGTCCTGTAATGATATGAAGAGAGGATGTGTAATCTCTGTGTGTTACAGGAATTCCGTTGTAGGCCGGTACAGAGATAGGAGAGGTTACGCCCGGTACAATCTCGTAAGGAACGTTGTTTTCTGCCAGAAGTTCCAGCTCCTCGCCGCCTCTTCCGAACAGGAAGGGATCTCCTCCCTTAAGACGTACTACTCTGTTTCCTGCCAGTGCCTCACGGAGCAGCACCTGATTGATCTCATGCTGAGGCAGTGTATGGTTACTTGCTCTCTTTCCCACATTGATGGTGCGGGCTGTTTCAGGAATCATGGTAAGGACTCCTGCACCCACCAGGCTGTCGTAGACTACCACCTCTGCCTGCTGCAGTGTCTGATATCCCTTCAGTGTGAAGAGACCGCAGTCACCAGGGCCGGCACCTACCAGCCAGACTTTTCCCATTTTCATATGTTTATCCTCTTTTTTCTATAAATCTTTATTATTCCCAGGTAATAATCACATATCTGCTCTTATTCCTGTTTTATGCTTTTTTCAAGGAAGTACAGCTTATCTGCATTCCTCCCTGTTTCACGCTTTTTACGGGGAAGTACCGATTGTCTGTATTCACCCCTGTTTCAGCTGTTTTGCCAGAGCGATTCCGATGTTTTCTGCATCTGCAATGTTTCCTTTCAGGCTGCCTGTGAATACTTCTTTTGTGTCCTCATCATAGTAAAGGCCTGTCAGTTCCATCTGATCCCCATCAATTTTTGCATGGGCTGCAATGGGGGATGAGCAGCCTCCGTCCAGATAACGCACATAGGCCCTCTCAGCAAGGGCTGCTGCTGTACCTGCTTCATCTCCAAAGTCTGTAAAGCAGCTGTAATCCTCTCCTTTTCTTCCCTGGAGGGCAAGAATACCCTGTCCTGCTGCCGGAATCACCTCATCCACAGAAAAATAACGGCTGATCCTGTGACCCAGTCCCATTCGTTTCATGCCTGCCGCAGCAAGGATAATGGCGGAATACTGCCCCTCATCCAGCTTGCGGAGTCTGGTCTGAAGATTTCCTCTGACACTTTCAAAGGTTGCCTCCGGGAACAGCTTTTTCAGCTGCAGGATTCTTCTCAGGGAAGAGGTACCGATGGGTTTTGAGAAATCAATCTCTGTTACACCCTCAGGAAGCACCAGAACATCCCTTGGATCCTCCCTTTTGGAAAAGCATACCACAGGAAGTTCCTCAGAAACCTCCATTGGCAGATCCTTCAGACTGTGCACAGACAGGTCGCTGCGTCGATCCAGCAGTGCCTTATCCAGCTCCTTTACAAAAAGACCCTTTCCGCCGATCTGGTCCAGACGGCGGTCCAGAATGATATCACCTGTTGTTTTCATGGTCAGCAGCTCTGTATCGATCTCAGGATGCTGCTCTGCCAGGTAGGAAAGCACCATTTTGCTCTGCACCACTGCCAGAGCACTCTCCCTGCTGCCAATGACCAAATGTCTTCTGTCGCTCATTGTATTACTCCAATTACAATTTTTTTATTTTTGCAGTATTTCTCGGGTTATACGGTATCTCTGCATTCTTACAGTATTTCTCGAGTTTTACGGTATTTTCCGATTCTTAAAGTATTTTTTCGATTTTTTCCCGTACTTCCTTAGCCTGATGATGGTCTGCACCGCTGGCGGTGATGCCAATCACCACATTTTCATCATGAACCACCCCCGGGAAGTAAAAGTCACACTTGTTTTTATCGCTGCACACGTTAATCTGGATTCCCAGACATTTGCAGACACTGTAGATACCGCTGTTCAGCTCAGGATCATCGGTACAGGCCAGAACCATATCCGCATCCAGGATCAGTTCTCTTTCATAGTTCTGTCTGATCCAGTTGATGCGGCCCTCCTGTGCCAGCTCCAGGATCTCAGGCTGCGCCTCCGGTGCAATGACGGTGATGTGGTCATTAAAGTCCAGCAGTGTGCGGATTCTTCTGCTTCCGATTTTTCCAGCTCCCACCACCACGATCTTTTTCTCGCTGATATCGATAAAAACAGGAAAATATTTCTTATTCTGCTTCATATAATTTCTCCAGTCCTCTGATGCACTGGAAGAAGGTATCCTCATCCAGATATTCCTTCAGTCCGAACAGCATCTTATTTATTACCTTAGCTGAGGAGGTATGGATATTTTTCTCCAGCTTCTTCTGATCCTTCTCTTCCAGGCCGGTTTTCCGGATGATCTTGTGAAGACGGAGATTTACATCGGTGGCCGCCTCCTCCTGGATCTTCTGGATCCTCGGAATCACATTTCTTCCCTTCAGCCACTCATAAAACTCAGCGATCTCCTCCTGGAGGATCAGCTCAGCATGCTCGTAGGCTGCATCATTTTTCGAGTCATGGCCTGTTTTAAAGGAATCGATATCGTACAGGATTACCTGCTCCATCTCTCCAACTGAGGTCTCAATATCCCTCGGAACAGCCAGATCGATCATGATCACCGGCTTCTTCAGCACCACCTCATCCATCAGTGGCTGACGGATAGTACAGTTTGGACTTGCTGTGGCGCTGACCACAATATCGCAATCCGGAAGATACTCCATTCGCTTACCATAATCGATGCGCTTACAGTTCTCAGGAATCTGTACCTCACCGCTTCTGTACTGACGTACAGTGACAGTGACATCTGCTCCCTTTCTGCGCAATGTGGTGGCCGCCAGTTTACCCATCTCACCGTTTCCGATTACCATGCAGATCTTGTCTGCCAGATTGATTCCCTGGCTCTCCATCATCTCCACCGCCTGATCCATGGCTGTTTCACTGGCTCTGGAGAATGTTACCTCTGTTTTCACTCTTTTTGCCGCTGTGACGGCTCTTCGGAAAAGCACCTCCAGCACACTGTCTGTCTGATACAGACCGTGAGACATGGCCAGTGCATCCTTCACCTGTGTAATGATCTGATCCTCTGCCAGAATTCTGGACTTCAGTCCGCAGGTCAGATGGAACAGATGATCTACCGCATCCTGATCCTTTCTCTCAATAAAAAAGTCCCTGTATTCCTCAGGATCTACTCCCTTCAGCTTACAGAGCTGATCAATCAGTGACACGTCCTTGTCATCCGGTATATTGACCCAGATTTCCATGCGGTTACAGGTGGAGATAATAATACATCCCTCTGCCTGCATGGATCTTTTCAGCTGCTCCAGATGATCCTCAATCTCCCGTTTTGTGAAAGAAAAGATGGCTCTGATATCCACTGATGCACGATTGTGGTCAACTCCCAGCATTCTTATGCTCATTTTTCTAAACTCCCTCCATGGGAACCATTATCCGTCCCCTGTCTACGCCACTGAAAATCATTCCAGCATTAGTTTTGCCGGCTCATGACTGCAGCAAAACAGCCTGTCAGATTCCTATATTCCTATAAATCAGCTGCAGGATTTTCCTGAAAAAATGACAATTATTCCCAGTGACGTCTTTTGCTATCAAAAGCAATTATAGGTTGGATTCCTTACATCTGTCAACTTTTAAAATAGGGATAGAAAGGGCAGAAAAATAGCATTTTTCCATATTGTTATAGAGATTTTCAAGGAGTTATAATTGATGCGAAATATAGTGAGTAATTAACAACATTTTGATAGTTTTATTTGTTATTTGACTTTAAACTACGTAAAAGTTATACTTGAAGCAGTATAAAATCGGACTAGAAAGTGAGAACTGATATGTCAAAAAAAGCAATTCTGGCTGTAAGCTTTGGAACAAGCTTCAACGAAACAAGAAAGGTCACCATTGATGCAATTGAAGCAGATCTTGCAGCTGCCAATCCGGATGCAGTTGTTTACCGTGCCTGGACCAGTGGAATGATCCTTCGCAAGATTGCCAAACGGGACGGCGTCCACATTGACACTGTTCCGGAAGCATTCGAAAGAATGGAGAAGGATGGGATCACAGATGTGGTGGTGCAGCCTACCCATGTGATCAACGGAATCGAGAATGATAAGATGATGGATGCTGCAAGATCCTACTCAGATCGTTTTACCTCCGTGAAGATCGGCAGCCCTCTCCTCACCACTGCAGAGGATGCCATGGAATGCGCAAAAGCGCTGAAGCAGGAGTTTTCCTTCGTCACTGACAGGGAAGCCCTGGTATTTATGGGACATGGCTCCGAGCACTACGCCAACTTCGTGTACCCTGCCATGAACTATATTTTTGAGGAACTGGGTATGAAAAACTTCCTTCTGGGAACTGTGGAGGGCTATCCTGAACTTTCCTCCCTTATGGCAGATCTTAAAAAACTGCAGCCGGAAAAAATCTGGCTGGCACCTTTCATGATCGTGGCCGGGGATCACGCCAACAACGACCTGGCTGGAGATGAGGAGGATTCCTGGAAGAGCATCCTGGAGGCAGAGGGCTTCAAAACCGAAGCTGTGCTGAAGGGACTGGGAGAGATGAAGAGCATCCGAACCATGTTTGTAGAGCATGCCCAGAATGCAAAATAAACGAAAATAGAGCTGAGGGTCCATAAAACCCTTCCCAAATCGGCAGGATATCTGACATCTATTTTGTTGGATATCCTGCCGTTTTTGTATGCATATGTATGTTCAACTGACTGTGCATCCAAACATGCTGGTCTGCTGTTCGGTCTGCGCCGCTTATTAGCTGCCATTCGAGCAAACTCGCTTCGCTCAGACAGTACTCTCGGTGGCAGTAGCTAAGCGGCTTATTAATGTACCCTTTTCGCAGTTCAAAGGACACATATCTTTTAGAGGATGTCCTATTTTTTACCATTCATGATTGCCTGTATAATATATTTTAAAATCAACAAAGTCACAATCAGATGAAAAACAGCGAAGGGAGACAATAACATCGTAATCGGAATATTCATCATAAGTCTCCTTTCTATGTAGTATTTTCTGTTTTAAACAGAATTCATTTATTTATTATCTTCCACTTTGGAAGACATGGCTTTGTTGAACAGATGGAGTAGCAAGCGAATCACCAGATAAATAAGCAATAGCAATACGGTGGTTACTGCCGTAAACAATGAAGTAGTGTAAGTATCTGTAATGATTCCATAAATAATTAGCAACGTTGCTCCAAGAATGAACAACAGTAACAAACCTGCTTCTAATCGCCTGATATGCTTTGGAGATTGTTTTACCTCCGCTGTGTTTCCGTTGGAGCCTGCGTCATCAACTGCGGAGTTTTCATTAACCTGCTTCTCCAAAGGATACTTCACCTCTTCATCCAATAACTCATCAATGGAAACGCTATATAATTTGCTGATGAATCGCAGATTATCAACAGATGGAATTGCGGTTCCCACCTCCCAACGTGAAATGGCCTGACGAGATACATGCATCAGTTCCGCCAATTCTAACTGGGACAATCCATTTTCCTTTCTGAGAAAAACTAGTTTTTCTTCTAACTTCATCTGTTCTACCTCAACGTTATATCAAATCCTGTTCCATGTAAACCAACTGCAGTTTACATGTGGGCAATCTGGAGTTGCGCAGCAGTATCTTGAGCTTTCCCTGAACATCCTCACAACTCCTGTATACACTCCGGGGCTTAGAGTCGTGGACTGCCTGAAGTGAGTAAAGCGGACATTCGCAATCTGCTTCGCTACTTGCTCATGAACCATCTTATTTTATTGTACCAAGTCGCTGGCGCGACGGCTAGCGATAGGTACGTGAAACCACTACT
>JAUNCZ010000023.1 GCA_030526405.1 Lachnospiraceae bacterium | reverse complement strand
CAAGCTTGCTTGAGCGAGAGATCAGACGAGACTGTTTCTATAGCGCGACAGCGCGAAATCGAGCCGTCAGGCGAGATTGGCATCGCTCGTAAAGAAAAGATGCATCGCGATGAAGCAACTTTTTTTGGAACGCACATGAAAAGCGTCTGAATCAGGAGAAGTACCCCCAGTAAACACTTCCAGTGAGCAGAAGACAGTGGAAACTCTGCAGCAGTGCTGAGGGGAATAACACCGGATGAGCTGCAACCTGAAAAGAGCAATACTCCTATTAGGGAAGCCGGAGGCCAACCGTTATCACATGGAGAAGCTATGTTAGTAGCGGAAGAGAATAAGGACAGGTGGTACCGCGAGGAACAGCCCTCGCCCTGTCCGGAGCTGAATATTATACGAGGGAGAATAAAAGTATGTGTTCAATTATGTGTTACTGTGGTCAGGGGATCACACTGGAAGAATTTAAAGAAGGATTTGAGAAAACTGTATCAAGGGGACCGGATGACAGCAGGATCATTCAGCTGGAGGATGGAATCCTGGGCTTCCACAGACTGGCTATTATGGGTCTGACACCGGAAGGCATGCAGCCCTTTGAGCTGGATGGAAGCTATGTGATCTGTAACGGTGAGGTGTACGGCTATGAGAAGATGAAGGAGGAACTGGCAAAGAAATACTCCTTCAAGAGCGGATCTGACTGTGAGATCCTGCTTCCTCTGTACAGAGAATATGGAACTGATATGTTTGCCATGCTGGATGCGGAGTATGCCCTTGTGATGTACGATGCTGAGACAAAGAGCTTTATCGCAGCAAGAGATCCCATCGGTATCCGTCCTCTTTACTACGGATACGATAAAGCTGGCGTCCTGGTACTGGCCAGCGAGGCGAAAAACCTGGTTCCGATCTGTGACAAGATCATGCCGTTCCCTCCAGGACATTATTACAAGGATGGAGAGTTTATCTGCTATGCAGATATGACTGCTGTGGAGCAGGTTTGTCAGGATGATCTGGAGACCATCTGCGGAAACATCCACGACAAGCTGGTGGCAGGCGTTGAGAAACGTCTTGTGGCAGACGCAAATGTGGGATACTTGTTATCCGGTGGTCTGGATTCTTCCCTTGTGTGTGCCATCGCAGCAAGAAAGAGCGAAAAACCGATCCGCACCTTCGCCATCGGTATGGAGAAGGATGCCATCGACCTGAAATATGCAAAACAGGTGGCCGACTACATTGGCAGTGACCACACAGAGGTGTATATGTCAAAGGAGCAGGTACTGGAGTCTCTGGAGGGACTGATCCAGATGCTGGGAACCTACGATATCACCACCATCCGTGCATCCATGGGAATGTACCTCTGCTGTAAATGGATCCACGAGAACACAGATGTCCGTGTACTTCTCACAGGAGAGATTTCCGATGAGCTCTTCGGATATAAATATACAGATTTTGCCCCCAGTGCAGAGGCATTTCAGCAGGAGGCAGCAAAACGAATCCGTGAGCTGCATATGTACGATGTACTCCGTGCAGACCGCTGCATCTCTGTAAATTCTCTGGAGGCCCGTGTTCCTTTCGGTGATCTGGATTTCGTGAAATATGTCATGGCCATTGATCCGGCTAAGAAGCTGAACACCTACAACAAGGGAAAATACCTTCTCCGCCATGCCTTTGAGGGCGACTATCTGCCTCATGATATTCTGTATCGTGAGAAGGCAGCATTTTCAGATGCAGTGGGACATTCCATGGTGGATGACCTGAAGGAATATGCTGAAACCGTATATACAGATGCTGAATTTGAGGAGAAATGCAAAAAATACAGCTTTGCACAGCCATTTACAAAGGAGTCTCTGCTGTATCGTGAAATCTTCGAGAAATACTATCCGGGTCAGGCCCAGATGGTGGCAGATTTCTGGATGCCAAACAAAGAGTGGGAGGGCTGCAACGTTAACGATCCTTCCGCCCGTGTACTGGCAAACTACGGTGCCAGCGGCGAATAACAGATAACAGAAACAGATAACTGATGACAGGATGCCTTGTCCCCTGGATTGGGGATGGGGCATCTGTATGATACTGAAAAATATTCAGACGAGGGAGAAAAACATGGAAAAAATGAATCCGAGAAAACTGATCCTGGAAGATGGTACAGAGTATTGCGGTTACGGATTTGGAAGTCTGTCTGACAAGAAGCTGGAGCTGGTGTTTAACACCTCCATGGTGGGATACCAGGAAATCCTCTCAGACCCTTCCTACACAGACCAGGCAGTGGTGATGACCTATCCGATCATTGGCAATTATGGTATCAATCCCCAGGATTTTGAGACGAGAAATCCATCCATCGGAGCGCTGATCGTGAGAGAGTATGCTCCGGAGCCATCCAATTTCCGCAGCAGCAGCACCCTGGGTGATTTTATGAAAACCTGGGATATTGCAGGAATTCAGGGAATTGATACAAGAGAACTTACAAGAAAAATCAGAACCTACGGCAGCTGTAAGGTGCTGCTCACCGGCCCGGAGACCACAGCGGAGCAGGGCAAAGAGATTCTCTCCCAGTGGGAGTTCGCCCATGATCAGGTGAGCCGTGTCAGCACAAAGGAGAGCTGGGTTTCCCTTCCTGGAACAGACTGCGGGGAGCCGGTGGAGTCTTCTGAAAATGCTGCCGGAAACAGCGATTCTCAGCAGGAATCTCTGCTTCACGTGGCAGCCATTGACTGCGGTATGAAGCTGAATATTGTCCGTTCTCTGAATGCTCTTGGCTGCAAAGTCACTGTTCTTCCCTGGAATACAAAACCGGAAACCATCCAGGCCCTGAAGCCGGATGGAGTATTTTTATCCAACGGCCCCGGTGATCCCACCGATGTACAGGAGACCATCGCCCTGGTGAAGGCCCTTCATGGAAAATATCCGATTTTTGGCATTTGCCTGGGACACCAGATCCTGTCTCTTTCCTACGGAGCGGAGACCTATAAACTGAAATTCGGCCACAGAGGCGGTAATCATCCTGTAAAAAATCTCCTGACAGACAAGGTGGAGATCACATCCCAGAACCATTCCTATGCGGTGGCAGAGGAGTCCCTTTCCGGAACAGGTCTGGAGCCCACCCACATCAATCTGCTGGATCAGACCATCGAGGGTGTGCAGCACAGAGGGGACAGAGCCTTCTCCATTCAGTATCATCCGGAGAGCGCCCCAGGTCCTCAGGACAGTGCCTATCTGTTCAGTAGATTTGTGGAAGTGATGAAGGGAGGATCTTTAGATGCCTAAGAGAACGGATTTAAAACGAATTCTTGTGATCGGCTCCGGTCCTATTGTCATCGGACAGGCAGCTGAATTTGATTATGCAGGTACACAGGCCTGCCTGGCCCTGAAGGAAGAGGGCTATGAGGTAATTCTCTGTAACTCCAACCCGGCTACCATTATGACAGATCCTACCATTGCGGATAAGGTCTATATGGAGCCTCTGACACTGAAATATCTGGCAAGGATCATCAGAAAAGAGCGTCCTGATGCCATTCTGCCGGGAATCGGCGGACAGACTGGTCTGAACCTGGCCATGGAGCTGGAGAAAAAAGGAGTTCTGGCTGAGTGTGGTGTGGAACTTCTGGGAACAAGATTTTCCAGTATTGAGCAGGCGGAGGATCGAGAGCTGTTTAAAGAGCTGTGCATCAGTCTGGGAGAGCCTACCCTGCCATCCCTGATTGCAGAGACCATGGAGGAGGGAATCCAGGCAGCAGAGGAGATCGGTTATCCGGTGGTAATTCGTCCTGCCTTCACCCTGGGTGGAACCGGCGGAGGCTTTGCCGACAACGAGGAGGAGCTGAAGGAGATCCTGAAAAATGCTCTGGTGCTGTCCCCTGTACATCAGGCCCTCATTGAGAAGTCTGTGCGGGGCTATAAAGAGATTGAGTATGAGGTAATGCGTGATGCCAATGACACCGCCATTACTATCTGCAATATGGAGAATATCGACCCTGTTGGTGTACATACAGGAGATTCCGTGGTGGTATGTCCATCCCAGACCCTCACCAACAAGGAATATCATATGCTGAGAGACAGTGCGCTGAAGATCATCCGTGCCCTGCAGGTGGAGGGTGGCTGCAATGTGCAGTTTGCTCTGGATCCTAATTCCTTCCAGTATTATCTCATTGAGGTAAATCCCCGTGTATCCAGATCCTCAGCCCTTGCCTCCAAGGCCAGCGGTTACCCAATTGCCAGGGTTTCTGCCAAGATTTCCGTGGGCTACAGACTGGATGAGATTCAGCTGGCCAATACCCTGGCAAGCTTTGAGCCATCCCTTGACTATGTGGTATCCAAGCTGCCAAGATTTCCTTTTGATAAATTTACAGATGCCAACAACCACCTGGGCACTCAGATGAAGGCCACCGGCGAGGTCATGAGCGTAGGCCGTACCATGGAGGAGTCCCTGCTGAAGGGAATTCGCTCTCTGGAGATCGGTGTGACTCATCTGTATCATGCCAAATTTGACGAGATGGATACCCAGGAGATCCTGACCTATATCCAGGAGGGCACCGACGACAGAATCTACGCCATTGCAGAGCTTCTGCGCCGAGGTATCAGCAAAGAGGAAATTTTCCGTCGTACTAAGATCGATCCCCTGTTCCTCAGGGTATTTGACAATATCGTGCAGATGGAGAAGCAGGTTCAGGCAGGAAAAATGGACCCTGCTGTGCTCTATGAGGCAAAACGCATGGGCTTCTCTGACCAGATCATTGCAAAATACTGGGGTATGACTGCCCATCAGATCTTTGATTTCAGAAAGGAACACAGGATCTTCCCGTCCTACAAGATGATCGACAGCTGTGCTTCTGAGTTTGAAAGCTATATTCCTTATTTCTACTCCACCTACGAAGGGGAAAATGAGTCCCAGGTGGAGCAGAGAGATAAGATTATCGTTCTTGGTTCCGGACCGATCCGCATCGGACAGGGTGTGGAATTTGATTATTCCACTGTACATGCTGTGAAGACCATTCAGGAATCCGGCTGCCAGGCCATTATCATCAACAATAATCCGGAGACTGTATCCACCGATTACACCACCTCAGACAAACTGTACTTTGAGCCCCTCTGCGTGGAGGATGTAATGAACATCATTGAGATGGAGCAGCCAAAGGGTGTCATCGCTACTTTAGGAGGACAGACAGCGGTAAACCTGGCAGAGCCTCTGAAGGAGTATGGGGTACACATTGTGGGAACAGACTGTGATGCCATTGAGAGGGCTGAGAACAGGGACTCCTTCGAGAAGGTGCTGGAGGCTCTGGATATCCCACAGCCAAAGGGAAAGGCTGTAACCACCATTGCAGATGGTGTAAAGGCAGCAGAGGAGATCGGCTACCCTGTTCTGGTGCGTCCAAGCTTCGTGCTTGGTGGACGTGCCATGCAGATCGTGTCCAAACAGTCAGATCTGGAGCATTATCTGAAGACTGCTGTAGAGATCGACGAGGATAAACCTGTGCTTGTGGATAAATATATCCGCGGAAAAGAGGTGGAGATTGATGCAGTCTGTGACGGTACAGACGTGTTTGTGCCGGGAATTATGGAGCTGGTGGAGCGTACCGGCGTCCATTCCGGAGATTCCATCAGTGTATACCCGCCATTCAGCATTTCTGACAAGGTGAAGGGTACCATCCTTACCTATGCGAAAAAGCTGGGACTTGGCATCGGCATCGTGGGTCTGTTCAATATCCAGTTCATTGTGGATGAGGAGGAAAATGTCTATATCATCGAGGTAAATCCACGATCCTCCCGTACCGTGCCATTCCTGTCCAAGGCCACTGGCTATATGCTGGCGGATATTGCCACCAAGGTAATCCTTGGAGTCTCTCTGAAGGAGCAGGGAATCTTCTGCCTGTATCCGGAGGAGAAGAAGAGATGGTACGTGAAGGCTCCTGCTTTCTCCTTCTCAAAACTGAAGGGTATGGATGCCTACCTGTCTCCTGAGATGAAATCCACCGGTGAGGCCATCGGCTACGATGACAAGCTCCACCGTGCCATGTATAAGGCCCTTACTGCTTCCGGAATCAAGCTCCACAACTATGGAACGGTGCTGGTGACTCTGGCTGATGAGGACAAGGAGGAGGCTCTGCCTCTGATCCGCCGGTTCTATGACCTGGGCTTCAATATTGAGGCCACCACTGTTACAGCAGAATTCCTGAAAGCAAGGGGAATCCGCTGTCGTATGAAAAAGAAGCTGTCTGACGGAAGCCAGGAGGTGCTGGAATCCATCCGCTCCGGCTATGTAAGCTATGTGATCAATACAAGAGCCATCCTCTCCGGTATCCATGTGGGAGACGGTGTGGCCATCCGCCAGTGTGCAACAGAGAATAATGTAACCATGTTTACCTCTCTGGATACAGTTCGCGTGCTGCTGGATGTACTGGAGGAGCTTACCATCACAGTATCCACCATCGATGCCTGAGGTATTTGATGCCCCTGGCAGAAGTGCAGGCGGGATTCTCTGTGACTTGCACTTTAACCACAAAGAAAATGATAAATTGTATTGATATTAATACAATTTATGTGGTTGACAACAGTGATTTAATGGTTTATAGTACTAAACATGAAAAGCAAAGGCGCTTTGGAAGATACTTCCAGAGCGCTTTTTCTGTTTTATTTAGAACAGTGACTGGAACACTGTTCCATTTTGAATAATAAAAATATTTTACCGGAAGCAAAGGGGCTTCAGATTGAGTCGGATCCGCCGACTGATCTGGGGCCCTTTTCTTTACCGGGGACGAGGAGGAAACCCTATGAAAAACGTACCAGAAATGTATGGAAGTCTTGTATTCAACGACAAAGTAATGAGAACAAAGCTGCCGAAGGACGTATATAAAGCCCTTCGCAAAACAATCGAGCAGAACACTCATCTGGAGATCGATGTGGCCAATGCAGTGGCAGTTGCCATGAAGGAGTGGGCAGTTGAGAATGGAGCTACACATTTTACACATTGGTTCCAGCCGCTGACAGGCTTCACTGCTGAGAAACATGACAGCTTCATCTCACCAACTGAGAATGGCGGAGTGCTGATGGAGTTCTCCGGCAAAGAGCTGGTAAAGGGTGAGCCGGATGCTTCTTCCTTCCCTTCCGGTGGACTTCGAGCTACCTGTGAGGCAAGGGGCTATACAGCATGGGATCCTACCTCTCCTGCATTTATTAAGGATGGAACACTTTGCATTCCAACAGCCTTCTGTTCCTACAGTGGAGAGGCTCTGGATAAGAAAACACCGCTGCTTCGTTCCATGGACGCTCTGAGCAAGGAGGCTACAAAACTTCTGAGAATCATCGGAAATACATCTGTAAACAGTGTTATGACTACAGTAGGTCCTGAGCAGGAGTATTTCCTGATTAATAAAGAGGATTTCAAAAAGAGAAGAGACCTGGTATTCACAGGACGTACTCTTCTTGGCGCACCGGCTCCAAAGGGACAGGAGATGGAGGATCATTACTTCGGAATGCTGAAAACAAGAGTTTCCGAGTATATGAAAGACCTGGACGAGGAGCTGTGGAAGCTGGGAATTCCTGCTAAAACTAAACACAACGAGGTGGCGCCATGTCAGCATGAGCTTGCACCGATCTTTGATACAACAAACGTGGCTGTTGATCACAACCAGCTCACCATGGAAATGATGAAAAAGGTTGCAGAGAGACATGGATATGTATGTCTCCTTCATGAGAAGCCGTTTGCCGGAATCAACGGATCCGGAAAACATAACAACTGGTCCATGACCACAAATACAGGTGTAAACCTGCTTGATCCTGGAAAAACACCAGCTGAGAATACACAGTTCCTGGTATTCCTGGCAGCAGTGATCAAGGCAGTGGATGATTATGCAGATCTGATGAGACTTTCCGTAGCAAGTGCAGGAAATGATCATCGTCTGGGAGCAAATGAGGCTCCACCGGCCATCATCTCCATTTTCCTGGGTGATGAGCTGACTGCAGTGATCGAGTCCATTGAGAAGGACGAGTTCTTCCACACCAGTGAGAAAGTAAGCATGGAAATGGGTGCTAAGGTTATCCCTCATTTCACAAGAGATACCACAGACAGAAACAGAACATCCCCATTTGCATTTACAGGAAATAAATTTGAATTCCGCTCCCTCGGCTCTGCAGCTTCTGTGGCAGGACCGAACACGATCCTCAACACAGCAGTTGCAGAGATTTTAAGTCAGTTCTCTGCAAAACTGGAGGGAACACCGGAAGACCAGATGGAGAAAGCGGTTCATGATCTGATCCGCGATACCATCATCGCTCACAAGAGAGTTATCTTCAACGGAAACGGCTATTCTGATGAGTGGGTACAGGAGGCTGAGAGAAGAGGCCTGTACAACCTGCGCTCCACACCAGAGGTTCTGCCAAAATTCCTGGATCAGAAGAACGTAGAGCTCTTCACAAAACATGGAGTTTATACAGAGGCTGAGATGAATTCCCGTCATGAGATCAAGCTGGAGAAATACTGCAAGACCCTTCATATTGAAGGAAAGACCATGCTGACCATGCTGTATCAGGAGTTCATGCCTGCAGTACTGAAATACACAGACAGCCTTGCAGCATCCATCGCAGTGAAAAAATCCGTTGCAGCATCCATCAGCTGTGCATCTGTGGAGAAAAAACTGGAGAAACTCACTTCTCTCTATGAGGAGCTGGCAGTTCTCACTGACAAGCTGGATGTGCTGGTGGCAGAGGCAGAGTCCATGGAAGAGGATCTGGAGGCACTGTCTTTCTTCTACCATGACAGCGTGATCCCGGCCATGGAGGCAGCAAGAGCAACAGCAGATGAGCTGGAGGTTTATATGCCAGACGAGTTCATGCCATATCCAACCTACACAGATATGCTGTTCTACGTATAAACAGAATGTTTAAACCACTACAGGCAGCGAAGAGGATTGCAAGTGATTCCTTGGCTGCAGGTTAAAACAGAATAAATGTAAGATATGCAAAGGCGCATAGGAAGGAGAGTTACTCCGACTTATGTGCCTTTTCATATAGGAGGAGGAAATTATTATGACAGATATTATTCAGAGCGCTATTTCCAGTGAAGTGTATGGCGTCTGGTTCCTGATCGGAGCAGCGCTGGTATTTTGGATGCAGGCCGGATTCGCCATGTGCGAGGCAGGCTTCACAAGAGCAAAGAACTCAGGAAATATTCTTATGAAGAACCTGATGGACTTCTGTATCGGTACAGTGATGTGGTTCATTATTGGATCTTCCCTGATGCTGGGTGAGAACATGCTGGGCGGATTCGCCGGAAAGTTCTCCTTTGATGTGTTTACAAGCTACGGAAATTTTGATTACTCATCCTTCGTATTCAACCTGGTATTCTGTGCCACCACAGCAACCATCGTATCAGGTTCCATGGCTGAGAGAACAAAATTCTCTTCTTACTGTATCTATTCTGCAGTGATTTCTGCAGTGATCTATCCAATCGAGGCCCATTGGGTATGGGGCGGCGGATTCCTGGCACAGTGGGGCTTCCACGATTATGCAGGTTCCAACTGTATCCATATGGTAGGCGGTATCTGTGCCCTGATCGGTGCTTACATGCTTGGACCTCGTATCGGTAAATTCGTAAAAGATAAAAACGGAAAAATCACTAAAGTAAATGCCTTCCCGGGACACAACCTGGTTATCGCAGCCCTTGGTGTATTTATCCTCTGGCTTGGCTGGTATGGATTCAACGGTGCAGCAGCAACTGACATCCCTACACTGGGATCTGTATTCCTTACAACAACAGTAGCTCCTGCAGTGGCAACAGTAACCTGTATGGCATTTACATGGATCAAATACGGAAAACCTGATGTTTCCATGTGTCTCAACGCTTCGCTGGCAGGTCTGGTAGCCATCACAGCTCCTTGTGATGTAACAGACTGTGCAGGTGCAGCAGTGATCGGTTTTGTAGCTGGTCTTCTTGTAGTATTCGGTGTATGGTTCACAGATAATGTGGTACATGTAGACGATCCTGTTGGTGCAGTGGCAGTTCATATGATGAACGGTATCTGGGGTACACTGGCAGTTGGTCTTTTCGCAACTGAGACAGCTCCTGGTTTTGCTTTAGCAGGCATTCAGGAGGGACTCTTCTACGGCGGCGGCTTTGGTCAGATGATCAAACAGCTGGGCGGTATGGGAATCACAATTCTCTGGACAGTAGTAACTATTACCATTGCATTTTCTATTATTAAAGCAACCATCGGCCTTCGTGTTACTGAGGAGGAGGAGATCAAAGGTCTCGATTCCACAGAGCATGGTCTTCCAAGTGCATATTCCGGATTCCAGATCATGGATGTATCCTCCAGCAGCATGACATTCTCTGAGAATGAGAACACCTTCGTTGGAGCTGAGGAATATGACAGAGCTTCCAAAGTTCAGAAAGATGCCGTTGTACCTGTTGTGAAAGGTCCTGACCTGGATACAGGTATGTATAAAGTAACAATCATCGCAAAACTGGGACGTTTCGATGCACTGAAGGATGCCATGAATGCCATCGGTGTCACCGGAATGACAGTGACACAGGTTATGGGCTGTGGTATGCAGAAGGGTGCCGGCGAGCGCTACCGTGGAGTTGAGATGGATGCAACTCTGCTTCCAAAGGTTCAGGTAGACGTTGTAATCGGAAATATTCCACTTGATACTGTGATCGAGGCAGCTAAAAAAGCCCTTTACACAGGCCATATCGGTGACGGAAAGATCTTCGTTGTCAATGTAGGCAAAGTCGTGAAAGTACGTACCGGTGAAGAGAATATGGATGCTCTTCTGGATGTGGAGTTCTGATATCACTTTTTACTGAAAGGTTACAGCTTCTTAGTAAAAAAGAAAGCTGACCTGGAATACAAAACACGCTTTCTGAGGCGGGGCTTCTTAAACGGGCAGGATCTGATTCAATTATAATAGTTGTTCTTTCCGGTATACTACGTATAACTAACATCCTCGTCCGAATCAGATCAGGCTGAGGTCCCGTCTTTGAAATACATAACCTTCCTTTTTGAAAAAATATTTACCAAACGAAAGTGGCAGATGCAGATGCGTCTGCTGCTTTCGTTGTTTTGCCAAAAGCACAGGCCTGGGAATGGTGGTATTTTTCCACTTTAGTGTATTGACATATTCTGCTTTTGTGGTTATACTCTAAACCATGAAAAGCAAAGGCGCTTTGACTCAGGGTCGAGGTGTCTTTGCTTTTCTTTTTTTATAGCGCGACAGCACTAGCATAAAAACTTTTTAAAAAAAGAACTCTGCAAAGGAGTAAGAATATGTTTACAGATGATAAATTGAAAGAGGAATGTGGCGTATTCGGTGTCTGGGACAGTGTCAGACAGGATGTGGCCCATGATATTTATTATGGTCTTCTTTCTCTGCAGCACAGAGGACAGGAGGCAGCGGGAATTGCTGTATGCAGCAGCACAGGCCCCAGAGGAAATATCGCTTTAAGAAAAGAGATGGGACTGGTTACCGAGGTGTTCAGCCAGAAAAAGCTGGATGAGCTTCCGGGCAATATCGGAATCGGTCATGTGCGATACTCCACCACAGGGGACAGCACAGCTGTGAATGCCCAGCCCTTTACCTGCTTCTATCAGAAAGGTACTCTTGGACTGGTGCACAACGGCAACCTGGTGAATGCCGCTGAACTGAAGGAAATGCTGATGAATCACGGCTATGCATTCCACGCCACCACCGATACAGAGGTGATCCAGATGCTTCTGGCCAGAATGCGATCTGAATCCAGATCCATTGAGGAGGCGGTAAGAAGAACTGTTTCCTATCTGGAAGGTGGCTATGCTCTGCTGATCATGAGTCCCAGAAAGCTGGTGGCGGTGAGAGATCCCCTTGGACTGAAGCCTCTTTGTATCGGTAAAACAGACACCGGCTGGGTGCTGGCATCTGAGAGCTGTGCATTGAAGGCGGTGGGTGCAGAGTTTGTAAGAGATGTGCTTCCTGGAGAAATCGTGAAGATTTCCAAAAAGGGACTGGAATCAGATACCTCCATGTGCGGCAGAAAACCGGCCCACTGTGTATTTGAATATATCTATTTTGCAAGACTGGATTCAAAGCTGGATCAGGTCAGCGTCTACAAGGCCAGATTCAAGGGAGGCCAGGCACTGGCAGATGCCTATCCGGTGGAGGCGGACATTGTGGCCGGTGTTCCGGAATCAGGACTTACCGCTGCTGCAGGCTACGCAGACAGGGCAGGAATCCCCTGTGTGCAGGCATTTTACAAGAACAGTTATATAGGAAGAACCTTTATCAAGCCCACCCAGAAGGAGAGAGAAGCATCCGTTCACATGAAACTGAATGTGCTGGAGGATGCGGTGAGGGGCAAGCGAATGGTGCTGATCGATGATTCCATCGTGCGAGGCACCACCATTGCAAATCTGATCCGTCTGTTAAGGGAAGCAGGAGCCCTGGAGGTGCATGTGAGAATCTGCTCACCGCCATTCTTATACCCCTGTTATTACGGAACAGATGTGCCGGATAATTCCCAGCTCATCGCCCAGAAGATGACAGAGGAGGAAATCTGTCAGATGATCGGTGCCGATTCACTGGGATATATGAGACTGGAGGATCTGGCCGGAACTGTGAATGATCTGCCCCTTTGCAAGGCATGCTTCGATGGAATCTATCCCACAGAAGTGCCGGGCCAGGAGCAGGAAGATTGAGGTTCAAATATCTTTAATATAGAAGAAACAGCTTAGGAAGATGTCAGCTAAAGCTGACCAGAATCGCGCGCCAAGTCTCCGCAAGCGTAGACTTGAATTCATTAAGTTACACACAGAAATATACAACAAAATAAACTATGCAGGACAAAGGCGTCAGAGTATCAACAGGATATCTGACGCTTTTTTTCATGATTTTTCAGAGGGAGAGGACACTATGGTTAAATATGTATTCGTTACAGGCGGAGTTGTATCCGGTCTGGGAAAAGGAATCACGGCAGCATCTCTTGGAAGACTGCTGAAAGCAAGAGGTTATCATGTGACCATGCAGAAATTTGATCCGTACATCAATATGGATCCGGGAACCATGAACCCCATTCAGCACGGTGAGGTGTTTGTCACCGATGACGGAACAGAGACAGACCTGGATCTGGGACATTATGAGCGCTTTATTAATGAAAACCTGGACTTCAATTCCAACGTTACAACAGGAAAGATTTACTGGTCAGTTCTGAATAAAGAACGCCACGGAGACTACGGCGGTGGCACCGTACAGGTAATTCCCCATATCACCAATGAGATCAAGGACCGATTCTATAAGGCAAAGACAGAGGATGAGGAAACCATCTCCATCATCGAGATTGGTGGAACCGTGGGAGACATCGAGAGCCAGCCATTTCTGGAAGCCATTCGACAGTTCCAGCTGGAGGTGGGCCGGGAAAATGCCATCGTAATTGAGGTAACACTGGTTCCTTACATCAAAGCCTCCGGAGAGCTGAAGACAAAGCCTACCCAGATGAGTGTAAAAAGTCTTCAGAGCATGGGACTGTGGCCGGATATCCTGGTGTGCAGATCCGATTATCCTCTGGAGAAGGGTCTCCGGGCAAAAATCGCACAGTTCTGCAATGTAAAGCCGGAGCATGTACTGGAGAATCTGGATGCAGCATCACTCTATGAGGTTCCCATGATGATGGAGCAGGAAAATCTGGCAAAGGCAGTATGTGACTGTCTCCAGCTTCCCTGTCCGGAGCCGGATCTTACAGAGTGGAAGCAGATGCTGCACAATCTCCACCATCCGGAGCATACAGCCACCATCGCACTGGTGGGAAAATATGTCACTCTCCACGATGCCTACTTAAGTGTGGCAGAGGCCATCCGCCATGCAGGCACAGCGGAAAAATGCAGTGTAACTATCAAATGGATTGATTCAGAGGAGCTGAATGAGGAGACAGAGGAGGAACTGCTGGGAGATGCAGACGGAATCCTGGTTCCGGGAGGCTTCGGAACAAGGGGTACCGAGGGCAAGATCCGGGCCATCCGGTATGCGAGAACAAAGGGAATCCCCTTCCTGGGACTGTGCCTTGGAATGCAGCTGGCCATTGTGGAGTTTGCCAGAAATGTAGTTGGCCTCACCGGGGCCCACAGCATTGAGCTGGATCCTGACACACCGGATCCTGTAATCCATCTGATGCCGGAGCAGGAGGGTGTAGAAAATCTGGGAGGAACCCTGAGACTTGGATCCTACCCATGTAGCCTTAAAGAGGGATCAAAGGCAAGGGCGCTGTACGGAGCAGAACTGATCCATGAGCGGCATCGCCACAGATATGAAGTAAACAATGATTACAGACAGCAGCTGCAGCAGAGCGGAATGCTTCTTTCAGGAATTTCGCCTGACGGAAGAATTGTGGAGATGATCGAGCTTGCAGATCATCCATTTTTCCTGGCAACACAGGCACATCCGGAATTCAAATCAAGACCGGATGTTCCCCATCCGCTGTTCAGGGGCCTGATCCAGGCGGCGCTGGACTGCAAGAATACATAAAAACTGTTAACAGGCGAGTATGGCAGCACTGGAATACCAGAAGCCAGAAGACTGATTACAGGAAAACTGTTAATTCCTTTTCTTCTATATTAATTATTCTCCGGAAGCATAATGTATCCGGAGAATTGGGAGGAAAAGTAAAATACATAGGACGAGGAGGAGAACTATGAAAAATCAGCAGGGTTTATACAGACCGGAATTTGAGCATGACAACTGTGGTATCGGAGCGGTTGTCAACATTAAAGGAAAGAAAAGCCATCAGATCGTAGATGATGCTCTGAAGATTGTGGAGAATCTTGAGCACAGAGCAGGTAAGGATGCAGAAGGAAAAACAGGAGATGGTGTAGGAATTCTTACACAGATTCCCCATCGCTTCTTCAGAAAGGTAACAAGAGAGCTGCAGATCCCCATCGGAGGAGAGAGACAGTATGCCGTAGGTATGTTTTTCTTCCCACAGAATGAGCTGAAAAGAAAACAGGCTCAGAAAATGTTTGAGGTAATTGTAAAAAAAGAGGGACTGAGATTTCTTGGCTGGAGAAAGGTAGCCACTTTCCCGAAGGTGTTGGGTCAGAAGGCTGTGGACAGCATGCCGGATATCTACCAGGGCTTTGTGGAGCGTCCATCCTCTGCAACAACAGATATTGAATTTGACCGCAGACTGTATATCGTCCGCCGTGTATTTGAGCAGAGCAACGATGCCACCTATGTGCCATCCCTGTCCTGCCGAACCATCGTATATAAAGGAATGTTCCTGGTGGATCAGCTGAGAACCTTCTTTGCAGATCTGCAGGATCCGATCTATGAGTCTGCCATTGCCATGGTTCACTCCCGTTTCTCCACCAACACCAATCCAAGCTGGAAGAGAGCCCATCCAAACCGAATGCTGGTGCACAACGGTGAGATCAACACCATTAAGGGCAATGCCGACAAGATGCTGGCCCGTGAGGAGACCCTTTTCAGCGAGGTATTCTCCCCAGAGGATATGAACAAGATCTTCCCTGTAGTGGAAACCTCCGGTTCCGATTCCTCCATGCTGGACAATACCCTGGAGTTCCTGATGATGGCTGGAATGGAGCTTCCTCTGGCAGCCTCCATCCTGATTCCGGAGCCCTGGGCATACAACGATACCCTGTCCAAAGAGGTGAAGGATTTCTACCAGTACTATGCAACCATGATGGAGCCCTGGGATGGTCCTGCCTCTATCATGTATTCCGACGGTGATGTGATGGGAGCTATCCTTGACAGAAACGGTCTTCGTCCATCCAGATACTATGTAACCGATGATGACAGACTGATCCTCAGCTCTGAGGTAGGTGTCCTTCCGGTGGATGAGGCCCACATTGTACAGAAAGAGCGTCTTCATCCAGGAAAAATGCTCCTTGTGGATACAAAAAAAGGTGTGCTGATTCACGATGAGGAGCTGAAACAGCATTATGCACTGGCAAAACCCTACGGAGAGTGGATCAACAGCAACATGCTCACTCTGAAATCCGTAAAAGCACCAAATAAGAAAACTCCATCTTATAAATACGAGGAGCTTCACAGACTGCTGAAATCCTTCGGATACTCCTATGAGGAGTACATTGAGGAAATCAAGAGCATGGCTCTCAACGGCAGTGAGATGATCGGTTCCATGGGTGTGGATACTCCTGTTGCGGCTTTGTCCAAAACCTATCAGCCTATGTTTAACTACTTTAAACAGCTGTTTGCCCAGGTTACCAACCCACCTATCGATGCAGTTCGAGAGAAAATCGTAATCAGCACCCCTGTCTATGTGGGTAAAAACGGAAATCTTCTGGGTGAGAAACCGGAGAACTGCCATGTTCTGAAGATTGAGAATCCTATCCTTACAGATGTGGATCTGATGAAGATCGAGAAGATGGACAAACCAGGCTTCAAGGTAACAAAGGTACCTACCGTTTACTATAAGAGCACTCCTATCCAGAGGGTACTGGATCACCTTTTTGTTGAGGTGGATCGTGCCTACAAGGAGGGCACCAACATTCTGATTCTCTCAGACAGAGGAGTGGATGAGAACCATGTGGCTCTGCCATCTCTGCTGGCAGTGGCAGCTGTTCACAGCCATCTGGTACAGACCAAGAGATGTACAGCCATGTCCCTGATCCTGGAATCCGGAGAGCCTCGCGTGGTGCATCATTTTGCAACTCTTCTGGGATTTGGTGCAGCAGCAGTGAACCCATATCTGGCCCATGCAGCCATCAAAGAGCTGTCTGACACAGATCTCCTGGATAAAGATTATTACGCAGCTGTGGATGACTATGACAAAGCCATCCTGAACGGAATCATCAAGATCTCCTCCAAGATGGGAATCTCCACAGTAAAATCCTACCAGGGAAGCAAAATGTTTGAGGCCATCGGCATTTCCCAGGATGTGATTGATAAATACTTTACAGGCACTGTAAGTCCTGTGGGAGGAATTACTCTGGAGGACATTGCAGAGGCCACAGATAAACAGCATTCCAAAGCCTTTGATCCACTGGGTCTTGGAACAGACCTGTCCATCACACCGGTAGGAAAGCATAAGATGCGTTCCCAGGGTGAGGCCCACAGATACAATCCACAGACCATTCATATGCTGCAGAAATCCACAAGGGACGGAAGTTTCGAGGAATTCAAACAGTATACAGCCATGGTGGATAAAGAGGAAACAGGCTATCTCAGAAGTCTTCTTGATTTCGATTATCCGGAATCCGGTGTGCCTCTGGAGGAGGTAGAGAGCGAGTACGAGATCGTAAAACGCTTCAAAACAGGTGCCATGTCCTATGGATCCATCTCCGGTGAGGCCCATGAGGCTCTGGCCATTGCCATGAACCATCTCCATGGAAAATCCAACTCCGGTGAGGGTGGAGAGTCCGATGAGAGACTGGAGTCTGCAGGCACCGATCAGGACAGAAGCTCTGCCATCAAACAGGTGGCATCAGGACGTTTTGGTGTTACAAGCCGTTATCTGGGCTCTGCAAAGGAGCTGCAGATCAAGATGGCCCAGGGAGCAAAACCAGGTGAGGGCGGACATCTTCCGGCGAAAAAGGTTTATCCATGGATCGCAAAGACACGCCATTCCACACCGGGAGTTTCTCTGATCTCTCCGCCACCTCACCATGATATCTATTCCATCGAGGATCTGGCGCAGCTGATCTATGACCTGAAAAATGCCAACAAATATGCCCGTATCTCTGTAAAACTTGTATCAGAGGCCGGTGTTGGAACCATTGCTGCAGGTGTTGCCAAGGCAGGTGCCCAGGTTGTACTGATCTCCGGCTATGACGGAGGAACCGGTGCAGCTCCCCTTAGCTCCATCCACAATGCAGGTCTTCCATGGGAGCTGGGTCTTGCAGAGGCCCATCAGACACTGATTCAGAATGGTCTCCGTCAGAGGGTTGTGATCGAGACAGACGGAAAACTCATGTCCGGCCGTGATGTGGCCATTGCTGCCATGCTGGGAGCTGAGGAGTTCGGCTTCGCCACAGGACCGCTGGTAACTCTTGGCTGTGTAATGATGAGAGTCTGCAACCTGGATACCTGTCCAATGGGTGTTGCAACACAGAATCCGGAGCTGAGAAAGAAATTTATCGGAAAACCGGAATATGTGGAAAACTTCATGCTCTTTATTGCAAGAGAGCTTCGTGAATATATGGCAAAACTGGGTGTGCGCACCCTGAATGAGCTGGTGGGACGCACCGATCTTCTGAAAATGAAGGATGGTCTCACAGGTGCTGCTGCAAGAATTGACCTTTCCAGCGTTCTGGCAAGAACTCCTGATGCAGAGTGCACCTTTGATCCTGCCCATATCTATGACTTTAAGCTGCAGGAGACACTGGATGAGAAAACAGTGCTGAAGAATCCTGCCATTGTGAAGGCTGTAGCCGATGGAACTCCTGCTCAGATGGATGTTCAGGTAGGAAATACAGACCGTACCTTTGGAACACTTCTGGGTGCTGAGATCACAAGAGCCCACCATGAGGGTCTTCCTGAGGATACTATCACACTGAACTGTACAGGAGCAGCAGGACAGAGCTTTGGAGCATTTATCCCGGCAGGTCTCACCATTTCCCTGACAGGAGATGCCAACGATTACTTCGGAAAGGGTCTCTCCGGCGGAAAGATGATCCTGAAGGCCCCTGCAAATGCAGCCTATGAGGCAGAGGACAATATTATTGTAGGAAACGTAGCTCTCTACGGTGCAACCTCCGGTTCCTGCTACATTGCCGGAAAAGCCGGTGAGCGTTTCTGTGTAAGAAACTCCGGTGCCGTGGCAGTGGCAGAGGGCGTAGGAGAGCACGGCTGTGAGTATATGACAGGCGGACGTGCCGTGATCATCGGACCTGTGGGCAAGAACTTCGCAGCAGGAATGAGCGGCGGTGTGGCTTACGTATACGATGAGAACAACACCCTTTACAAGAACCTGAACAGAGAGCTGGTTCTCATGGAGAAGGTGGAGAATAAGGCAGACCGCATTGAGCTGAAAAACCTTCTGGAGAACCATGTGAAATATACAGGCTCCGCAAAGGCAGCAAAAATTCTTGCAAATTACGAGGAAGAGCTTCTGAAATTCAAGAAGATCATTCCGGCAGACTATAAGAAACTGATCGCAGTAACCAGCATGTACGAAGAGCAGGGCATGAGCCACGAGCAGGCACAGATCGAAGCATTCTACACCTGTGCAGGCGAAGACGAATAAGGAGGGAGTATCATGGGAAAACCAACCGGATTTTTAGAATATGAGAGAAGGGACGGTGCAGTGGTACCTCCTCAGGACAGAATCAAAAACTTCAGTGAATTTCATAAAACACTGACATTAAAGGATCAGCAGACACAGGGAGCCAGATGCATGGCCTGCGGTGTTCCCTTCTGCCAGGCCGGCGTGATGATCGCCGGCATGGCTTCCGGCTGTCCGCTGCACAATCTTGTGCCGGATACAAATGATCTGGTATATCAGGGCAACTGGGAGATGGCCTACAAGCGTCTTTCCATCACCCATGGACTGCCGGAGTTTACCTCCAGAGTATGTCCCGCCCTCTGTGAGCATGCCTGCACCTGTGGACTGAACTGTGCACCGGTGTCCACCAAGGAAAATGAGCGTGCCATCATTGAGTATGCATTTGCCAATGGACTGGTGGAGGAGAAGGAGCCGGAGGTGAGAACCGGAAAAACAGTGGCTGTCATCGGCAGCGGTCCTTCTGGTCTCTCCACAGCCCAGATGCTGAACAAACGAGGACATAAGGTAACTGTATTTGAGAGATTTGACCGTGTGGGCGGACTGCTCCGCTACGGAATCCCAAATATGAAGCTGGATAAGCGTGTCATCGACAGACGAGTGGCCCTGATGGAGAAGGCCGGCATTGAATTCCGCTGCAACGTAAACGTAGGTGTGGATATCACCGGTGAGGAGCTGCTTCAGCAGTTTGACAGGGTAGTTCTCTGTTGTGGTGCTTCCAATCCAAGGGACCTGAATGCACCGGGTCGTGATGCAAAGGGAATCTATTTTGCAGTGGACTTCCTGCGGGAGGTAAGCAAAAAGCTGATGGATCTGAGCTACGATGCAGATGCTCTTATCGCATCAAAGGATTTCAGCTTCCGATCCCTTCAGGGCAAGCATGTAATCGTGGTAGGTGGCGGTGACACCGGCAATGACTGTGTGGGTACCAGCATCCGCCTTGGAGCAGCCTCCGTTACACAGCTGGAGATGATGCCAAAGCCTGCAGAGGTGAGAGCACCGGGAAATCCATGGCCGGAGTGGCCAAGAATCCTGAAAACCGATTACGGTCAGGAGGAGGCCATCTACAAATTCGGCTCCGATCCACGTATGTACCAGACCACCATCACCGAGTTCAATAAGGACAAAAAGGGCAATCTGAAGAGTGTTACAGTGGTGGATCTGAAATCTGTAAAGGATGAGAAAACAGGACGCTTCAACATGGTGCCTGTGGAGGGTTCCGAGAAGGTGCTGAAGGCAGATATGGTGCTGATTGCCGCAGGATTTTTAGGTTCAGAGGGTTATGTAAGAGATACTTTTGGTGTAGAATGTAACATGAGAACCAATGTAAAAACAGAGGAGGGCGGCTTTGCCACCACAAAGGACAGAGTCTTTACTGCAGGAGACATGCACAGAGGACAGTCCCTGGTGGTATGGGCCATTGCAGAGGGTCGTCAGGCAGCCAGAGCTGTGGATGAATCTCTCATGGGCTACTCCAATCTCTGATCTGAAATGAAATAGAAAAATCTGAAAAGATACATTTCAAAAGAGATAATAGATACAGTTAAATAGTAGTATCATCAGAAATACTACAGAAAAACAGACAGTTCAGTGCAGTCTGCAGATCATGCAGGCTGTACT
The DNA here is from genome assembly GCA_030526405.1 of Lachnospiraceae bacterium. Taxonomy (GTDB): domain Bacteria; phylum Bacillota; class Clostridia; order Lachnospirales; family Lachnospiraceae; genus JAKSRN01. The sequence goes on along the minus strand of JAUNCZ010000023.1, from coordinate 27,032 downwards.
GGACTGTAACAGGTTATAAAGAAAATCGAGGGAGGCTTACAACTATGACAAAAGAGGAGATTCTGGAACTGATCGAGGAGGAGGGCGTGGAGTTTATCCGTCTTCAGTTTACAGATATTTTCGGAATTCTGAAAAATTTCGCAGTAACCACAGGACAGCTGGAGGCTGTATTCAAGAACAAATGCTCCTTTGAGGGCTCTGCCATCTTTGGCGAGCGATTTGAGCTGGACGACAAGCTGTTTGTGCGCCCTGTGCTGGACAGCTTTACCATTCTGCCCTGGAGACCACAGCAGGCAAAGGTTGCAAAGATGGTGTGTGATGTGTGCACAGAGGATGGAACACCCTACTGCTGTTCCTCCAGATTTATTCTGAAAAAGATGCTGAAAAAGGCAGCAGAGCAGGACTGCTCTTTCCTGGTGGATCCGGAGAATGAGTTTTTCCTGTTCCATATGGACGAGAATGGTCTGCCAACCACCAACAGCCATGAGAAGGCCGGCTATCTGGATGTGGGCCCCATGGATTTCGGTGAAAATGCCAGAAGAGAGATTGTTCTTCTTCTGGAGGAGATGGGCTTTGAGGTGGAGTCTTCCCATCATGAATCCGCACCTGCCCAGCATGAGATCGATTTCCGTGAGGCAGATGCACTTTCCACAGCAGATGCTATCCAGAATTTCCGTTTTGCGGTGCGTTCCATTGCAAAACGCTTTGGGCTCTATGCCACCTTTATGCCAAAACCAAAAACCACAGAGCCTGGCTCCGGTATGCATCTGAATATCACCATGATGAAGGATGGAAGAAATATTTTCTTCAACAACAGCAGGAAAGAAGTAAGTCAGGAGGCCTACTGGTTTATGGGAGGAATCCTGCACCATGGAAAGGCTCTGTCTGCCATTGCCAATCCAACCGTAAACTCCTACAAACGTCTCCTGGCGGGCTATCAGGCGCCGGACCGTCTTGTATGGAGCTCCAAGGGGGAGAGAGCCTTTGTGAAGCTGAAAAAATACCCGGATGATGCAAAGGTAGAACTGCGTTTTCCAGATGGCTCAGCCAACCCGTATCTTGTACTTGCAGCCTGCCTGGCAGCGGGAATGGATGGAATTGAAAAGCAGATGGATCCGGGAGAGGATGCATCCCTGAATAAAACGCTGTTCCAGACAGGGGAGCCTGTGGCGGATAACCTGAGAGAAGCCCTGCAGGAGCTGCAGAAGGATGAGGTGCTGAACAGTGCTCTTGGAAAGGAATTTGTGGATATTTTCTGCGATATCAAGAACCGTGAGTGGAGAGAGTACATGTACAACGTTTCTGAGTGGGAAGTGGAAAAATATCTGATCAAGATCTGATAGGAGGATTCAATGGGCTACATAGTAATAGCGATGCCCCGCCGTGAAGACGCAGTCCGATTGAAGCAGATCGTGATACGAAACGGAATCTGGGAGGAGGTACTGGTCTGCTCCTGTGGAAATGAGATCGTTCAGACTGCTGAGCAGAAGGATGTAAACCTTGTGATTACCACCAGGAGACTGAAGGACATGGGATATGAGGAACTGGTTTCCTATCTTCCTTCTGAACTGAATCTGGTTCTTCTGACGAAGGATCCTTCTGTGATCCATTTCTCTGGCAATGTAATTCCCCTGGAACTGCCACTGCGGATAGAAAAGCTGAGTATGACGCTCCGAAGGCATCTTCCGGATCAGAGGGTGGTCAGAAAATCAAAGAAGCCGAAACGGTCAGCAGAAGAGCAGAAGCTGATCGATGAAGCGAAAACACGGTTGATGGAACGAAAAAATCTCTCGGAACCGGATGCCTTTCGTTATCTTCAGAAGAACAGTATGGATACAGGAAAGAGTCTTGTGGAGGCTGCCCAGATGATTCTTTTAATGGTTCAGTAAAAAAGAAGATTCTTTTTGTTTTTTAAGTAAAAAAATAATGTAAATACTCAGAACTCTGCTTGAAAAAACGATATTCTTTTTGTACAATATTGGTATTGGATGGGAAAAATCAGAGAAACAGGTGGAGCATATGGCAAATAATGATTTTAAAGAACCTGCAGTGCCCGTAACACCTGGTGAACAGGATCCGGTGCAGGTGGTAAAACAGTATATTTTCCGGCAGATGGAAATCCATCAGTTAAAAGAAGGGGATCGTCTGCCATCGGAGATTGCATTAAGTCAGCATCTGAATGTGCCAAGAAGCTGTGTTCGTGATGCGCTTCAATCACTGAAGAATATCGGACTTCTGCACAGTATCAGAGGTTCCGGATATATGCTGTCTCCCATGTTTGACTATAGCCTTTCGGAAATTCTGCGTGCCATGATGTCCGTTTCCAATATTTCCAAGAGGGATATCACGGACGTTCGTCAGGCACTGGAGAGAAAGGCCATTGAACTGATTACAAAAAAGGATATTCCCCATGATGCATTTGAAGTTATGGAGCATCAGGTTCATCTCATGGAAAAACACAGCATGGTGGGAAAGCCGGAGGATCTTGATGCAGGGATCTGTATGGGGGCTGATAAAGAGTTTCATCGTCAGATGGCCATTGTCAGCGGCAATACCTTTATCAGAGTCTTTAATACCTCGCTGAATCAGTACAATGAGGGTCATGTGAGCAGACATTGGGAAAAGATGACCATGGAGCATTCGGATGCCATGGTGGATCTTCACAGAAGTATTCTTGAAAATCTCAAAAGGAAGGATGTGGAGAATGCGCTGGAGGATCTGGATGAGCATTACAGGGTGGCAGAAAAGATTATGAAAAAGCTGTATGATGCTGAACTGGAGGATATGAAAGAGCTGCAGAGTATTATCTCAGCGCTTCAGAGAAAAGGTTTCAAAGCGAAGCAGATTCAGGCCAAGCTCAAAGAACTTGGTTAGGATGAAAAAAACACCGAAAGATTCTTTCCGGTGTCAGATGTTCTGGGATTCTGAATCTGTTCATGGGACACAGGAACAGATTCAGAAAAATGGGAAAAGCCCGTATTCCGACCTGCGGAATACGGGCTTTTATATGGATAATGGGGGTAGTTGGTAGTTTCAGGACTATGATGAATGGGTACGCAGATAGCTGTTCAGCCTGTCGTGGTCCTCATAGTCAATACAATGCAGTTCAAAGTCATCACCCTGCTCATCCAGCAGAATGTGAATGGCAAGAAACTGGCTTAATTTAGATCTCAGATTGAATCGATCACCATATTTTGAGGTGAGATAAATATTTCCTTTGCAGCTGTCAACAATTTTCAGGAACTGATCAACCTGATCGAGAGTTTTCAATCGCATTTCAAAATATCCTTTTTTACAATATGATTCCATGATCTGCTTTCAAAAAGATGAAAAGCCCTCATGCCATCCCCTGTTGGATAACACGAGGACAATTCTTGATTGTTAGTATGCATCAAATTCGGTCACGATTCAAGGGTAAAATAAAAAACCGTCGAAATAACTATATTTATAAGGAAGAATGAGAATAATTTGTTTAATTTTTCCGTGTATTGCGTATTGAAATGAGAATAAACACGAAATTTAAGTAATTGTATAAAATATATGTACATTTTTGGAGTGAGTAATAGAATTATTAATAAATTTAAATGACTAATTCGGATAAAATATTAATTAGAAACATGCGATTTGTTTATTAATAGAAAAGAGTAATTGAATTTTAGGGAAGAGGTAGCTGATTCTGTTGAAGAAAACGGTCAAATAAACGGAAAAACAGTGAGTGAATGTGAACGAAAATGACGGGATTGCGATTGGTGTATTGCATATTGATGGATTAATCCTCGAGAACAATTATTAAATTGCACTGAAAATGAAACGATTCACCGACTGAATAGTAATTCATGGAAGGGTAACGGAATTCCACAAAACAGTAATGATATTTACAGGTTTAGACATGTTTTTTCCACAAAAACACTGGTTTGCTGGCCTGATTGTGCAAAAATGGTAACGGAAATGGTCTGTTTTTTACTGGTAATAATAGATAAAAACATGGATAAGACGTTGGTAAATAATTACAAACTTGTTTTTTTGATTAAATTTCAATTGCAAATAATTAGAAAATTAATTATGATTACAGGGTCTCTTACAAAAAAATAAGTGTGCGGTTCAGATATAGCCGTAGTAGAAGAATAGAGATTTCATTTGTTACATGGAAAGGAAGAAGAATGACCCAGAAAACAATCATTATTCAGAAAGCAGAGAAAGATTCCCGATCAATTGCAATGCTGGTACAGACAGCCTGTATGTTCAGCAGCCATATTGTGATTGAAAGCGGAAGGAAAAGTATTAATGCCAAGAGCCTGATGGGTGTTATGGCATTGGGACTGCAGAACGGGGACGCTATTGTTGTAACAGCAGATGGCCTGGATGAGGCAGAGGCCTGTGAAAAGGTTGTAGAGTATCTTTCAGCATAAGCATGACATGTTCCATCACATCAGATGGTTTTCAAAAATTCGATAATGGGGGGAATACCGGAGCTTCAGAAGGCTCCGGTATTTTTTTTAAAGATCACTTCACTTGATTAAATAATTAGTTTATTGAAATGACAATGGAATAAATCAAATATAGTAAAATAATATGCTGAAAAATCAGCCATTATCTGGTATAGTATAGATATAGCATAAAAGGTATGAAAGATTACCAAAAAACAAAACCGTTTTCGTGCAACAAGAGAAATTGATTATTTACGTTGAAAATGTAATTGATTAATGCGAAGGGTTTTGCTATTATGATAATAAAGAGTACTTTGTCCAAATTTGAAGAGTGTAAACGGAGGAAGAATAGTGAATGAACAGGGAGTGGGTACAGAGTTTACTGGTGCCCAGAACAGGGAGAACGATCAGATTCTGGTCGTGAAAAATCATATCTATTCTCTTCTGAAAGAGAATAGGATTCAGATCGGCGACAGGCTTCCTTCGGAGAAAGCATTAAGTGAGCAGCTGAATGTAACAAAAACAGCAGTCAGGGACGCGCTGCAGTCACTGAAGGCAGTAGGTCTACTGTCCAGCATCCGTGGATCGGGATACAGACTGACACCGGACTTTGATTACAGTATGGCTGATATCCTTCATGCAATGGTTGTGTATTCCAGTTCCACAAGAAGAGATATCAGAGAGGTACGCGAAGCTCTCGAAATCAAGGAACTGGAACTTCTGATCAGATCAGGGGATTCGGAGGAAATAGTAAAGAAGCTTACATCGCTGGTGGAGCTGATGCTTTCCTACAAGGGAAGAGAACTGGTGAATGAAGAGGAGGCAGAGACGCTGGTACAGGCAGATATGGAATTTCATCGTGTTCTTGCCTACGGCAGCAACAATCTGTTTATCCGTGCATTCAATGTTGCGTTGAATGAATTTCATGGGGGTGGAAGAAAGGTACTGTTGGACAGCATCAGAAAGAGAGTATCTGATGAACTGCTGGAATCTCACCAGAAGATCCTTGTTGCAATTTATGAAGAGGACCTTCTGAAGGGAATTGACGCAATACGCGAGCACTACGAGATTGGTGATCGGGTGACAGAGGAGAAGGTGGAGGATCCACTTCTTCAGACCACTCTTTATGAACTGCAGGAAAAGGGATTTTCCAAACAGCAGATCATGGAGAAGCTTATGGAATTGAATGGATAAAAAAGCAGGGGGCTGTTGCGCTGAGCCCCTTCCGGAATCGAGAGGTGTCTGTTGGATTTTCAATGGATGCCTCTCGTTTTTGTTGTCTTTTTTGTTGTGTCAGGAACGAGTGTTCGATATAATAATAGGAAATAACTATCATGAGAAGGATGGTATCAACTATGAGAATTATCCATTGTGCGGATCTTCATCTTGACTCAAAGATGACTGCAAACCTGCCACCGGAAAAGGCCAGGGAGAGAAGGGGGGAGCTTCTTGCTGCATTTCGCAGGATGACAGATTTTGCTGTGGAAAATCAGGTCACTGCTATGATCATAGCCGGGGATCTGTTTGATAAGAAAAACTGCTCTGTTGCTGCCGGAAATACGGTGCTGGGCCTGATCAGAGAGCACCCGGAGCTGGAGTTTTTTTATCTGAAAGGAAATCATGATCAGAGTCAGATCTTTTCGGAGCAGGAGAAGGCCATTCCGAATCTCCATCTGTTTTCTCCGGATGGATGGACAGGCTATTCCTTAAAAAACACAGATATCTGTATATCAGGCACAGAGCTTACTCCTGAAAACTGCAGCCAGAGGATGGAGGAGCTGCAGCTGGACAAGGGGCTTTACAATATAGTGGTTCTCCATGGACAGGCAGAGGATACCTACAGCAGCCAGACCAGGGATTCAGCAGGGAACAGCTCCGTTATTCCCATGAAGGCACTGAGGAATCAGGGAATCGATTACCTGGCCCTGGGACATATCCATAAGCAGGAGGCAGGAAGACTGGATGGCAGAGGAATCTGGTGCTATCCAGGAGCTCTGGAGGGCCGGGGCTTTGACGAATGCGGGGATCATGGCTGTATTCTGCTGGAGGTCGACCCTGCATCCAGAGCCACAGAGGTGAGGTTTGTTCCTCTGGCAGGCAGAAGACTGCAGGAGATTACTGTGGATATCTCCCGGTGCAGTGACAGCCAGGAGATTCTGAGGGAAATCAGAAAAAGAACAGAGCAGGAGAACTGCAGCCCCAGGGATCTTCTGAAGATTATTCTTACAGGAGAGAGAGAACTGGAGCATGCTGTTTATCCGGAGTATCTGGAGAGACAGCTGGAGGACCTGTTCTATTATATGAAGATTGAGGACAGATCAAGACTGCAGGTGGATTACAGGAGCTTTTTCAATGATCCCACCCTGAAGGGGGAATTTGTCCGCCAGGTGAAGCAGGACAGTTCTCTTTCAGAGGAGGACAGATCAAAAGTGATTCAGCTGGGAATTCGATTATTGATGGGGGCAGAGGATTTTGAGGATTAACAAGATACATATAGAACAATTTGGAGCATTTTCCAATGTGGATCTGGTATTTCCCCAGGGCTTCCATTCTATCTGTCGGGAAAATGGATGGGGTAAGACCACCCTGGCGGTATTTGTGAGGGTGATGTTTTATGGATTTCCCGGCAAGGGGGAACGGGCGAAAGACAGAGAGCGATACCGTCCCTGGGGAAATGGCATCTACGGAGGCAGTCTGACCTTTACAACGGAGGAGGGCTGCTATACCGTTTACAGAACCTTTGGGAAGACAAAGGCCCGGGATGAATTTCATCTGCTGGATGAAGCTACCAGATTGGAAAGTGCCAGATGGACGGCATCCCTTGGAGAGGAACTTTTTGGAATCAATGAGGAGTCCTATGTGAACAGTGCCTGGATCCGCCATGTAGGCTGTGAGGTAAGCAGTGATATCACCTCCAGATTAGGAAAACAGCCGGAACTTCTGGAGGATCTGAAACAGTATGATCAGGTGATGACGCGGTTGAATGGACGACTGAATCAGCTGTCTCCGGACAGGAAAACAGGTCTCATTTATAAAAAAAGGCTGGAGAAGCAGGAACTGGAGTGTGAGGTGTTCCGGATTCCTGCCCTGGAAAAGAAGCTGGCTCTTCTTGAGCAGACAAGAGCAGAGGAAGTGAAGAAACGGGAAGAACTGCAGCAGAAGCGCTGTACATGGAAGGAACAGCAGGCGCATTACAGTCTTCAGCAGGATCTTCCGGCACTTCGCAGTATCCATGACAGGCTGCAGAGGGAGTATCTGGAGAGGGATGAGATATGGGAAAGATACCAGCAGCTCTATCCGGATGGGCTTCCGGAAAGGAATGGCCGGGAACAGGATTCCCTTCCCTCCCAAGGGGAGAGGAGGCAGGTCGAAGAACAGGAGAATGAAAGGAAGTCTGAGAAGAGCAAATCAGTATTGTGCCTGGGGGCCGGTGGTGTCCTTGTGTTGGCTTCCGTGCTCCGGGCAGTGGCAGGAGGATTTTCGGGACTTATGATGGTCTGTGGTGTCGGTCTTCTGCTGGCTGGAATCCTTCTTCTGCTCAGGGAGCGCAGTTTCGGACAGGTACAGACCACTGAAAGCTGGAATCAGGAGCAGGTACAGCAGCTGCTGTTAAAACAGAGGGAAGAGGAGGCTGCCTATACAGCCTGGAAGGAGCTGCAGAGAGCGGATCGTGAACTCAGGGAGTTTTACAGAAAATACCCTGATTTTGAAGAGCTGTCAGAAGGGGGAGCAGCCGGACAGCAGGAGTTCTCCATGAGTCAGCTGAATCGACAGCTGGATGAAGTGGAGAAGGCCATTGGCTGTACAGAGGAGAGAATCCGTACTCTGGACCAGGAGCTCCTGCGGCTTTCCCAGGAGAGAGAGGATCTGACTCTGGCGGAGGAGCGGCTGGATTCTGCAGGTCAGCTTCTGGAAAAGCTGGAACAGGAGTATGCCCTTCTCGGCATAACAGGGAAGCATCTCTCCGGCGCAAAGGAGGCATTTTCCATGGGATTTATGGAAAAGATCCAGAACTCCTTCACTGCCTATTATCGAATGATCGATCCGGAACAGAGGGAGGAGCTTTTTATTGACTCCAGCTGCAGGATCCGGGTGATGGGAGGTGGATTGCCGCGGGGACCTGAGGTGCTCAGCAGTGGGTATCAGGCCCTGGCAGCCCTCTGTCTGCGCTTTGCAGTGCTGGATGCCATGTATGAGCAGGAGCCCCCCTGTGTGATCCTGGATGACCCGTTTACAGCCCTGGATGACGAAAAGCTGGTGAATGCCCTGGTCTTTCTCAGGAAGGTGTCGAAAAAATATCAGATTCTGTATCTTTCCTGCAGAAACCAATGAGGAAAATGCTGCCTCATCCTGGTACAGACAGGAGTAAATTAACAGTTTTGAAATACTTATTTTACCGGATTGTGTTGGTTCGTGTGATATAATGGACAGTAATAATAAGGATAAATCTGAATGAAAGGGGGATTATATGTTCAGAAGGAGAATTGCGGTTCTTCTCTCCGCTGTAATGACTGTTACAGCTGCCGTTCCTTCACCTGTATTTGCAGGGGAGGAACCGAATGCAGCAGAGCCGGTTCAGCTGTTGGAAGAGGCATCTGATGAGACTGGCTTCGGATTGGCAGAAGCGGTTGACAATGAGTTGGGAGATGTTGCAGAAGATCTGTCTGCCGCTGGTGGAACAGAACAGGTGGAGGAGGATTTTCAGCAAAGTTCTTCCGGGTCTGAGAATGGCTTCCAGGAGAGTACAGAGCAGGAGGATACCCTGGAGCAGCCGACAGAGACTCTGGAGCCGGAGCTGGAAGCAGTGGAATCCGACAAGGAGATTTCGGAAGTTCTGGAGACCGAAGAGGATCAGAAGGCAGAGCCTGAGAGGGAGGAACCGGTGGTAAAGGCGGTTCTTGACCCGGAGGAGAAAACCATGACGGTTTCTGTTACAGGTGTGGATCCCGAGGCGGAGGCTGTGGTATTTCCGGTGTGGAGTGCAAAGGATGGCCAGGATGATATTGAATGGGCAGCAGCCAGAAAGCATGAGGACGGCTCCTGGAAGGCTGTAATCACTATGAAGAAGCACTCAGGTCTGGGAGAGTATTACATCCACTGTTATGAGACCGTAAAGGGAGAGATGCGTTTTGCAGGACATGACAAGGCGGTTCTTTCTGCACCCGTCGCTTCTGTGGAAATCCAGGATCTGCAGGCTGAAAAGGGAACCTTTACTGTAGTGGTAAAGGATCTGGTGGTGCCATCTGGTGTTTCCAGAGTGGAGATTCCTGTCTGGGGAGCAGTAAACGGCCAGAATGATCTGGTATGGTATCAGGCAGTCCGGGAGGGCGAGGAATATGTTGCCAAAGTGGATGCTGCCAGACACAGCTATGAGAACGGTCTCTATTATGTCCATGCCTATGTGACAGACGGAAACGGAAACAGAGCCTATGTTCAGAAGGCCACAGCAGAGCTGGATCTGCAGATGGGAGTATCTGCGGAGCTGACGGAGGATGAAAGAACCATCAAAGTAACAGCCAGGGGAATTGATGCCTCTGCCACTGCTGTTACAATCCCTGTCTGGAGCGGCAAAAACGGCCAGGATGATCTGAAGTGGATCACAGCTGTGAAGAGTACAGCAGGGGTATGGAAAGCGGACATCCCTGTGAAGGGTCATAAGGATCCGGGACTCTACTATATCCATTGCTATCAGACTGTAAAGGGCAAACAGACCTTCTTCGGGTCAGCCAAGGTTACTGTCACAGCACCTTCGGGAGTGGTTGCGGCAGATACACCGGACGAGAATACAGGAGCCTTTGCGGTTTCTGTTTCAGAGCTGAATGTTCCCGCAGGAGTGAAGAGTGTACAGTTTGCCGTATGGGGAGATGAAGGTGGTCAGAACGATCTGGTATGGCATTCTGCAGTAAAACAGGGTGACAGGTACGTCAGCACCATCAGTGCCGGTGACCACAAATTTGAAACCGGTTTATATCATGTGCACTGCTATGTGACAGATCAGAATGACATTATGGCATTTGCAGGAAATACCACCGCAACCGTTACTCTGAAGGAGGGTGTAACAGCAGTTGTATCTGCTGACCAGATGACTGCTAAGATTCAGTATATCGGCCCGAAGGCAGGGCAGTCTCTGAAGGTGGCTGTATGGAGCCAGGAGAAAGGCCAGGATGATCTGATCTGGTATTCCATGAAACAGAACAGTAATGGAGCAACTGCTTCAGTAAAGCTTTCCAGCCATAAGACAGCAGGGCTCTATTTTGCTCATGTTTATACCCAGGACAACAGGTTTGTGGGAAATACCACCTTTACTGTGGATGCTTTGGGCAAGGCCAGTGTTGCTGTGTCCGCTGTGGATGGACGGAAGGGAACCTTTAAGGTGACAGTATCCGGACTTTCCACACCATCCGGACTTGAGAAGGTACTCATTCCGGTGTGGCCTGAGGGGGATCAGGGCAGAATTAACTGGTACACTGCCACAAAATCCGGCGATTCCTATGTATGCACTGTCAATGTTACAAATCATAAGAGAACCTTTGGTCATTATGATGTACATGTTTACGGATATGCCAACAACGGCATTTCCGGATTTGTGGGTGCTTCCTCAGCGGAACTGAAGGCGGACTGCTACATGTATACAGAGAAGACAGGTACCTATTCCACCAGAGTCTGGATGCTGAATGCAGGAGCAGCAGACAGTGTCATCTTCAGGGCCTGGAGTGACGCCAACGGCACAGATGATTTGGTGAACTATACAGGAGTGAAGAGTGGCAGCAATTATTATGCCGATATCCAGAGCAAGAAGCATAAAAATGGCGGCAACTACACCACAGAGGGCTACCTCCGTATAGGTGGAAATGATACAAAAGTCGGTACAGTAACCTATTCCATGGCAAAGGAAGGGGAAGCAAAGAACCAGCAGATGTATCAGTATGCCCAGGGCTTCAGCAGTGATACAAATTATCTGATTCTTGTAAACCGGGCACTTCACAGGGTAGCAATCTATCAGGGATCTAAAAACAACTGGAAAGAGATCAAATACTGGCCCTGCGTAGTGGGAAAACCATCTACACCGACTCCTACCGGAACCTTTAAGATCAAGGGTCGCTTTGACTGGTTCGGTTCCGATCATAAATGCTGGTGGGCAACACAGATTGAGGGGTATTACTATTTCCACACCGTGCTGTACTACTGGGATGACGCGCCTAAGAGAATTCTGGACGGTACAATGGATGCGGCAGCGTCTATGGGCTGTATCAGACTGGAGGAGCCAAATGCAAGATGGATCTACACAACAATTCCAAGAGGAACTACTGTGCATATCTACAATTAACTGATATAATGAAGCATCGGGAAAAGGGATATCTCTGATATCCCTTTTTTCTTACCGTGCCCTGCAGGGGCAAAAGGAGGAGCAATGGAACAGTACGATTTTCTGAAATGGGAAACCACAGAAAAAGAGAGAATTCTGCATACACCGGTCTATGATGTATACAGTCAGAAGGAAAGGGCAGCCAATGGTCTGGAGGGCACCTATGTAGCCATTGATGCCCCGGATTGGGTTGTGGTTGTAGCTGTACATGAGGGGAATTTTATTCTGGTGCGCCAGTGGCGCCATGGAGAGGATAAGGTGACTCTGGAGTTTCCAGGAGGCGTGGCGGATCCCGGTGAGGATCTGGCGGCCACAGCAATCCGTGAGCTGGAGGAGGAGACAGGTTACAGGGCAGGGAAGATTACCTGTCTTGGTCATGTCAGCTCGAATCCGGCGCTGTTTAAAAACCATTTTTCTGTCTATCTTGCTGAGGAGCTGGTTCAGACAGGAGAACAGCATCTGGATGAGGATGAACTTCTCAGATATGAGGAGCATCCGATTGAGGAGATTATCCGCAGATTTGGGGATCAGGAGTTGACCCACGCCTATATGGGTACTGCCCTGATGATGTATCTGCGTCACAGGAAGATGTTTGAATGGAGGTAAAGGAATGATTTTTGAGACCTGGTATTATGAGGTGGTTTCCATTGATGGAGACTATGCAAATCTGAAGCGCACAGACGAGGAATCCGATGAGCTGAAGCTGGTGGCAAGGGCTCTTCTTCCACCGGAAATCTGCGAGGGCAGCCGTCTGAAATATGAAATGCTCCAGTACGAGCTGATCTGAGAAAGCATTTGCAGAAAAGCGCGGGATGAGGAATGGCAAAATATACAAAATATGTCCTAAAACAGCGAGAGAATTAGGGGAAAAAGTATAATTGCACATGCATTTATACAACATTAGTTGACCCTTACAGATTTTTATTGTATTATTATAAGCGTCTAGTTTGAACGATATTTTTTTAACATATCGGAATTCTAAAATGGCAAATTATAGAGTAAATCTAAAGAAAAGAGGTAATACTAGGATGGCAGCAATCGATTTAACAAAGTATGGCATCACTGGAACAACTGAGATTGTTTACAACCCTTCTTACGAGATGTTATTCGAGGAGGAGACCAAAGCAGGTCTTGAGGGTTATGAGGTTGGTGTAAACACTGAGCTTGATACTGTAAACGTTATGACAGGTATCTTCACAGGACGTTCTCCTAAAGATAAATACATCGTTATGGATGAGAACTCCAAAGATACAGTTTGGTGGACATCTGACGAGTACAAAAACGACAACCATCCAATGAGCGAGGATGCTTGGGCAACAGTTAAAAACATCGCTAAAGAGGAGCTCAGCAACAAGAGACTGTTCGTTGTTGATGCTTTCTGTGGTGCAAACGCTGATACTCGTATGGCAATCCGTTTCATCGTTGAGGTTGCTTGGCAGGCACACTTTGTAAAGAACATGTTCATCGTTCCTACAGAGGAGGAGCTTGCAACATTTGAGCCAGATTTCGTAGTATACAACGCTTCTAAAGCTAAAGTTGAGAACTACGCTGAGCTGGGACTGAACTCTGAGACATGTGTTGCTTTCAACATCACTTCTCGTGAGCAGGTTATCATCAACACATGGTACGGCGGAGAGATGAAAAAAGGTATGTTCTCTATGATGAACTACTACCTGCCTCTGAAGGGAATCGCTTCTATGCACTGCTCTGCAAACACAGATATGAACGGTGAGAACACAGCGATCTTCTTCGGTCTTTCCGGAACAGGAAAAACAACTCTGTCTACAGATCCAAAACGTCTCCTGATCGGTGATGATGAGCACGGCTGGGATGACAACGGAGTATTCAACTTCGAGGGTGGATGCTACGCTAAAGTTATCGGACTGGACAAAGAGTCTGAGCCAGATATCTACAACGCAATCAAGAGAAATGCTCTTCTTGAGAACGTTACTGTTGCAGCTGATGGAAAAATCGACTTTGATGATAAGAGCGTAACAGAGAACACTCGTGTTTCTTACCCAATCAGCCACATCAACAACATCGTACGTCCAATCTCTTCTGCACCAGCAGCTAAGAACGTAATCTTCCTGTCTGCAGATGCATTTGGAGTACTGCCTCCAGTATCTATCCTTAACCCAGAGCAGACTCAGTACTACTTCCTGAGCGGATTCACAGCAAAACTTGCTGGAACAGAGCGTGGAATCACTGAGCCAACTCCAACATTCTCTGCATGTTTCGGACAGGCTTTCCTTGAGCTGCACCCAACAAAATATGCTGAGGAGCTGGTTAAGAAGATGGAGGTTTCCGGAGCAAAAGCATACCTGGTTAACACAGGATGGAACGGAACCGGAAAACGTATCACAATCAAGGATACACGTGGAATCATCGATGCTATCCTTAACGGAGACATCCTGAAAGCTCCAACAAAACAGATCCCATTCTTCAACTTCGAAGTTCCAACAGAGCTGCCAGGCGTAGACCCAGCAATCCTGGATCCTCGCGATACATACGCAGATGCTGCTGAGTGGGAAGTTAAAGCTAAAGATCTGGCTGGAAGATTCATCAAGAACTTCTCCAAATACGAGGGAAATGCAGCTGGTAAAGCACTTGTTGCAGCTGGTCCTCAGTTATAATTTAAGATTTACAGGTTTTTGTAAATATTCCGAAGGGAGTCACTCAGGTGACTCCCTTTTTGCGCTCCCTGCATGTCGTCTCCCCCATACTCATCTGTGCAAGCACAATCGTATGGTTGAGAAGGGAAGCGTGAACTGCAGTTCACCCGCGCCCTAAAGAAGAATCGCAATTCCCGTGCTAACGCACTCAACTGTCTGCTGACGCAGACTGAATTGCTCATCAAAGGGCGCTCCCTGCATGTCATCTCCCCCATACTCATCTGTGCGAGCACAATCGTATGGTTGAGAAAGGAAGCGTGAACTGCAGTTCACCCGCGCCCTAAAGAAGAATCGCAATTCCCGTGCTAACGCACTCAACTGTCTGCTGACGCAGACTGAATTGCTCATCAAAGGGCGCTCCCTGCATGTCATCTCCCCCATACTCATCTGTGCGAGCACAATCGTATGGTTGAGATGACATGCGTGAACTGATAAATCTGAATATTTTGAATTTTGTGAAAATAAAACTGTTAATATAGATAAAAATGTGCTAAAATTATCGTAAATAGATACTTCGTGAAAATAATACAGGCAATTAGGAAAATTAAGAAAGGGCAATGGGAATAGGCCCACCAGGAGGTATTATATGGACGATAATTACATCAAAATCAGATCGAAACATTCCAATGAGTCATTTCTTCGAGTTTGGCCGGGACACTTTGTAACAAATCATTCGCATGTTAATCATTATGTTGATATGACTGCTCTGAAGGCACGTATGAGCGAGGCGCAGAACGCTGCGAAAACACTGGCTTCCTACTATACAATGAATACGATCGTTGACACTATTATCTGTATGGATGGAACAGAAGTGATCGGAGCTTTTCTGGCTGAGGAACTGGAGAATTCCGGTATCCGCAATGTGAATGCCCATAACACCATCTACGTTGTATCTCCTGAGACGGACAGCAGTGGACGAATTGTATTCCGTGACAATAATAAGTTTATGGTTGAGAACAGAAATGTTATGGTGCTTCTGGCTACCGCAACCACAGGAATTACCTTGGAGCGTTCTCTGACATGTATCAAGTACTATGGCGGAAAGATCGCCGGCATCTCTGCTCTGTACAGTGTGCCAAACAAGATCTTCGGATACCCCATCGTATCTCTTTTCTCACAGGCAGATCTTCCGCAGTATAAGACCTATGCCTTTGATAAATGCCCTCTTTGCAAACAGGGAATAAAGATCGATGCCATGGTGAACGGTTATGGAATGAGCAAGATCTGATTTCGGAGACTGTGGATACAGCACTCGAAATCAGAGATGAAGCAGAGCAGTGCAGAAACTGCTTTAAATGGATAAGAATTGATACGGATAAAAGAAAACGCCTTACATGTTGCAGTTCATGTAAGGCGTTTTCCTGCTGCTTGATCTGAGTATATCAAACACTTTACCCAATTTTCTCTTTCAAGACAATTCAGGTAGATTGGTTGGTAAGGATCGTTATAAGAGAGAAAAGTATAACGATCACTTACCGTTAGAGAGAAAAAAATCAGATTAGTGTCAAGTGATTAATTAATAGATACGGGATGTAAAGAGAATGTAGATTCTCTGTTGTGTTAATTATTTAACATCCCTGTTACGCTATTAACAATACACCATATGTCCTGAAAATGCAATAGATAAAATAAAAAAATGTTATATTTGTGAAAAGTATAACGAAATATAGGTCTGCAAATGTAAAATTCTGTATGAATTGACTAAATTTTAACAAATAAGACAAAAGAAGAGGTGCCTGACAGCTTATCAGGCACCTCTCCTTTTTGGGTACTGTTTTGGTTTTATTCGATCGGGCGGCAGAACCCGAAAGGATACAATTGAAACAGATTAAACATTCAGAAGAGCGCTGTACTCTTTCAGTGCTCCGTCTGTGTCATGAGCCAGAACGCGTTTTGCAAGGATCTTTCCGAGCTGAACACCCTCCTGGTCGAAGCTGTTAAGATTCCAGATGAATCCCTGGAACATTACCTTATTCTCGAAGTGAGCAAGAAGAGCTCCAAGAGCCTCTGGTGTAAGCTGCTCACCGATGATGATGGAAGAAGGACGTCCGCCCTCAAACTGTTTGTTTGGATTCTCATCATCTTTTCCACATGCAAATGCAACGATCTGAGCTGCAACGTTTGCACAGAGTTTCTCGTGGCTTGTGCTTCCCTGGATTACGATATCTGTTCCGATCTGGCTGTTTTTGAAACCTACAAACTGCAGTGGAGTGATATCGGTTCCCTGATGGAGCAGCTGATAGAAAGAATGCTGTCCGTTGGTTCCTGGCTCACCGAAGATGATTGGTCCTGTTGGGTAATCAACCGGCTCACCGAAGCGGTTTACATGTTTTCCGTTGGACTCCATATCCAGCTGCTGCAGATGTGCAGGGAAGCGGCTCAGAGCCTGAGAGTATGGAAGAACTGCTGTTGCAGGATATCCGAGAACATTTCTCTCATATACACCGATCAGTGCATCCAGCATAGATGCGTTCTGAAGTGGATCCTCGTTCTTTGCCAGTGCATCCATCTCAGCTGCACCCTTCATAATAGCTTCGAAGGTCTCTGCTCCTAATGCCAGTGTAAGGATTACTGCACCTACACAGGAAGAGGAGGAGTAGCGTCCGCCGATGTAATCATCCATGAAGAATGCCTCAAGGAAGTCAGCGCTCTTGGCAAGAGGAGAGGTCTCGCTTGTTACAGCCAGCATATGTTTGGATGGCTCAAGTCCCGCTTTTGCCAGTGTCTCTCTTACGAAGGACTCATTGGTGAGAGTCTCAAGTGTTGTTCCTGATTTTGATACAACGATGAAAAGGGAGTGAGCAAGGTCCATGGAATTCATAACAGCAGCAGCATCGTCAGGATCTACGTTACTGATGAATTTAGCCTGCATCTTCAGTGTATCATGTTTGATTGCCCAGTTCTCCAGTGCGATGTAAAGAGCACGAGGTCCAAGGTCAGAGCCACCGATTCCAACCTGGCAGACAGTTGTGAATTTTTCACCGTTCTCGTTGGTAATTTCCCCTGAGTATACCTTCTCTGCAAATGCTGCAGCCTTAGCCTGCTGTGACAGATAAAACTCACGTTTGTTTACACCGTCAGCGATTACATCGTTGCCCAACTGTCCGCGGCAGAGCTGATGAAGAACAAGACGGTTCTCTCCGGTATTGATCACTGCACCGTTGTACAGCTCAGCATATTTCTCGGTAAGCTGTGCCTCCTTTGCAAGATCTGCAAGAGCACTCAGGATTGTATCGTCTACAGCTTTTGCACCGTAGTTAAAGGTGAGACCTGCTGCCATTGGAACACTGTATTTTTTTACACGGTCAGCTCCGTTCTCGCCGGTCATAGCTTCTTTAATGTCAACCTTTGGCAGCTCAGCCAGTTTCTGGTAGCTTGCCAGTTTATCCATGTTAGTCCATGAAATCATTGTTTTTTCCTCCATTCACTTCTAAACACATTCTCCCTGAGAGATGACAGCGGAAGGTCCGTTTCTGTTAATTTCCCTTGGACTTTTTTCGCTGTACCTTATCAGTATACTGGAATGTGACAGTTATTTCAAGAGAAGTATGGGGATTCATAGACAATACAGACAATTCATCCAGTGTTTCCTGTGATTTTTTTCTTTTTTTTCCTGTTTTTTCCATCTTTCAGAGGTGCATTAAATATGCTACTATTATTTAAATATGATAAAGGAGGTTGAGAAACATGACGACAGAGATGCAGGAATATGTAACCTTTCACATTACAGCGAAAGACGGATCGGATGTGGAGCTGGCTGTGGTGGATGAGTTTGACTATAAAAAGAAGCATTATGTGGTTGCCTGTGTGGTGAAGGATGACACAGTGGATGAAAGTGGTCAGTATATCTACCAGGCGGTGATCAGCGGAGATGATTTCAAGGCAGTGAAGATTACCAATGCCATCGAGTATCAGAAGATCGCGGATGCCTACATGGAGATGGACAGGGAAGAGTAAAAGCTTTTTGGAACTTTTCTTTTGGGGAGATAAAAGGTTTCATGTTAAAAACAAGTATGGTATGATATAGGGCGGTTAATTAACAGGTTCTGTTCCGGAGGACAGGGCCGAAAGGGGAATATTACATGACATATCAGGAAATTGTGGAGAAAGTACGGAAGCATTACAGGAATGCCACTGCAGACAAGATTCAGGGGCATCTGGCCGTGCAGTTTAATATTACAGGTGAGGGTCATGGCGCATTTTATCTTGAGGTGGCAGACAGCAAGGTGAATATTGAGCCATATGAGTATTACAACAGGGATGCGGCAATGAATCTTACTGCCGCCACACTGTTTCGCATTCTGAACAAGGAGACCACCCTTGAGAATGAGTTGAATGATTTTCATATTACCGTTGAGGGACAGATCGGGGCAGTGCTGATCCTGAAGGACATTCAGACGGGATTTGATAAGGAGATTCCTGAGGCTGAGAAGAAGGCCGTGAAGGAAGTAGAGAAGGTAAAAGAGGAAATTGATGAGATTATTGCTGCTGAGGTGCTGAAAGCTGAGGCAGAGGCAATGATGCTTGTGGCAGAGAATAAAAAGAAATAAGTGAGGTGCCTCTTTGAACGAAAGAAATGATGAGAAGAGCCTGTTGGGAAAACCACTGATCCTGACGCTGCTGATTACAGGTGGTATTGTGCTGCTGGTGATGCTGCTTCGGAATTCTGGTATTTTATCGGGGTTGAATGTGTTTATCCGGAGTCTTCAGGCTCTGTTTTTTGGAATTATCTTTGCCTACCTGCTGAATCCGGTGGCCAGATTTTTTTATGGAAAACTGGAGGAGAAACTTTCCAAACCGGATAGACCAAGGAAAAAGCTGTGCAGGATCCTTTCCCTCAGTCTGGCTGTGATCGTATTTGTGGGAATCGTATTGATTCTGATCGGTTCCATTGTGCCCCAGCTGGTGGAAACCATAAAAACACTGCTTCAGAGTTCACCAACCATGATCCAGGATCTGACAAAATGGATGAAGGGACTTTCTACAAGTGAGGTATGGCAGCAGACCATTGTTCCCTTTGTACAGGATCTTCTTCGTGATGCGTCCGGCTGGCTGGGTAACATGGCCGGTGAGGGTGCAGATATTCTCACTAAGATTTCCACAGGAATTCTGTCAGTTCTGAAGATTATTCTGAACTGTGTGGTTGGACTGATTATTGCAATCTATATCCTCCTCAGCAAGGAAAAGCTGGTTGCACAGATCCGTAAGGCAACATTTGCCATTCTGCCCACCAGACACAGCAAGGCTGCCCTGGAGATTATGGGAGAGGCAAATCGTATTCTGGAGGGATATCTGGTAGGAAAGATCATTGACTCTCTGATCATCGGTGTAATCGCAGTGGTGGGTATGTGCGTTCTTCGACTTCCCTATGTGCTGCTGATCAGTGCCGTAATCTGTGTCACCAATATGATTCCGTTCTTTGGTCCGTATATCGGAGCGGTTGTGGGTGCTGTTCTGATTCTGATGGTGAATCCGATTCAGACCATATACTTTATCATTTTCATCCTGGTGCTTCAGCAGGTGGATGGAAATATTATCGGTCCCAAGATCCTTGGAAATTCCACAGGACTGGATCCCATGTGGATTCTGGTTGCCGTTATGGCCTTTGGAGGATGTTTCGGCTTTATGGGAATGGTTCTTGGTGTGCCGGTGTTCAGCTGGATCTACTATATCGTGAAGCGTCTTTGTGAACATTCCCTTGGCAGAAAGGGACTTCCTTCAAAGACGGAGGCCTATTACAGAGGGAAGGAACCCGCTGAACTGGATTCCTTCTTCCGGAATTCTCTGGAGGATGGAAAAAATGAATGAAAAGAGACCGGTCACTGACCGGTCTTTTTAATGAAAGGATAAAACTATGAAAGATTTAACAAAAGGAAAACCTTTACAGGTGATCGTGACCTTTGCCATACCGGTGCTGATTGGAAATCTCTTCAATCTTCTCTATAATCTGGCAGATATCAGGATTATAGGAAGCTTTCTGGGAACAGAGGCGCTGGCAGCCATTGGTTCAGTCAGCACCCTGAATGATCTGCTGGTACTGTTTCTTATTGGACTGGCAAATGGATTTGCTGTAAAAAGTGCTTTGTTTTATGGGATGGGTAAGAAGGACAGGGTGAAGAAGACATTTGCCCATTCCATGTTGTATGGACTGGCGATTACTGTGCTGGTAACTGTCTTCTGTGTGGTATTTCTTCAGCCGATTCTGGATATTCTGAATGTTACAGGAAGTCACAGAGAAGCAGCCGCAGCCTATATTACAGTGATCCTGTATGGTCTGATCTTTACCGTTATCTACAATACCATGGCCTCCGTGCTCCGCTCTGTGGGGGACGTTTTTACCCCTCTGGTATTTCTGATTTTTTCCACTCTGCTGAATGTTTTTCTTGATCTGCTGTGCGTGGGAGCCATGGGTCTGGGTGTAAAGGGAGCGGCAGGTGCCACTGTCATTGCCCAGATGGTATCTGTGGTGCTGTGCTTTATCTACATCAAGCTGCGATACCCCTTCCTGCATTTTTCTGTAAGGGATATGAAACCGGAGTGGTCCTTTGACAGATCTCTTCTGTCAGCGGGATTTTCCATGGGTCTTATGAGCTGTCTTGTACAGTTCGGAACACTGACTCTCCAGGGGGCTATCAATACCCTGGGAACCAATGTGATTGTAGCCCATGCAGCAACAAGAAAGATCACAACCTTCTATATGCTGCCGTTTTCCACCCTGGGTTCCACCATGTCCACCTATGTGAGCCAGAATTACGGTGCAGGAAAAGGAGACAGGATCCGTCAGGGTCTGAAAACCACCCTGCTGATGTCCTATGTCTGGTGTCTGGTGGTGCTGGTGATTTCCTACACCATCTGTCCGAAGCTGATTCAGCTGATCACAGATACAGATATTCAGGAGGTAATGGAAACTGGTGCATTATATCAGAGAGTGGACACCATCTTTTACGTTCTGGTGCCCACCATCTCCATTGTCCGGAATTCCCTCCAGGGACTGGGTGTCCATGTGGTTCCGGTGATTTCCAGTGGTCTGGAGCTGGCGGGAAAGGTTCTGATCGCAGTGTTTCTGACACCTGTATTGGGATACTGGGCAATTATCTGGTCTGAACCCATTGTATGGACCATCATGTTGATTCCCCTTGTGATCAGCATGAGAAAAAAACTGCGCTCCCTTGCTGCAGAACAGAAGGGATAAACCGGAAGACTTCTTTAAAAGAAGGTCCAGGGCATACACACTGTTACAAAATGGAGGAAAGAGTAATAATGAAAAAACATAATGCCCAGGGGACTGCTGGTTCCCTTTTTAAGATGGCATTCCTGAAGTCCCTGCCGGTGCTGTGCGGGTACGTGTTTCTGGGAATTGCATTTGGAATCATGGCAGAGGAGGCAGGACTGGCCTTTGGCTGGATCCTGATGATGAGTCTTATTGTATATGCGGGATCCATGCAGTTTGTGATGGTTCCTTTGCTGGTGGGAGCTGTCTCGCCTGTGACCATGGCCCTCACTGCTTTGTTTGTGAACGGTCGACACATATTTTATGGAATTTCCTTTGTGGAATCATTTAAGAAGCTGAGGCACAGATGGTATATGATTTTTGCCCTCACCGATGAGACCTATTCCGTACTCTGTGGCTGCAAGAATGAGGATCCCGGGGAGCGGAACAGAGACAGCTGGTTCTGGATCGCATTGATGGATCAGAGCTACTGGGTGCTGGGTTCTGTAATCGGAGCCCTTCTGGGAGCTGCCCTTCCGGTGGATTTTACAGGCATTGATTTCAGTATGACAGCTTTGTTTATTGTAATCCTGCTGGAACAGATTCTGGGAAACAAAAGGGTGGCAGGTACATCGGCAGCCATCGGTCTGGTGGTGGGAATCATCTGCCTGCTGGTATTCGGAACTTCGAGTTTTCTTCTTCCGGCTCTGCTGATCTCTGTAATGCTGCTGTCCGTCTGGACCGGTGTTGCTGAGAGAAGGGAGGTGGCAAGATGATTCTGCTTCTGATTCTCACAGCCTCAGCTGTAACCATCCTGCTCCGGGCCTTTCCCTTTGTGCTGTTCGGAGGAAAGCGCCAGATGCCCTCTGTGATTCACAGAATAGCAGATCTGATGCCCCCGGCCATTATTGCTGTGCTGGTGGTGTACTGTCTGAAGGGGTCAATCGCAGCGGTGACAATGGAAAGTCTTGCTGCAGCAGTGGCGGCAGCAGCCACAGCCCTGGTTCATATCTGGAAGAGAAATACACTGGCGTCCATAGCCGTAGGCACACTGGTCTATATGGTTCTGATCCGGGTGCTGTTATAATCCAGCAGGAATGTCCCTGCCTTTGCTGGCGGTGGGTTAACAAATTGGGGCTATCGCACTAAGCCCTTCCAAAATCGAGAGGTGTCTATTGTATTTAACAATGGACGCCTCTCTTTTGTTCAGAAATAATAAAAGCTTTGGGATTTATTCCTTTGATAATTGTAGAAAACAGCGAAAAACAGAAAAACTGAAGAAAATGCGTGCGCGTGCACATATATTGTGCTATAGTCATCTTAGCGGATAAAGGAAATCAACATGTTGAAAACGCAATTGAGATAAAATACAGATTCTGGTAAAGAAAGTGAGGAACTGACAATGTTAAATGTAGGTGTAATTGGCTGTGGCGGAATGGGAAGAGATCATATCAAACGTATCACTGAGAGAGTTCAGGGTGCCAGAGTAGTTGCAGTATCAGACGTTTTTGAAGAGGGCGCAAAAAAGGCTGCAGAGATTGCAGGAGAGGGCTGTAAGGTATATAACAACGGAAAAGCACTGATCAATGATCCTGATGTGGATGCAGTAATGGTTGTATCTCCTGGATTTGCTCATGTAGATGATCTTCTTGAGGCAATCAAGGTTGGAAAACGTGTATTCTGTGAGAAACCACTTTGCACCACAGCTGAGGATTGCAAAAAGGTTATGGACGCAGAGGTTGCTTCCGGAAAACATCTGATTCAGCTGGGCTTCATGAGAAGATATCACAAAGGATATCAGCAGATCAAAGAGGCTATTGGAACAGGCGAGTTTGGTGAGCCTCTGATGATGCACTGTACTCACAGAAATCCTGAGGTAGGCACAAATTACGATACACCAATGGCTATTACTGATACTGTAATCCATGAGATCGATCTCTGTCACTGGATGGTTGGCGATGATTATGACAGTGTTCAGGTAATTATGCCTAAGGTAACAAAATACTCTCATCCGGCACTGAAGGATCCTCAGTTCATTATCATGAAAACAAAATCCGGTGTTACAATCGATGTTGAGTGCTTTGTAAACTGCAAATTCGGATACGATATCAACTGTGAGGTAGTATGTGAGGACGGTTCACTGAAGATGGGTACTCCTATGGCTCCATCCATCAGAAAGAATGCACAGTGCTCCAGCGAGATCACAACAGACTGTTTTGTACTGTTCAAGGATGCATATGATGCAGAGGTACAGAACTGGGTTGACTGTGCAGCAACAGGAGTAATCGAAGGACCAAACACATGGGATGGATATCTGGCAGCTGTTACAGCTGATGCACTTGTGGCAGCACAGACCTCCGGAATGATCGAGAAAGTAAATACTGTTGATAAACCGGAGTTTTATAAATAATCCATTGAAGGAATCCTGAAGAAGAATCAATGAAGGGGGAGTCTGCTACACTCATATTCCCACCACACAATTTCATATCGGACTCTTCCTTTTGAGGAAAAAAACAGAACACATCCTGGTGCAGAGGATATGTTCTGTTTTTTTTGTATACGGGAGCAACGAGCCAAAGTCTGTGCTTGCGCGAGACCTTGGCGACTGCCGCGATAACTTGAGAAACCCGCAAAGCGTGTTTCTCATAGTATACGGGAGCAACGAGCCAAAGTCTGTGCCTATTCCTCTTTCTCTTTTGCAATGTCCCTGGGCTCCGATTCTATAGCAGGCATATCAAAATTCATACGTGCATTCATCAGTTTTCTGAATTTCAGCGGTGAAAACTCGTAGTGGGCAGTCCAGAGGTTGATAAAGCTTCTCAGGGTATAGCCCACCTGCTGGGCAATTTCGCTGACGGAATTGTCTGTTCTGGAGAGCAGAGTGGATGCATAGTCCAGCTTCTTGGTAGTTACATATTCAATGGGACTAACACCTGTATGGGCTTTGAAATATCTGGAAAAATAGTAATCGCTGAGGCAGGACTCCATGGCAAGATCGTGGAGTGTGATCTTTTCGTTCATATGCTTATTGATGTAAGCATCTGTTTTTTCCACCGGTGTCAGCTCTTTTTTTGCAAAGCCGGCATTTTCCTGGAGATAGGTGATCAGCTTATAGACACGAAGAGAGGTGGTGGCAGAATCCTCCACCCGCTCCTGTTTATGAAACAGAAGTGTATCCTTGATCAGCTGACTGAGGAAGACTGTGTTGGAATGCAGCACAAAGCCACCCTGTTCCTCCAGCATATGTCGAATCAGTTCGTGGGAATTGCAGCCGTCAAAATGAATGAACATAAATTCCACCTTCTCTGTGGAGGCATGATAGTAGTGGGGCAGAGAACAGTCCAGGAAAAAGATGTCATTTTTCTTCAGGTGATAGATATGGTTCTGGTATTCCATGGTGAGGACTCCATCAAGAATCAGAAATACAAGATTGGCAGGAAAGAATTCCCTTTTTACAAAATAATTGCTGTCCACATGGTAGTGACCGCATTCTGTGATGTAATAGTAATATTGCAGGGTGACCGGGGTCTGGGAAAAGAAAAAACCCTGACTTTTTGCGGGGTCCACTCCCGGTTCCTTCAGTTCATAAAAATTATAGCGCATAGTATTCTCCTTTGATGAAAGAGTAATTCTGATTCTATGATATCATAAGTTTAATAATATATCATATACTAAAGCAAGATTAATGTTGTTTTTCTTTTTAGAAAATAAAAACATCTGGATTTTTGGTAAAAAAATAAAAAATACAACAAAAGTGTATGGATGTGCGCGAGAACTATTTATTTTTTGGTCTGGGTTATTATAAAGAGAAAAAATACACCAAAGCAATATTAATGAACTTGTGAGCAACACAAGGACAGGGAAATTCAGTATGATGAGAACAGATAAAAAAGTTGCATGCAAGAAATGATTTATCGGATAAAGGGAAAGAAGAAAAACAAAGAAACAAGGAAAACAAGGAGGATACAGGGATGACTTCTAAAGAGAGAGTGAGAGCTGCGTTTGAGCATGTTCAGCCGGATCAGGTTGCTGTTGATTTTTGTGGAATGAGCTGTTCCATGATCAATGCTCAGACCATGTCAGATCTGCGTGATTACTATGGTCTGGAGAAAAAGCTTCCTAAGATCAATGATATGTCCACTATGACAGCCTATATTGAAGAGGATCTGGCGGAGATTATGGGTACAGACGTGGATATGCTTCGCAATTACGGAGATACCTACGGACACAATATGACAGAGTGGAAAGAGTGGGAGTACAGAGGAAAAGAGATTCTGATTCCTGCAAACTGTACTCTGACAGAGGATGGAAACGGAGGCTGGTACGTATATCCGGAAGGAGATTCCTCTGTAGAGCCATCCGGACATTTTCCTGCTGGCGGCTTCTATTTTGATAACATCACAAGAACACCGGAGTTCGATGAGGACGAGGCGGATGTGAATGACAATCTTGCAGATTACATGCTTGTATCGGATGCCCAGATTGCTTATCACAAATCTCTTATTGATGATCTGAAGGCAAAGGGTCGTGCTGTCTGCTGTACACCATGCTACTGTGGTCTGGGCGATGCCAACAACGTTCCTGGTCCGAATATCAAACATCCAAAGGGAATCCGTTCTATTTCTGAGTGGTATACAGCACCGCTTCTCTACTCTGATTATGTGGAAGAGGTGTTTGACAAAGGTACTGATATCATTATCCAGAATATGCAGAGATACTGGGAAGAGTTTGGCTCTGATATTGATATCATGTTTACCTGCGGTACTGATTTCGGAACCCAGAGAGGACCGTTCATGAGTCCTTCCACCTTCGAGGAGTATTATCTGCCATATTACAAAAAGGTAAACCACTGGATCCATGAGAATACCACATGGAAGACTCTGAAACATTCCTGTGGAGGCATTTTCCCGATCCTTCCATATCTGATTGAGGCGGAGTTTGACGGTGTGAATCCGGTACAGTGTTCTGCAGAGGGAATGGATCCTCAGGCACTGAAGGATACCTACGGAAAAGATATCCTGTTCTGGGGCGGCGTGGTTGATACCCAGCAGGTGCTTCCTTTCGGAACTCCTGAGGAGGTTCGTGAGCAGGTTCTTCAGAGAATGGACATCTTTGGAAAAGACGGTGGATACGTTGCAAACAGCATCCACTGTATCCAGGCAAACACTCCAGTGGAGAATATTGCTGCAATGGTTGACGCAATGAAAGAGTTCAACGGCATCAAATAACAGAACAGATACTACGATTACTTTTGGTTATGAATAATTAATACAAAGGAGATTCTATCATGGCAAACAAACTTAGAATCGGTCTGCTGGGCGCAGGTCGTATCGGACAGCTTCACGGAACAAACATTC
>JAUNCZ010000022.1 GCA_030526405.1 Lachnospiraceae bacterium | reverse complement strand
GTAGAGCACTTGACTTTTAATCAAGTTGTCCGGGGTTCGAATCCCCGATGCTTCATTTTATGAGAGTTCATATTTGTGAACTCTTTTTTTTGTTTACCAGGAAGAATCCAATCTCTGACTGAGATAAAACGTTACGCCTTAATTATAGACACATTTTTCTATATTACATTTCTATTTGTATATCTCCTACTGTAATAAAATAGTAACGAAAATTGAATTTTGCTAATAAAATGGAGGGTGCAATGAATTCTCATATTAAAAAATCAAGATATAATCCAACAAGAAAATGGTTGATTTTCTGGTGTCTGTTTATTGGAATTGGTGCTGTTGGGGGAGCTGCATGTATGATCATAAGACCGGATGGTAGTCTGATGAATATGCAGGATATGCTTCCTTATTTTCAGCAGCTACCCTTTGCCGACATATTGTTCAAAGACTATCTGTTTTCCGGGGTTGCTCTGCTGGTGGTGAATGGATTATCCAACCTGACTGCTGCATATCTTCTGATCAGAAACAGAAAGACAGGTGTAATACTGGGGGGGTTGTTCGGTGTGACACTGATGCTGTGGATCTGTATTCAGTTTTATATGTTTCCATTCAATTTTATGTCTACGGCTTATTTCGTCTTTGGTCTGATTCAGGCTGTTACCGGTTACATGGCCTGGGTATTTCTGAAGCAGGAGGCATTTGTAATTAAAGAAAATAATAACTCAGCTATTGGAAGTAATCAGAAAGAGCTTGTAGTTTATTTCTCCAGAATGGGATATACAAAGAAAGTTGCCATGGAAGCTGCAGAGAAACTGGGGGCTGATCTGTATGAGGTACATGCCACGGAGCATACAGAGGATACAAGCGGTTTCTGGTGGTGCGGAAGATATGGAATGCATCGTTGGGCCATGCCGATTGAGGAGATATCTGTGGATCTGTCTAAGTATAAGCATGTGACCATCTGCAGTCCGATCTGGGTGTTCTCAATCTGTGGTCCTATTCGAAGTTTTTGCCAGAAAGCAGCGGGTGTGATCAAAAATGCAGATCTGATTCTGGTTCATCATAATGGAGGAAAGTATAAAAAAGCGGCAGAAGAGGTTGAAATGATTCTTGGAATTAAATTAAATTCCACCCATGATATCAAATGTCGCGAGGGTGCATTTACTATTCAGTAAATGAAATGGCGTATCTGGTGTGAATAATTAGAGATGGCATAACAGTTTTCATAAGGACTGTTATGCCATTATTTTTGTTTCGTAGGATTCGGGTGTCAAAAGCCCCCAAAACAGATTACACGGATTGTTTCGTACTTCGTACTCCCACAATCCTCCCCAAGATTCGGATATCGTGGTGCTTGCGCCCCACTTACATCCTCATCTTTGGGGCGTGTCACAAGGTCTATCACCACCGTACGTGCAAGCACCGGTGGCTCTGACCTTTTGACACTGTAATCTTCGTAGGAAATTGTGTCAATTTCCTATGAAACAAAAACACAGATGCGCAACTACACTTCGTTACCCGGGCGGAACAAAGTTGCGTTTTATGTTAAATTGGGCTGCGAGAATGCGTTGAAAACGAACTTTGTTCCTTATAAAAAGTGTGCTTTTACGCCAGCAACGAACTAAAGTCCGCGCATGCACCAGATCCCGGCGATTGCCGCGTTAACTGTAGAGGCTGGTAAAGCGTGTTTCTCATAGTGTGTTATGCCTGACAGTTATAACGTATAGTCCAGATATTTACTGCGATTTTGACTGTGATCATCCTTTTAACTTAATAAGTCCTATGGGAATGAATACGCTATCTTTATTCTTATATTGCTATATAGTTAATTCACATGCTTTAGAAGCTATGCTTCAGACACGACGATTTTTCGTAATATAATAAGGATTTTGGCTATAACAAATAGGTATATACTCTAAAAATGCATATTATTGACAGAATAGTATAAATCATGTACCTTTAATATAACGATTAATTTATATCATATTAATCTATTAATAATAGAATTACTCTCCTGTGCTGAACTGTACGGATTGCGGCAGTTCAGCTGAAAAGAGAAAGGGGTGGAACTCCCCATACACAACAGTGCTGTAAATATCGAGATTCTGAACGCGTCAGCGAAAGCTGGTCATTGGTTGTTAACTGAGAAGGCAGCGTCAGTAATCGTCTGAGATATAAGTCAGAAGAACTGCAGGAGTATATGTATGCACATAAGTTGAATATGTGCATGGTTTTTTCTGTTTAAAAGCAGAAATACATGTTCATCTGATGAGCTGACGAAGTCAGCAGTGGTTCATGAGCAGGTAGCGAAACAGATTGCGAATGTCCGCTTTACTGCAGGTAGCTGCTGCCTGGATCAGGGAAACTGCAGTAAATGAAAGGGAACTATGAGTGTATTATGAAGAAGCAATTGGATTTAACAACTGGAAACATTTTTAAGGTATTGACACTTTTTATTGTACCTATGATTCTTGGAAGTCTGATCCAGCAGCTGTATACCACAGTGGATGCAGTGATTGTTGGACAATTTGCAGGAAAAGCAGGTATCGCTGCCATTGATTCGGTGCATACGTTATTTCGTTTCCCCATCAACTTTATGAACGGTCTGTCAGCCGGGGCAACGATTCTGATTTCCAGATTTTATGGAGCAAAAGATGAGAAAAGCTTCCGATGCTGTGTCAGAACAGCCAGCATGCTGGCTATGTTTCTTGGTGTAGCCTGTGCGGTGCTGGGTGTGATCTTCACTCCATGGCTGTTAAAGATCATGTCAGTTCCTGCTGACATTGTTTCCCAGACCATGATCTACTGCAGAATCTATTTTGGTGGAATCTGGTCCATGGTTATGTACAACATGATGGCGGGTATTCTGAGAGCCTTTGGTGATTCCAGACGTCCGTTATATATTCTGATTTTTTCTTCTGGTGTAAACATTGTTGGCGACTATCTGCTGGTTGGCGTGTTCCACATGGGTGTTGGAGGTGCTGCCATTGCCACCATTGCTGCTCAGATTCTCAGTCTGATTCTGGTCAGCAGAATGGTGAGAAAGATGGAGCATATCTCAGAGGGAAAATCTGTTTTCCATGTACATTTCTGCAGGGAGCATATGACTGCCATGGTGAAAACTGGTATTCCGTTGGCTCTCCAGGCCATTCTTTTTCCCATTGCCAATTCCATTGTTCAGGCCAGTGTCAATGGCATGGGAACAGACAGCATTGCTGCCTGGGGAATCTGTGATAAGATGAATCTTCTGATCTGGCTTATCGCTGATGCCATGAGTCCTGCGCTGACCACCTATGCAGCCCAGAATCTGGGAGCAAACAAGCCGGATCGAGTGAAAAAGGGAGTTTTTGCAGGAACTGCCATGTCGGTATGTGCGGTGGGTCTTGTGAGCTTTGTGCTGTTTGTGGGAGCGGGATTTATCGGTAGCTGGTTTGTGCCTGTCTCTGACCGGGCAGTGATCATTCCACTGGTTATCCGCTATACAAAGATGATGGCTCCGTTCTTTATTTTCTACGCTATGGCAGAGGCATTTTCAGGAGCCTGCTGTGGAATTGGTGATACCTTAAGTCCTATGCTGATGACACTTTCCACCATTTGTCTGCTCCGTGTTCTCTGTATTTTCTTTGTACTTCCTATGTTTAATACGATGGAGTGTATTGTCTATATTTATATTGCGTCCTGGGTTGTTGCAGGTCTGTCCTTTACAGGTATGTTCCTGTGGAAGGAGAGAAGAATGTCCGGGATAAAACAGTAATTTTTCTTTTTAAATCTGGTTTTAATCAGACTTCTCAGTCTGTTTAAACATATCACCTATTTTTTATGGCTAAGGGGGATTCATATTATGAGAAAGAGTAACAAAGTGACTGCTGTTCTTTTATCTGGAATGCTTGCTGCAGGAATGCTGGCGGGATGTGGAGGTTCTGGTGACAGCTCCTCAGCGGCATCAGATTCTTCAGCATCAACATCTTCAGCGGCATCTGAGGAGAAGGCTGCAAACCGTGAGGGTGAGGTAAACCAGGAGGCATATCAGACTAATCATGCCACTGCCACAGATAAGATTCTTACATTTGGTATTCAGGAGTATTCCATCGGTGTTGACCCTGCCCAGGAGATCAATACAGCGTGGAACTGCTCACGCTATGGTCTTGGAGAGTGTCTGTTCCGTTTTGACAATTCCATGAACGTTATGCCATGGCTCTGTGATGAGTATTCAGTAAATGACGAGCACACAGAGTGGGTATTCCACATCCGTGAGGGCGTAAAATTCTCCGATGGCTGTGATCTTACTCCAGCAGCTGTTAAGGCTTCCATTGAGCGTCTGTTTGAGGTCGGAAAAGATGGTTCTTCCAAACCAGGTACCTTCCTGTCTGAGGAGGCGGAGCTGATTGTTGATGAGAAGGCAAATACTCTCACCATCGTAACTCCTGAACCTGTTGTTGATCTCACAAAGAACCTGTGCCACCCTGTTATGACTGTTATTGATACGGAGCATACAGAGAACTATGTGGAAGCTCCGATCTGTACAGGACCATACGCTGCGTCTGAGTTTACAGAGCATGTGGGAATGACTGTTGTGAGAAATGAAAACTACTGGAACGGAGAGGTTCCATATGCTTCTATTGAGTTGATCTACATGGGTGATGCTTCTGCCAAAGCAATGGCTCTTCAGGCTGATCAGGTGGACCTGGTTGAGAATATCACAAACATCGCAGATCTGGATTCTCTGAGAGACAATGAGAATTATACTGTTACCATCGCTCCAGGTATCCGTACAGGTATCTGTCATCTGAATGTGGCTGAAGGAAAAACTCTCAGCAACGATACACTTCGTCATGCCATCATCAAGGCAATTGATTTTGACACCATGTGCTCTGTAACTGTTGGTGGTCTGTATACCTCCGGTTTCTCTGTACTGCCATCCACACTGGATTACGGCTATGAGAATCTTGAGAATCCGGATCCATACGATCCAGAGGAGGCTATGCGCATTCTGGATGAGGCTGGAATCGTGGATACAAACGGAGACGGAAACAGAGAGCTGGAGGGAGAGGAGATCATGCTGAAGTATGTA
The DNA here is from genome assembly GCA_030526405.1 of Lachnospiraceae bacterium. GTDB lineage: Bacteria > Bacillota > Clostridia > Lachnospirales > Lachnospiraceae > JAKSRN01. Next base: position 43,071 of record JAUNCZ010000022.1, on the reverse strand, counting down.
ACTTATCCAAACCGTTGTCTGGATGTATTCGCTGAGGCAGTGCAGCATCAGTTATCTGAGATCGGAATCGGTGTGGATCTGATCATCTCTGACGGTGCAGGACAGTGGGATTCCTACCAGTCCAGCGACTTCGATATCAACAGCTCCAACTGGAATACAGCTGCTACAGGTGATCCATGTGAGTACATGAATGCATGGCTGGGTGACTGTGAGGCGAACTACTCCGGTTACAACAACGAGGAGTATAATGAGCTCTTTGCGAAACTGCAGAAAACCTATGACAATGACGAGCGTAGAGATATCATCCAGCGTATGCAGCAGATTCTGATCGATGATGCAGCAGCTATTCCGCTGGGATACTACAATTCTTCTATGATTTCTAATAATGCAATTGTAGGTGGTGCTGCCATCAATACAGCTGATTACTACTGGGTAACAACTGACATTTATCCTGCTGAGTAAATCCATGTGTGGCGGAAGACAGGAAATCTGTACAGCAGGAGCTATGCTTCTGCTGCGCAGAGCTCCTGAATTCCGCTCTTTTGTTTAAACAGGAAATTCTGTCAGTTTCAGGATAAAGGGGTAATACTTTATGAATTTGAAACAATTGGGGAAGCGACTTCTCCAGATTTTGATCGTAACACTTGGAATTACATTTCTCACCTTTCTGATCACCTATCTGGCGCCCGGTGACCCGGTGCGAACCATGTTCTCAGCATCCGGCGTGGTGCCAACGGAGGAGGTTGTTCAGGCCACAAGGGAAGAGCTGGGTCTCAACAGACCGGTGATGGTGCAGTATTTCAGCTGGCTCAGTGGCTGTCTTCACGGAGATTTCGGTACCTCCTACGCATTTCATAAGCCGGTTGCAGGACTGATCCTGGATCGTCTCTGGCCCACATTGAAGCTTTCACTGCTTTCCATGGTGCTGATGCTTGTGGTGGCTGTGCCACTGGGCATGATTCAGGCCACCCACAAAAACAGTCCTCTTGATTATGCACTTCGCGGAATCACATTTTTTGGTGTTTCCATGCCAAACTTCTGGGTGGGAATGCTTTTGATGCTTCTTTTCTGTGTGAAATTAAAATGGCTTCCTGTTGTATGCGCCGGTAAGGGATTTAAGAATGTGATTCTTCCCGCTGTTACCCTGGCATTTGCCATGTCTGCCAAGTATACAAGACAGGTACGAACTGCCATTGCGGAGGAGCTGAATCAGGATTACGTCATCGGTGCCAGGGCCCGTGGAGTGGAGAACTGGAAGATTCTCTGGCTCAACGTATTTCCCAACTCCCTGCTGCCGCTGGTAACCATGTTAGGCTTATCACTGGGCTCTCTTCTTGGCGGTACGGCAGTGGTGGAGGTGATTTTTTCCTATCCGGGACTGGGAAACCTGGCTGTTTCCGCCATCACTTCCTATGACTATCCGCTGATTCAGGGCTATGTTCTCTGGATCTCCATTATTTACATGCTGGTGAATCTGGCTGTGGATATTTCCTACAGCTATCTGGATCCAAGAATCAGAGAAAAGAGGTAATGTGATTTGGAATTTGTAAAAAAGAATAAGGCATTCTGTCTGTTTGCATTTCTGGCTTTTCTTATTATTCTGACTGCTGTATTTGCACCGGTTGTCACAGGAGGAGTCAGTCCCACAGACGCTGAATTAAGAAATGCACTGCAGCCACCCAGTGCAGCCCATCCATTTGGAACGGATAAGCTGGGCAGAGATGTATTTGCAAGAGTAATCTTCGGTGCCAGAAGTTCACTGATTTCCACCTTTGCCGTTGTGGGCATTATCTTTGTGCTGGGAAGTCTCCTTGGAGTGCTGGCAGGGTATTTCGGAGGCTGGGTGGATACCATTATCATGCGTATTGCTGATATGATGGTGGCATTTCCGGGAATGGTATTTGCCATCGCCGTTGCAGGTATTCTGGGTGCCAGTGTTAAAAATGCCGTGATCGCCGTTGCCCTGGTTAGCTGGACGAAATATGCCCGCCTTGCCAGAAGCCTTGTGCTGAAGATCAAAAACAGGGATTTTGTGGCCGCTGCCATTGTCACCGGCTCCAGAACCCCCTACATTCTTTCCAGATATATGCTCCCCAACGTTATTCCAACCCTGGTGATCACTGCGGCTACTGATATCGGCGGCATGATGCTGGAGCTGGCTGGTCTCTCCTTCCTGGGCTTTGGAGCGAAGCCTCCCACACCGGAATGGGGCCTGATGATGAACGAAGGACGACAGTTTATTCAGAATGCACCATGGATGATGTTCTTCCCTGGTCTGGCTGTGTTCATCGTGGTAGTTGTATTTAACCTGCTTGGGGATGCACTGAGAGATGTGCTGGATCCAAGGGAGGAGTAATAAGGAGAATCGTATGCTGGAATTAAATAATCTGACCATCGCCTACAAGGATCGTCCTGTTGTTCAGGGATTCCAGATGGAATTAAAACAGGGAGAGATTGCCTCTCTGGTGGGTGAATCCGGTTCAGGAAAAACCACTGTCATCAGAGCCATTCTGGGACTTCTGCCGGGAGGCGGCAGGGTAACAGAGGGAGAGATCCTGTTTGAGGGAAAATCACTTCTTAAAAATACAGATAAAGAATGGAATAAACTGAGGGGTACTGATATCTCCATGATCTTTCAGGATTCTGGTGCCATGCTGAATCCCATCCGGAAAATCGGTGACGGATTTACTGAGTATATCCGGATTCATGAGAAGATCTCCCGGCAGGATGCCTGGAAAAAGGGTGTTGCCATGCTGGAGAGAATGCGCCTCTCCGGGGCGGAGAACATTATGGAATCCTATCCATTTCAGTTGTCAGGGGGTATGCGCCAGCGTGTGGGAATTGCCATGGCCATGACCTACGAGCCAAAGTTGCTGCTGGCAGATGAGCCCACCTCGGCCCTGGATATGACAACCCAGGCCCAGATTATTCGTCAGATGATGGAGCTTCGTGATACCTATGGAACCAGTATCATTATGGTTACCCATAATCTGGGCGTGGCAGCCTACATGTCTGATCAGATTGTGGTTATGAAGGACGGAAGGATTGAAGACCATGGCAGCAGGGAACATATTTTGAATGAAAGCAGCTGTGCTTATACAAAAATGCTCCTTGATGCGGTTCCTTCTGTGGGAGGTGAGCGATATGTCTGAAAATTATGAGGTGATTCTGGAGACAAAACATGTGACAAAGCGTTTTCCTGCCTCCGGAGGAAGAGAACTGACAGCCTGCAGTGATGTGAATCTGAAGTTTTATAAGGGAAAAACCCTGGGTCTCATCGGCGAATCCGGTTGTGGAAAAACCACCTTTATGCGTTTCCTTGTGAGACTGGATACCCCTACAGAGGGAGAGATCCTTTTCAAAGGCAAGGATCTCACAAAGCTGAAGGGAAAAGAGCTGCGTCAGACAAGACAGTATATTCAGATGGTGTTTCAGGATCCAGGGGGATCATTTAACCCAAAGATGAAGATCCGGGATATTATCTGTGAGCCTCTTCTGAATTTCGGGAGGATCAAACCCTCTGAGAAGGATGCGGTTGCCAGAAAGTATCTGGAGGCTGTGGAGCTACCCGGGGATTTTGCAGGAAGATATCCCCACAATATGTCCGGTGGTCAGAGGCAGAGAATTGCCATTGCCCGTGCCATTGCCCTGGAACCGGAGCTCATCGTGATGGATGAGGCCACCTGCGCCCTGGATGTGTCTGTGCAGAAGACCATAATTGAGCTGGTGTGCCGTCTGCAGAAGGAGAAAAATATTGCCATCGGCTTTATTGCCCATGATCTGGGTCTGATCCAGTCCTTTGCCCACCAGATTGCTGTTATGTATCTGGGCCACATCGTGGAGGTTCTGCCGGGGGCGGATGTGGATAAAGCGAAGCACCCCTATACAAGGGCTCTGTTGGAGGCAGTATTTGATACGAAGATGGATTTTTCTAAGAAGATCGAGAGCATCGACAGCGAAATCCCAAGTGCGCTGGATATTCCCCCGGGATGTCCATTCCAGAACCGCTGCAGTTACTGTACGGAGCGATGCACCAAAGAAAAGCCTGTACTTAAGACCATCGGTGAGGACCATGAGGTAGCCTGCCATCTGTTTTAAGCAGCAGGATAATTCCATGTTATCTGTAAGGTAAGCTACCACAATTATAATATAATGGAATGTATATAACCCCTGTGGGTTCTGTTCTGTCCCTTTTTGGGATAATCTGGTTTGTATTTACGAATCAGGCAGAAAGAGCAGTACCACAGGGGATTTTTTTATGATATTTTTTCTGTAAGGACAGTATTGCAGGTTTTCTTCTCCTATTTTGTTTTCCTTTGCTGATAAATGGATGCTATAATGAGTATTGTACAACAATTATTGAGATTTCCGCCAGCGTGGACTGGAATAAGATGTCAGCAGTACAGATAAGCTGTATAGATAAGGAGCATAGCATGAACAGAAAAGTAGTGGTAATCACAGGGGGAGCCCATGGAATCGGAAAAGCCACAAAGGAGGCCTTTGAGGCGGAGGGCGCCATTGTTGAGGTGATCGACGCAGCAGAGGGGGATCACTATGTGGGAGATATCAGCAAAAAAGAGGTTTTGGAGGCATTTGCAGAGTATGTGATCCAAAAGCACGGTCATGTGGATGTTTTGATAAATGATGCCCCACCTGTGATGCAGGGAATTGAGGAGTGCTCCTATGAGACCTTTTCCTATGCCCTGGCGGTGGGAGTGACCGCAGCCTTTTATCTCACAAAACTATTTATGGAGCATTTCTCTGAGGGAGCCAGCGTCATCAATCTGTCCTCCTCCAGGGATCGTATGAGTATGCCCCAGACGGAGAGCTATACTGCCGCCAAGGGAGGAATTGCGGCGCTGACCCATGCCCTGGCTGTGAGCCTGGCTGGTAGGGTTCGTGTGAATTCCATCTCTCCCGGCTGGATTGAGACAGGAGATGAGATCTGGCAGGGGCCGGATGCCCTGCAGCAGCCTGTGGGCCGGGTGGGAAATCCTATGGACATTGCCCATATGATCCTGTTTCTCTGCTCGGAGAAGGCAGGATTCATTACAGGGGAGAATATCTGCATTGATGGTGGCATGACACGCCAGATGATCTACCATGGAGAACATGGATGGAGTAAAGCGGAATAATTCAGATGATTCTATTGTGGCAAGCATAAATGAAAGAATAGAAAGAATAGATAAGGAGGTTTGGGCCATGGATTTGAAGCTGGTTAGTAACAGAAGCTTTGATATGGGTTACGAGATAATAAAAATGGATGAGCACACCTGGCGTGTGGAAGATGGAATGGTACGCTTTTTCATCCTGACTGGCACGGAGAAAGCGCTGCTTATCGACAGCGGGATGATGGTTCGGACTGCAAAAGATATAGCTGAGGAATTGACCCGGCTGCCTGTTATGCTGATCAATACCCATGGAGACAGAGACCACGTGGGCAGCAACAGTCAGTTTGACACATTCTATATGCATCCCGATGAGAAAACAAACTATTATGAGGTTCAAAAACTCAATGGCACCTTTCAGCCAGTGGTGGAGGGGGACCGTATTGAACTGGGTGAGAGAACTCTTGAAGTAATCGAGATTCCAGGTCACACACCGGGCAGCATCGCCATTCTTGATCTGCAGAGCCGGGTGATTTTCTGTGGAGACACTGTACAGGATGGTCAGATTTTCATGTTCGGTTCCCAGAGAAATCTGGAGGTGTATCGCAATTCCTTGAAGAAGCTTCAGAGTCTGAGTGATCGTTTTGATTGGATCTATCCCTCCCACGGAACCATTCCGGTGGAACCAAAACTGATCGATACACTCTATGAGGTGTCAGGAAAGTTGCGGGATGGGGAATATCCCGTTTCTGATATGGAGATTCACGAAACACAGGTGGACTGTGTGGACACAGGGGTGGCAAGATTTCTTCTGGATAAAGAAAACAAGAGGGAAAATGCACAGAAGGATACTGCACAGAAGACGGTTCCTGCCTGCAATCCCTATATGGAGATGGCCATTGCAGAGGCCCGGGAGGGCATCTACAAGAATCACGGAGGGCCTTTTGGAACTGTCATCGTCAAGAACGGAGAGGTGATCGGAAGAGGCCACAATATGGTGCTAGCAAACAATGATTCCACTGCCCATGGGGAAATCACTGCCATCAGAAATGCCGAGGCAAACAGTAACAGCTATGATCTTTCCGGTGCGGTTCTGTATACAACAGGAGAGCCCTGCACCATGTGTCTGGCTGCCTGCCTGTGGGCAAATATTGAAAAAGTCTACTATGGCTGTACCATAGCAGATAATGCCCTCATCGGTTTCAGAGATGAAGTGTTTGATCAGAAGTTTGGAGGAAGGGAGTCATTCCAGGATTATCTGGTGGAGACAGACAGAGAGGCCTGTCTGCAGCTTTTTGAGGAGTATAATAATCTGAACAGAGAGAAGTACTGATTGTAGGAAGATATCAGCTTACAGGAAATAATAGAAGGGAGAAAAGAAGAATGACACAGTATGAAAGAATGGTGCAGGGACTGATCTACGATCCCGGAGACCAGGAGATTTTGAAGGAGCAGGCTGTATATCAGGAAAAGCTGTGGGAGTTTAATCAGCTGAAACCCTCAGAATTTGACCAGAAAGTCCGCTATATGAAGGAGGTATTTGCCCAGTGTGGAGAGAATTGTTACATTGAGCTGCCCCTTCGGGCCAACTGGGGTGGACACCATCTTCACCTGGGATCCAACGTGTATGCTAACTTTAATCTCACACTGGTGGATGACGGGCATATTTACATCGGAGATCAGGTAATGATCGGACCTAACGTAACCATTGCCACAGCCAATCACCCCATTGACCCGGAGCTTCGTGGAAGAGGACTTCAGTACAATAAGGATGTCTATATCGGAGATAATGCCTGGATCGGAGCCGGATCAGTCATCGTTCCGGGAGTGAAGATCGGCAAAAATGTGGTGATCGGAGCCGGCAGTATCGTTACAAAGGATATTCCTGACAATGTGGTGGCAGTGGGCAATCCCTGTCGTGTCCTTCGTGAGGTGGGGGAACATGACCGTCAGTATTTCTACAGGAATGAGGCCATTGACTGGGAGAATCTGCAGGAATAAGAAAAAGAAAAGGCCAGAGTGGGAGGAAAACTATGGGAGTAAGAATTGAGATCACCCAGGGTGATATTACGAAGATCAATGACGTGGAGGCTATTGTGAATGCTGCTAAAAACAGTCTTCTTGGCGGAGGCGGAGTGGATGGAGCCATTCACCGGGCAGCAGGACCAGAGCTTCTGGAGGAGTGCCGTGGGCTCCATGGCTGCAAGACAGGGGAAGCAAAGATTACAAAGGGCTATCGTCTGCCCTGCAAATATGTCATTCACACCGTTGGACCTGTATGGTACGGAGGAAATCAGGGAGAGCCGGAGCTGCTGGCCAATGCTTACCGGAATTCTCTTCAGTGCGCTGTAAACAATGGAATCAGAACCATTGCATTTCCGGCAATCTCCACCGGTGTATACGGATATCCTATCCAGCCGGCAGCAGAGATTGCTATAAGAACCGTGAAGGAATTCTGCCGGCAGAATCCCGGAAAACTGGACCTAGTTCGCTTTGTGCAGTTCAGTTCCAATAGTCTGGAAGTGTACCAGAGAGTGCTGAAGAACATGGAAGCAGAGAGGTAACAGCGGATGATGCAGGTTGACATGAACAAACTGGAAGTAGCCATGAAATATGTGGATCGTATGGCAGATGGAAAGAATCCGGTGAAAAATACAGCTGCGGAGGAGGATTCCATATTGAATAATCCCAATGTAATTCGTTGCATGTATTTCATCAAGGAAGTTCTTACCGCTGTGAAGGAAAATGACGGAATCATTGGGGGAAAAGCACCTAAGCCGCAAAAAAATCCCTTTCCTTATGAATGTCTTTCTTCTTTTCAGTATATAGAAGACACAACAGTATCTCATTTTCTGGCTCAGCTGAAGGCTCTGGCAAATGATCCGGACGTAAGTGGTATTAAGGTAAAGACGGTTACGGACTGGTTGACAGTAAATGGGTATCTTGTGTATGTTCAGGACAAATATACAGGAAAGAAGCATCCGGAAGTAACAGAAGCAGGAACAGAATTTGGTCTCTATATGAATGAACGTACATCAATGCGTGGGGAATCCTATATAAGCATTATGTATTCCCGTAAGGCTCAGGAATATCTTGCAGCAAATCTGGAAAAGATTGAGAAAAAAGAGCTATAGTCATGGCAGGAGATAGTGGCGTAATATTTACAGAGAACAGTGTATGATGCTAAGTGTGTTTTTATTTTTGAACATTGATTTTAATATTTGACAATAGTATAGAAAGCATGATAGTATCCTCTTCGTCCGATGAAAAGTTCAGAATCGCCGGGGCGAGACTGAAAACGGAGGGCACTCTGGAGAATCCCGTTAGATCGGGTGCCGAAGGTGCAAGGCTTATATGATCAGATGTAAGCTGAATCTCTCAGGCAAAAGAACAGGGTAGATACTGCGAACTCGCAATTACAGGATTCGAGTCGTATCATCTAAGGAACCATCTTCAGAGCTGTCGAGCAATCGGCAGCTCTTTTTTTGCTTTTTGGGGATAAAAGAAAATAATCCGTAAGGCAAAAGTACTACTATGGAAAATCAGGATAATTCTCACATCCTGCAATGAAAAAAGGAGTATGACACATGATTTCTGCTATTGAATCTGCACTGTATCCAGTCGTAAACAGCATCAATAACTATTTATCCACCTATTTTCTGGTATTCCTGCTGATCGTTCTGGGATTCTGGTACACCGTCAAAACAGGATTTGTCCAGATCCGATATTTCGGCGAGGGAATACGCAAGACCTTTGGAAGCCTTTCCGGGGGTGGCAAAAAGTCTGACGGCGGTATGACCTCCTTCCAGGCCCTTACCACGGCCATTGCGGCTCAGGTTGGTACCGGCAGTATTGTAGGTGCATCCGGAGCTATTCTTACCGGTGGTCCCGGTGCCATCTTCTGGATGTGGGTGATCACCTTCTTTGGTATGGCAACCATCTACGCCGAGGCTACACTGGCCCAGACAACCCGTAAGGTGGATGCTGAAGGCAACATCAGTGGTGGTCCTGTGTATTATATTACCCATGCTTTCAAGGGTGCATTTGGTAAATTTCTGGCAGCTTTCTTTGCAGTAGCCATTATGCTGGCTCTTGGCTTTATGGGCTGTATGGTTCAGTCCAATTCCATTGCTTCCACCATCCAGACTGCCTTTGGCATTCCATCCTGGATTGTAGGTGTGGTATTAGTGGTGATCTGTGGCTTTATCTTTGTGGGCGGCGTACAGCGCCTTGCCGCGGTAACTGAGAAGGTAGTACCGGCTATGGCCGTTGTTTTCCTTCTGGGAAGCCTTTTTGTCCTGGCTGTCCGTTTTCGCTATCTGCCGGAAACCTTCGGCATGATCTTCCGGTATGCATTTCAGCCTCAGGCCATCATCGGAGGAAGCTTTGGTATGGCCCTTAAAACTGCCCTCAGTCAGGGTGCCAGAAGAGGACTGTTTTCAAATGAAGCCGGTATGGGATCCACACCCCATGCCCACGCCCAGGCCAATGTAGACTGCCCTCATGATCAGGGAGTGGTGGCTATGATCGGTGTGTTTAACACCTTCATCGTACTGACTCTCAATGCACTGGTGATTATCTCAACTCTGTACACTGCAGACGGCCCTCTGGCTGGTGGCTATACAGGTAAAATCACAGGGGTGCTTACAAAAACAAACCTTGCCCAGACTGCCTTTGGAACAGTATTCGGGGAGAAATTCGGTGCCATGTTCGTGGCCTGCTGTCTGTTCTTCTTTGCATTTTCCACTCTGCTTAGCTGGAACATGTTCGGAAAAATCAATGCAGCCTACCTCTTTGGGAAAAATGGAACCAAGGTGTATACAGTTCTGTCCATCCTCTTCATCTTCATGGGAACGACCATGAGCAATGATCTTGTATGGGAGCTGACTGACCTGTTCAACAACATGATGATCATTCCAAATGCCATTGCACTGTTTGCCCTTACCGGAGTTGTAACAGCAATTGCGAAAAAAGGACATACAGAGGTGCAGGTGAAGGAAACAAAGAAAAGCCGTACTCATGGGTACAATCCTCACAAGGGGGCTGCTGAGACAGAAATCTCTGCGTCATAATCCTTACTAATCACAGAAAACAACATGAATAGAATAAAGATCCTGCGAATCAGTGTTGGCTCGCAGGATTTTTGTTATAATACTATCGATAGAAGAGAAAAAACACACTGTGTCGAACGGGAATTTTGATCATAAAGGAGAAAATGTATGAATAATTACAAAAAAATAGAGCTGGCCACATGGCCCAGGGCTTCACACTGGGAGTATTATCGGACGATCGTGAAGGCCAATGTGGCAATGACTAAGAAGATTGATGTGACACCTGTGGTAGAGTTCTGCAAACAGGAGAACAGGCATTTTTCCCCGGTGATGCTCCATGTGATCTGCAAAACGGTGAACAGTCTTGACTGCATGAAGATGTTTGCGGATCAGCAGGGGAATCCCTGCCTGTGGGAGGAAATTCACCCGAATTTTACGGTTTTCCATAAGGATGATGAAACCTTCAGCGATATCTGGATGGAGTATTATCCAGATCTGGAGATGTTTGAAGAGAATTATCAAAAAATACTGGCTCAGTACGGAGATAAAAAGGGCATTAAGGTGAGAGAGAACCAGCCCCCCAATTTCTTCCCGGTTAGCTGTGTTCCCTGGATCTCCTTTGATTCCGTTACCACCCAGACCGTGGGAAGCACCATGGCACCACTGTTTCCCATTATCGATTACGGAAAATATGAGCTGGATCACGGGAAATACAGGATGCCGGTAAGTATTTCCATCTCCCATGCAGCCATGGATGGATTCCATCTGGCTAAGTTCTTTGAGATACTGCAGAGGAATGCAGATGCCATGAAGCCGGAGTAAACTTATAGAAACACGCTGCCGTATATGAAAAAACCCGCTCAGACCATCTGGTCTGGGCGGGTTTTCTGTGTGTAGGGTGAGTTTTTCATCACCCGGTATGTAGGAGTAGTAAAATTGATCTATTGATCCGAACTGTTCAGTCCGGTAAGATCTCAGTTTGAACCACTTCAAGCAGTCCCCCGCCTCTTTCCAAGGGCAAGAGGAAGGATCACAGCTTCCAGATCTCCTTGTTGTACTGTTCGATGGTACGATCAGAGGAGAAGAATCCTGCCTTTGCAATGTTGGTAAGCATCTTTTTCGCCCAGCTGGTTCGATCCTGGTAATCAGCGTAGGCTGCATCTCTGGTCTTCTTGTAATCCTGGAAATCAGGGAAGGTCATGAACCAGTCCTTGTTCAGCAGTTCATGGTAAAGTCTGTAGAGATTATCTGCACAGCCGATGGACAGAAGAGTGTCGCTTACAATGAAATCAACGGCACGTTTCAGGGCCTGGTCATTTTCATAGTAGAAGCGGGAAGAGTAGTCACCCCTTGCGTATCTTGCGATTACCTCATCGGAGGACTCGCCGAAGGTATAGATATTGTCATCCCCCACAAGCTGGTGGATCTCAACATTTGCTCCATCCATGGTTCCAAGAGTGACAGCACCGTTCAGCATGAACTTCATATTTCCGGTTCCGGATGCCTCTTTGGATGCAAGAGAGATCTGCTCAGAGATATCGCAGGCTGGAATCAGCTTCTCAGCCAGTGTAACATTGTAGTTTTCAACCATAACCACATTCAGGTATGGAGATACCTCAGGATCGGCGGCAATGAGCTGCTGCATGCAGAGGATCAGGTGAATGATGTCCTTGGCGATGGTATAGGCTGGAGCTGCCTTGGCACCGAAGAATACGGTGATTGGCTCGGCTGGCTTGTTGCCTGCCTTGATATCCAGATATTTATCAATCACGTACAGAATATTTAACTGCTGACGTTTGTACTCATGGAGTCTCTTGATCTGAATATCAAAGATAGAATCCGGATTCACGGTGATATTCTGAGTCTCCTTCAGAAAAGCTGCCAGCTCCTGTTTCTTAGCATGTTTGATGGAAAGCAGCTGCTCCAGTACAGCAGAGGACTCCTCATAAGTCAGAAGCTTCTCGAGACGGGAGGCATCCTGTTTCCAGCCCTCACCGATCAGTGTTGTGATCAGAGAAGCTAATTCAGGGTTGCAGGCCATAAGCCAGCGGCGGAAGGTAATTCCGTTTGTCTTATTATTGAATTTTTACGGATACAGGTTATAGAAATTGTGAAGCTCAGTGCTCTTCAGAATCTCTGTATGCAGGTAGGCAACACCGTTTACACTGTAGCCGTAGTGGATGTCCATATGAGCCATGTGAACCAGGCCATCCTTGATAATAAAGGTGCTCTCATCAGAAACGGTCTGACGGATGCGGTTGTCCAGCTCACGGATGATAGGCATCAGCTGAGGAACCGCCTTCTCCAGGAACCAGATGGGCCATTTTTCCAGAGCCTCCGCAAGGATAGTATGGTTTGTATAGGCGCAGACCTTAGAAACGATATCAATGGCCTCATCCATGAGGATGCCCCTTTCCTGCAGCTGACGGATCAGCTCCGGGATCACCATGGAAGGATGGGTATCGTTGATCTGTACAGTTGCATAATCCGCCAGGTCATGAAGGTTGCATCCACGGGAAACAGCCTCATCCAGAATCAGGTGAGCAGCGTTGCATACCATGAAATACTGCTGGTACACACGAAGGATGCGTCCCTGATCATCGGAATCATCCGGATAGAGGAAGAGAGTCAGGTTTCTGGCGATATCCTCTTTGTTGAAGGCGATGGTCTCACCAACAAGGCCCTCATCCACGCTCTCGATATCAAATAAATGCAGCTTTGTGGTGCGGTTGTTATAACCGATCACATCAATATCATACAGTCTTGACTGAACATTGAAGCCTCCGAACTGAATATTGTAGGAGGTTTCCCTGCGGTTCAGCCAGCTCTCCTCTGTGATCCACGGGTTTGGAGTCTCCTTCTGGAGATTGTTTTCAAATACCTGCTTGAATAATCCGAAATGATAATTTAGTCCTACACCGTCTCCATTCAGTCCAAGGGTGGCAATGGAATCCAGGAAGCAGGCAGCCAGTCGTCCAAGACCGCCATTTCCCAGGGATGGCTCCAGTTCCAGCTCCTCCAACTCTGCCAGGGATTTTCCCTCCTTAGCCAGAAGCTCCTTCACCTCATCGTAGATTCCCAGATTGATCAGGTTATTGGAAAGCAGTTTTCCGATCAGGAACTCTGCTGAAATATAATACAGCTTTTTCTTGCCTTCATTTGTCTCGTTTTTCTTTGCATTTTCTTTTACAATAGCCAGAAGAGCGATCAGCAGCTCCTCATTGGTACTCTCTGCAATACCTTTGCCAAGTTTTTCTTCAAAACGGTTTTTCAGTGTCATTGTATTCCTCCTGTTTATGATCTTGATTCTTAAACTATTCATGTACAGCGGACATTCCCGATTCGCTTTTTTGCTTTCTCATAAACCACTGTTTTCTGCCTGTACTATAACCTTAACCCACAGGAATATTCTTGCGTTATTCCACGAAAAAATAACACAATCCTATTATAAAAAGATGGAATTAATACATATTTAATAATTTTCACTGTTTTTTTCAAAAGAATCCTATTAATACAAATGCAAATAGGGTATAGTAAAGAGTAGATAGTATCATTTTCTGATACCGCCTGGCGGAAGGAAAAAGAGAAACCGTGGAGGGTATTATGAATATTTATCAATATGAAACCTATCAGGAAAAGAAACAGCATGGTGAAATAGATTTTCCCTACACCACCTATGTGTGTACCATCCCCCAGGATTTTGACCAGGTTCCCCTGCACTGGCATGAGGAGATGGAGTTCATCTATATTAAGAAGGGTCAGGGAAGGGTGGCTGTGAATCTCACGGAATTTCAGGTGGATGAGGGATCCATTATTCTTGTATTGCCGGGACAGCTTCATTCCATCGATACCAGGGATCCGGCGGTTCGACTGGAATATGAAAACATTATCTTCAATTCAAAAAAGCTGTTGCTGAGTCAGGACGATATCTGTTCCCAGAAGTATCTGATACCGCTGTTTTCAGGGAAAACTCCCGTGCCTGTGCATTTTTCACCAGATATGGAGTACTACCAGGAAGTCGCAGAGATACTGAACCGCTGTGATACAATCCGTTCCCGGAAAATCTATGGGGAAGAGATGCTGATCAAGTCACAGCTGTATCTGCTTTTTTATGTTCTTACAACCAGATTCCGCCTTTCCGAACCGGTGCTGAAGAACAGAAAGTCCCTGGAGCGGATGAAGACAGTGATCAAGCATGTGGAACTCCATTATGGAGAGCAGATCACCATAGAGGAGGTAGCCCAGCTGGTGTCCCTTTCCACATCCCATTTTATGAAATGCTTCCGGGAAACCTTTGGCTGCTCCTTTGTGGAATATCTGAAGGAGTACAGGCTCACCATGGCCGCCAGAATGTTGATGCATTCAGATGGAAATGTGCTGGAAATATCTGAACTGGTGGGATTTAACAACCTGTCCTACTTTATCAGAAGCTTTAAGGTCAGATACGGAGTAACCCCGGGCAAATATTCTGTGAAGCAGTAATTTTTATGTGAACGTAACAGATCGGACAGGCAAGCATCCCCCTTACCCCCGCCTACGTCTCTACGCCTTAGAGGCGGGGGACTGCTTGAAGTGGTTCAGATCATTATTATAGAAAAATGGAGGTATATATGGAACTTTTGGAAGTAATGAGAGGGCGTCACAGTGTGCGTAAGTACCTGAATCGCCCCATTGAGCAGGAAAAACGAGAAACTATTGACTCCTTTGTGGAGAGCGTTTGCAACGAGAGCGGCTTATCCATTCAGGTATTCTATGATGAGCCGGACTGTTTCAGGTCCTTTTTCACCCATTATGGATTCTTTTCCAATGTGAGGAATTATATTGCCATTGTGGGAAATGATGAGGATCAGGAAAAAGCTGGCTATTTTGGAGAAAAAGTGGTGATCCGGTGTCAGGAACTGGGCCTGAACACCTGCTGGGTGGGGATTACCCATGGAAAATCAAAGGCTGTGATCGGAGAGGGACAGAAACTGCTGATCATCATTTCTCTGGGCTACGGAAAAAATCAGGGTACACCCCACAGAAATAAGCCTCTGGAGAAGCTTTGTCGTGCAGATGAACAGTGCCAGTGGTTTCAGACAGGCATGGATGCAGTACTTCTTGCACCCACTGCCTTCAATCAGCAGAAGTATTTCTTTGAACTGAAGCAGGGAGTGGTGACTACAAAGGCGTTGAAGGGTCCCTATTCAAAAATGGATCTGGGAATTGTGAAGTACCATTTTGAGGCAGTAACAGGACATAAGGTGAAGTAGTATGAAAACCATCAAAGTTGTGGCCGCGGTGATCAGAGACAAGGAGAAGATCTTTGCCACTGCCCGGGGATATGGAGAATATAAGGGCGGATGGGAGTTTCCGGGAGGAAAGATTGAAGCCGGGGAGACACCCCAGGAAGCATTGAAACGTGAAATCCGGGAGGAACTGGATCTGGAGATCCGGGTTGGAGAACTGATCCATACAGTGGAATACGATTATCCTGGTTTCCATCTGTCCATGGACTGCTTCTGGTGTGAAATCGTAAGAGGCGTACCGGAACTGAAGGAGGCAGCAGAGGCAAGATGGCTCACCAGAGAGACTCTGGATTTCGTGGATTGGCTGCCGGCAGATCAGGAGCTGGTGGAACTTATTAGAAGGGAGATGAAAATATGCAACCATCTGTCAGTTTAATAGTACCTGTATACAATGCACAGGATACCCTTTGTCGCTGTGTGGATAGTGTGTTGCATCAGAGATATACAGATTTCGAATTGCTGATTATCGATGATGGAAGCACTGACAATTCTCCGGCACTGTGTGATCAGTATGCCACAGACCCCAGAGTTCGGGTATTTCATCAGAAAAATGCCGGTGTATCGGCGGCAAGAAATCTAGCCCTTTCCAAAGCACAGGGCCAGTATATCCAGTTTCTGGACAGTGATGACTGGATCACACCGGATGCAACCCTGATGCTGCTGCGAACAGCAGAGACCCATTCCGCAGATCTTGTGATCTCAGATTTTTACCGGGTAATCGGGGAGAGAGTCAGCATTAAGGGGGATATTGAAGAAGAGGGAGTCATGTCCCGGGAGGAGTATGCCTCAAGAATGATGGATAATCCAGCTGATTTCTATTACGGTGTTTTGTGGAATAAGCTGTATAGAAGAGAGATTATTCAGAAGCATCACCTCCAAATGGACGAAGAAATCAACTGGTGTGAAGATTTCCTGTTCAATTTGGAATATATCCGTTATGCACAGCGTTTCTGTGCCCTGAATATCCCCATTTACTATTACGTAAAGACGAAGGGATCACTGGTATCCCAGGCAAATCTGTCAAAAACCATCCGTACAAAGCTCACCACCTTCGAGTATTATAACCGGCTTTATCAGGAGGTGTTTGATGAAGAAACCTATGAAAAGCACCGGTTGAAGGTATATCGCTTCCTGGTGGATGCGGCAAAGGACGGAGGGGTGCTGCCGCCCCCACTGCCAGGGGTGAAAAAACTGGGAGAGGAGCGTGTCCAGCTCACCTCAGAGGCTCTGGCAGAGAATGGAATCATGGCGGATGCATATCGTGACCGGAAACTGTTGGAACGCTGCCTGGAGCCGGTGGCACTGCAATATGAATTGTCCCTTCCAGAGGCATTATTGCTGCTGGCTTTGGGCAAGGATGGCTTTTCCGGCAACCGGCAGGAGCTTTCTGCACTGGCGGGATTAAGCAGAACAGCCACTCTTAAAGCACTGCAGCAGCTTCGCAGCAAGGACTTTATCCAAAATGAAAAAAAACAAATTCTTGTATTACCACCAGCCTGGCCGGTATTGTCGGCACTGGAATCCACCATCCAGGACTGGAAAGCATTGCGATATGGGGATTTTACAGAGGAAGAAATAGAGCAGTACAGGGCATTGCAGCGCCGTGTTCGGCAGAATGTAAGAAATGCACTGCGGTGAGATACGAAAAGAAAAACAGAACAGTAATTAATGGAAAACAGGCCACACTGCCGAACTATTAGTTTTCAGCAGTATGGCCTGTTCTTGCTTTACAATAGTATGGAATTTATTCCTGTCCCACAACAAGGATCTCATCACCGCTCTGGATTCGTCCTCCCTTCAGAACAATGGCAAATACTCCTTCTCTTGGCATGACACAATCCCCCACTTGCTGTCTGATGGCGCAGTCCTTGTGGCATTCCTTGCCAATCTGAGTGATCTCCAGAAGAGTATCCCCGATGGTAAGCCTGGTACCCACCGGCAGAGTGGCAACCTGGATTCCCTCTGTAAGGATGTTTTCTGCAAATGCTCCCACCGGAATATCAGGAAATACTTTTTTCATCTTGTCTACACTTTCTGAGGCAAGAAGACTGATCTGTCTGTGCCAGTTTCCTGCATGGGCATCCCCCTGGATTCCATGGGATTCGATAATATCAATATAGTCCACCGGATGCTTCATCATTCCCTTTTTCTCGCTGATACAAACAGCCACAACAGATGCCATAGTTTTTGCTCCTTTCCTTTTCCCTGTCAGATCAAACATAGCATGGAAATATGATCTGAATTGCGGTCCAGATTACACGTTATTCACCTGAACCATTTCCCCCCGAATTGTTACTACTATTATACAACTTCAGACCTAGTGAAACAATAGACTAAGTAAAAATCAGCTTCTGTTAAGGCTGGCTTCATCTGGCAGAAATACAACAGGTATACTGTCATGCCATAACATAGATCAAAAAAGAATTCAAACAAAAAAAGAATTCTAAGGAGGTGATTTTTATAAGAAAAAACATGTACTATTCAGCCCTGGCTCTTACCCTTGCATCCGGTATTCTCCTGGGCTCCGTAAATGCTCCTGTATTTGCAACAAACAGTGCAGAAATCCAACTGCAGAAGGCTCTGACGGACGGTCCCCAGGATCAGCTGGTCAATAATATGCAGTCCCTGGTGGAAAGTCTCCAGCGACTGAGCCCGGAGGATCCGGGAATTGTTCAGATTATTTCGGATGCATTTTCCCCCCTGACCACAGCAGCAGGTATCTACAACAGTGCCACCATATTTCTGAAGATGACAGGAATCATGAAAGATGGAACCGCTGAAAGTCTTGCAAAGATTCAGGAGACCCTGAATGATATCAGCATCAGTATCTCCAACATGAATAATACCCTGAACCAGGTTGCCCACGAGCTGGAGGAGATAGATATCTACATGCGGGAAGCCAACCGTGCTCAGCAGGTGGAGAATATGATTGATCGATATTCTCTGTTTGATAAGACCTATATCAAGGAACTGGACAGAATCATGGCCAGGTATGAGGATGAGATCATTCAGGGATTCCAGCAGTGGTATGCAGCAGCAGAAAAGGCACCGGTCAGCATCTATTTTGCTGAAAATCCCGATGGAAAGATTATTCAGGTGTACAGTTATGAGACAGATCAGGATCCAGAGTACTCTGTGGAGGACTACAGGATCATGAAGGAAAAAACCATTCGTCTGGATAAAAAGTCTGTTGCGCGGGCTGTGAGCAATGCCGGCACCTTCAATGTGAATACCTATCGGGAGAAACTGCCCAAAGCCCTGGCGGATGAGATTATGGCTCAGGCTAATGCGGGAAAACTGACAGCAGGAAAGGAGTTTTATTCCAGATGGAACAGTTCCGATGCTGAGAAGAAAGCGGAACTGGCAGCAGAGCTGGCTGATCAGGCATTCAACTCCATTACCTCCAGTATTTCCAAGGAGAAAATGGAGAAGAGTAATCTGGCTACAGATGCATATGCAGCATTTGTGCAGTGTTGTAAAGATCTCACCAGCGCTGCCTCTGCAGTGAATGCGGAGCTGAAGATCCTGTATCTCACCCACAACTTTGAGGGGGAGGTAAAAGAGCAACTGCTGCAGATCCTGGATTCCATGAATGTTACCATTGGTGCCTACGCAAATATGACTCTGACCATGATGCATCAGAACAGCAGTCAGCCCGAAAAAAGGATTGAACAGGTGCTTCAGATCTGGACCGATGTGACGGAGAAACTGAATTCCGACAGGAAAACAGCCCTCACCGGTTATGACAATTACTGTTATCTCACCAATTCTCTTCTGACTTACGAGGAGAGAGAACTGAATTTTGAAAATCATATCACCACAAACCACAAGAGTTCCAATGCTGCCTACTATAGCAACTCCTTCAAGGCGGAAAGCCCTCTTCGGGATGCGGATCGTATTCCAAGTGCTGTGGAGATGACCATGCTGTATCATATGGGAAAAAAGCTGAACAGTGAAAGTACCTTTGAAGAGTATCTGAAAAGCTGCAGAATCGCTTTTCCAAGAGTAAGAGCGAAAAATCTTCTAGTGGATTTCGATGGATGGACTGGTTTTTCGCCAAATGAGAAGATCTATATGAATCATGGACGCAGGGCTCAGAATGCCGGAACGGATTACTGGAAGACTGAGGAGTTTACTGCCACAGTAAACAACGGGGAGACCAGTGCCGAAAATAAGTATTTTTACGACTGCAAAGTTCTGAGAGGAAGGGTATTCGACTTCGCTCTGGATGACATTTCCAGTAAAAAGGTTCTGGCAGCAATGGCAGTCTATGGAGAAAGCCACTGGTACTGGTATGACGATGAAGTATATCTTATGGGATATTCAGATGAATACGACTATTCTTCCAGAAAATATGACTATTATATTGATTACAATGCCATTTCACACTATAAGATCGAAAACAGCTGTAACTACAAAAGTACCTTCGGCATTCTGCTGCTTTCCCCGCTGCCGAAAAAAGCAGCCATCAGAGAGGACAGCCCAATTGCAGCATTTGACTACTGCCAGGTTGTAACAGATTTCAGAAATATGAAATCCATGGCACTGGAGGAGGAATCCGGATACCAGGAGAATCCGGACAAGGAGAATCTTGAAATGAAAGATCAAGGGAAATGGAATCCTGAAGAGAAACTTCCGATGAAAGAGAACCCTGAGGAAGGGACACCTGAAGAGGAACTTCCGATGAAAGAGAATCCTGAGGAAGGGACACCTGAAGAGGAACTTCCGGTGCAGGACCCTCCAGTGGAGGAGGAAGAGATCTGAAATTGAACAGATAATGGATCAGGCCCCCGGAAGAGAATTCCGGGGGCCCGTTTTAAGGAAGAGTAACCTCTGAAAACTGTTAATCAGAGTAGTGAGTTATCTGGTTTGACTGTATCTTAGACATCCAGTGCTCTGTAATGTCCAAGCTTCACTGCCTCCATGACACGTCCGGCGCGGATTGCATCTCCCACCTCAAATACACGTGGAGCAGTGTTATAGAACTCGTCAGCAACCTTGCGGTTTGCCTTCATTCCTGCAGCAAGAAGGATTGTATCTGCTTCAACAAGCACATCTCCATCCGGACCGCTGCAGAGGATACCCTTGTCTGTGATCTCTTTTGCAGTTGTGTTGCACAGGATCTTCATGTCGCTGTTGCGTACATGCTGGTCCATGGCTACCTTGTGCATCCAGTATGCATCTGCTGCCCAGGTGTCCTTCATCTCGATGATGGTTACGTCCTTACCCAGCATATCCAGGTAGATACCCACCTCGGAGCCTACGAGACCTCCGCCAAGGATCGCAACCTTCTGTCCAACTGCAGGCTCTTTGTTCTCAAGAACCTTCAGACCAACAACTTTCTCATTGTCAATGCCTGGGATAGGAGGAACGATAGGAGTGGAGCCAACTGCGATGAATACCACATCAGCACCCATAGCCTCAACCTCCTCAGGAGTAATTTCTGTATTCAGATGAACTTCTACGCCGGCTTTCTCAACTCGTCTTGCAAGAACCTCAATAAAGTTGTACATATCCTTTTTGAATGGAATGTGCTGCTCGTGAAGGATCTGTCCGCCGAGACGGCTGTTCTTCTCGTACAGTGTAACGGAGTGACCGCGCTCTGCACAGGTGATTGCAGCCTCCATACCGCCAGGACCACCGCCAACGATCACTACCTTTTTCGGTGTTGTTGGTGGGAAGCCGTATTTATGCTCCAGCTCATCACCGATCTCCGGGTTGAATGCGCAGCAGAAGTTTCTGTTTGTCAGATAGTTATAGAAACAGGTAAAGCAGCGGCAGCATTTTGTGATATCATCCTTATTTCCGGAAAATGCCTTCTCAGGGAAGTAAGGATCTGCCAGTGACTGACGTGCAACCTCTACGATATCTGCCTTTCCTGATGCAATGATCTCCTCCATCATATCAACATCGTTGATTCCGCCCAGGGTAGCAACCGGTGTTTTTACATGTTTTTTGATCTCTGCAGCATATTTTACGTTTACACCGTTTTCCACAAACATGGATGGGTGTGTGAATACGAATACGTCATTGTTCTCATGGATTCCTGCTGATACATGGATAATGTCAACCTTTCCGTCGATCATCTTAGCCATCTCAACACCCTCATCGATGCCGTAGCCCTCTGGAATCAGCTCAGAACCGCTCATGCGGAACTCGATTGGGAAGTTTGGTCCAACTGCCTCACGCACCTTGTCGATAACAAGGAGAGAGAAGCGCATACGGTTCTCGAGACTTCCGCCCCATCTGTCAGTACGTTTGTTGAAATATGGGGAAGAGAACTGCTCCAGCAGCCATCCGTGTCCGCCATGGATCAGAACCATATCAAAGCCAGCTTCCTTAACAAGGGCAGCAGCCTTTCCAAAGGCCTCGGCTGTGGCATAGATCTGCTCCTCAGACATAGCTTTAACCTGTACACCCTGAGCATTTACCTCATCGTTTGGTCCGATCAGGAAGTAGTCAGCAGCAGTGTGGCTTCTTGCAGCACCGAATTTTCCGCCGTGAGCCAGCTCCATAACAGCTTTACAGTTGTGTTTGTGGAACTCATTTGCCATACGTCTCAGTCCAGGCAGGGACATGTCATCGTACAGGATTACCTCTTTTGTATGGGAACGACCAACTGCCTCAACGATACCAAGGCCGATACAACAGCTTGCCAGACCGCCTTTGCCGCGGTTTGCATGGAAGGCAATATCTTCCTCTCTGAAATGGCACTCAGGATCCAACTCAGGGTTGGACATTGGAGCACCAAAGATACGGTTTTTGAAGGTTACGCCCTTGATGGTAATAGGGCTGGCCAGATGTGGATAGTATTTGTTTTTCATGATTTATGCCTCCATGCGAAGTACTGCCTTGATGCACTCACCCTTGTGGGATGCCTCAACAGCCTCGTTGATATTTTCGAAATCGTAGAATTTGATCAGCTTGTCAAATGGGAACAGGCCCTTTTTATGATAATCGATAAGTTTCGGAATAAAGTCCTTCGGAATGGAATCTCCCTCAATAACGCCAAGGAGAGATTTTCCGTCGCCCATCAGCTCTTCCTGAACATTGAAGGTGATATCGCCTGTAGCACCTACAACAACGCAGGTTCCGCCGAAGTCACACATAGCCAGGGATTTTCTTACACAGTCGCCGATACCTGTTGTATCAACAGAGTAATCAACACCACCGTCTGTGATGGCCTTAACAGCCTCCACCACATCAGGAACCTCTTTACGGTTTACAGTGTGGGTAGCACCTAACTCCATTGCCAGCTCCAGAGATTTTGCATTTCCTCCAACAGCGATGATCTTAGCACAGCCTGCGATCTTAGCTGCCATGATGGCACTCATTCCTACAGTACCGCAGCCGAATACTGCGATTGTGGAGCCGAACTCAGGACGAAGACGGTTGAGAACTGCACCGGCACCGGTCTGAATACCGCAGCCGATTGGAGCTACCAGTCCAAGATCCATATCATCGTACTCAACCTTAACAGCAGATTTTGCACTTACAACTGCGTGGGTAGCGAAGGAAGACTGTCCGAAGAGGGTAGAAAGGGTCTCACCCTCAAGTGTAGAAAGACGGCTTGTTCCATCTGGCTGGATACCACCGAAGTTGATTGCATTGAATTTCTTACAGATATATGGTTTTCCTTTTTTACAGCATGGACACTCACCACAGTTGGAGAATGTGATGCCTACACGATCACCTGGTTTGAACTCTGTTACACCAAGTCCAACCTTCTCGACAATACCTGCACCCTCATGTCCTAATACTGCTGGAAGAGGAACAGGGATAAACTGCTGTTTTACAACCTCATCTGTATGGCAGATTCCGCTGGCAACGATTTTTACAAGGATCTCACCAAACTTAGGCTCCGCCAGCTCCACCTCCTGGATCTGATAAGGCTCGCCTGCTTTACGTGTAACAGCTGCTCTGATTTTCATATTCTGATACCACCTTTCTGATTATTTTCCGTAGTTCATTAATCTATGTCTGTATTGTAACAGTCAAAGTGACTGTTTTTACAGGACACAGAATCGGATTTTTGGTTAATTATGTGCATAGCATTTGAAAATGCTGCAAAAATAGACAGAAACATTGCCGGAATAGACATTGTATTCGTGAAAATGACACAATTCACAGAAATTATGTCCTTAAAAGGAAAGAAGATAATTCTTAAGAAACAGGGCATACACTTTATAGTTTCTTTCGAAAATGAACACATTCTGTACACATTCCCCCGTTATACTTTAGCCATACTCAAAACAGAACAGCAGTGATTCAAATGTCCTCCCCCCTCATCATGAGAAATGCTGCTGTTCCCATATGAGTATAGATTGAATCAGACGTTATTCATTTTTTATATAGAAGCACTCCTTTCTTACATTTAGAAAAACAGCCCTCTGCGCATGTGGTTGAACAGATGCGCAGAGGGCTGTTTTCTGTTTGCCCAGGAAATTGCGTCCACTGCTTTGATTCACTGAAAAACTGACACAACAGCCTAATGAACAGTGGTATCTGTTTTTTCCTTTTTTCTGTATTCTGGATATAAGGAAAAGAGAGGATATTTCTTATTATATTTTAAGAAAAATGAGATAGTGTCATATGACCTGTGAAAAAAGAGGCTGAGAAAAAGTGAAAGAGAGGAATTTATATATGAAAAAGAGAGTGATGGTTGTAATGGCGATTGTGGCAGGTGCCTGCATGGCAATGCTGACAGGCTGTGGAAAGCCTGCGTTAGGAGGGGGCGGAAGAATCTCTTCTGCATATAATCATTCTGACCAGTATCAGATGGGACGGGGCAGTACAGAAGAAACTATTACAAAACTGGACCTGAACTGGATCAGCGGCAGTGTCAATCTGGTGAAGGGCAGTGGAAAGGAGATCACCTTTTCTGAGGAGGCCAATCAGAAGCTGGATGAGGATACAAGCATGTATTACTGGATCGATGGAGAGACCCTTCATATTCAGTACTGCAGGGAGGGAGAAATCTTTCTCAGCGGAAATCTCCAGAAGGATCTGACTATTACAGTGCCGGAGGGCTGTCATCTGGAGGAATGCTATGTGGATACTGTTTCTGCAAATGTATATGGGGACAGCATTATTGCTCAGGAGTTCAGAATTGATACGGTATCAGGTACCACAGAGCTGACTGCATGTGTTGCAGAAGACCTGGTGAAGGTGAGTTCCACCTCAGGAAGCGTAAATATCAGTCTGGCTGAGGACACCAGGGATATTACCATCGATACCGTCTCCGGAAATTCCACAATTCAGGTTCCCTATATGGATGATTTTACAGTGGATACCACCAGCGGGGATGTGGAGCTTGTAACTGACAAGGCACCGGAGGATGTGGATGCTGATACAATATCCGGTAAGGTCACCCTGGATCTTCCACCGGAGCTCAGCGCTGTAATATCCTTCGACACCATCAGCGGAGAGTTCCATTCCGATCTTCCTGGAAGGATCGATGGAGATGACTATGTGTTTGGAAACGGCAGAAATTCCTATGAGATCAATACTGTATCCGGGGATTTTGCTATTGTGAAACGATGAGGATTTTTCATTTAACAGGATTCGGGTGTCAAAAGCCCGCAAAACAGTCAATATGACCATGGTCATATTGACTGTTTTTGTGTGGAAGAAATGTAATAAAATTGACAACTTGTCCAAATAGTATTATAATATTTACTAAATTGGGGCATTTGAGGAGTTCGTTTCCTGTGGATTTTTTATCTCAGTGGAGAAGACTCCCACCTCTATAGGTGGTGAGTATTGACAAATCAGTCTCAGTGGGAGACAAGTCTCCGCGAGCGTCGACTTGAACAAAGAGAGTACGCTGCAAACGCACTTTGATCCGGTAGTCTCAAAATAAAAAAATGGGGAGGACTAAATTATGAGTAATTTAGGCAAAAGACTGAAAAACGTAGGTCCCGGTGCTCTCGTGGCGGCAGCATTTATCGGACCTGGTACCGTAACTTCCTGCTCTACATCAGGAGCGAACTACGGCTACACACTGCTGTGGGCGATGCTGCTCTCAGTAATCTCAGTTATCATCATGCA
This sequence comes from Lachnospiraceae bacterium, assembly GCA_030526405.1. Classification (GTDB taxonomy): domain Bacteria; phylum Bacillota; class Clostridia; order Lachnospirales; family Lachnospiraceae; genus JAKSRN01. The sequence goes on along the minus strand of JAUNCZ010000022.1, from coordinate 17,574 downwards.
GTCAATGGCTGCCAGACTGGGTATTGTAACAGGAAAGGGTCTGGGACAGGCTCTGAGAATGAAATTCACAGGTTCCGGTGCACGGACACTGATCGCGGTGCTTGTAATCGCTGCTGTTTTCGTAGGAAACATCGCTTACGAGACCGGTAATATTACAGGTGCAAGACTTGGTGTCACAGCTGCATTTCCTGCACTGGCAACTCCAACTGGTTCCATCGCGCTGGCTCTGGTGATCGGTATTGTGGTATTTATTCTTCTGTTTATCGGAAAAACAGGACTGATCGAGAAGGTTATGACTGCTCTGGTTGTGACTATGGGTGTGATCTTCCTGGTCTGTGCATTTGTTGCTAAGCCTGACTGGGGCGGTGTTCTGAAGGGCCTTTTTGGTTTCCAGGTTCCTGACGGCTCCAGCTGGATGACCATCGCAGCTCTGATGGGTACAACAGTAGTTCCTTACAATATCTACCTGCACGCTTCCTCAGCAGCTAAAAAATGGGCAGGCGGAGCAGCAGCGGAGGACGTGGATGATGCTCTTGCAAACTCCCGTTTTGATACAGCGATCTCCATCGGTCTGGGCGGAATTATCTCTATGGCGATTATTGTCTGTGCCTCTGCAACCATCAACGGTACAGGCGTGACAATTGCAAACGGCGGCGATATGGCAGTGGCTCTGACACCACTTCTTGGAAGCTGGGCAACCACCATCTTCGGTATCGGACTTTTTGCAGCAGGTATCACTTCCACACTGACTGCACCTCTGGCAGCAGCCTATGCCTGCTCCGGTATCCTTGGCTGGGATGAGAATCTGAAGAGCTTCCGCTTCAAGATCTTCTGGATCATTGTAGTTGCAGCTGGTCTCATCGCTACTCTGACTCTGGGAGCATCACCTACACAGATCATCCTGTTTGCGCAGGCTGCCAATGCATTCCTGCTGCCTATCACAGGAATTCTTCTGTTCCTGGTGGCAAATGACAAGAATATCATGAAGGGCAAACAGAACAAGGGCTGGTTCAATGTGCTGGTAATCCTTGTAATTGCGCTCTTCCTGTTCATTGCTGCAAGAAATATGAACGCATTTATCTCCAGTGCATCTGCACTGATCAAAGGCTGATCCTGCCTGGTGTTGCAGGAAATCTGCCTGATCTAAGCAAAATTAACGGGCTGTCAAAGGAAAATCTTTTGACAGCCCTTTTTCAGAAGCTCTGTTCAATGCTACTATAGAAGTATAATCAGAGTTATAAAGGAAGGAGTTGATACTATATGGAATACAGGATTCTGACTGCAGGGGATGCAGCTGTATCTCTGGAATTTGGCAATGCCATCGATCCGAAAATCTGTACAGCGGCCCGGGCAGCCCGTATCAAAATAGAAGAGGCAAAGATCAAAGGTGTTACGGAGCTGATCCAGACCTACTGCTGTGTGATGGTGCAGTATGATCCCCGGATCATTCTCTATGATGAGCTCATTGAGCTTCTCCACACTCTTCTGGCAGATGTGGACCTTGGTGCTGCTTCAGGAGAGAAGGTGATCATGGACATCCCGGTGTGCTATGGAGGGGAGTATGGTCCCGATATGGAAAATGTCTGCGCTCACACAGGGCTGTCCCAGGAGGAGGTGATCCGACTTCACAGTGAACCGGATTATCAGATCTATATGATGGGATTTCTGCCGGGTTTTGTCTATCTTGGCGGAATGAACGAGGCCCTGGAGACACCGAGACTGAAATCGCCCAGAGAAAAGCTGGATGCCGGAGCAGTGGGAATTGCCGGAAAACAGACGGGAATGTACCCATTGGAGTCCCCGGGAGGCTGGCAGATCATTGGAAGAACTCCTCTGAAGCTGTATGATCCGGACAGAGAGACACCGATTCTCTATGAATCAGGTGAATATCTGAAGTTTGTTCCCATTTCAGAGCAGCGATTTAAGGAAATCAGCAAGCTGGTGGAACAGAATGAATATGTATACGAGAAGCGTAAGGAGGGCTGAGCATGAGTATTAATTTTGTTTTTGCAGGCCCAAGAACCACCATTCAGGACAAGGGTCGAATGGGCTATCAGAACACAGGCTTTGCTCCCTCTGGCTTTATGGATCGAACTGCCGCCAGAAGAGCAAATCTGGTGGTAAACAACGATGAGAGAGAGGCAATTATTGAATTCTGTCTGGTGGGTCCCACCATGCTGTTTACTGCCCCTGCCAATATCTGTGTTTCCGGTGGAGATTTCAAGATAAAGATCGGAAGAGATGAGTATCCTGCAGATACGGCGGTACATGTGGAGGCGGGACAGACCGCCAGCATTATGACAGGAAATGTGGGAACCTATGGCTGCATCGCAGTGGGTGGGGGACTTGCTGTTCCGGAGATTATGGGAAGCCGCAGTACCAACCTTCGCTGCAGTATCGGCGGCTTCAGGGGACGTCAGATCATGAATGGAGATCAGCTGGAGCTGAGAAATCCCCGTTATGCGGCGCAGAACCTGTCCGGCAGAAGACTTCCTGAGAGAAAGCTGCCGACCATGGATGAGGTGCTGACAGTCAGGGTAATTCCCGGTCCCCAGCAGGAGGCATTTACAGAAGCAGGTCTGAACACCTTTTATAACAGTGAATATAAGGTATCAAACTTAAGCGACCGTATGGGCTTCCGTCTGGAGGGAGATGTGGTGGAGACAAAGAACGGCAGCGATATCATATCCGACGGAATTGTGCTGGGCAGCGTCCAGATTGCCGGTAATGGCAATCCCATCGTGATGATGGCAGATCGCCAGACAACGGGAGGCTATGCGAAAATCGCCACAGTGATCCATGTGGATATCCCACAGTTTGCCCAGCTGCGCCCCAGCCAGAGGGTGCGCTTCCAGGCAGTGACTGTGCAGGAGGCTCAGAAGCTGTACAGAGAGTATTATGAGGAATTTGCCCGGCTGAAGAGAAGTCTTATCGGTCCGTTGTTTGACAATCGTCATCCGGTGTAACAATGAGAAAATCTGCAAAAATCGGAAGATAGGCTGCTTAATGAATAACAAAAGTAAAAGCAGCTATAAGAGGGTACCCTCGCAGAAATATGAATATTGACTGGTAAAATATGGTGTATGTACACATGCGTTTTTACAGACAGGAGGAAGAAAAAATGGTAAAAATTGACTTAAACAGTGATATTGGCGAGAGTTTTGGAAGATATACTCTGGGAATGGATGATCAGATCATTCCCCTGATTTCTTCCTGCAACATTGCCTGCGGCTACCATGCGGCAGATCCCATGGTGATGGATAAAACCGTGAAGCTGGCAAAGGAGGCGGGCATCGCCATCGGCGCTCATCCGGGCTATCCGGATCTGATGGGCTTCGGAAGAAGAAATATGGTGGTAACACCGGAGGAGGGTGCTGCCTACGTGACCTATCAGCTGGGTGCCCTCTACGGCTTTGCAAAGAAACATGGAATGAAGATCCAGCACGTGAAGCCCCACGGAGCCCTTTACAATATGGCAGGAAAGGATTACGAGCTGGCTCTGGCCATTGCAAAGGCGATTCAGGCCTTTGATCCGGAGCTGATCTGCCTGGCACTGGCAGGAAGCCAGAGCGTGAAGGCTGCAAGAGACATCGGACTTCCTGTGGCCCAGGAGGTGTTCGCAGATCGTGCCTACATGCCGGATGGAAGCCTTGTGCCAAGAAGCAGACCGGATTCCATGATCACAGACGAGAAACTGGCCATTGAGCGTGTGGTACGCATGGTGAAGGAGCACAAGGTGACTGCAGTGGACGGGCAGGATATTGAGATTATTCCTGATTCCATCTGCGTTCATGGAGATAATGCAAAGGCACTGGCCTTTGTGTCAGAGATCCGCTCCACACTGGAGAGTGAGGGAGTGGTAATTGCTTCCATTGAAGATGTTCTGAAACAGTAAAAATAAGGGGCTGTCGCAATTATTGCGACAGCCCCTTGTCTGTGTTAACACATTTTATTTTTTATCCTTTTTCAGGAAGCAGTACCAGTAAACACATGCTACGAATGCTCCACCCATTACGTTTCCAACAGAAACAGGGATCAGACATTTTCCGAAGATGGTTCCAAGGGTAATGGCATCCAGGTTTGTGCCTGCTGCAACAGCTGCCTCAGCATAAGCAGGAACAGTTTTTCCAAAGTATCCTGCGAATACAAAATACATATCAGCGATGCTGTGCTCGAAGCCGGAGAACACGAACATTGTTACAGGGAAGAAGATACCAACGATCTTACTTACCACATCCTTTGCTGCGAAGGAAATCCATACAGCAACACATACAAGGATGTTACAGAGGATGCCTCGAATCAGGGCATCTCCCAGTGTAAGAGAACATTTAGTGGCAGCAGTACTGATGGCTGCTGCACCGTAGCCGTTTCCGAAGAGGCTCATGGTATGTCCATAAGCGGTTCCTGCAGCTACCAGCATTCCGCCGATAAGGTTTCCTACCCAGACGATTCCCCAGTTTTTCAGCATTCCGCCCAGAGTGATCTCTTTCTCCAGAAGAGGAACAATCATAAGGGAGTTACCGGTGAACAGCTCACTTCCTGCAAGAAGAACCATTGCAAGTCCTCCAGGGAAGATAGCGGCTCCCACCAGTTTTCCGGTGGAGGCGATTGGTACTCCAACCCCTGCCATGGTGCAGGCAACTCCTGCAAAACCGATAAAGATTCCTGCCATAATTCCAAGCAAAAGCATTCTGCTTGCGGAAAGAGCAGCCTTTCCTTTTCCGATGCCGATGGTGTTTTTTGCCACCTCAGCTGGTGTGAAGAAATTCATATACACACTTCCTTTCTGTTACTAGGCTGCAATCAGCCCCATTACTACACGTAGAATAGTATAGCATATTTTGTGAAAAGAGTACATATTTTACATGGAAAAAGCTTAAAAAATCAGAATTATCTGTTATTTTTTTGAAAAATATCGGTTTTAACAGCAGTTCCGGCAGTCTGTCCTGGGTGATTCTCTTTTCAGGACAGACTGAAGAATCGTCTACATAGGCTTTTTTGTCAGGATGCCTCAGAAAACTGGCTTTTGTACAGCTGGCTGTAGAAGCCCTGCTGAGTCAGAAGCTCTTCGTGGGTTCCCTGTTCGATGATGTTGCCGTCCTTCATCACCAGAATCAGATCTGCTTCCTTGATGGTGGAGAGTCGGTGGGCAACGATAAAGCTTGTGCGACCCTGCATCATTTCTGAAAATGCCTTCTGGATTCGAATCTCTGTCATGGTATCGATGGAGGAGGTAGCCTCATCCAGAATCAGCATCGGTGGATGGGTCAGCATGATACGGGCGATACAAAGCAGCTGCTTCTGTCCCTGGGAGAGGGATCCTCCGTCCTCACCAAGAACGGTGTCATAGCCCTTGGGCAGTCGTTTGATAAAGCTGTGGGCATGGGCTTTTTTAGCCGCCTCGATAATCTCATCCATGGATGCCTCCGGATTTCCGTAGGCGATGTTCTCCCGGATGGTACCGGATTTCAGCCAGGTATCCTGAAGCACCATGCCGTAGCCCGCCCGGAGGGATTCTCTTGTCATGGATCGAATCTCCATATCATCCACCTGAATGGAGCCACTGTTTACATCGTAGAAGCGCATCAGCAGGTTGATCAGTGTGGTTTTTCCACAGCCGGTAGGGCCCACAATGGCAATTCTCTGTCCTGGCTGTACTGCAAGGTTCAGATCCTGGATGAGAGGATTCTCCGGATGATAGGAGAACTCCACGTGGGAGAGGGATACAGAACCTTTGATCTCATCCGCAGAAGGAGTAAGTGCCTGATCCGGATCAGGAGTTTCCTCCAGCTGATCCAGCAGCTCAAATACCCGGGCTGCAGATGCCAGAGAATTCTGGAACTCAGTGATCACACCGGTAATCTCATTAAATGGCTTCGCATACTGGTTTGTATAGCTCAGGAAGGAGCTGAGCTGTCCGATGCTGAGAACACCAGGTCCTGCAAGGGCAGCAAAGCAGCCGGCAATGGTAACTCCCGCATAGATCAGAGAGTTATAAAAGCGGGTGCTTGGGTTAGTCAGGGAGGAGAGAAATGTTGCCTGCAGGCTGTAGGCTGACAGGCGCAGGTTAATATCATCAAACTGCTCCTGGGCAGTGTCTCCGTAGCCGAAGGCGTGAACCACCCTGATTCCCGTCATCATCTCGTTGGTGAGACCTGTCAGCTCTCCTCTGGCAGCAGACTGCATCTGGAACATATGGTAGCTCTTTCCGGAGATAAATTTTGCGATGCTGAAGGAAAATGGTGTCAGCACCACCACCACCAGTGTGATCCAGGGACTGATGGTAAGCATGAAAAGGATGGTTCCGATGATGGTGAGAACACCGGTGAACAGCTGGGTAAAGCCCATCAGAAGACCGTCGGAGAACTGCTCCACATCTGTAACCACCCGGCTGAGAAGATCACCTGACTGCTGCCTGTCGATGTAGGACAGAGGCAGTCGCTGGAGATGGGAAAATGCCTTCACACGCATATCCTTCACAATGTGATAGGTGATGGTGTTGTTGATGTGATTCATCAGCCACTGGGCGCAGGCACCGATGGCCACCAGAATCAGAATCAGCAGGGCATTTCTCTTAAGACCGGAAAAATCCACCTGACCGGGGCCAAGGATACAGTCAATTCCCTTTCCGATGAGAATAGGGATCATCAGGGAAAATACAACTGTAAGGGCTGCCAGCAGCAGGGAAAGGAGCACTGAGAACCGATAGGGGCGGATATACTGAAAAATCCGTTTCAGTGTATCACTGCTTTCTTTTTTGTTGTTTTTTGTTGTATTGGACATGCTCACATTCCTCCTTTCTGCTGAAGATCTTTCTGGATTTCCTTTGCAGTCATCTGGGATTCACAGATCTCACGATATACGGCACAGTCCTTCAGGAGCTCATAGTGGGTGCCGATTCCTGCCAGTGTTCCGTCATCCATTACCAGGATCTTGTCTGCGTCCCGGACGGTGGATACCCTTTGAGATACCAGAAATACCGTTGTTTTTCTTCGTAACGCACCATTTTCGGTGGCTGTGTATTCACGGATGGCGCTGCGGAGTCTGGCATCTGTGGCAAAATCAAGGGCAGAGGCACTGTCGTCCAGAATCAGGATTTCAGGCTGTCGCAGGATGGCTCTTGCAATGGTCAGTCGCTGTTTCTGACCGCCGGAGAAGTTCCGGCCTTCCTGCTCCACAGGCAGCTCCAGTCCCATACCCTTGGCATCCACGAATTCTTTTGCCTGGGCAATCTCCAGTGCACGGTTCATTTCCCTTTCTGTGGCATGGGGATTGCCCATCTTCAGATTGGAGCGAAGTGTGCCCTTGAAAAGCTGTGCTCTCTGAGGAACCAGTCCAACCCTCGTTCTGGCCGCCTCCAGAGGAACGGCGCGGAGATCCTCACCCCTGATCAGTACAGAGCCCTGGCTGCAGTCATAGAGACGGGGCAGAAGATTGATCAGAGAGGATTTTCCGGATCCGGTACCGCCGATGACACCGATGGTCTCACCCTGTTCTGCTGTGAAGGAGATGTGTGAAATAGCCGGCTCCTGGGAGGAACCATAGTTAAAGCTTACATCCCTGAATTCAATATAGGGAGAATCAGTCTCGATAATATCTGAGACTTCTGTGGCGAAGGAAAAGAAGTCTGATTTTAAATCCTTTGGAGGGAGAGGGTCTTCCACAGAGGGCTCCATGTTGAATACCGAATCGATTCTGTTCATGCAGGCTGCTGCCTTGGAAAGAAGAATGATCAGGTTGGCCAGCTTCACCAGTTCCACCAGAATCTGAGACATGTAGTTCACAAGAGCAATGATCTGTCCCTGACTCAGACGTCCTGCATCGGCTCCAAGTCCGCCCTGGAACAGAATGAAGATGATACCCAGGTTGATGATCACATAGGTGACGGGATTCAGCAGGGCAGAAATCTTTCCTACAAAAATCTGTTTGTTATATAAGGAAGCAGAGGCATCGGAAAACTCCTCCTTTTCCCGTTTCTGACGGTTGAAGGCCCGGACAACACGGATGCCCTGCAGATTCTCTCTGGTTTTCAGGGTGACAGCATCCAGCTGTGTCTGCACCTTTTTGTAAAGGGGACGTGTGCCCAGCAGGATACCGAAGATGATCAGCAGAAGCACCGGGATCACCACCAGGAAGATGCAGGCGGTCTTCACATCCACGGTAAATGCCATCACCATGGCACCAACCACCACAAAGGGAGAACGCAGCAGCAGGCGAAGGAACATGTTTACACCGTTCTGTACCTGGTTGATGTCGCTGGTCATTCTTGTGATCAGTGTTGAGGTTCCCAGCGCATCAAGATCTGCATAGGACAGACTATTGATATGGTGGAACAGGTCACTTCTGATGGCTGTTCCCGTATTGACAGCACATTTGGCCGCAAAATACTGGGCAATCAGAGAGACGCTGAAGCCGATCAGGCCAAGAAGGATCATCAGGCCGCCGTACAGCAGGATCCTGTGGCCATTTCCACTGCTGATACCCTGGTCGATCATGTCAGCAACGATCAGAGGAATGATCAGCTCAAAGCTGGCTTCCAGCATTTTCAGAAGCGGGGCCAGAATAGCTTCTTTTCGCTTCTGATTCATGTAAGACAACAGTCGTTTCATAGTAGTACTCCAATCTGCAGCATTACAGCTGCTGTTTTGCTTCCGGTCCTGGGGACTCAGAGCAACACTATTTTATCATTTTTTTGGATAAATGCAAAGAAATGCGTGTCGCGTTTGAACCACTTCAAGCAGCCACCGCCTCTGAGGTGTAGAGACGCAGGCGGGATAAAGGGAGGGTGGTTTGCGGTGGCAGGGGATGAGTGCTATACTATACTTCGAATCCAGGGAAACGGTCATTCCTGAGATACAGAATTTTTACAGTGAATATTGAGGAACGGATATGAAGATAGTAATGGACCAACATCATGGAAAATGGCCTTTTCCTTTGATCGGACACAGAATCCTGAAAACGGCATTTGCAGTTTTTATCTGCCTGCTCATTCACATTGCAAGGGGGTACAGAGGCGGCGTGGCGGAATCCTGTATTACAGCCATCATCTGTATGCAGCCCTATGCGAAGAAGGTCAGAAAAAGTGCCGGGGACAGGATTACCGGAACCATTATGGGGGGCTTCTGGGGACTGGCATTTCTTCTGCTGGTAACCTGGCTGCCGGGAACGGAAAACCATATGCTGCTGGTGTACGTCATGATGTCCCTGGGGGTAATTCTGGCTGTATATACCTGTGTATTACTGAATATCGCAGATGCGGCGGCTCTGTCTGCCATTGTATTTCTGTGTCTGGTGCTTAAGTTTCCTGAGGCGGATCCCTCTCTTCCGGAGACTCTTCTTCGGATCATGGATACTGTTATTGGAGCCCTGGTGGCAACGGCAGTGAATACCTTTCGAATCCCCACAAGAAAGAGACTGGACCGGGTATTTTTCCTGCAGCTGAATCATCTGGCAGCGGATCGATACTCCAGAATCAGTTCCAGAGTCCTTACCGAGCTGAACCGTCTGTATGACAGTGGCTGCAGAATCTGCCTGGAAACTCCCTATGCGCCGGCATTTCTCATAAGCCAGCTGCAGACTCTCCATATCAATATGCCCGTTATCGTGCTGGGGGGAGCCGCACTCTATGATATCCGGGAGAATGTATACCGGGAAGTACAGGAGATTCCCCATGAGGATGTGGATTACCTGGTGGAGATGATTGAGATGCTGGGGCTTTGCGGTGTTATTTTCACCATCAGGGGGCGCACTATGATGCTGTTCCATGTGGGAGAAATGAACCAGCAGGAGATTGAGGATTACAGAATGATGCGCCGTTCACCCTACAGAAACTATCTGCCGGGGTCCTATTCTTCTGAGGATCAGATCCTTGCGGTGCGTATGATTCTGGATGAGGCCCAGGCTCAGGTATTTGAGCTGTGGCTGATGGGAAATATCACCATTGCAGAGCGCTTTCATGTGGTGCGGATCCCAAGACCCAAGCATCCCGGGGAAACTCTTTTCTACTTTTATAAAAGGGGAGTTTCCATTGAGGCCTGCCAGAAGCACCTTCTGGACTATGAAAAAAAGGAGGAGGGAGAGGTGCTGAACCCGGTGATTATCCAGCCCATCAGTGCCAGATACGATCCTGAAAGGGATGCGGTGCACCTGCTGAACAGGATCAAAGCCATGTTCCAGAAGCCTCTGTGGATCCGTGACAGGAAAGAAAAAGCAAACAATCAGTAAGGTCAGGGTTCCTGATTTGGGTCGACCCTTGCGGAGACCTGGTGCGCGCTTCTGGTCAGCTACCGCTGACATCGAAGGAATTTGAGGATCGGATTATGAAGAAAGGAGAGATTACCGAACCTATGAAATACGATTTTACATCTGTGATTGAGCGAAAAGGAAAGGATGCCATGGCGGTGGACGCCCTGGGTGGAAAGCCGGGCTTTGCGCCGGATGCCCCGGAGGAGGGCTTTGATGCCATCCCCATGTGGGTGGCGGATATGAATTTCCCCACTGTGCCCACCATTACTCAGGCCATTATGGAGCGGGTTCAGCACCCGGCTTTCGGGTATTTTTCCCCCAGGGAGGAGTATTACCGTTCCATTATCCGCTGGCAGGAGAGAAGAAATGGTGTCAGTGGGCTGACAGCAAAATGCATCGGCTATGAAAATGGCGTCATCGGAGGTGTCATCAGCGCTGCCAATGTGCTTTGCTCCAAAGGGGACAGGATTCTTCTCCATTCCCCCACCTACATTGGCTTCACTGCCGGTCTTGGCAACAATGGTTACAAGCTGGTGCACAGTCCTCTTGTCATTGATGAGGATGGCATCTGGAGGATGGATTTTGAGGATATGGAGGAGAAAATCAGAAAGAATCACATTCACTGTGCTGTATTCTGCAGTCCCTACAATCCTGTGGGCCGTGTCTGGGAGCGCTGGGAGATTGAAAAGGCCATGGAGCTGTTCCGGAAATACGATGTGTATGTGATCTCTGATGAGATCTGGTCAGACCTGATTCTGGAGGGACATCAGCATATCCCCACCCAGTCTGTATCAGAGGATGCCAGAAACAGGACGGTGGCCCTGTATGCCCCCTCAAAAACCTTTAACCTGGCTGGTCTTGTGGGCAGCTATCATATTATCTACAATCCGTGGCTTCGGGATCGCATCAGAAAGGAATCCTCCAACACCCACTACAATGAGATGAATGTGCTGTCCATGCATGCCCTGATCGGAGCCTACAAAGAGGAGGGATATGAGTGGCTGGATGAGCTTCGTACTGTGCTCACGGAGAACGTGGACTATGCCTGCCGGTTTATCAGAGAGCATTTTGAAGGTGTGGAGGTGTGCAGACCACAGGGAACCTATATGCTGTATCTGGACTGCACCACATGGTGCAGAAATCATGGAAAAACCATCGAAGAACTGGAAAAAGCCTGCTGGAGAGTGGGAGTGGCTGTGCAGGACGGAAGAATGTTCCACGGCCCCTGCCATCTGAGAATGAATCTGGCTCTTCCTTTGTCCCGGGTGAAGGAGGCATTTGCAAGGCTGGAACAGTATGTGTTTTCCTGTGATAAATAGTACAAAACAGAGATAAATCTGCCTGGCATTTCCGGCAGGGAAAAACAAAACCACTTCCAGACAATTATAAATGACCGCGGTCATATGAAAAACTGTCTGTTTTCCTGCTTTACAACAAAAAAGTAAGGGGGTTTGTTGCATCTGAATTTTCTTTCGTGTATAATCAACACCATATTTCGAAAAAATCTAGAAGGAGAATTCAAACAATGAGCAGTTCAACAATTGCAATTATTCTTGCTTTTGTGTTCTATCTTGCAATGATGGTTTTTGTAGGATTATACACTGGTAAGAAAACAAAGGGATCTGCTGACTATTTCCTTGGCGGACGTCAGCTGTCCGGTCCTGTGGCAGCGCTTTCTGCCCAGGCTTCCGATATGTCAGGATGGCTTCTTATGGGTCTGCCGGGTTCTATGTACGCACTGGGTACAGGTCAGGCATGGATCGCCATCGGTCTTCTGATCGGTACCATCATCAACTGGGTAGTGATTGCGAAACCACTTCGCCGCTATACCATCGTTGCCAATAACTCCATGACTCTTCCGGAGTATCTTACAAACAGATTCCATGATAAGAAGAACATCCTGAAAGGTATTTCTTCTGTTGTTATCATGGTATTCTTCCTGGTTTACACAGCCTCTGCGCTGGCAGCAGGAGGAAAGCTGTTTAATTCCGTTCTGGGCTGGGATTATCACATGGCTCTGCTGATCGGCGCTGTTGTAATCCTTACCTATACACTGATGGGTGGATTCCTTGCAGTATGTACCACAGACTTTATTCAGGGATCCCTGATGCTGGTGGGTCTCATCGCAGTTCCTCTCATTGCATATTTCATGATCGAGGGTGATTTTTCTGCAGTTCTTGCTTCCACAGGTGTGGACAGCGCACACTATATGAGCCTTATGTACAATGGTGATCACCCCATCACAGCAGTGGAGATCATCTCCAATCTGGCATGGGGTCTTGGATACTGTGGTATGCCTCATATCATCATCCGTTTCTTTGCCATCCGTTCTGAGAGCGAGGTGAAGAAATCTGCTGGTATCGCCATTGTATGGGATATTATTGCATCTGCCATGGCTCTGATCGTTGCTCTGGTGGGACGTGCATTCCTGGCACCTGTAATCCTTGGTGTAACTGAGGGCGCTGCTTCCACAGAGTCTGTATTTATTGAAATGATCAAAAAGGTGTTCATTGAGAACCTGCCTCTGGCATTTATCGGAGGACTGTTCCTCTGCGGAATCCTGGCAGCTATCATGTCCACTGCTGATTCCCAGCTTCTGATGTGCTCTTCCTCCATGTCTCAGGATATTTACAAGGGACTGATCAGAAAGGATGCAGATGACAAGACTGTTCTGAATCTGGGACGTATCACAACGATTGTCATTGCAGCCATTGCCATTATCATTGCATGGAACCCAAACAGCTCTGTTATGACCCTTGTTTCTGATGCGTGGGCTGGACTGGGTGCTTCCTTCGGACCACTGGTTGTAATGTCCCTGTTCTGGAAGAGAACAAACCTGCAGGGCGCAGTAGCCGGTATCATTTCCGGTGCTGTTACTGTAATTGTATGGGACTATCTGCCTGTAGTTGGTGGTTCTACCATCGGTGTTGCAACAGGTCTGTATTCTCTGTTCGTGGGCTTTATCGTAAGTATTGTGTGCATCTTTGTTGTCAGTCTTGCAACTAAGGAGCCGGATGCTTCTGTTTACGCAGAGTTCGAGGCTTACAAGAACTACAAAGAGGAGGCCTGAATCTCCTGAAGATGGCAGGGCAGTCCTGCGCAGGTCTCCACAAGCGTCGACGTGAATCATTACAAGCAGTCCCCCGCCTCTAAGACGCAGAGACGTAGGTGGGGGTAAAAGGGGGATGCTTGCATCAGCAGGAGTAAAAGCTCCTGCTGATGAGCTGCCAAAGGCAGCAATGGTTCATGAGCAAGTAGCGAAGCGGATTGCGAATGTCCGCTTTACTTTTGAAAACAATTGTATACATATTTAAATTATACAGCCGGGTTTCTGATGGGTGCATTGGAAATCCGGCTGTTAAAACAGGTTGACATACAGGGGCTGAAATGTTATTCTAAATATCAGCGAAATACGTAGAAGAGGACTAGTAAACAGAGACTCCTGAATGCAGAAAGTGACTGGTTGATGCGAAGTCATAGATGGAAACTGTTGAACTGACCTCAGAGTGGCTGCCCGAACTTACGATCCGTCGTAACAGTAGATGCAGACGGCTCCCCACCGTTAGCAGGGGCAGGATATATAGATCAGAGGATCCGTATCCGTTGAGTGTACGAGTTATCGTAAATAAGAGTGGTACCGCGCAGGATTATTCCCTTCGTCTCTTGCAAGAAGTGCAGAGGTGGAGGATTTTTTCATTTTCTGACGCTGTTTTGCGGTGAAGTGATTAAGTGTCAGATGGATATCTGTTGCCAGGGAGAAGCATTTCCCATGCCCGCTCTTTTATTGACAGAAATGCTATTTCGCGAAGAAGTCGAATATATGAACAGGAGGACTATTTAGTATGATGAACCCAAGCAAGTACAAAATCCAGTATTATATGCCGCCGGTAGAGTGTTATGACTGGGTAAAAAAAGACCATGTGGAGAAGGCACCTGTGTGGTGTTCCGTAGATCTTCGTGACGGAAACCAGGCACTTGTAATTCCAATGAGCCTGGAGCAGAAGGTTGAGTTCTTCAAACTGCTTGTTAAAGTAGGATTTAAGGAGATCGAGGTTGGTTTCCCTGCTGCTTCTGAGACAGAGTATGAGTTCCTGAGAACACTGATCGAGAACAATCTGATTCCTGATGATGTTACTGTACAGGTACTGACACAGGCCCGTGAGCATATCATCAAGAGAACCTTTGATGCTCTTCAGGGCTGCAAAAATGCCATCGTTCACGTATACAATTCTACTTCCTATGCACAGCGTGAGCAGGTATTCAGAAAATCCAAAGAGGAGATCAAGGAGATCGCCATCAAAGGAGCAAAACTTCTGAAGGATCTGACAGAGCAGGCAGGAGCAAATTACCGTTTCGAGTACAGCCCTGAGTCCTTCACAGGAACAGAGCCGGAGTACGCACTGGAGGTATGTAACGCAGTTCTGGATGTATGGCAGCCAACAGCAGACAGAAAAGCCATCATCAACCTGCCAAGTACCGTTCAGCTTTCTATGCCTCATGTGTATGCAAGCCAGATCGAGTACATGAGCAAGAACCTGAAATATCGTGAGAACGTAGAGATCTCACTTCATCCACACAACGACAGAGGTTCAGGTGTATCTGATGCAGAGCTTGGCCTTCTGGCAGGTGCTGACCGTATCGAGGGAACTCTCTTTGGAAACGGTGAGCGTACAGGAAACGTGGATATTGTAACTCTTGGAATGAACCTGTACATGCACGGTGTGGATCCAGAGCTGGATTTCTCCAATATGCCAGAGATCTGCGAGAAATACTCTGCATACACAGATATGAACGTGGATGTAAGAAGTCCATACTCAGGAGCACTGGTATTTGCGGCATTTTCCGGATCTCATCAGGATGCCATCGCAAAGGGTATGACCTGGCGTCTTGACCACGAGCCGGACAGATGGACCGTTCCATATCTGCCGATCGATCCGACCGATATCGGAAGAAACTACGATGCAGACGTTATCCGTATCAACAGCCAGTCCGGAAAGGGTGGCGTAGGCTATATTCTGGAGCGCAACTACGGACTGAATCTGCCGCCTAAGATGCGTGAGGCAATGGGCTACGCAGCGAAAGATCTCTCCGATCACCTGCACAAAGAGCTGCAGCCAGACGAGATCTACAGCCTGTTCCTGACAAAATTCAAAGGTGTTGTCAAACCATTCGATATCAATGGTGTACACTTCAAACAGGAAGACAAACGTGTTATCTCCGCAGAGGTTAACTGCCGCAAGGGAGATGAGGCCTTCAGCGTAGTAAAAGCAAAAGGAAACGGACGTCTCAACGCCGTATCCCTGGCACTGAAGAAAAAATACCACCTGGACTACGAGCTGGTAACTTATCAGGAGCACGCACTTACACAGCTGTCCTCCTCAGAGGCTATCGCATACGTTGGAATCCAGAGCGAAGACGGACAGATCTTCTGGGGCGCAGGAATCGACTCCGATATCATCCGTGCTTCCATCGACGCACTCTTAACAGCAATTAATAATATGTATGCATAACCAACTTACGTATACATCGGCCATCATGCGATTGTGCTTGCACAGATGAGCATGAGGGATGATGTATACAGGAAGTGCCCTTTTAATGAGTAATTCAGTCTGCGTGAGCAGACAGTAGAGCCCGAAGGGCGGGAATTACGAATGTAAAGAAAGGGCACGGGTAAGTTGGAAGACAGCTCAGGCCATCATGCGACTGTGCTTGCATAAACGAGTTTTCTCAAGTAAATCGTTTTAGGAAGCGCCCATTAGTGAGCAATTCAGTCTGCGTGAGCAGACAATAGAAACAGAAACCCGATGCTCTGTGAGCATGTCCTCCGGACATGGGCACGCATCGGGTTTCTGTTCATATCTGTAGACTATGAAAAGGAGTTTACTATGGATAAAATGACAGTTTCCAGAGAATTACTGGAATTTATCGACAACAGTCCCTCTGTGTTCCACGGGATTTCCAATCTGAAGCAGATGCTGAATCGGCAGGGCTTTCGGGAACTGAAAGAACAGGACTCCTGGGTTCTGGTGCAGGGACAGGGCTATTATGTTACAAGAAATGATTCTTCCCTGCTGGCCTTTCGTCTGCCCCAGGGAGAACTGAAGTATCTTCACATGGCTGCTGCACACAGCGATGCTCCCTGCTTTAAGGTGAAACCCTGCTGTGAGATGACAGTGGAGCACCAGTATGTGAAGCTGAATACAGAAAAATACGGCGGCATGCTCATGGGAAGCTGGCTGGATCGCCCCCTTTCTGTGGCGGGAAGAGCAATAGTGAAAAGAGGAGATCATCTGGAAAAGGTTCTTGTGAATATTGACAGAGACCTTCTGCTGATCCCAAATCTGGCTATCCACATGAATCGGTCTGCCAATGAGGGCTGTAGCTGGAATGCCCAGAAGGATCTGCTGCCTCTGTACGGTGGCATGGATTCCGCTGAAACCTTCAATATTGAGATTGCAAATGCTGCCGGTGTCAGTGAGGAGGATCTGATTGACTATGATCTTTTCCTGTATAATCGCATGCCGGGAAGAATCTGGGGAGCTCAGAATGAATTTCTCTCCAGCAGGGCACTGGATGACCTCCAGTGTGCATTTGCCCTGATGAAGGGATTTCTCCAGGCGGAGGAATCTCAGGTGAGAAGAGAGGGACTGTCTATCTGCTGCATTTTTGACAATGAAGAAACCGGGTCCTTAAGTGCCCAGGGTGCAGATTCCACTTTCCTGACAGATATACTGGACAGAATCCGGGAGACCATGGATATTTCTCTGGGAGACTGGCGAAGAGCCCTTTCCGAGGGCTTTATGATCTCGGCGGACAATGCCCATGCAGTGCATCCCAACCATCCGGAGATGGCAGATCCCACCAATCGTCCCTATCTGAATCAGGGAATTGTGATCAAGTATCATGCCAACCAGAAATACACCACAGACGGTGTATCCGGGGCTATGTTCCGCACCATCTGCCAGAGAGCGGGAGTGCCGGTGCAGACATTTACCAATCGTTCTGACAAAAATGGCGGCTCCACTTTGGGCAATATTTCCAATGCCCATCTGTCTATTCGCAGTGTGGATATCGGTCTTCCCCAGCTGGCCATGCATTCTTCCTATGAAACAGCGGGCACCGACGATACAGAGTATCTGATCCGTGCGGTAAGAGAGTTTTTTGAGAGTCACGTGGAGATATTCTGAGTTTTTCCTGCTCTTTTCTGGAAAAGTGAGTAAAACAGCTAAATAACAGCATAGCAAAAGTGAAATAAACAAAAGAAAAACCAGCAAAACAAAAGAAAATAACAGAAGAATAAACAGTATAGCAAAAGAGAGAAAAAATAAG
>JAUNCZ010000078.1 GCA_030526405.1 Lachnospiraceae bacterium | reverse complement strand
TTGAATTTTCAAGGTGCGAAGCCCATTTTGGGTATGGGAAGTCTTAGTAAATAATAAAAGATCCAATAGAGACCTTCAGAAGAAAGGTAAGTTTTCTGCAGTATAGAAATTCTGAAAAGAATAAAGGAGCCATCAACTTATAGTACGACTGCCCCAAGTAATCACTTTATCAGCAAAAGAAAAAGGAGTTATCGCTATGCGGTAACTCCTCCTCTTACGGCTACGGTCTAAAATGCTCTAATTTTGCTCTAATTTCGATAAACAAAACGCGGAAAGCCTTGTAAACAAAGGCTTCCCGCGTCTCGATTGCACAATTAATTATATTTACGTTTTCTAGCCGCTTCAGATTTTTTCTTACGACGAACGCTTGGTTTCTCGTAATGCTCTCTCTTGCGGATCTCCTGCTGGATACCTGCTTTTGCACAGCTACGTTTAAAACGACGCAGTGCGCTATCCAGAGTCTCGTTCTCTTTAACGATTACATTTGACATAGCTATCACCTAACCTCCCCTCAATTGTGAATTTGTGCAGATCACAACTGTATAGGGTCATTTTTGCACGTCCTTTATTATATAGAATAACAGCTGATTCGTCAATATAATTTTAAAAATATTTTATATTTTTCTCATCTTTGTGGTTATCCTGTTTTTCTGTAGTGAAGCAGACATTCGCAATCCGTTTCGCTGCCTGCTCATGAACCACAACTTCCAGGCATCTCACCTGCGTTGAACTTGAACTTACCGCCCTTACTGCTCTTCCCTCCTCATGGAGAAAAACATACAGTTCAGAAGCAATGCGCTGAAGCAGGAGGCCAGCTGGGGGAAGAGGGATACATAGATTATGCTCTCCCTGTCATAGATATTCAGGCTGGTGAGAAACAGCATCAGTGTAATTGCCAGGGCTCCCCAGGCACAGGTGACACCCACATTATCCTCCGCCTTCCCGATCATCACCAGCACCAGCACCACCGCTGCCGCCATATGAAGCAAAACAGAGATAATGTTGATGATGTAATACACGCTGAGATCACTGCCCATGGAAGACACAAGAAACAGGATCTGCAGCAGGCCGAAGGACACCAGGATCAGTGAGAAAAACATAAAGGGAAGTCTCACGTCCACTTTCAGAACCCCAAGACACGCCAGCAGCACAGGCAGAACTGCCATCAGCGGAATGGCATCCACCAGAATGCTGATGGGGGACAAGCCTGTTCCCAGGTGCTTTACAAAATAAATATTGTTGAGATACACGCCTGCCACTGTTGCAGCAATGTAGAGAAAGCTGAACAGCCCCATCAGGCGATTATAATTAATTTTATGAACTTTCATTGGAACCATTTACCTCTCAGAAGATCAGGGATGCGGCAAATGTTGCCACCGCGGCACAGGCTGCCACTACTGTAAGGGAGCATTTGCTGAAGGCCAGTACCAGGGCCACCACTGTTCCCACTGTTGCTGTTACATAGTTTCCGGTGGAATAGAATACTGCCGGAAATGTCATGGCACTGAGCACGGCATAGGGCACATAATACAGAAAACTCTTGAAAAATCTGTTTGTTACCTTTTTTCTGAAGAAGGTAAAGGGGATCATGCGGATCAGGTAGGTGGTACCTGCCATCAGGATCATATAGATTGCTAAACGTACCGGATTCATGCCTGCTCTCCTTTCATACCGTTCTGTGCTGCAGGCTGTTTTGCCTGCTCAGGGGATTCCACTGTCTCCTCATCCTCCTCAATGGGTTTTACAATTGCCATAATTACCGCAGCCACAATAGCGCTGATGATGATGGCAAAACCACTGGAAATCTGAGGCAGACCAAAGAAGATCACGCAGCTTACAGCCGCTGCCAGAAGCACCACTGCCAGATTGTGAAGCCCATCATGGATCGGCGGGATGATCACCGCAATAAACATGCCATAGAGCATCACGCCCAGGGCATTTGTAAGGATTGCGGGAAGTACGTCACCGCAGATACCTCCCAGAAGAGTACCGCTGGTCCAGCCAATGGTGGCAATGAGGATCATACCGTACATATAGGTGGGCTTCAGAGGCTCCTTCTGACCGGAAGCCACACCGAAGATTTCATCTGTGATTCCAAATGCCACTGTGGCACGATGAACAGGCTTAAAGCCCGGATCCAGATTCTGTGACAGAGACAGGCCCATCAGACAGTATCTGCAGTTGATCAGAAGCTGTGTCAGGATCATTTCAATATAGGAACCGCCTGCCGCAATTACGCCGATTCCGGCCACCTGACCGGCAGATGTCAGGTTTGTCAGAGAAATCAGGGCAGCCACCCAGGGAGAAATCCCGCATCGGGAAGCCATGATTCCAACTCCAAAGGACACGAAAAAATATCCCAGACAGATGGGAAAGCCATGACGAAGTCCTTTTACAAAATCTTTACTCATTGTTACTTGCCTTCTTTTCTAAATTATTTACCGTAGCCCCCTGCAGGTAACCTGTGGGTGCCGTGATCCGGTGGGAGGGGACCGTTACAGATAAAATGGTCCCGGAGGGTAGGTTTCCCCTCTTCGCCGCCCAAAGAAATCCTTTTTAAACTGTATACTCTTTCCTTCAGGAGTCTCAAATCTCTGTTCCGGCTCAAATGCCATTCCCAGAGTTTCTGTGGAAACCTTCTGTCCCTGCAGCCCCTTCAGGTACTGGAACAGATTGGTTTTCAGCACCGGTTTTCCCTCCTTTTCCTCCACCCGGAGATGGATACGATGCTCTCTGTCCACATGACAGCCTTTGTCCGCAGCAGCAGGCTTCGCCCCATTGAAGTAGACATTTCCTCCGTAGGTTACCGGAAGACGGTCATAATACAGGTCCTTATCCTCCCAATTGTCAACGGCCTCCCGGGTAAACCTGCTGTAATACTCCTCCTCTGACGGAAATCCATCGTACACGAAGGTCCCGGCGGAGAAATGCATATGATGATGATCATAGGCCCGCAACCGTTTTGCATTGCTTCTCAGCTCATCACGAATGGGCTGCTGCACAAAGAGATTGTTGATAAAGCGCACATCGCCGTGGAGAATGGTCATAAAGCCCCGAAGCTCCGTTCTGTGGGGCAGGTGGTAGGGTGTGTACCGGGGCGATGGATTTCTGTGTCCGCCGTTGTCACAGCCCTCTCCCACCCAGGTAAGCGCCCCGGCAAAGAGATTGTGCACAAAGGCGATTCCCTGGGCACTGACCCTTGCCGCCATCTCAGACAGCAGCAGGTTGTTGTCCACCAGTGTGGGCCCGTGGGATACCTCGATAAACAGATCCTCTCCCATTGCCAGCTGATTCACCGGACGAACCCGCTCCGGCAGACTGTTGTGATCAAACAGGTTCCTTGTAACTCTCGTCCCCTGAGCCTGCCAGTCCAGCCACAGCCCTCTGGTGCAGTGGTGGATATGATTATTCACAAAGGTGCAGTCGATGGCCGCATGCATTTTGATGCCCCCGATCTCCGCCCCAGCCAGATCCTGCCTGGTATTGATATGATGGATCTGATTATTCTCTATAGTGGAAAATGCTCCTCCCATATGGCCGATGATGCCTGCCTGACCACAATGATGGATCTCACAGTTCCTGATAACATGGGACCCGATTCTGGCTTTTGACCAGCCCTCATTCAGGGCTCTGCACACCACCTCACGCTGGGTCTGTGCCCCATCCTTTATCCTGGTTCTGGTCCATTTATTCTCATCCCCCTCCTGGAAAGGTTTTCCCAGAGAAATGCCGCAGCATCGTGACTGGGAAATCTCACAGTCCTCGATGATCCAGCCCTTTGACCAGTGGGGACCCACCATGCCGTCCTGAAACGCGGTGGCGGTGCCCAGGTGGTTGCCGCCTGGCGGATCACAAAGCCGGAAACAGTGATATAATTAATGCCTGTTTTCTCAGGCATAAAGCAATTTCTTCTGACATTGATCTCCACGCACTCCTGATTGGGATCATATTTCTGGAAATTGCCGTAAATAACGGTCAATCCCTCTCTCTGCTGTGTATACCAGGTATAGGAGATATCCCAGGGCTCCCAGGTGTAGGGATTATCCGGAGGATCCATCACCTCAGCCAGAGTGGAAACTTCGTACATGGCCCGTCCATTCAGGTATACTGCACCTGTGTGGACCGGTTTTTGGGACTGGTACCAGTCCCCCTGAATCTCAGTGGTGTAGGGATTATACTCATCGCCGAAGTAGATGTTGGGGATCATTTTCCTCCAGACACCGTCCTTCACATGCTCCCAGCCCCTGATCAGGTCAGCACCGGTGATCACAGCTCCTCTGGGGACCTCTGAACGGAAGGTGATTCTGTTGTTTTCGTTGAGACCGCTGCGAACAGGCGCCACCCGTTCACGGTAGATTCCCGGCGCAACGATCACAGTATCTCCCGGCTGGGCCTTTCGCACAGCGGCTGTGATGGTGCGAAAGGGCGCTGCCTTCGTACCGTATTCCTTTCCTTTTTGTTTTTCAGACACATAATAGATCATTCTGTCTGCCACCCCTTATCCTCTGCTCAGATGCAGAAAAAACTCATAGTTACTATTGTAGTATAAAATGTCATAGAATCCAATATTTTTTGTAATTCTATGCAGAACCTCTTTTTCTATCCGTTTCAAAACCGTTATTCTGTCGTGCTCGTTATTCTTTTTTCACTATATCGTTTCAGACTATTCATAGCAGAATGTTTTCCATTTATGTATGTATTGTTATTTTGATGTCAAATCTCACATTTTAACACTACAAAGTGTAGTGTCATCGCCAAAAAATACAGACGTTTTGACGGATAGTAAATTTATGAATACTGTGATATTATAACAACACGGAGTACATTTTTGATTATAATAATTGTCATTTTTCATAATGTACTGCAATTATCTGACACATATCCAATATACAATATACACTCATATGGGGAGAGTCGGCATGCAACTGTCGACTTTTCTCATAACACTGATCAGCAAAATGTTGATTCCTTAAAAATCAAAAGTTTTTTCTTCTTGATTTTTGTCATGATCTTCTTATACTAATGCAGAGAACCACGGCTTCGGAGAACGCCTGTCCGAAGACCGTGGTTTTCTGTATGAAAATTCAAAGCCATATGCAGATGAGAGTAACTACATCGGCAATTGAATTACCGAGGATTCCCGCTTATTATCCTAATTTATCAATACTCACCACCTATAGAGGTGGGAGTCTTCTCCACTGAGATAAAATCAGGGGGTAAGATTTCTACAGAAATCTTACCCCCGTCCTTCTGTTTCATTTATTTCAGCATTCCCTCAAGGATCTCTGGAAGCTTGGCAATTGCTTCTGGGATCATCTCAGGTTTCTTTCCGCCGGCCTGTGCCATGTTTGGACGTCCACCGCCGCCTCCGCCTACGATCTGTGCGGTTGCTTTGATGAGGTTTCCTGCATGAGCGCCTGCTTTCATAGCTGCGTCTGTTACCATTGCAACAAGAGATACTTTTCCATCTTTTGCGGATGCAAGGACTACAACACCCTCGCCCAGCTTCTCTTTCAGCTGATCGCCCAGATCACGGAGACCATTCATGTCTACCTCTGGAACTGCTGCTGCAAGAAGTTTCACTCCTTTGATCTCTTTTACCTGATCCATTACATCTCCCAGGGAGTTGGATGCAAGTTTGCTCTTCAGAGACTCGTTCTCGGAGTGCAGTGCTTTCACCTCTGCCTGCAGTGCTGCAATCTTAGCCAGCATATCTGCAGGAGATGCTTTCAGAGCTTTTGCAGCCTCAAGAAGCTGCTCCTCCTCTTTCTTATAGAAGTCGATTACACCCTGTCCTGTCAGTGCCTCGATACGACGAACGCCTGCAGCAACACCTGCCTCAGAAACGATCTTGAACAGTGTGATCTCTGATGTATTTCCTACATGAGTACCACCGCAAAGCTCTACAGAGAAATCACCCATGGATACTACACGTACCTCATCGCCGTATTTCTCACCGAACAGTGCCATAGCACCTGTTTTCTTAGCCTCCTCGATGCCCATAAGCTCTGTCTTAACAGTAAGAGCAGCACGGATCTCAGCATTTACCATATCCTCAGCCTTCTGCAGCTCCTCAGCTGTCATAGCCTGGAAATGAGCGAAGTCGAAACGAAGTCTGTTTGGTGTTACCAGGGAACCCTTCTGCTCAACATGAGAACCAAGAACAGTTTTCAGTGCTTTCTGCAGCAGATGAGTTGCGGAATGATTCTTACAGGTATCTGCACGGCCCTCAGCATTTACTTTGAGAGTTACAGTCTCGCCTGTTGCGATCATACCGGATACCATCTCTCCTACATGGCCGTATTTTCCACCGCGCAGTTTGATTGTATCATCAACACGGAACTCACCGTTGGCTGTGGTGATCACACCTTTGTCACCTTCCTGACCACCCATGGTAGCGTAGAATGGTGTAGCATTTACAAAGATAGTTCCCTTCTGTCCCTCTACCAGAGACTCAACGATCTCAGACTCTGTTGTAAGAACAGTTACATCGGAGGTTCCCTCCAGAGTTGTGTAGCCAACGAACTCTGTGGTTACTGCTGCATCAATCTGATCGTATACAGTTGCATCAGCTCCCATGTAGTTTGTTACCTCACGAGCCTCACGAGCACGGACTCTCTGTGCCTCCATCTCAGCTTTGAAGCCATCCTCGTCGATTACATAACCCTTCTCCTCCAGGATCTCTTTTGTCAGATCCATTGGGAATCCGTATGTATCATACAGCTTGAATGCATCGGAACCAGCCAGTGTGGTCTTTCCTTCTGCCTTCATAGCCTCCTCAAGGTCAGCAAGAATCTTCAGACCCTGATCGATTGTCTTATTGAACTGGTTCTCCTCGTTGGTAAGCACTCTGAGGATGAACTCTTTTTTCTCCTCCAGTTCTGGATATCCGTCTTTGGAGCCAGCGATTACTGTCTCAGACAGGTTTGCAAGGAATTTTCCTTCGATTCCCAGAAGACGTCCATGACGCGCTGCACGACGGATCAGACGACGAAGAACGTATCCACGACCCTCGTTGGTTGGCATAACACCGTCAGAAATCAGGAATGTTGCAGAACGGATATGATCTGTGATCAGACGGATCGATACGTCAGCGTTCAGATCCTCATGGTAAACTTTACCAGCTGCCTCACATACCTTGTTTCTCAGAGCCTCGATGGTATCAACATCGAAGATAGAGTCAACATCCTGAACAACAACTGCCAGACGCTCAAGACCCATACCTGTATCGATGTTCTTGTTTTTCAGAGTCTCGTAGTTACCATTTCCATCGTTCTCAAACTGGGTAAATACGTTGTTCCATACCTCAATGTAACGGTCGCACTCACAACCTACTGTACATCCAGGCTCACCGCAGCCGTATTTCTCACCACGGTCATAGTAGATCTCAGAACATGGACCACAAGGACCTGCACCATGCTCCCAGAAGTTATCTTCTTTTCCGAAACGGAAGATTCTCTCTGCAGGGATACCTACTTCCTTGTTCCAGATATCAAATGCCTCATCATCCTCAAGATATACAGATGGGTACAGACGCTCTGGATCCAGTCCTACAACCTGTGTCAGGAACTCCCAGGACCATGCAATTGCCTCATGTTTGAAGTAATCACCGAAGGAGAAGTTTCCAAGCATCTCAAAGAATGTACCGTGACGAGCTGTTTTACCAACATTCTCGATGTCACCTGTTCGGATACATTTCTGGCATGTTGCCACACGTGTGCAAGGTGGAATCTCTGCTCCTGTAAAATATGGTTTCAGAGGAGCCATACCAGCATTGATCAGCAGAAGGCTCTTATCATTCTGAGGAACCAGGGAGAAACTGTTCATTACCAGATGTCCCTTGCTTGCGAAGAAGTCAAGGTACATTTTACGCAGTTCATTTACTCCGTATTTTTTCATATTGTTATCCTCCACAAACCTGCAGTGCAGGGTTTTATCTAATATAGCACTGTTCAATGATTATTTCATTACAGTACAAGGTAGCTGCTTCTATAAAACAGCCACCTAATATATTATCACAATTCATCCTGCCGGAAAACAAAAAAATCTTGTTTTTCTATGCCTTCCCGCCTTCATTTCCTGGCGACCGGGCAGCGATTTTCTTGTTTTCTTGCTTTTTCGTTGCCCGCCACCTTGATTCCAAAGCAACACAGCAACGATTTTCTTGTTTTCTTGCTTTTTCGTTGCCCTGCCTCCTTCATTTCCTGGCAACCGGGCAGCGATTTTCTTGTTTTCTTGCTTTTTCGTTGCCCCGTCCCCTCGATTTCCTGGAGACCGGGCAGCGATTTTCTTCTTTTCTTGCTTTTCCGTTGCCCTGCCTCCTTGATTCCAAGGCAACACAGCAACGATTTTCTTGTTTTCTTGCTTTTTCGTTGCCCCGTTCCCTCGATTTCCTGGAGACCGGGCAGCGATTTTCTTGTTTTCTTTCTTTTTCGTTGCCCGCTACCTCGATTCCAAGGCAGCACGGCAACGATTTTCTTGTTTTCTTGCTTTTCCGTTGCCCCGTTCCTCGATTCCAAGGCAACCGGGCAGCGATTTTTTTGTTTTCTTGCTTTTTCGTTGCCCGCCACCTTGATTTCCTGGCAACCGGGCAACGATTTTCTTGTTTTCTTGCTTTTTCGTTGCCCTGCCTCCTTGATTCCAAGGCAACACAGCAACGATTTTCTTGTTTTCT
>JAUNCZ010000021.1:1739-48284 GCA_030526405.1 Lachnospiraceae bacterium | reverse complement strand
GACTTATGGCATGGATTTCAGTTGGAAATCTGTCCCATGAATAATTCAGGCTAATTTTCCTTACTTTTTTTCAAAATTGAAGGAATCTCCTCCAATCGAAAAATCTGATGATCAGGTGCCCATCCTTCCTGTCTCAGATGTTCATCCTTCTTGTAGGTCAGCGGATTGTCGATCTGGATCATCATGTTCCAGCCAGCCCTCCTTGTTCCGATAATATCTCTGGATACTGTGTCACCCACATAGCAACACTCCTCTTTTGTAAGTCCCGTTTTTTCCAGAGCAATATCAAAGATCTTTGGATTGGGTTTCCTGATTCCGCACTCACTGGAAAGCACCAGTTCCTCAAAATACTCCCTGATTCCGTATTCCTCCAGAACCCTTGGAACAAAAGTCCTGCTCATAATATTGGAAATGACACCAAGCCGGTAGCCCATCTGTTTCAGAGCCTCCAGTGTCTCCACCAGACCCTCACGTCTTGTGATCACCTTTCTGTGGCGATCAAACAGATAGCTTAATTCCTCGCTGATCGCTCTGATCTTTTCCCTGTCCTCTTCATTCCGAACAGGTTCAAGAAAAAAATCTGTCCAGATTACCTCTCCCGGAAGTTCGATGAGCTCCGCTTCCACATGCTTCTTATATGTCTTCGAGCCCTTGTCGATCTGCTTCAGCAGCTCCTCTCCTGTCATTCCATGGTGGATTTCCTTCTCCTCCAGCAGCTTCATCAGCTTCTCTGTGAAAATGACATCATTTTCCGGTGTGGCTTTCTGAGTATGAATTGTTCCTCCGATATCGAACCATATCGCCTTCATACTGACCTCCCTCACTGTTGCTTCCCCTTCATCTCTTGAACAGATGGAACAGAAGCACTGCACTTTTTGCATAACTTTAATGCAAACGTTTTCCTTTTGTTGACTCAATACTACCAGTTAGTCACCTCTATTGTCAACGAAATTTTTAAGTAAATGGTGTTTTTGTTTATATTATCCCCTTTTCAACCAGTTCTTTTATGCATTATAACCATTGTATTCCAGCGCAAACATTTGCTATACTTTTTATGCAAACGTTTTCATAGTATTTGTGCAAACTATTTCATTATCAGGATTCAGGGGGAATCGTTATGAACAAAAAATATGATGTGATGATCATTGGACCAGCAACGAGAGATGTGAATATTGACTTTACAGGAAAGGAAGTACATGAAACCGGAGGTGCAGTTTTCTTCTGCGCCCATGCTGCTGCCATCACAGGGGCCAGGGTGATCTCTGCCGTTGCTATCCATCCGGAGGATCAGGATATCCTGGACTCCTTTCCAGAAACAGCCGATACCGTGCTGATCCCTTCAGGGAAAACCACTTTAATGAGAAATACCTATTTTACCGCTGACAGAGAACGAAGAAAATCAGAATGTCTGGCACAGTCTGATCCCATCTCCCCCTCTGTGATTCCTGAGGCAGACTGCAAGCTGTATCACCTGGCAGGTCTCCTCTATGGAGATTTCCCAAATGAACTGATCCTGGAGCTGTCAAAAAAAGGAAAGGTTACAGCAGATATTCAGGGCTTTCTCCGTCATAATGAGAATGGAACCATGAACTTCCACGACTGGAGCCAGAAACTGGAATACCTGAAGTATTTTGATATTCTGAAGACGGACGCTGCAGAGGCTGAAATCCTCACCGGAACCGATGACAGAAGAGAGGCAGCGAAGATCATGATCGGCTGGGGTGTAAAGGAGGTTCTGATCTCCCACAATTCCGAAATGCTGGTTTACGATGGAAGTGAGTTCTATACCTGTCCTGTAAAGGCAAGAAATCTTTCCGGAAGAACAGGCCGCGGAGATACCACCTTCGGCGCTTACATCAGCGAGAGAATCACAGGAAAATCCATTCCGGAGGCACTCCAGTTCGCCACAGCTGCCGTATCCTATAAGATGGAACAGCCAGGCCCCATCTCCGGCAACAGAGCCTCTGTGGAGGAATATATCAAGGAATTTTACTAAAACGTCTGGATTGACATTTTTTATTTATTTCGCACATGGAAAAGAAAGACTATTTGCGTTATGATAAGGGCAAATAAAAAGACGAAAACGTCAATACGATAAAAGGACTGAATTACATGAAACGAGTAACCATCAAAGACATCGCAAAAATCGCAGGGGTATCCTACTCCACTGTGTCCAGAGCTCTTGCGGGCTCCCCCTGCATCAGTGATGCAACCAGAGAAAAAATAGAACAGATCTGCAGAGAAGAGGGCTATTACAGGAACGCTCTGGCCGGAAGCCTGAACGCCAACAGGACCAATGTGATCGGTGTTATCGTTCCGGATGTAACAAATCCTTTTTATTCAGAATTATCCCTGAATATCGAAAAAAATGCCTATCAGAACAACTACAACGTGATCATGGTAAACAGCTGTCACCCGGAACGGAGTATTTCTGATCAGTTCGATTTTCTCATCAGCCACAGGGTGGACGGAATCATCCTTGCCAACTCCACCAACGAGGCATTTAAGCTGGTGAAAAAATACTCTGAGATCGTGCCCACCATTCTTCTGGGAGATTCCTTCCACGCGGTGGATGTTACAAACCTCTGTACAGTATCCACGGATAACTATGTGGGAGGGCATCTGGCGGCATCCTATCTGATCGAGGCAGGCCACAGAAACATCCTGTATGTGGGCCACAGAGAGGCTTCCATCTCTCACCAGCATCGATTTGATGGTTTTTCCTTTGCCATGAAAAAGGCGGGGCTGACCTTTGATGTACTGGAAAATACCGATTCCAGCTCCTCTGTGGAGGCTGGACATGTTTTGGGAAAGAAGTTCTGTCAGAACCTGGGGGATATCACTGCTGTATTCGCAGCAACGGACTCCGTAGCCCTTGGAATCATGCAGGCCGCGGATGAGTATGGACTTCGTATTCCGGAGGATTTTTCACTGCTGGGCTACGACAATATCCTGTACAGCTCTCTGCCAACCATCCAGCTGTCAACCATTGACCAGCGCAAACAGAAGGCAGCAGAAAAGGCGGTCCGGGCATTGGTCCATATTATTGAAAACGGAATGCGGGAGGATGATTCCCACAGGATCTCTATTCCTCCTGCTCTTGTGAAGCGGAGCTCGGTGAAATCGCTGAAATAAAGAACCCCTTCCCAAAATCCAGAGGTGTCTATTGTATTTAACAATGGATGCCTCTGGTTTTTGTGAGCATAGTAAATTGATACAACTTCTTATACTACCAAAAGGGACCACCACAACAAGTATTGTGGTAGTCCCTTTTCAAAAAACTTTTCTTTCTTTTTCCACTGTACCTTCAGTCCTTTTTCACTGTTTCAATACCTGCCTGCTTAAAGCAGTTTGGCAGCCCGCCCTTTTCGTCTCTGTGAAAGGCAACACACTCACAGCAACGACCATGGCGTTCACAGTTCTCATGAGGACAGGTACATGGGTTGGTATTAGAACAAGCTTTACAGTTTTCCATTAATTTTCTCCTTATTTTTTAACTCTTATTTATCTTTCCAGTCCAGCTGTCTCCAGCATACGGTCAGTGATCATTGTCATCAGATTCCACAACAGAGACCAACGGTAATGCTCTGCAATCCCTCCATCGAAAAGAAACTGGATGGAAGCAGGGAATTCATCGTCTGCCACCCAATACTGGAACCACACAGGAATATTTGGAAATACCGTGAGCACGGCACTGACATCTCCTTTATTGGCAGGCTCTGCTCCCATCTCCAGCAATGTCTTCTGCATCAGCTGGGCATCATCTCCAAACGGCTTCAGATAATCAATATATCTTCCAAGAGAGGTATCCGTGGTGTTGGTACACAGAGAAGAGATGGACTCCCATTTCCCGCTGAGACAGGGCGCATGCTCTGAATTGGTCAGAAGCTCATATACAGATACTGTCTCATCAATGGTGGCCTGACGATCCCCTTCATACATAAGACCTGTTTTCCGCATGATGGTGTAATCTCTTCCCATAAAGGTGATATAGACCTTTTCCTCATCGTGCTCCAGTCCAAAGATCCTGATAAACTTTTCCTGATCATAAGACAGAAAACGGCTGGTAATCATCTCCCACTGGATCTCGTCCTTTGTCTTTTTCATATCCATCGGCATTGGCATACTCCTCCTTTTTCGGCTAAACTATCTGTTTCTATTGTACAGCCTGAGGGTATATTTTCCAATACCGACTATATCTGCAGCAGACTTTTTTCAAAAAAGGAAGCTCAATACTCCGGCATGATGATTGCTGCAAGGATATAGGCCAGAATCCCACTACCACCATAGACAGTGAACAGGATCCATACCAGACGTACTATGGTAGGGTCCACTCCCAGACACTCTCCGATCCCTCCGCAGACTCCGGAGATTTTCCTGTTATAGCGGCTCTTTCTCACAGGTGTATTTCTTCCTTTTAAGAATCCCACCACCGCCACAATAATTGCGATCCATATTAAAAGTTTGAGCATACTGATTCCTCCTTAAGGGTTGTTTGTTGTTCTGTTTCTATTGTACATGCCCTGATGAGCATTTCCAATACCTGCATTCCATAGAAATGTGTCAGGTTTGTAGTTTAGGAAAGCACAGCCGCTTTTCAGCTCTTTCCATAAACAATACAGTGCGTTTGCAACGCATTTTCCAAACTATGAGAAACACGCTTTGCGAGTTTCTCAAGTTATCGCGGCAGTCGCCAAGGTCTCGTGCAAGCACGGACTTTGGCTCGTTGCTCGCGTAAAATAGAAAAACTGCCCTGCAGGTATAATAGCCCACAGGACAGTTTTGATACCATTTTTCAATAACCCGGGATTTCTGACTGACGTTAACAGAACCCCGAGAGGATGTGTAACAACACACCTGTATGCAGACTTCTTATCAGCCTCCCAGATATGCCTTCTGAACAGCAGGATCATGGAGAAGAGCCTCTCCTGTTCCTGTTGCTGCGATGGTTCCGGTCTCGAGAACATATCCTCTGTCAGCAATGGACAGGGCCATCTGGGCATTCTGCTCTACCAGAAGGATGGTGGTTCCCGCATCATTCAGCTCCTTGATGATCTGGAAGATCTGGTCTACCAGGATAGGAGCAAGACCCATGGATGGCTCATCCAGCATCAGCAGTTTTGGTTTACTCATCAGAGCACGGCCCATAGCCAGCATCTGCTGCTCACCACCGGAAAGAGTTCCGGATACCTGTTTATATCTCTCCTTCAGACGTGGGAAACGGTCATACACCTCAGCGATAGAATCCTT
The DNA here is from genome assembly GCA_030526405.1 of Lachnospiraceae bacterium. Taxonomy (GTDB): domain Bacteria; phylum Bacillota; class Clostridia; order Lachnospirales; family Lachnospiraceae; genus JAKSRN01. The sequence goes on along the minus strand of JAUNCZ010000021.1, from coordinate 43,034 downwards.
GATTTCTCCCTTTGGTCTGGTAAATGCACCCATCTCCAGATTCTCCTCCACTGTCATCTGAAGGAATACACGACGTCCCTCCGGACAGAGAGCCAGTCCTTTATTTACCATCTTGGAAGCAGGAACGCCCACCAGAGACTGTCCATCAAACTCAATAATACCGGATCTTGGCTTTAACAGACCGGATACAGTATTCAGTGTTGTGGATTTACCGGCACCATTTGCACCGATCAGCGTAACGATCTCTCCCTCATTTACCTCGAAGGAAACTCCCTTGATGGCATGGATGCTGCCATAATATACATGGACATCTTCAGCTTTTAAAAGACTCATGTCAGTTTTCCTCCTTTTTCTTTCCAAGATATGCTTCAATTACCTGTGGATTGCTCTGGATCTCAGAAGGAGTTCCCTTTGCAATGATACGGCCGAAGTTCAGAACGGCAATACCCTCACAGATACCCATTACCAGATTCATATCATGCTCGATAAGAAGGATGGCAATCTGGAACTCATCACGGATGCGGCGGATGGTATCCATCAGCTCAGCAGTCTCGGAAGGGTTCATACCAGCTGCCGGCTCATCCAGCAGAAGCAGTTTTGGCTCAGTTGCCAGGGCACGAAGGATCTCCAGACGTCTCTGAGCACCATAGGGAAGGGATCCCGCTCTCACATCTGCCATATCCTCCATGTCAAAGAGGCTTAACAGCTCCATTGACTTATCATGGATACACTTCTCCTCTTTTCTGTATCTTGGTGTACGGAAGATTCCGTCCAGCATACCGTATTTTACATGGTTATGGAGACCAATACGGATATTCTCCTCTACAGTCAGCTTGTCAAAGAGACGGATATTCTGGAAGGTTCTGGCAATACCGTGCTGGTTAACCTGAACAGTGGACATTTTTCCAAGCTCCTGACCATCCAGCATAATGGAGCCACGGGTTGGCTCATATACCTTTGTAAGCAGGTTGAACAGTGTTGTTTTTCCGGCACCGTTTGGTCCGATGAGACCGGTAATCTCAGTACGTCCGATTGCCATATTAAAGTCATCAACCGCCTTCAGGCCACCAAAGTCGATACCAAGATGGGAAACCTCAAGAATCGGTGATTTGTCGATATCTCTCTCAGGGATCTTATTCTGGGATGGCACCGTTACCAGTTTTGTCTCTGCTCTTTTCATTACTCGGCACCTCCTTTTTTCTTAAAGCCTGCGATGAACTGCTTAGCCTTCTCATTGTTTGAGATGATCATAACTGCGATCAGCACGATTGCGTAGATCAGCATACGATAATCAGCAAACTGACGGAGCAGCTCAGGAAGGATTGTCAGAACAGCAGCAGCGATCATGGCACCTCTCATATTTCCGATTCCACCCAGTACAACGAATACAAGAATCAGAATAGAGGTGTTGAAATCAAACTTCTTCGGAACAACTGTAGAGAAGTTCAGAGCATACAGACAACCTGCAGATCCGGCGATTGCTGCGGATGTAACAAATGCCATCAGCTTATAATGAGTGATTCCGATACCACAGGCCTCAGCTGCGATACGGTTATCACGAATAGCCATAATAGCACGACCCTGCTGGCTGTTAACCAGGTTCTGGATAATAAACAGAGCCACCAGAAGCAGGATGATTCCTGCCAGGAAAGAGGAAAGCTTCTTCACTCCCAGCGCACCCATAGGTCCGTTAAGGATTACGATTCCATCCTCAGAAAGGCCCAGGGAATCTGCATCGCTTAAGCTGAAGTGGAAGCCCACTTTGTCATAGCCCAGATACAGACAGTTCAGTACGTTCTTGATAATCTCGCCAAATGCCAGTGTAACGATGGCCAGATAATCGCCACGAAGACGAAGTACAGGAATACCGATCAGGAAACCGGCAACAGCCGCCAGCACAGCTGCAGCAAGAATAGCCACAACAAGGCGAAGGGGTTCCGCAGGAATCTTGTTCTGAAGCAGTGTAGAAACAACAACTCCTGTGAAGGCTCCAACAGACATAAATCCGGCATGGCCAAGGCTCAGCTCACCTGAGATTCCAACAACAAGATTCAGGGAAATGGCCATAATGATGTATGCACAGATCGGCACCAGCTGTCCCGCCATGGAGTTGGTAAGAATACCAGTCATGGCAAGAATCTGGAAGATAGCAAAGAACGCAATTACGATTCCGTAGTTGATAAAGGAATCTCTTGATGCTTTTTTCATTGTCTTCATATTGCCCACCTCACACTTTCTCTTGTACATATTTGCCTAACAGACCAGATGGTTTTACGATCAGCACGATGATCAGAACGGCAAATACGATGGCATCAGATAACTGAGTGGAAATGTAAGCCTTGGCAAAAATCTCAATGATACCAAGAAGGATTCCTCCCAGCATGGCACCCGGAATAGAACCGATTCCTCCGAATACAGCTGCAGTGAAGGCTTTGATACCTGGCATTGCACCTGTAGTAGGCATCAGTGTAGGATAGGCAGAACAGAGAAGAACACCTGCAATTGCTGCCAGGCCGGAACCGATGGCAAAGGTCAGAGATATTGTACGGTTTACATTGATTCCCATCAGCTCTGCAGCACCTTTATCCTCAGATACAGCTCTCATGGCTTTACCCATTTTTGTGCGCTCTGTGAAGAAGGTAAGAACAAGCATGATGATAACGCAGGCTGCAATGGTAACCATCGCAGTTCCGGAAATCGCGAAGGTTCCCAGTTTCAGTGATGGTACAAAGGATACCATGTTCGGGAAGGACTTCGGATTGGATGTCCAGATCAGAAGTGCGATATTCTGAAGGAAATAAGAAACACCGATGGCAGTGATAAGAACTGCAAGAGAAGTGGCATTTCTCAGAGGCTTATAAGCCAGTTTTTCAATAGTGATACCAAGGGCGGTACAAACCGCGATGGCACAGAGAATGGACAGAATCGGATTCAGTCCAAGATAGGAAGTAGAGCAGAATGCGATATAGCCGCCGATCATGATTACGTCACCATGGGCGAAGTTCAGCATCTTTGCAATACCATATACCATGGTATATCCAAGAGCGATGATCGCATATACACTTCCAAGGCTGATGCCGTTGATAAGGAATGCTAATAACATAATGATCCTCCGTTAAAAAAACAACAGACTTAATAATATACAGAAAAGACAGACCGCCGCCTGGCAGCCTGTCTTATACTATCTTTCAGACTAAAGCTTACATACCTACATATACGCCGTCTTTGATTACAACAGCCTTAGGAGCTTTGTTTACCTCTCCTGCTGCTGTCCAGGTCATTCCCTCACCGGTAAGACCGTCAACGTTGAAGTTGCTGTCAGAGAATACAGAGATCAGGATCTCACAGATCTCATCATATCCCATACCAGTAACATCAAGACCACCGTTGTTGTCTGCGTAATATCCAAGTGCTGCATAAATAGCATAAACTGAATCGTAGGAGTCAGCTGCGAACTGGTTTGGAACGTCTTTGTTAGCAGCCTGATATTTTGCTACGAAAGATTTTGTAAGAGCGTCCTCTGCATCAGCGGAGAATGGTGTCAGAAGAAGAACACCCTCTGCAAGGGAAGTATCAAATCCCTCAAGAGAAAGGATTCCGTCCATTCCATCTACACCGAAGAAGGTTGGTGCATATCCGCTTGTGGATGCCTGCTGCAGGATCAGAGAAGCCGGTGTATAGTAGATTGGCAGGAATACCAGATCTGCTCCGTTTTTCTGAGCGTCTGCCAGCTGTACAGAGAAGTCATTTGCAGTGTCATCTGTAAATGTTGTTGTGGAAACAACCTCCAGATCGATCTCTTTTGCCTTCTCAACGAATGTCTGGTAAATACCTGTTGAGTATGCATCGGAGTTGTTGTAGATGATAGCTACCTTCTCTGCCAGGTTGTTGTCTTTGATATACTGTGCAGATGCAAGTCCCTGGTTAGGATCAGAGAAGCAAAGCTGATAAGTCTGATCTTTATCTGCTGTTACAGATGTAGCAGATGCAGATGGTGTCAGCATGAATACTCTGTCTGCGTTAGCCTCTGCAGATACAGCAACACATGGAGTTGTTGTAACTGTACCAACGATTGCCTGTACATCCCAGTCTTTCAGATTGTTGTATGCGTTTACAGATTTCTCTGCATCGTGCTCATCATCCTGTGCATTGAACTCGATGTCGAATCCCTCAGCAGCTGCATTGATCTCCTCAACAGCAATCTTTCCTGCATTGGCAACAGCTGTTCCATACAGTGCAGCACCACCGGTCAGAGGTCCGATACATCCAAGTTTTAATGTTCCTGTCAGGTTCTCAGAAATTGTTACAGCCTCGTTGTAAGCAACTGTCTCACCCTCAACTTCAGCTGTTTCCTCTGTTGCTTCCGCTTTGGACTCACTTTTTGCAGCTGAATCGGAAGAAGATCCACAAGCTGTAAAAGAGAATGCCATAGCCATAGCTAATACTGTAGCTAATACTCTTCTTTTCATATATATACTTCCTTTCTTAATGCATCACTTGAACACTTTCGTTCGGTAATGCATTGCAATCATGGAACTGATTTTATTATATAATGAAAAGAATGTCAACAACATCCGTCAAAAACCCATAAAAAACAGTGTGAATTGTTACTTTTTTAACCCAAAAATGAATGAAGCGTCTGTCCAACTGTCGTTTTAATCGAATAATCCGATTACAACCGTTCTTTCTATCGAATCTGTCTTTCTACAGGTGGAGAAGGCAATCAGCTGCTTCCCCTCCACATCCCACTCTTCTGTCAGACAATGAATGGCATTCTCCTGTATTATTTCACAAACAGCCTCCTTTGTGGTGGAAGCCGGTGAAAAGATCCTCTCTTCCGTCGCCAGAACATCCAGAACAGCCATCAGCGTGATATTCCTCTCCTCCCCCTCCACAAGGAGGGTGCCTGTATGATGCTGACGAAAGAATTCCTCCTCTCTGTATCTGTCCAGGTCCCCAAACATCAGCCCCTGCTCCATATGATGCCCATACAGAAGGGAATATTCATCTGCGTAATCAGGGGAGTTTCCTGCATCCAGAAAAACCGATCCGGAAAGAGCATATTCTCCATAGGGATTTTTGTTGAGATACTCAAAATTGTCTTTCCCCTGCATGACCGGATAATCGATGCCGGTACCTTCCAGTGTAAGCCACCCTGTAACCCTTCCCTGGAGTTCTTTTTCAGGAAGTTCCTGCTGCCTGTCAGGACGAAGCTTCAGAATGCTGTCGTCATTGGCCTGCCGGTACACCAGATAGCTGTCGTACAGACCATACCCTCCTCCAAGAAGCATCAGAAGACACAGCAACAGTAGGGACAGTTCCTCCAGTCTCATCAGCAGTCTCACCAGATATCTGATCATCAGAATCCTCTCCTTCGCAACAGAAAAAACAGTGTTCCCTCCACAGCAGCATTTCCCACCGGACCAAAGCTTCTGCTGTCCTCTGTGATGCTTCTGAAATCGTTCAGAATAAACACCTCCTTTGAAGACAGCCGAAAGGGGTACTCCACATCGGACTCCTCTGCCGGCCGGGTTTCATAGGGATTCTCCTCCGGATACAGATAGCCATCCACCAGATAGCCCCCTGTTTCCGGAAAATCCACAGCCTGTCCCTCTGTGGCTGCAATTCGTCCGATCCGCCTTTCCCCCTTCTCATTCCGGTACAGAACCACCTCTCCCAGGGAGGGTTGATCTGTTTTCAGAAAAATGCAGAGATCCCCGTCCCTGACAAAGGGGGACATGGTATTTCCTTCTGCCCGATTCACCGAGATCAGAAAGGTGAATACCAGAAACAAAGCCGCCACCAGAATACCTGACTGAATAAGGAACCTCTGCACAGCAGCAGAGGTCAATCTGGAATCAGTCCTTCTCCGGTTCTTTTCCTTATTTGTATTCTTATCCTTATTCTTCTCTTTATCAGGGACATTCATACTCTGTCACATCCTTTTCTTCTGTTCTCAAACAGTATCCACAGTAGAACTATGGATGCCAGCATCAGCACAGCCGGATTCCTTCCCTGATCAGGATCCGCTCCGGTGGGAACGATCATCTCCTTACTGTTGCGGAAGGATACCTCCGCTGCTTTCTCCGTCAGGGTACCCTTTGCATTTTCCGATGTCACTGTATAACCCAGCCCCTCTCCATCTGTTTCCTGTACCTGGTATTTCACCCCCACAGGAAGATCCCGAAAGATAATCCGCTGATCATGCTCCAGTGTAAAGCTGTAGATTGCAGTCTTTTTTGTGCTTTCTGCCTCTTTTTGGAGGGTAAATTCCCTGCCGTTCTGACTACAGCTGATGAAATCCGGCAAAGAGATGCCATTCTCAGCGGTGAGAGTCAGCCTGAAATGAAATGCTGTATTCTTATTTCCTGCTGTGCCTGTAACAGTCTTGGCAACAGAAAGCTCTGTCTCCTTTGGCTTCTCAGGGGGCACACTGTACTCTGCCAGCAGCATAATGGTCTGCTGTCCCTGGACAGGTGTCAGAACACTGACCCTTCCAAGAATATCCTTTTTCCCCTTTATGGCCTCATACAGGGCATCCGCCCTGGCAATAGCAGTACTGTTTGCACTGTATTTATAATTTCCTGCTCCTGGGATCCCCAGCTCTGCTGCCCTTCTGGTGGCCACCAGGTGTGTGAGGATATGCCTTGCCGGATTTGTCTGGGCAAAGCTTCCGGTAATATCCCCGGGACCTCCAAAGCCATAGTACATAATTTTCAGAAGAAGGGGATCTCTGTAATCCCGTACTGTGGTGGTGTAGGAATGTTCTCTTCCCTGATCACTGTGTCCCGGCGCCTGTTTGGAGGGGTCAATACAGTAGGCGTTGCCATTTCCCTGACAATTCGCCTTATTTACATAAAACATGGCATCGTAGCCGGTGCCATACCCCTCTGCAGCCAGAGAGATAAAGCCATTCATATTGAAGGTGATGGTACGAACCTGCGTATCCGAAGCGGCATCCAGCATAGCTGCTGTGCTCACCGGATATCCCTGGTCCTCTATATATTCCTCCAGAGCCTGAAGTTCGCCATCCGACAGCTCCTCCAGGGTTTCCACAGCCATCTCCTCCTGCCCATCTCCGCTGCCCTGCTCCACAGTTACAATGATCAGATTCTCCTCTGCCAGCAGTTCCTGGTAGGGAGTATCCGCAGGATTTCCCTCCTGATCTTTCTCCTGCTCTTTTTCCTGATTCTTCTCTTCCTCCTGTGGATCTGCAGCCTGGTGTTCCTCTTCCGGATTCACTGCTTCAGAGGAATCCTCCTGAATCTTCTGCTCATTCTGCTGTCTCTCCTGTTTCTCCAGACCGCCAGTTGTCCCAGCGTCTCCAGTGTCTTCCGGCAGTGCGGTGTGATCCTGCTCCTCCTGACTTTTTTCCTGTTCTGCCTCCAGAGAAACCTGTTCCGTCTCTCTGTTATACTCCCGGATACAATCCCCGGAGCAATCCTGTGTAGCAAACTGATCCTCTTCCCACTGAATTTCCCTGTACTCCATCTCCCCTGCCAGCGCCGAGGAGCCAGAGCCCAGCAGAAGGGCTGCTGCCAGCACAAGAGTCATGGTCTTTTTCAGTACCTTATTCCTTTTCATGTCCCTTTGCCCCCTTCTTTTTTCTGATCTCTGCACCCAGATAGAGGACCGTCACCATAGATGCCAGCAGAAATGCCACATACAACAATGGCTGCTGAGAATCCCCTGTCTGCACATTGACCGGTTTTACAGGAGGATTCCCCTTAACAGGGGTGGACTTTACAGAGTTTTCAAAGTGCACAGCGGCACTTTTTTCCCGGGTTCCCATTTTCGATACAACCGTTTCTCCATGAAGCTGCCCCTTATCGTCCTCCGTCACAAAAACCTCCACCTCATACACCCTGCTGTCATAGATAACATCTCTGTCTGATCCCGCTTCCTGGCGGATTCTGTAATGATAGGTATCCGGAACCACATAATGGATGGAAAATGCTCCCTCCTCCCCTGGCTTCAAACGGATCTGAAGCTGGTCCACTGTCTGCTGTTCCTCTGTTTCCATCTCCATCACGATCACACAGTTCTCCTCATCTTTCCCTCCGGAGCAGGTCACCGGAATCCTGACAGACACAGGGACTGCCGCCTCTGCGCTACAGGGAAAGCAGAAAAGAACAGCCAGAATACCCAGCAGAACCAGAACACCAGCTCTCATCCGGAAGGGAAACAACAGGGCTCTATTCTTCTCTGTCCTCATTGAATCTCCTTTTTCTTCTGCTCATGGATCAGTCTTCTTTTTTTCTCTTCATCATAATGGTAGCTGCACCAAGACCACCAAAGAGAGTCACTGCCGCAAACGGTGCTACTGTCATCATCACTCCAGTGGGAATCACTCCACGTCTCTCATTCAGATATCCGGTGGTAAGATCTTTATCCTGGATCACACCCACTGTATCTGCAGATACAGAACCCTGACAGATCTCCACCACAGGAGATGCTGCTGTATTGGCTCTTGGCTTATAATCCTCCGGATTCTCTGTCACTGTATAGCTGGTATCCTTTGCAATTCCCTGAACGGTGATCTGCTGACCGTGCTGAAGATAGAATTTCTGCAGTACTGTTCCGTCCTCCCCTACGGTAAGAGTGGAAGGATTTGTTTTCCCTGCATTCTCAGGAATGGTGGCATCATTTTTCTCAGATACAGCATCTGCGCCGGTGAGGAGTACATCATAGACAGTTCCCGGCTGGGCATCTGTGATCTGCAGAGTAAACTCAAAATACTTATCATGGGAAGCCTGGTTTCCTGCAACCTGCTTTCTGAAAGTAAGATTTGATGTGTCGTACTCATTGGTAAAGCCCTGTGGCTTCATCTCGCTTTCCTCAATATCCTCTGTTCCATGACCGGTACCCATGATCAGATCCGATTCGTTGGCATGGAGCACATAGGACTGCACCTTCAACACTCCATTATCGTCGATCACATACACATCCATGATGCGGGTAAGATCTGCGTCATTGGTTACAGCCTGGTTGCTGCCAGACTCAGTGATCACATAGCGATAGACACCTGGCTCAGTGAAGCTGCAGCCTGAAAAATCCACCACAGCAGTCTTTTTTGCATATTTTGAAACAGAGGTATCCAGGTTTTTCACCAGATCTCCCTCGCTGTGAGCTGCATCAGAATCAGAACCGTCCCCCGGGGCAAAGGCGATGGTATTCTTCTGGTTTGTTCCCACTCCTGCCATGGTTGGGGTTCCCACTCCTGCCAGAACCTCAAATTTTTTACCCTCTACACTGTAGGTCTTAGCATTTCCAGGAGTAATGGTGAAGGTGAAGGATACATTTGGAACCTGAGCCTCCTTATCCATCACCAGATATTTATCGAAGGATGCCTGTGTACCCTGCACGGGTGTATAACGGTTCACCGCAAATACTGCTGTGGAAGGAAATACTGTGCCTGCTGTAACAAGAAGTGCCATAGCAGCCGCTGCTGCCTTATTGTTTCTGAATTTCATACTGTCAATTCTCCTGTCGTATTATGATTTGATACAGGATCTGCCGGCTGATCCTGAGCAAAGAAAAAAACTTTTTGTTTAGCTCTTTTCTTTACTATCATCATACCCTTTGACAATCCAGGAATCACCGACACTTCCTGAACAGATTCTGAACAGACCAGGAACAGATTCTGTTCAGATCAGGAACAGGCACGGGAAAACAGCTGTTTTCCTGAACAATCCTGTTCCAGCTGCCCCCTGGACGCATTGCACAAAGCTCATCCCCATGGTATACTTTTTTTCAATAAACGGCAGTTTTTTCCTGATTTTTTGTGTGCTTTGAATATGAAAGGGAGGGGTTCTTATGTCAGAAAACAAAGAAAAGGTCTATTTAAATGACGAAAAAGGTGAATACAGCGATTACGTGGTTCAGACACTTCAGTGTCCCGCAACCGGTGATGCGGCATTTCAGGAAATGTACAAAAAGTTTTCAAACCGCATTCTCTGGATGGACACCAATGTGGTTCCCGGTGCCATGCAGATGAATACAGCCTGGTATTATGCAGTGCCGGAACGGGATCCGGTATTCCCGGAGCATGTGCACCCGGATGACGAGCTCATTGGCTTCATCGGAAGCGACCCGGAGGATCCCTATAATCTGAATGCTGAAATTGAGATTGCCATCAATGGGGAGAGACGTCTCCTCACCCGATCCACTCTTGTATGGATTCCAGGAAATATCCCTCATATGCCCATGCGTATCCTGAAGGTGGATAAACCGGTATTCCATTTCTCCTTAATGAGAGGAAACAGCTATAACGGCGGCGCCTACAAATAATAGTTTTGTCAATACTTTCACTTAAGCCAGGTTCTTCGGAATCTGGCTTGTGTTGTTTGCAAAAAAGTAGAGACTATCATAAATTCCCTGGCATCGGGCGTGGCGGAAATCGAACTATATCTGATAAAAAACAAAAAAAGAAGTCTCAAAAAAGTAAATCATGCCAGCTGGTGGTGACTATGTAAGGCAGACGATTGCAAGGCTTGCGTAAGGAGGGAACGCGCTAGCTTGCGCCCGAAGTGCACTGTCTGAGCCCGCAAGGGCGAGTATTAGCGCGTAGGGCGCATAATAGGCGCGCGGACCGAGTAGCAAACGAAGCATGTCTGACGTCATAGTCATCACCAGCTGGCATGTATAAAAAAAGAGAGACATCAAATGTTTCACATCAGATATCTCTCGATTTGGGAAGGGGTTATTTTATTCGGCGATCTCCCGCACCGCCTCTGCCGCTTTTTTTATCTCCTCCAGTGTGTTCCCGTGGGAAAAGCTGAAACGTACCGCTCCCTGCTCCACCGTCCCCAGAGCCTGATGCATCAGAGGTGCGCAGTGGGCTCCCGGCCGCACGGCAATTCCGTATTCCTCCGCCAGAACATCTGCCACCCGGGAGGAATCATAATCCCGGATATTGAGGGTAACAATGGGACACCGTTCATTTTTTGAAAAATCTCCATACACCCTTACACCAGAAATGTCTGAAACCCTTCTGTAAAACTCCCACATCATCTCCAGCTCTCTCTCCCGCAGGGAATCCAGTCCCTGCTCCTTCAACCAGGAAAGAGCTGCCCGAAGCCCTGCCAGACCATGAATATTCAAGGTGCCGGCCTCCAGCGCGGTGGGCATCTCCCGGGGATGCTCCTTCAGGTAGGTCTGTACTCCGCTGCCACCGGACATCAGAGGCCGGATGGCCAGACCTGGACGCACCACCAGCCCTCCTGTTCCCTGGGGACCAAGCAGTCCCTTATGTCCCGTAAAGCACAGCACATCTATATGCATCTCCTGCACATGCAGAGGGAATACCCCCGCTGTCTGAGAGGCATCCACCACCAACAGCACTCCCTTTTTCTCAGCGATTTCCCCCACAGCCTGGATATCCGTAAGATTTCCTGTGAGATTGGATCCATGGGTACATACCAGCAGCCTTGTATTCCGTCGGATCTCCCGTTCAAATCCCTGCACATCAAAATTTCCCTTTTCATCACAGGGGAGGATGGTGAGTTCCACTCCCTGTTTTTCCAGCAGATACAGAGGTCGCAGCACACTGTTATGCTCTGCTGCCGTGGTGATCACATGATCTCCCGGCTGCAAAAGACCCTGCAAAGCGATATTCAGTGCCTCAGTGGAGTTCTTGGTAAAGGCAATGCAGGAGGGATCCGGTGCCCCGAACAATTCCGCCGCCAGAGCTCTTGTTTCAAAGACAATTCTGGAGGCATCCAGAGAAGCCCCGTGAACTCCTCTGCCAGAATTGCCGGCGGAACACAGTGCCTCTGCAACAGCACTCACCACCTGAGCAGGCTTATGAATGGTGGTGGCTGCATTGTCCAGATAGATCAGATCATGCATACATGAATCTCCTGTGGTGTAATCTGTTTCTCCTGCATCAGAGTTCTCAACTGAGTTTCTGCTTCAGGATCCGCACACCAGGCCAGTCCGCAGCCTGCAGAGATGGATTTGGGAACAGGGATGATTCTGCCCGGTGCCTGCATTTCCTTACAGACCCTTTCCATCATCATGGCCATGGTGGTGGTTTTAAATGTAATTACCAGTTTGTTCTGTTTTTTAATCATATATTGTTCTATCCTCTGCCAGCATTCTCGCAATCTCTATCTGTTCCGGTGTGTCCAGATGGGCCGGACAGATCCTGATTCTCTTATCCGGATATTTCTCGCACAGATTTTTCAGATATCCCTGCCGCACCAGTTTCTGGATGTGGGACGCCCGGATCCGTTCCTCCTCCGATACCTGAAGACACTCCAGCACCAGTTCCTTCCGAAATGCTGCCTCCTTCAATGTTTTCCCTATTGCATGGGGTGCACAAACCACTAGGATCTCCTCCATATTATCGTAGATCACCGGCTCTGTTGCATTGGGATATTTCACAGGCAGTCGATTGGAGCCATCCGCCTCCACCAGCACCACATCTGCATGGGCACAGACCTGTTCATAGGTCTCCGGGGACAATGCCCGGATCCTCTTCCCCTCTCTGATGCCTGCCATCACATACCCCTTCTCCTCCAATTCCTGGATAATCTCCTGTGGATCATCCGTAAGAAGGGTATCCGGCTCAATGGCCATATGGGTGGAGGTGGTGACAAAAACCTTTTTTCCCTTTTTTCTGTTTTCTTCTGCCATCCTGTGGACCAGTGTGGTTTTCCCCCCTGATCCCACAATTCCGTAGATCATCTTTGCTTCACCCCATTTTTCTTCCAGGTAAAACGGATAATCCCCATCCGCTTCGCTGTTTTCTCACAATTTTCTTTTTCATTCTCTTTCTTCCAGTCCCCTCATCAGGAACAGAATGGCCTCCAGTACACCGCCGGCGATGCATCTGGCTTTGTCTGACACAGTAAAACAGTTGTTGTACTCCTCTGTTCTTGGATCGATATCGGCAATCTTAAAGCCTTTTGTGACAGGAAATCCATTCCTGATGAGGCCTCGAAGAAGGCCATCGATGGTGGCCTCCACCGGAATAGTCATGCCTGATATCTGATTTTCGATCACAGCAATTATCTCACCTTTTTTTACAGTATCAGTAATGCTGCAGACATTGAAGAGAATACCCTCCCCGGGACTATGGATCACACGCTCCTTATCAAAGCCTGCAATTTTTCCCGGCACGCCGGTATCCGGCAGGGCACCTCCCTGATAATATACCCGGCCCAGATTATGGCCTCTGCAGGTTTCGATTACCGCATGCACATCCGCCTCAGGACCATCACCGGCACAAAAACCCGGGCCCAGGGCCACGGTAATGGGGGCCATATCTCTTCTGGTTCCCAGATTTTTCTTTGCCAGAATGCCATCCACCAGGGCCACTGGCTGAAAATACTCCAAACAGCTGCAGTCCGGATCCACCAACATGGTAAGCCTTCCCCTCTGCAGAAACTCCCGGGCCTCCCTGCAATCTTCCGCCAGATAACAGGTAACTCCCTCAATAGTCTGGGTTCCCAGATACACAGCCTCTGAAAATGCCACATTTCTCCGGATGGCAGATGGATGCTGAATCTCCAGCACCAGCACTGAAAAGCCACCGGCATACAGCTTCATAATGGTGCCGGAGGCGATATCACCGCCCCCTCTTACCACCACCAGTGGTTTCTCATGGTTTGATAATCTTGCCTGCACTGCTCATCATCTCCACAATATCATACATATTAGTAACCGAACCCACAGCCAGCTTCTCTGACAGATTATAGAAATTCAGGCAGGTTCCGCAGGTGAAGATCTCCACACCCTCAGCCTCCAGAAGCTTCAGATCCTCCAGACTGTCAGAGCCCTGGCAGGAAAGGTAAGCTCCACTGTTGTACATCAGGATTTTTGCAGGATAGGTATCCTGCTTTGTAAGAGCAAAAATGAATGCCTTCATAAGGGCTTTTCCCAGAGCTTCCTCTCCCTCACCCATGCAGTTGGAGGATAACACCACCACGTTGCTGGTTTTTGAGGATGGAAGGCACAGTTCCTCTGCTTCCTCAGGAATTGCTGTTTCAGCAGGTTTTCCCGCTGTGATCACCACCCGGAATTCATTGTCAGAGAGTTTCTCAGCCTGTACTCCATGGCCCCGCACATTGGCAAATTTTGTAAGATTCTGCACAGCGATCTCATTGTCCACCAGAACCTCTACTGTTTCACCCTCCTGCATGTTTTTCATCTCGTTCTTTGTATTTACCACCGGGAGTGGGCAGGCCAGTCCCCTTGCATCTACTGTATGTTTCATATGTTATGTACCTCTTTTTTCTTAATCTTTACTATGATCTGTTGTTTTACTATGGTCTGTTTTCTAATAGTTTCTTCCTATTGATGTAAAGCGGACATTTGTAATCCGCCTTGTCACTGCTCATGAGGTAAAGCGGACATTCGCAATTCCCTTCGCTACTTGCTCATGAACCACTGCTGACTTCGTCATCCCCTGACATACACTGTTTTTTCCTGTCGTGGAATCACATGTCCCACAATCTGTGCCGGAATTCCCTGCTTCTGAAGCTCCTCCACTATGGAATCTGCCTCCTGTCCGCTGACGCTGGCCAGCAGTCCGCCTGAGGTCTGGGGATCAAAAAGCACCTCCTCCATGGCAAAGCTCACGTTCTGAAATTCCACCTTATCCCCCATAAAGTTTCTGTTCTTCTGGGCAGCGGCAGTGAGATAGAACTCCTCCGCGTAGGCCTCCACCTTATCAAATCGGGGCACCTGATCTGCCTGGATCACCGCAGAGCAGCCATCCTCCAGCATTTCACTCAGATGCACCAGAAATCCAAAACCAGTAACATCTGTGCAGGCATGAACCTGGTACTGCCGCAGGATCTCCGAAGCATATTTATTCAGGGTGGTCATGGATTCCACCGCCTGATTCACCACCTCCTCTGAGGCCTCCCTGATCCTGTGGGCGGTCATGATAATGCCAACTCCAAGCTTTTTGGTAAGAATCAGAGCATCCCCCTCCCGGCATCCGGAATTTCTCCAGATTTTCTCCGGATCCACCAGACCGGTTACACTGAGTCCATACTTGATATCCTCATCTGCAATGGAATGGCCCCCGGCCAGCACTGCTCCCGCCTCGGTAACCTTCTCGTTTCCTCCCTGCAGGATCTTTCCAAGGATGTTCAGATCCATCTTTTCAGGAAAGCAGACAATATTCAGGGCGCTGAGCACCTGGCCGCCCATGGCATAGATGTCGCTGAGGGCATTGGTAGCCGCCACCTTTCCAAACAGATAGGGGTCTTCCAGCATGGGAGGAAAAAAATCCAGGGTGGATACAATGGCCTGACTGGCATTGATCCTGTAAACAGCTGCATCATCACTGCCCTCAAACCCCACAAGAAGATTGGGATCCTCTTTTTTGGGCAGTTTCGAAAGCACCCGGCTTAAGGCTCCCGCTCCAAGCTTTGCGGTGCAGCCCCCGCCTTTGCAGAAAATAATGTCTTTCATATATGTAGTAACTCCTCTCTATCCTCCGGGGTGTCCACATCCATCAGTTCCCACTGGCCGGCCGCCTCCAGTGTCTTCACCCGATCCGGATATTCCTTCAGAATGATAGTTCCTCCCTTTCCCTCTGGAAGGGTTTTCAGCAGGGGAAATGCCCAGGCAGGAAATGCCACAGGGGTCCCCTGTCTCTCCTGATACGCCAGACGAAAAATCGGTTTCTCTGTATCTGAAACTATTCCATCTGTAGCATCTGATGTTTTATCATCTGATTCTTTAGCATCTGATTCTATCCCACCTGTATCTGCTTCCTCTGCTGCCTCTCCCATTCGTACCAGTGTCTCTCTGGAAAGAAGGGGCTGATCTCCTGGACTGAAGATACAGTATCTGATTTCCGGATCCAGCGCTTCAACACCAAGACGTACGGTGTCATTTCTCCCAGGCAGCTGATGAACTATCACGGCAACTCCCATACTTCTGCAGAGCTCCTCCACCTCTTTATGTCTGGTCACCACCAGACGCTGCCGGAAAAGTCCCTCCGAAGAATCCAGAATTCTTCTGATCATGGGCTGGCCGTCAAAGTCACACAGCAGCTTGTTGGAGCCGAAGCGTTTTCCCTGTCCCGATGCCATGATCACCAATGCAGTTTTTCCAAAGAGCGGTTCCGGAAAAAACTCCCGGAACAGTCGGTGATTTTCCTGTATGCAGGCATCCCGATAGGCCTCATAACGTTCCAGGAAAAGCCGCCCCTTTTCTGTCAGCACACTTCCTCCTCCGGATCGTCCTCCCACCTGCCGGACAGTCAGAGGAAATCCCAGGGCCTTTTCTGCATTTTTCATCAGCTTCATGGCCTTGGTATAGGCCATACCAAGAGAAGCTGCCGCCCCATTCAGAGACCCGGTCCTCTCCACCTCACGAAGAAGCCTGCAGGGGCCCTCCCCAAAGAATTTTTCATTATTATCATCAAAAAATATGATTCTGGACTGAGCCCTCATCTTTTTTCCCGCCTTTTCCAGTTTTACTGATTTTTCACTTCCGTTGTAGCCCAAATACTACAACGCATTATACCACAGATACGTGGATTTATCCAATTTTTACTGGTATACTGGATTATCATAGGGGTTTTGTGGGCAATACACTGTTTTTCTGTCGTATTCTTCTGGAAATCACCAGATTTTGCATATATATAGAAGTAATTTCCCCACAGATATCCCCTTCAGATTACTAACAGATTATCAGAAAAGGAGACTGCTGCTTATGATGAACATAAAAACCTATGTCCGGGCTCAGAGTCTGGAAGAGGCCTGGCAGCTGAATCAGAAGCGGAGCAACCGCATTGTAGGCGGAATGCTCTGGATGAAGATGAGCAACGGCAATGTAACCACTGCCATTGACCTCTGCGATCTTGGCCTGAACATCATCGAGGAAGATGAGGAGGCATTTTCAATCGGTGCCTATGCCACCCTTCGACAGCTGGAGCTTCATGAGGGCCTCAACGCCTACACAAGCGGAGCAATCCGCGATGCCGTGAAGGATATCATCGGTGTTCAGTTCAGAAACCTGGCCACCGCCGGTGGAAGTATCTGGGGTCGCTTTGGTTTCTCCGATGTGCTCACCGTATTCCTCACCATGGACTGCTATGTGGAGCTGTACAAGGGAGGAATCCTTCCCCTTGCCGAGTTCGCTGCCATGAAAAAGGACAATGACATTCTGGTGCGCATCATCGTTAAGAAACAGCCGGGAGCATTCCGCTATAATGCCATGCGCATCCAGCGCACGGACTTCCCTGTGCTGACCTGTGCCGCCTCAGAGATCAATGGTAAAGTAACCCTTGCCATCGGTGCCCGCCCTGGAAAGGCTGTCATCGTAACTGATGAAGAGGAAATCCTTAAAAATGGCATCACAGAGGAAAGTGCGGAGGCATTTTCCCGCTATGCGGCTGCCCATGTGAAGACAGAGGGCAACATCCGAGGAAGTGCCGCCTACAGAACCAGACTGGTTCAGGTACTTACAAAACGTACATTAACTGAGATGAAAGGAGGTCTTTGATGGAGATCAAACTGAAATTAAATGGAAAAATGATCACAGAAGACATCGAAGCCGACCTGCTGCTCATTGACTTTGTCCGCAGCCACGGCTGCTTCAGTGTAAAACGAGGCTGCGAAACCTCAAACTGCGGTCTCTGCACCGTTCTTATGGATGGCACCCCCATTCTGTCCTGCTCCATGCTGGCGGCCCGTGCCTCCGGCCACGAGATCCAGACTCTGGAGGGACTTCAGCAGGAGGCCTCTGAATTTGTGGGCTTCATTGCTGATCAGGGTGCTGATCAGTGCGGCTTCTGTAACCCGGGCTTTGTGATGAATACCATCGCTCTTCTCCGTGAGAATCCGGATCCCACCGATGATGAGATCCGTGCCTATCTTGCAGGAAATCTCTGTCGCTGCAGCGGCTACGAGGGACAGCTTCGAGGCATCCGCAATTTCCTGAACAGCAGAAAGAGGTGTTGATATGGAACACAGAGAATATAAATCAATCAATAAATCTGTAAGAAAAAAAGACTCCATGCAGCTGCTTCTGGGAAAACCGGTATACACCGATGATATCACTCCCAAGGACGCCCTTGTGGTAAAGCTGCTGCGCAGCCCCCATGCCAACGCCATTGTTAAGACCATTGACACATCAAAGGCAAAACTGGTGCCGGGAGTCGTGGATATTTACACCTGGGAGGATGTTCCCACCAACCGCTTTGCCATTGCAGGCCAGACCTATCCGGAGCCTTCGCCCTATGACAGACTGATCATCGACCGTCATGTGCATTGTGTAGGGGATGTGGTGGCCATTATTGCTGCTGAAACAGAGAAGGCGGCTCTGAAGGCAAGAAAGCTCATCAAGGTGGACTATGAGGTGCTGGAAGCAGTTCTGGATTTCAGAACCGCCAAGGACAATCCTGTTCTTGTGCATCCTGAGGACAACTGGGTGGCTCCCTGCCCTGTAGGCGGCGACAACAGAAGAAACCTGGTGGCCAGTGAGGAAAGCTCCCACGGAGACGTGGATGCTGTCATGGCCGACTGTGACTATGTCATTGACAGAACCTATCATATGAAGGCCTTCAGCCAGACTCCTATGGAGACCTTCCGCACCTACACAGAGCTGGACCGCTACGGACGTCTTCATGTGGTGTCCTCCACCCAGATCGTATTCCACGCCAGACGAATCCTGTCCAATGCCCTGGGAATCCCCAAAAGCAGGATCCGTGTGGAAAAACCCCGAATCGGAGGCGGCTTTGGTGCAAAGCAGACAGCTGTATGTGAAGTTTACCCAGCCTTTGTCACCCTGAAGACAGGCCGGGCTGCCAAACTTATCTTAACCAGAAAAGAATCCATGGAAAATGGTTCTCCCCGCCACGAAATGGAGGTGAGAGTCCGCCTTGGAGCCTCAAAAGAGGGAAAGATCCGTGTGGTAGATGTTTATACTCTTTCCAACTCCGGAGCCTATGGTGAGCATGGTCCCACCACTGTTGGCCTCTCAGGCCACAAGTCCATCCCTCTGTATTCCGGAAGTCTGGAGGCACATCGTTTCAACTACGATGTTGTGTATACCAACACCATGTCTGCCGGTGCTTACAGAGGCTACGGTGCCACACAGGGTATCTTCGGTCTTGAGTCCGCTGTCAATGAACTGGCTGAGATGATTGGTATGGATCCCACTGAGATCCGTGATAAAAACATGGTTCGTGAGGGTATGCTGATGCCTGCTTACTACGGCGAAACAGCCAATTCCTGCGCCCTGGACCGCTGCCTTGCCCACTGCAAGGAAATGTTTGACTGGGATAAACGATATCCTGTACGGGATATGGGCAACGGAAAGGTTCGTGCTGCCGGCGTGGCCATGGCTATGCAGGGCTCCTGCATTTCCTTTGTGGACGTAGGTTCTGCCACCCTGAAGCTCACAGACGACGGAACCTTTATCCTGCTGATCGGTGCCGCAGATATGGGTACCGGCTGTGATACCATCCTGGCCCAGATGGCGGCAGAGTGTATGGACTGCTCAGTGGATGATATTGCTGTGTTCGGAGCAGATACAGATGCTTCCCCCTACGATTCCGGATCCTACGCTTCCTCCACCACCTACATTACAGGACAGGCTGTGGTGAAGGCCTGCGAGAAGCTGAAAAAGGAGCTGTGTCAGATTGCAGCAGAAATCCTGAAATGCGACGCTTCTGAGATGGTATATGAGAATGGTGTGGTACGAAACATTATCACTGAGGAAACTGTCAGCCGTGAGGATATTGCCTATAAGAGCCAGGTCTTTGATCTGTATTCCGCTGAGGCCACCGCAAAGCATACCTCCACTGTATCTCCTCCTCCTTACATGGTGGGCATGGTGGAGATTGAGCTGGATAAATTCACCGGCCAGGTTACCGTTCTGGATTACATGGCTGTTGTGGACTGTGGTATCCCTATCAACCCTGCTCTGGCCACTATTCAGGCAGAGGGCGGTATTGTTCAGGGTATCGGCCATACACTCTTCGAAAATGTCACCTTCAGCCAGGATGGCAAACTGGCGGAGAATTCTCTGATGCAGTACAGAATCCCTACCCGTCTGGATATGGGAAATCTGAAAATCGAATTCGAGCACAGCTATGAGCCTACAGGCCCCTTCGGTGCAAAATCCATCGGAGAGATTGTAATCAATACTCCTGGTCCTGCCATTGCCCATGCCATCTATCGAGCTACAGGTGTATGGCATCAGGAGCTGCCCATCACCCCGGAAAAAATAGCTATGTCCCTTATTGACTAATTGCTGTTTTTCCAGTACATTACTAACGTAACTTGAGAAACACTTAGAGTTTCTCAAGTTATTGCGGCAGTCGCCACAGTTTCGTGCAAGCACGGACTTTGGCTCGTTGCTCGCGCAAATTAAGGCTTCTGATGTTTTTCATCCGAAGCCAGTTTTATGAAAGGAACTTTTATATTATGAAAAAAACTTTTGAACTGCCCAAAGAGGCATTTCAGCTGGACGGCAGAATTCCGCTGGCCCAGGCCATTCCACTTGGTCTGCAGCATGTTCTTGCCATGTTCGTTGGAAACCTGACACCGCTTCTGATCATCACCGGTGCCTGCGGCATTGCCGGCGGCGAATTTGCTGACCTGCAGCTTGCTCTTCTCCAGAACGCCATGCTGATTGCCGGAATCGTTACCCTTGTACAGCTGTTCTCCATTGGACCTGTGGGCGGAAGAGTCCCTATCATCATGGGAACCTCCTCCGGTTTCATCGGAGTATTCAACAGTGTTGCAGCCACCATGGGCGGCGGTGTTCTTGCCTACGGTGCCATTATGGGAGCCTCCATCATCGGTGGACTCTTTGAGGGTGTTCTCGGTTTCTTCCTGAAACCACTGAGAAAATTCTTCCCATCCGTTGTAACCGGTACAGTTGTACTTTCCATCGGTCTCAGCCTGATCTCCGTAGGTATCAATTCTTTCGGTGGTGGAAACAAGGCTGCTGATTTCGGTTCCATGGAGAACCTGCTTCTGGCAGTATTTGTTCTTGTTATGATCCTGATCTTCAAGCACTTCACAAAGGGCTTCACAAGCTCCTCTGCCATTCTGCTGGGAATCATCTGTGGATACATTGCAGCCATCATCATGGGACTGGTTCTTCCAACCACAGGAATCGATGCTGAAGGTGCTGAGTATACAAAGGCATGGGTGCTGAACTGGAGCAAGGTTGCCAATGCACCATGGTTTGAGATTCCAAAACTGATGCCTGTAAAACCAGTCTTTGATGTACGTGCCATCATTCCTGTAATCATCATGTTCGTGGTTACTGCCGTGGAGACTGTAGGCGATATCTCCGGTGTTATGGAGGGTGGTCTCGGACGTGAGGCTACTGATAAGGAGCTGTCCGGCGGAGTAATCTGTGACGGTGTCGGATCCTCCTTCGCAGCCCTGTTTGGTGTTCTTCCAAACACCTCCTTCAGCCAGAACGTAGGTCTTGTGGCAATGACAAAGGTTGTAAACCGTTTTGCACTGGCTACAGGAGCAATCTTCCTGATTCTCTGTGGTCTCTGCCCTAAACTGGGAGCTCTCGTTTCCATCATGCCTCAGGCTGTTCTTGGAGGAGCTGCCGTAATGATGTTCTCTTCCATCGTTGTAAGCGGAATCCAGCTGATCACAAAGACTCCTCTTACAGGAAGAAATCTTTCCATCGTTTCCGTAGCCCTTGGTGTTGGCTATGGTATGGGTGCAAACTCCGGTATTCTTGCCAATACACCTGCAACAGTACAGCTGATCTTCGGTGGCTCCGGAATTGTTCCGGCAGCGCTGGTGGCTATTGTGCTGAATATTGTTCTCCCCAAAGAGAAATAATCCCTGAAACAATGGGAATGCTGTAAAAGTATAATGCCCCAGGAGCAGCTGGGGATTCTACTGGCTTGCTTGAGATTCTTCACACTCGATGAAAGCTAACCTTCGGGTACCGCTCAATTCAACGAGTTTTCCTGATGAAAACTCGTCTCAGTTCGCTGAAAAGCTGTTTTTGATAACAGCTTTTCTCCCTTGGTTTTCTTTCCTCTCGCTGAGAATCTCTAAGCTCGCCAGCAATGAATCCTGCATCTGTCTCCTGGGGCATTCTTTTTACATCCTCCTTTTTTGTATCCCCGTCACCCCCGGATGCCCTGAAATACCAGGTCTCCTGGTGACTCTTTTTGCAGAAAGGTTTTTGTATCTATTATTCATAAACAGTTAAAAATATACCACTTAAGCCAGGTTCTTCGGAGTCTGGCTTTTGTTGTGTGCAAAAAAAGCAAAAAAGTAGAGACTAGCACAACTTGCCCCGGCATCGGGCGTGGCGGAAATCGAACTATATCTGATAAAAAACAAAAAGAAGTCTCAAAAACGTAAATCATGCCAGCTGGTGGTGACTATGTAAGGCAGACGATTGCAAGGCTTGCGTAAGGAGGGAACGCGCTAGCTTGCGCCCGAAGTGCACTGTCTGAGCCCGCAAGGGCGAGTATTAGCGCGTAGGGCGCATAATAGGCGCGCGGACCGAGTAGCAAACGAAGCATGTCTGACGTCATAGTCATCACCAGCTGGCATGTATATAAAAAAGAGAGACGTCCAATGTTTCACATCAGATATCTCTCGATTTGGGAAGGGGCTGTCTTAGTGCGACAGCCCCTTCTATTTCATTTGTTCAATTTATTCAAGTCGACGCTTGCGGAGACTAATTTGTCAATGCTCACCGCCTATTGAGGTGGGAGTCTTCTCCACTGAGATAAATCCATACGCTTCCAGTGTTTTCACATACTGGACCAGTCTGTTGTACAGAGGCTCGGCTTTCTCACCAAACTCCTCCTTCACCAGTACTGAAAGATCCATAATGGATCTCTTTCCATCCATCAGCGGCCACAGGAAATTTCCCATCTCGTCCAGATGGATATTGGAAATCCGAGGTTTCTTGAAAAACATCTGAGCGATCTTGTTAAATAAACCTTTGTTTTCCTGAAGGATCGTTACACGGCCCTCCTCATCAATCTTATATTCATATTCCGGATTATGCACCGGAACAAAATCAAGATAGTTGGCAGAAACTGCCGCTTTCTTTTTAGCCATAGGATTCCTCAACGATTATTTGGATTTTTTGTTTGCGTATATCCAGGTCAGAGCAACCATCAGTACAAGAAGTACTGTTCCACCGATCTGTCCTGTATTTACGATATTGGAAAGATTCAGTTTTCCGTCAATTCCGAATACTGCGAATACTGCAAGAAGGATACCAACAAGACCCTCTCCTGCGATCATACCGGAGCAGAACAGGATTCCGCTTCCAGCATCAGCATTCTTCTCTTTATTTCCTTTTCTCTCGCTTACTTTATCAAATACGAGACGAACCAGTCCACCGATCATGATTGTGGAGCTCAGCTCCAGTGGCAGGTAGAGACCGATTGCTACAGGCAGAGCAGAGATTCCAACGATCTCGAAGGAGATGGAGATGAATGCACCGATGAATACCAGTGTCCAAGGCAGGTTGCCGTTCATAACACCCTCAACGATCATCTTCATCAGAGTTGCCTGTGGTGCAGGGATAGCAGATGTTCCGAATCCCCATGCAGTATCAAGAAGGATCAGTACCAGACCGATTGCCAGAGCAGCTGCGATTGTACCGATTACCTCACCCATCTGCTGTTTCTTAGGTGTTGCACCAAGAATGTAACCTGTTTTCAGGTCCTGAGATGTATCTCCAGCCATAGCAGCTACGATACAGATGATGGAACCGATAGCGATGGCACCCTGCATTCCTGCAGAACCAACGCTTCCTGTTGCCTTCAGAAGAGCTGTTGCGATCAGAAGAGTCGCAATTGCCATTCCTGAAACAGGGTTATTGGAGCTTCCTACAAGACCTACCATACGGGAGGATACTGTAGCGAAGAAGAAACCAAATACAACGATAACAAGAGCACCCAGCAGAGATACAGGTACTGCAGGTACCAGCCACAGAATCAGAACCATTGCAAGGATACCGATTCCGATTACCTTCATATCAAGATCCTGCTCTGTACGAAGATTTCCTGCTGAAGAGCTTCCTTTAAGACCCTTAACAGCATCTGCAAAGGTGCGGATGATCAGAGGAAGAGTCTTGATCAGACTGATGATACCACCGGCAGCAACGGCACCGGCACCGATGTAACGGATATAGCTGCTCCAGATTGCAGATGCTCCACCGTTGGCATACAGCTCGGCGATTGTAACGTCTGCCGGATACATGATGATGTTTGCACCAAAGGTAACGATGGCAGGGATCAGAACAAACCATCCGATGAGACCACCGGCAAACATGAAGGATGAGATACGTGGGCCACAGATATAACCAACACCGATCAGTGCAGGATATACCTCTGCAGACAGCTCAGTTTTCAGAGCTTTTACAGGAGCAGTTACTACTCCGGCAGCAACACCACATCCATCCACCAGCATTTTGAACAGTGCTGCGAATCCCATACCTGCAAATACAGATTTTGCGGATGCACCACCCTCTTCTCCAGCCAGAAGAACCTCAGCACAGGCTGTTCCCTCCGGATAAGGAAGAGTACCATGCTCTTTTACGATCAGAGCGTTTCTCAGTGGCACCATGAAGAGAACACCAAGAAGTCCACCGCAAAGAGCGATGATGGAGATCTCAAGAAGGCTTGGCTGCTCCATAACACCCTCTTTTGCCCACAGGAAAAGAGCAGGCAGGGTGAAGATTGCACCTGCAGCCAGGGACTCTCCTGCTGAACCTACGGTCTGAACCATATTGCTCTCAAGGATTGAGTCTTTTTTCATGATTACACGAATGACAGCCATGGAAATAACTGCCGCAGGAATAGACGCAGATACGGTCATTCCTACACGAAGTCCAAGGTATGCGTTTGCAGCACCAAAAACGACTGCAAGGATGATACCCATAATAATGGACGTAGCCGTAATTTCCGGTGTGATCTTTTCAGCCGGAACATAAGGCTTGAATTCATTATTGTTCATAACAGAACACCTCCTAGTTTACTAGGGTGTCAGTATATCACAAAAAAATCTGGTTTCCAATACCCATTTGTAATATAACACAATTTTATTGAAAAAGCCCTTTACATTTTCAGATAATATGCTGTTTTTTCCAACAAATCCCTGGGTTTTTCGTAGTTTTCATTATATACTTTAGTAATTTAAAACAAAAATCCTTTACCACTTTAGTACATTACCACTATATCCGATTGATCCGTTAATTTGCGAATCCAAATAAAAGAAACCGGCAGATGATCTGCCGGTTTCTTTTATTTATCGTATTTGTATTATTATTTCTTTCAGACTATCAGACCTGATATCCCAGACCGGACCATAGAGGACCACCCATGGAATACATCAGAGCGTACGCATGATATCTTTCATCTGAGGAAATTACTCAGCCTGTTTGTCCTTCAGGATAACGTCGTGAGCACCACCCTCAACGATGGATACAGAAGAAACAAGAGTGATCTTAGCCTTATCGCGAAGCTCCTCCAGGTTCATTGCACCACAGTTGCACATTCCGGAACGGATCTTGGACAGAGTAGCCTCAACACCGTCAGCCAGAGCACCTGCATATGGAACGTAGGAATCAACACCCTCTACGAAGCTTAATTTCTTCTTTCCGCCCATATCGTATCTCTGCCAGTTTTTAGCACGGGCACTTCCCTCGCCCCAGTACTCTTTTACATAGCTTCCGTTGATGAAGATCTTGTTTGTTGGAGACTCATCAAATCTTGAGAAGTAGCGTCCCAGCATACAGAAATCAGATCCCATAGCCAGAGCCAGAGTCATATGGTAATCCTGAACGATACCACCATCGGAACAGATCGGAACATAAACACCTGTCTCCTGGAAGTATTTGTCACGCTCAGCTGCTACATCAATAACTGCTGTAGCCTGTCCGCGTCCGATACCCTTTGTCTCACGGGTGATACAGATGGAACCACCACCGATACCGATCTTAACAAAGTCAGCACCTGCATCAGCCAGGAAACGGAATCCCTCTCCGTCTACAACGTTTCCTGCACCAACTTTTACACTGTCACCGTAGTGATCACGGATCCATTTCAGTGTAATTGCCTGCCACTCAGTATATCCCTCAGAAGAGTCGATAACCAGAACATCAGCACCAGCCTCCACCAGAGCAGGAACACGCTCTGCATAGTCACGGGTATTGATACCAGCACCTACAACGTAACGTTTCTGAGAATCCATCAGAGACATTGGATTGCTCTTATGAAGATCGTAATCTTTACGGAAAACGAAAGCAACCATATGTCCATTCTCATCTACGATAGGAAGAGAGTTCAGCTTGTTATCCCAGATGATGTTGTTTGCCTCTTTCAGAGTGATTCCTTCAGGAGCTGTGATCAGTTTCTCCAGTGGAGTCATGAACTCGCTTACCTTTGTGGAAGGATCCATACGTGTTACACGGTAATCACGGCTTGTAACGATACCCAGCAGTTTTCCTGTACCGGTTCCGTCATCTGTAACAGCCATGGTAGAATGACCGGACTCTTCTTTTTTCTCCAGAACATCTGCCAGAGTGTCATCTGCACAAAGGTTAGAGTCACTTACAACAAAGCCAGCTTTAGCAGCTTTTACACGGCGAACCATCTCAGCCTGCTCATCGATTGGCTGGTTCACGTAGATGAAAGCAATTCCACCCTCTTTTGCAAGGGCAACACCCATCTTCTCACCGGATACGGCCTGCATAACTGCAGATACCATAGGGATGTTCATTGTAAGAGGACACTCCTCCTGACCTTTTCTGTATTTTACAACCGGTGTTTTCAGAGAAACATTCGCTGGGATACAGTCTGCAGAAGAATATCCCGGTACAAGAAGATACTCGCTGAATGTACGGGATGGTTCTGAATAATAAAATGCCATTCGTCTTTACCTCACTTATTGTATGTTTATTTATCTGTTCTATTAAGGTGCACCCTGCATCCACTGTCCTGCATGCGCCACTGTGCAAACACAGGCCTGGACCGGACAGTGGATGGGTGAACCGGAAATATCATTATTTCTTACTTAACACTGAAGTAATCCTTAGCAGCCTCAAACAGGTGCATATCGTAATTACCAGGAACGTTGCGGTACAGCTCCTCACCGATACGCTCAGAGTGTCCCATCTTACCAAGAACACGTCCGTCCGGAGAAGTGATACCCTCGATTGCCCAGTAGGATCCGTTAGGGTTGAAGTCCACATCCATAGTTGGAACTCCATTCAGATCAACGTACTGTGTAGCGATCTGTCCGTTCTCAGCCAGCTTCTGAAGCAGTGCCTGATCACAGAGGAAGCGTCCCTCACCATGGGAGATCGGAACAGAGATGATGTCTCCGGTCTGAACCCTGGACAGCCATGGAGATTTTGTGGAAGCAACACGAGTATGAACGATCTTGGACTGGTGACGTCCGATCACGTTGTAGCTCAGTGTTGGGCAGGTATCATCTGTATCGATGATCTCACCATATGGAACAAGCCCCAGCTTGATCAGAGCCTGGAATCCGTTACAGATACCCAGCATCAGACCATCACGCTGTTTCAGAAGATCCATGGTAGCCTCTTTTACCTCTGGGTTACGGAAGAATGCTGTGATGAATTTACCGGAACCGTCTGGCTCATCACCGCCGGAGAATCCACCCGGTACGAAGATGATCTGGCTCTCTCTGACCTGTGCTGCAAAGCGACTTACAGAATCAGCAACGCCCTGTGCAGACTGGTTGTTTACAACGATGATCTCAGGCTCAAGTCCTGCTTTCTCTACCGCACGTGCACTGTCATACTCGCAGTTTGTTCCAGGGAATACCGGGATTACAACCTTAGGTCTTGCAACAGCGATTGCAGGTGCAGGATAAGACTCAGTCTTTGTCTCCAGTACAGGAACAGCAGTCTCATCTGTTTTTGTTCTGTTTGGATATACACCCTCAAGAACAGCCTCGTTCAGTGCCAGAAGCTCTTCGATGGAAGCACTGTCATCTCCCAGAACCACCATCTGCTCTGCAGTGGTAGAACCAACTTTAACAGCACCCTCAACATCCTCTGTCAGCTCTGCGATGATTCCGCCTGGGCAGATAGCATCCCATGCCATCTCAGCCTCAGCCTTGAAGCCGATCATGTTACCGAAGGACATATTCATAACTGCCTCAGCAATACCATTCTCGATTGCCCATGCAGCATTTACCTTTCCAGCCATGTGAAGCTCATAGAATTTCTCCCATGCAGCCTTCTTCTCATCTGCTGTCTCTCCTGCAAACAGGTATACAGGATTTCCTGCAGCCTTGAACTCAGGAGAAAGTACTTCCTGTGCTTTCAGCGGAGCAATAGCAAAGGAGATCAGTGTTGGAGGTACATCCAGATCCAGGAAGGAACCGGACATGGAATCCTTACCACCGATTGCAGCTGCACCCAGCTCAACCTGTGCATCCAGCGCACCCAGAAGTGCGGAGAATGGTTTGCCCCAGCGATCAGCCTCAAGGCGAAGTTTCTCAAAGAACTCCTGGAAGGTAAGGTATGCTTTCTTATAATCAGCACCACCGGCTACGATCTTAGCCATGGAGGTGTAAACTGTGTTGTAAGCACCTGTGTATGGATCTGCAGTTGTCTGCTCAGGATCACATGCCCAGGACATTACGCTGGCCTGATCTGTATTCTGCTCAGGCATTACAGGGAACAGAGCAGCCATTGCCTGTGCAGGTGTACGCTGTGTCTTTCCACCGAATGGCATCAGAACAGAGCCTGCACCGATGGTTCCGTCGAATCTCTCTGTAAGACCACGGCGGGAAGCAGATTTCAGACTTCCTGCGATCTCACGAAGGGATGCACCTTTAGCAGCTTTGAAAGAGCTTCTGTCCTTCTCTGCAACAGCAACGTCTGCATGTTTTACAGCACCGTTGGTGTTCAGGAAATCACGGCTCAGGTTAGCGATTGTCACACCGTTCCACTCCATTACCATGCGAGCTTCCTCTGTAACAACAGCAACAACATATGCCTCAAGGTTCTCTTTCTCTGCCTCTGCGATGAATTTATCCACATCCTCCGGAGCAACTACCACAGCCATACGCTCCTGGGACTCAGAGATTGCGATCTCAGTTCCATCAAGACCATCATATTTTTTGCGAACTGCATCCAGGTTGATCTTCAGACCATCTGCCAGCTCACCGATTGCTACAGAAACACCGCCTGCACCGAAGTCGTTGCAGCGTTTGATGAGACGTGTAACCTCGCTGTTGCGGAACAGTCTCTGGATCTTTCTCTCCTCTGGAGCGTTACCCTTCTGAACCTCAGAAGCCATTGTTGTAAGGGATTTCAGGTTGTGGCTCTTGGAGGAACCTGTAGCACCACCAATTCCGTCACGTCCTGTACGTCCACCCAGAAGAACGATGATATCACCGGCTGCCGGACGCTCACGACGAACATTGTATGCAGGAGCAGCACCAACTACAGCACCACACTCCATACGTTTTGCAATATATCCGTCATGATAGATCTCAGCTACATGTCCTGTTGCAAGACCGATCTGGTTTCCGTAGGAAGAATATCCTGCAGCTGCTGTCTGAGCCAGCTTACGCTGAGGAAGTTTTCCGGATAATGTATCTTTGAGAGCAACTCGTGGGTCTCCGCCACCTGTTACACGCATTGCCTGGTGTACATAAGCACGTCCTGAAAGCGGATCACGGATACATCCACCGATACAGGTAGCAGCGCCACCGAATGGCTCGATCTCTGTAGGATGGTTGTGAGTCTCATTCTTGAACATCAGCAGCCAATCCTGCTCTTCTCCGTCCACCTCTGCAGTTACATGGATGGAGCAGGCATTGATCTCCTCACTCTCGTCCAGCTCAGGAAGCAGACCGCGTTTTTTCAGTGTTTTAGCACCGATGGTAGCAATATCCATCAGAGTCTGAGGACGTTTGGATGCTTTCTCCTCACCGTAAACCTCGATACGGTGTGCCAGGTAACGATCGTATGCAGCCTGGATCTCAGCATCATGGATAGTGATATTGTCCAGATGTGTGGAGAATGTGGTATGACGGCAGTGATCAGACCAGTAGGTATCTACTACACGGATCTCTGTGATGGTAGGATCTCTGTGCTCATCATCACGGAAATATGCCTGCAGGAATTTCAGGTCATCCAGATCCATTGCAAGACCAAGACGATCCAGAAGCTCTGCCAGAGCTGCCTCGTCCATTCCGATGAATCCCTCAACTGTCTCAACCATTGTAGGAACATCATATTCCATATGAAGAGTCTCAACCTCCTCAAGGCCAGCCTCGCGAGCCTCAACAGGGTTGATTACGTATTTTTTGATTTTCTCAACTTCCTCCGGAGTTACTGCTCCGAAAAGAAGATATACCTTTGCAGTACGGACCAGAGGACGCTCGCTCTGAGTCATCAGCTGGATACACTGGCTTGCAGAATCTGCTCTCTGATCAAACTGACCTGGAAGAGACTCTACTGCAAACATCTGAAACTCTCCTGCAGGACACTCTCTGTAGATGTCATCTACCTGAGGCTCAGAGAATACAGTCTGAACTGCTCTCTCAAATACATCCTCCTCAAGGCCCTCAACATCGTAACGTTTCACAAGACGAAGTCCCTCAAGGGATGTGATTCCCAGAACTGTTCTTAACTCGTTCAGCAGTCCTGCTGCTTCAAGACGAAGCCCCTCTTTCTTTTCAACGTAAATACGTCGTACCATTATTTTCCCTCCTGTATTGCAGATATATTGGAAATACTCAGAATTCCCTCTTCTATCTATTAATAGAAGAAGTCAGGGCGGCATACGCCGTCCCGACTCAAACCTATTTTACTCAACGGTTACTTTATCAGGTCCCTCTGTGATCACACCGATCTGATATGCATTGCAGCCCTCTGCTGCCAGAGCAGCGATAGCCTTATCTGCTGTATCAGAGCTTACGATCAGAGCCATTCCAACACCCATGTTGTAGGTATTGTACATATCTCTCTCAGGAATATTTCCCTCTCTCTGAAGAAGGTCAAAGATTGGAAGCACCTTAATATCCGCTTTATTAATTTTTGCACATAATCCGTCTGGGATACAACGAGGAATGTTCTCGTAGAAGCCACCGCCTGTAATATGGCTTACACCGTGTACCTCAGCAGCCTCGATTGCTGCCAGAACAGGTTTTACATAAATTACAGTTGGGGTAAGCAGAGCCTCTCCCAGTGTCTGTCCCAGCTCATCATAGTATTTGTTAAGATCTGCGCTCTCAACATCAAATACCTTACGAACAAGGGAATATCCATTGGAATGGATTCCGCTGGAAGGCAGAGCAAGAACAACATCTCCTGCCTTCATTTTGTTCTGATCCAGAACCTTTGCCTTGTCAACGATACCAACTGCAAATCCAGCCAGATCATAGTCGTCAGCAGCCATGGTTCCAGGATGCTCAGCTGTCTCGCCTCCGATGAGGGCGCAGCCAGACTGTACACAGCCCTCTGCAACACCGGATACCAGTGTAGCAACCTTCTCAGGATCATTTTTTCCGATTGCAATATAATCCAGGAATGCGATTGGTTTTGCACCGCAGCAAACAATATCATTTACGCACATAGCAACACAGTCAATTCCCACTGTGTCATGTTTATCCATCAGCTGTGCAATTCTCTGTTTTGTTCCTACTCCGTCAGTTCCCATAACAAGAGTTGGTGTCTCCATGCCTGCAACATCCGGTGTGAACAGACCTCCGAATCCACCGATGTCAGATACAACACCAGGAATCATGGTTCTTGCCACGTGTTTTTTCATAAGACGTACGCCTTCGTAACCAGCCTCAATGTTAACGCCGGCAGCTGCATACGATGCTGAATGTGATTTACCCATAAAAGTATTCCTTTCCTAACCAGTTTTCTGGTATGTTTAATAAACTTCTAAGTTCAAAACGGCACAAAGTTACCCCTTGAGCCGATTTCTATCTACAATATATACATTTTAAATAAGAAAATCAATTCTTTCTTGCTGATTCTGAAAATAAAACCAATAGAAAATTCACGTCAAATCCATCAGAAAATTAGCATATTTACTCAAAACTCAAAAATTGCCATTCTTTTCTGCTTTCCTTTCTTGCTTTTTTTTCCATTCAATACTAATATGATGCAAATGGGCAATTGTTTACTATCGCCATAAACAGGCGGATGGATTTACAGACATCAAAAAACGTCGATAAAGCTGACCCAGGTCATAGAAAAACACGTCAGAATGCACCAGTGTGTGCAGACTTCTGAACAATCAGAGGAGGTCTCAGGAAGAACATGAAAATAAACCAGGACTATTCCTTTCATAACGTATATAATGTGGGGTCTCTTCCTCTGTATTCTGCAAAGGAGGACCTGACACTCCAGCCCCAGGGGCGTACTCCCTCACACTGGAACAGCGATCTGGAGATACTGTTCATGGACAGGGGATCCATGTATGTCACTGTAAACGGATGCAAAAGTCTGGTTCGGGCCAAGGATATCTTTATCATCGATCCCGGCTGTCTGCATTTTTTTCAGACTGCAGATACAGAAGAATGCGTGTATTATGTGGGACTTTTATCTGAGTCTCTCTTCTTCGCAACCAAAAACATGACGGAGCGTTTTCTTAATCCGGTCTTTCACTGTTTCAAACCGGATTTTGTCCACATCCCCCCTTCTTCATCCCTGTATCAGCCTCTGTACCAGACCTTTGTGGAGATTCATTGTATTATTACAGCAAAAACAGCGGCCTATGAACTGCTTCTGGCTGCAAAATGCTATGAGATTCTTCAGTATCTCTGCAACCTTCAGCATTATAAGTATCTGAAAACGAAAAATGTGGACGGTCGTACCGCAGAAACCCTCCGTCTCCTGATGGATTATATTCTCCGTAATTATCATCAGAAGATCTCCATAGAGGACCTGTGCAAAGCGGCATCTATCTCAAGAAATACCTGTTTTCAGCTGTTTCAGAAATTTACAGAGGACACTCCTGCGGGTTTTATCATGAGCTATCGGCTGAGCCAGTCCCAGACTCTGCTGGCAGATACCTCTCTGTCCATTTCCGAGATTGCCGACCGCTGCGGGTTCTCCCATCAGAGTCATTTTACCCAGAGCTTTTCCCGAGCTTTCAGGATCACCCCTCTGCAGTTCCGGAAACTGCACCTGGACAAACAAACAGAGTTAAAGAAAGGACGCTGACAGCCAGATCGCTGTCAACGCCCTTTTTTCTTTCCCTCAATGCTTTACCTCCACAGCCTTGGCGACAGGAAGAGGTCTTCTCTTTGCAGAATATTCTGACACTCGGATCCGCATCACACTGACAATGCTCACCAGTTTCTCGTTGAATGTAAAATCCTTTCCACTCTGGGTCTTCATCAGAACAGTCATGGCATGGATCTTCTCCTCCGGATCCTCCAGAATCTCAATCATGCCTCTGCCCATAATGGATTCATACACAGTTCCATACTGACAGGGCAGTCTTCCCTCAAAGGGCTGGACATTGCACTCCATCTCAAAGCAGCACACCGGATTTTTCATGATAATGTCTGTCTTATATCCCTTGCGTGCACCATGTACATAGATCACCAGCTGATCATCAATAAACTCATAACCGTAATTCATGGGCACAATATAAGGCATTCCATCATCCACCAATCCGATATGCACCACCATGCACTGATCCAGCATCTTTTTGATCTCTGCCGGATCTGTCACTTCTCTTTCTCTTCTGGTCATGGTCATTCCCCCTCTTTCCTGTCACTCCGCTGACCTGTCACAGGTATTTGCAGAGATCCTCCTCAAGTCTTCTTACATATTTATAGGAAGTGGAAAGCTTCACAATCTCCTTCCCGTTTTTCAGCCTCAGAACCATGGACAGTCCATACTTATCATCAGAATCTTCCCTGTCCCCCTGGTCCTCCCTGAGTCGTGGATTTCTTTTTGCCGGCTTCGGTTTTTTCAGTTGTTCAAACCTGTATACCTTCACAGATCGTCCCTTGTGAACAATGATCTTCCGTCCCGGATATACGATCACTCTGGTTGTAATCTCACAATACCCGTTCCAGGCGATCAAAAGGGAAATCAGAAGTGCCGCTGCAGCAAACACATAGCCAGCGGGCTCCCACAATTTCCAAATTCCCGTATTCGCTGCCAGAATCCCATAGACAGCCCCTGCAAAGCCTGCAGTCAGCACACAGGCCATCAGAGCAATCTGCAGCCTCCTCATCTGTCTTGATAATCTCACATGATATCTCATGTGCAAAGCACCCTCTCTTTACTCCATTTTCTTCCTATATTGTAGCGGTTTCCTTTATTCCTGTAAAGCAGTAATCTGTCCGCCGGATGGCCGGTTTCCCACAGAAAATCCACCCCTTACACCTGGCAGCATTTTCCTGTTTCAGAAAAGTCCTCTGATCACAAAAAACAGCACCGGCACCAGAAGACAGGGCAGCATATTCAGGGTTTTGAATTTCTTGATACCAAGGATGGAGATTCCTGAGCTGGCAATCAGAAAGCCGCCCACCACTGATATTTCCGTCATCAGATCAGCGCTCATAAAATCCCCAAGAAATGATGCCAGCATATAGATACCACCCTGCCACAAAAACAGCACTCCCGCTGCCAGGGTCATTCCTATTCCATAGGCAGAGGCCAGCACCGTGGAGGTAACAAGATCCAGTGTGGCATTGGTGAACAGATAGGTGTGGTCACCGTACAGTGCACTGTTGATGGGGCCCAGAATGGACAGGGTACCGATACAGTACAGAAGAATACCTGTGGACAGGCCCTCTCCCAGCCGTCCCTTTCCGGAAAATCTTGCCACCAGCCTCTGAAATGCTCCATCGATATCCAGCATCTCGCCGATGAGACTGCCAAGAGCCAGCGCCACAATAAAGAGAACAGGGTAGTTGCTGTTCCCCATATTCACCACCACCGACCGGATTCCCAGTCCCGCTGCCGCCAGTCCCATGGCATTAAAGAGAACCTCTTTATACTCCTCCTTAATTCCCTTTCTGATGACACTGCCGGTGATACTGCCCACCAGGATCGTGCCTGTGTTTACAATTGTACCTAACATAGTTTTTCCCTTTCTCTGTCATTTTTCAGTTATTTCCCTATCAGTTTACTGATTCCGGGCAAAAATCACAAGAAGAAACCCTCACTTTTGTCAAGTTTTCTTGCCCTCCGACAATATTTCCTATATAGTAGAGGGCAGAGTGCGTTTCCGTATTTTACATCACATCTGGAATAAAATGCTCCAGGAGGGATGGGCAGCGATTCTGACAGAACGGTGTCAGCGAAAGCTGACCAGAATCCCGCTTCATGCCTCCCCAGGCATCCACTGAAATGAATCCAGATGAAAAATCCAAAAGAAGGAGGACAATTATGAGAAAAACAAGACGCATCGCCGCTGTTCTGGCATCTGTGCTTCTCACCGGAAGTCTGCTCACAGGCTGTGGATCCAGAGAACGAATGATGTTTGGAACCGGAGGAACAGCCGGCACCTACTATGCCTACGGCGGAATCATCGGTCAGTATATCCACAATTATGCCGATGTAAAGGTTACCGCAGTATCCACAGGAGGTTCTAAGGTGAATATCCAGTCCGTACAGGATGGAGATTTCCAGCTGGGCTTTACCCAGTCTGATGTAATGGCATACGCCTGGGAGGGAACAAAATCCTTTGAAAAGGACGGCCCTACCCATGATTTCCGTGTTCTGGGCGGTCTCTATGCAGAGACAGTACAGCTCATCACCATGGATGAAAACATCACCAGCGTGGAGGATCTGAAAGGAAAAAGTGTCTCCATCGGTGAGGCAGGCTCCGGCGTATACTTCAACGCCATCGACGTACTCACAGGAGCCGGCCTGACACTGGATGATATCAAACCTCAGTACCAGAGCTTCGAGGGCTCCAAGGAGGCCCTGAAGGACGGAAAGATCCAGGCAGCCTTCATTGTGGCAGGTGCCCCCACCACAGCCATCACAGAGCTGGCCACTACAAACGGTGTATACCTGGTGAATATTCAGGATGAACTGCGAGACACAATCCTTGCATCCTGCCCATACTACGCTCCCCTGCAGATTCCTGCCGGAACCTATCCTGGACAGGATGATCCGGTGGATACCATCACTGTAAAAGCCACTGTTGTGGTATCTGCTGCCCTGGACGAGGACACTGTTTACAATATGACAGCTGCTATCTTTGACCATGCAGAGGAGATCGCTGCAGAGAACGCAAAGGGAAATGAGCTGAATCTTGAAAATGCCACCGAGGGAATGGCAGCACCATTCCATGCAGGAGCAGCAAGATATTACGCTGAACACGGCATCACCGTTGACACACTTGAGGAGGAGAACTGAAGATGAACAATGAAAACACTGTGAATCAGGCTGCTTCCCAGGCTGAAATCGACTCAATCATGAAAAAATACGACAGGGAGTCCAACCAGAGAATCTGGACCGGAAAATACAAGATGGCTATCCGTCTTCTGATGGCAGCATTTTCCCTGTGGTGTATCTACGTTACTCTGTTTGCAACCTTCCTGGAGGAGATCCGACTTACCTCCTTCATGGCGCTGATCGTGCTGATGGGCTTCCTGATCTACCCTGCCAAAAAGGGAGAGATGAAACCAAACCATATGCCCTGGTATGATGTGGTACTGATGGTGGCTGGAACTGCCTCTTATCTGTATTTTACATTCAATGCGAACTCCATCATCCAGCAGGGTACACGCTTTAAACCTTACCAGATTGTCATCGGTGTGGTGGCTGTTCTGGTTCTGCTGGAGCTCACCAGACGTTCCGTAGGAATTCCGATCCTCTGCGTGGCAGCATTTTTCATCATCTACGCGCTGGCCATCGGTCTTACCAACCCGGATTTCTTCGGAAGAGTCCGCTATTTTATCAGAAACCTCTTCTATACAAAGGAGGGTATCTTCTCCACACCGGTAAACGTATGTTC
This sequence comes from Lachnospiraceae bacterium, assembly GCA_030526405.1. Classification (GTDB taxonomy): domain Bacteria; phylum Bacillota; class Clostridia; order Lachnospirales; family Lachnospiraceae; genus JAKSRN01. The sequence continues at coordinate 6,112 of JAUNCZ010000021.1, read as the reverse complement.
CAAATATATTATCGTGTTTATTATCTTTGGAGCATTTCTTGAGAGAACAGGAATTTCCCAGTTCTTTATCTCTCTTGCAAACTGTGCAGCCGGTAAATATGCCGGCGGTCCTGCAAAGGTTGCCGTTATCTCCTCCGCACTTTGCGGAATGGTTTCCGGCTCCTCTGTTGGAAATACCGTTACCACCGGTTCTGTTACCATCCCGATGATGAAGGAGACAGGCTACAAATCTGAATTCGCAGGAGCCGTTGAGGCCGCAGCCTCCACAGGAGGACAGATCATGCCTCCGATCATGGGTGCCGCAGCCTTCCTGATGGCAGACTTTATCGGTGTTCCTTACTCAGGAATCCTCTCAAGAGCCATCCTGCCGGCTGTTCTGTACTTTGCAGGTATCTTTATCTCCGTTCATCTGGAGGCAAAACGCCTGAAGCTGTCCGGAATCCCTGCTGAGCAGCTGCCAAAATTCCGTCACCTGTTCAAGAAGCTGTATCTGCTGCTTCCACTGGTGATGCTGGTAATCTGGGTATCCGGAAACTATATGACCATGCAGAAGGCAGCAAGCTATGCCATTGTACTGGCCATTGTTGTTTCCTTATTTGACAAGAACCACCGCATTTCCTTCAGTAAATGCATCGATGCTCTGGAGGCAGGCGGTAAAGGAACCATCACCGTTGCTGCAGCCTGCGGTGTTGCAGGAATCATTGCCGGCTCCATCACCATGACCGGTCTGGCAAATGAGCTGATCAACGGCATTATCACCATTGCAAATGGTCATCTGATCATCGCTCTGGTACTGACCATGCTGTGCTGTATCGTCCTTGGAATGGGTGTACCTACCACAGCAAACTACTGTATCATGGCAGCTACCTGTGCTCCGATCCTGATCCGAATGGGTGTACCTGCCCTTGCAGCACACTTCTTCGTATTCTACTTCGGTATCGTTGCAGATATCACACCACCGGTAGCTCTGGCAGCCTACGCAGGATCCGCCATTGCCAAGGCGAATCCTATGAAAACAGCCTTCAATGCATCCCGCCTTGCCATCGCTGTTTTCATCGTACCTTACGTATTCTGCTTCAATCCTGCCCTTCTGCTGATCGATACCACAGCAGCTGAGGTTGTACTGATCGCCGTAACCTCCTTCATCGGAATCTTCGGTGTATCCGCAGCCCTTGGCGGATATCTCATGGGACAGCTGAATCCGGTAATCCGTATCGCACTTATTGCCGGAGGACTTCTGCTGATCGTTCCAGGTCTGCTTACAGATGTAATCGGACTGGCTGTAATCGCAGCAGCTGTTGTACTCCAGAGAATGACTCATCGTCAGCTGGCATAAACAGAAAGCAAGACCCTATTAAAAGAGAGAGGCATCTATTGTTTTCCTGCAATAGATGCCTCTCTCTTTTGTATAGATCAGGAAGATGTCAGCTAAAGCTGACCAGAATCCCGCGCCAGGTCTCCGCAAGTGGTTCATGAGCAAGTAGCGAAGCGGATTGCGAATGTCCGCTTTACTCTGTTCAGAACAGATAGGGAATCTGGTCCACCAGCTCTTTCAGTCGGAAATCTGTCTCATCCTTCCCGTACACCACCTGACCGATGCAATCCGGATAGTCCATCAGAGAGCATCGTACCGTGGAGGTACAGATCACAGGAGTCCGATAGGGCTTCTCCTTCAGATAATCCAGTATCTTCAGGCCGCACCAGGGCTCCTCGTAGCCTCCCTTGCAATCCGGAAAGAACATATCCAGCAGAACCAGGTCAAACTTCTGCCTCTCCAGATACTCCTGGGCTGTTTCCCGGTCTTCCGCCTCACAGATCTCCAGATGATCTGGGAAAAGACTCTTCAGAGCCTTTGTAAAATCCACTGCCTTATAGACATTATCCTCCACCAGCAAAACTTTCATAATGATTCCACCTTTCTGATCAGTTTGGAATAGATCCTGTCCACGAACCAGGGTTCTGTGGAGGCTCTCAGGGCATCCTCCGGGCTGAACCAGCCCACACCGCTGTTTTCATCCTCCTTCACAGACACCCCTTCCCTGTCATCCGCCTCCAGAAGATAGGTCACATTCATATGAAGATGGCAGGGTACATAACGTCCCTTCTTTTCATGTCCATCCACAGTAAGGATTTCCAGAGAAAAAATGTCCTCCGATACAGGCTGAAGTCGGGTAATCCCCGCCTCCTCCTTCACTTCCCGCATGGCCACAGAGAGAAGGTCCGTTTCTCCATCTGCATGTCCCCCCAGCCAGGACCAGGAATTGTAGATATTATGGTATACCATCAGTACTTTGCTGCGATCCCGGTTCACCACCCAGGCAGAGGCCGTCATGTGGGCCAGTTCATTCTCCCTTGAAAATGCATCCTCACGGCTGCAGATCCAGCTCAGGATCTGTTTTCGATCCCTCTCCTCCTGCTCATTGCAGGGTGGGTATTCATCTATCCTTCTGATCAGTTCTTCCTTATTCATTCAAAATACCTCGTACGATATAATACAACATGTCTTCATCGCCAACATCCCTGTGGAATACGTTACAACGCATCTTTGCCCCCCACAGCCCTATGAAATATGTTACAACACGTCTTCATCACCAGCATCCCAGGCAGGCAGTCGACTCAGAACAGAATGGCGGAAAAATACACCACCGTGGTTCCATCGTAGGCATAGGTAAGCCCCAGATCCTCCACCAGCTTCATGATCAGGATCCCGTGACTTTCCATACTCATAAGCCGGTCCTCCGGGTGACGGCAGGGCTCTTCCGGACAGGCACACTCCTCACAGACAGAGCAGCCTGCAGATAAACAGTAGATAGGGGGGGCAGCATTTTCTTCCAGGGACTCCTTCTTTAATCCATAATGAGCCAGAAGTTTCTCTCTGAATTCCCTTGTCAGGGCCTCATGCTCCTTTCTCACAAAGAGACAGGCGTCAAAGTTGAAGGCATCGGACACCTCCCACACCGTGGAAAACACAAGAAAACGACTGTATCCTCCAATCCTTGCAATATTATCCTGAATAGTTCCCGCATTTGGAGGACAGGCCCAGCAATGGCCATATCGCTTACAGTCCGTCTCACAGATCATAAACACCTTATCGGAAAAGGGAATCTGATCAACAGTGCCGAAGGCATACTCACAGATGGGATACTCTCCCATCAGCTCCTCCAGATAGGCTTCAATATTCTCCATAGTAAACCATCCTTTTATTTCAGTCCCGGTGCATAGGGGAAACGATTCTCCTTCACCTCTGTGTTGCCGTCAAAGGGTTTGTTGCTGTCCAGACAGTTGTACACCAGATTAATCACATCGATTTCAGACATTCCCTCACATTTTTCCAGTGGGAATTCCACCCCAAACTGGTCTCTGTATGTAATTAAAAGCATCTCCAGCATTGTGTATTCTCCTTTTTATCCAATAATGATTCGAATCAGATTCTTGTCCAGCAGCATGGTACGATTCCAGGGGTTTACAATAACGCCCTCCACCAGACCGGTGGACAGAGCTGTATCAAACACCTGGGCAATGGGTGCGGTAAATGCCGACATCACCGGGTTGCTGCCCTTCAGCTGCTCCTCAAAACTGGTAAATGCTGCAAACCAGCGTTTTCCGTCCTCTGTGGTTACAGTGCGAAGAGAAATCTGCGCATCCCCGGGAATGCTGTCCACCGCCACGATCAGATGGGTTTCCGCTTTCATCTCTCTTCTTATGATAGTAAGTGCATGGGCAAGGGACTCCTGAGAGGGCTCCTTCTGAACCTGAAGGATCGCCTCCTCAATTCTTTGTCCGCCTGCCAGTTCTTTTGTCTGTTCCATATATTAATTCTTATCCCTTCTTCCGCGGATTCTGTCCTCCAGCACAGTAAAAGCGCAGAGGGTATCCCAGATAAATCGATTGTTGTCCTTCTCCCTGCAGCCACAGTCGATCACCTCTGTATGACCGATGAGCCATCTGGTGAGTCGGGTTCTTCCCAGATACCGCTCCACCTTCTCAGAGAGCTTCTGAATCTTATAGTGGGCATAGATCTCAATTGCCAGTGAGCGCTCCGAAATCCTCAGCTGTTCCTGATATTCCAGTTCATAGGCATTGCGGATTTCTCTGGCCAGGCGCATACAGTTTTTTGAATTCTCCTGCAGATGCACATCCAGAACGAAATCATTGGCGATTCGCACCACCTGGGGCTCCAGTTTAATCCCCACTCCATGATAGGAACGATTCCACTCCTCTTTCTTTGTCATATCCTTGTCATCCTTTCACCGGAAGAGTCTCCGGAGTGTTCTTAGCCTCTATTATATAGTAAGAAGGATACAACCTGCAACTTTTCCTGCCCGCCTCCTCTCATTCGCAATTCCCGCCCTTCGGGCTCTACTGTCTGCTTC